>JANXSZ010000067.1 GCA_025356445.1 Betaproteobacteria bacterium | reverse complement strand
ACCAAACAAAGCAAACCCAGAGAAACCTGCAATCAATTTACATGAAATTGATCAAAACTTAACTCTAGCCCCTCCACCTGAACATCTTGCTATTTCTAGCAACATCCCCTAGCAGTGAAGCTCTCAATCATAGCACGGGTTTTCACGAGGAGCAATCAGATTTTATAAAGAAATTGAAATAGGCAGCTTTCAGTGACTGTCTACGCTGGGTAAACAGCCACTTGAAGGCATATGGATCAATCGGCCTGCTTACGCAAAAATGCAGGAATGTCCAGATCGTCCATGCCGCCACTAGAAAGTGCATCCACCTTGGCTGCCGCCTGAACACGGTTGGTATGCCACACACGGGGTGCTGTCACAGCCAAGCCACTGTAATCGGGTGCATTCATAGTTCCGCCCATCCCTGCACTTACGCCAGTTGCGCTGCCTGCAGGCATATGGAAAGGAATATTGTCCGTACCTGTGCGCTGAATCACTTGCAGTGGCACCGCAGGGCGACGTGCTTGTTGACGGCTCAAGCCTGTTGCGACCACGGTCACACGGATGTTGTCGTCCAGACTGTCGTCATAAGCCGTGCCATAAATCACGTGAGCACCTTCAGAGGCAATGGCACGGATGGTGTTCATCGCCAGTTTGGACTCGCTCAACTTCAAAGAGCCCTTGGCAGCAGAAATCAGCACCAAGACACCTTTGGCTCCAGAGAGATCAATACCTTCAAGCAACGGGCAGGCCACAGCTTGCTCAGCCGCAATGCGTGCACGATCAGGGCCAGAGGCGATAGCGGTACCCATCATGGCCTTACCTGGTTCACCCATCACCGTGCGTACGTCTTCAAAGTCCACATTCACATTGCCAGGTACCGTAATGATTTCGGCAATACCACCTACTGCGTTTTTCAACACATCATTGGCATGGGCAAAAGCAGCTTCTTCACTGATATCGTCACCCAGCACTTCGAGCAACTTTTCATTCAACACCACGATCAACGAATCTACGTTGGCCTCAAGCTCTGACAAACCCGTATCGGCATTCGACATGCGGCGACCGCCTTCAAACTCAAACGGTTTGGTCACAACGCCAACAGTCAAGATACCCATTTCTTTAGCGATACGCGCAATCACAGGCGCGGCCCCAGTGCCCGTGCCGCCCCCCATACCTGCAGTAATGAACAACATATGTGCACCAGCAATCGACGCGCGAATATCTGCTTCTGCGGCATCAGCTGCTTCACGGCCCTTGTCAGGCTTACTGCCTGCACCTAGGCCGCTTTGACCGAGCTGAATGGTGCGATGCGCCGAACTGCGTGCCAAAGCCTGCGCATCGGTATTCGCGCAAATGAACTCTACGCCCTGCACTTGACGGGCGATCATGTGCTCGACAGCATTGCCGCCGCCGCCGCCGACACCAATCACCTTGATCTGTGTGCCTTGGTTGAATTCTTCGATTTCAATCATTTCGATGGTCATGGTGTGCTCCTGAAAATTTAGAGGGAAAACTGGGGGTAATGGGGTTGTTGCAAAAAGAAATGAGGTGCACTCACCGGCGGACCGGCACAAGCGGTGTAGGGTGGGTACTGGCGCAAACCGAAAAACAAGGATGGAATCAAGTTTTTCATGGTCAGAAGTTCCCTAAGAACCAGTCTTTGACATTGCCCAACGCATTCTTCATAGAGCCACTGCGTTGCGCAACCCGGTGTCCAACCATGCGGGCCTTGGCCGCTTCTTCCAATAAGCCCATCACGGTGGCGGCACGTGGCTGCGACACCATATCGGCCAACGCATTGGAATACTTGGGTACGCCACGGCGTACAGGCTTCAAGAAAATGTCTTCGGCGAGCTCCACCATCCCGGGCATCACCGCACTGCCACCAGTGAGTACGATGCCAGAGGACAGCACCTCCTCAAACCCCGACTCGCGAACGATCTGGTGCGCCAGTGCAAAAATCTCTTCGACGCGCGGTTCGATTACACCCGCCAGCGCCTGACGGCTTAACATGCGCGGGCCACGGTCACCCAAACCAGGAACTTCCACTTGGGTATCTGGATCAGCCAACAGTTGCTTGGCAAAACCGTTTTCAACCTTGATGTCTTCAGCATCTTTGGTCGGTGTGCGCAAAGCCATGGCAATGTCGCTGGTAATCAAGTCACCCGCAATCGGAATCACAGCCGTATGGCGAATTGCACCGTTGGTGAAAATCGCCACATCGGTGGTACCTGCGCCAATGTCCACTAACACCACACCCAATTCGCGCTCATCGTCCGTCAACACTGACAAACTGGATGCCATTGGGTTAAGCATCAAATGCTCGACCTCCAACCCACAGCGACGCACGCATTTGATGATGTTTTCTGCTGCGCTTTGCGCTCCCGTCACGATGTGAACCTTGGCTTCCAGGCGGATACCGCTCATACCAATCGGCTCTTTCACATCATGGCCGTCAATCACAAACTCTTGCGGCTGGACAAGCAACAAGCGCTGGTCGGTAGAAATATTGATCGCCTTGGCCGTTTCCAGCACCCGTGTCACATCCGCAGCAGAAACCTCACGGTCTTTGATCGCCACCATGCCACTGGAGTTGATGCCACGTATGTGGCTGCCAGTGATGCCGGTGTAGACCTTACTGATTTTGCAATCCGCCATCAGCTCTGCTTCTTTCAGCGCATGCTGGATGCTTTGCACCGTGGCGTCAATGTTCACCACCACGCCACGCTTCAATCCATGGCTAGGGGACACACCAAAGCCCACCAACCGCAGCTCGCCGCCAGGCAGCACCTCAGCCACTGCGGCCATGACCTTGGAAGTACCAATATCCAAACCCACGATCAAGTCTTTGTATTCTTTTGCCATAGTTCTACCTCTTACCCGGCGCTTTCGCGAGCGCCTCCGCAGTGACCGTACCTACGCCACGCAAGCGCAGGGCATAACCTTCGGGATAACGCAGATCTGCTGCCAGCAAGGCATCGACCCGGCGACCGTATTTGGCGCTGACCTGCGTCAGCGTGCGCACAAAGCGCTGGGTGCGTCGCAGCACCTCATCGGTTGTGCCAGAACCCAATTCCAACACCGCCCCTGAATCCAACTGTGCACGCCAGCCGCCACGGGGCGTAAGCTGCAACTCGTCCAGATCCGCGTCCAGCAATTCAAACGGCGCCTTGAGTAACCGGTACATGGCCAGCACTTGCGCCGATTGCTGCTCAGGGCCGTTAAGGCGTGGCAAATCGTCTTGCTCGACATCACCGACATTGGCCTCGAACACCTCACCAAAGCTGTTCACCAGACGGGGTTCGTTCTCATCCCCCCAGTAAGCGACGGCTTGATGTTCTTGCAATGTCACTTTCAAACGATCAGGAAATTCGCGCCGCACCACCGCCTTGCGCACCCACGGCACAGCCTCAAAGGCAGTGCGCGTTTGGGTCAAATCCAGTGTGTAGAAATTTCCTGCCATCTTCGGTGTGACATTGGCTCGCAGTGTCGCAGCGCTGTTGTGTGAGGTATCTCCCACCACGGTGATGTGCCTGACCGCAAACACCGGGTTGCGCACCACCCACCACCCAGCCACAACCATCGCCGCCAGCAGTGCAACGGCGAACAAGACCGCGCTGGCCTTGTTCATCAGGCGCACATCAACGGGCAGGTCGGACGGGTGCAGGGCCGAGTTCATGGTGTAACTAGGCTTTCAACACAGGATTGGCGTTGTAGTCCAGCGCCGCATCAGCCAGCAACTGCAAGCACAACGCCTCATAGCTGATACCCGCAGCGCGTGCAGACATCGGCACCAGCGAATGCCCAGTCATCCCCGGTGAAGTGTTCAACTCCAGCAGGTAAGGCTGTCGCGTGGCGGCGTCAATCATCACGTCAATGCGCCCCCAGCCCCGGCTGCCCAGCACGCGGTAAGCCTTGAGTACCAGCTGTTGGATGGCTTCTTCTTCACCCGCTGGTAAGCCACAGGGCACCAGGTACTTGGTGTCGTCGGTGAAGTACTTGTTTTGGTAATCGTAATTGCCGTCGGGCGCCACGATGCGGATCACGGGCAGCGCACGGGCGCTGTCACCGGTACCCAACACTGGGCAAGTCACCTCATCACCCGCAATGAACTGCTCGCACAGCACATCTGCATCGAGCTGAACAGCTTTGTCCACGGCCTCCACCATGCCAAAGGCATGCAGCACCTTGGTCAAGCCCAGCGACGAGCCTTCGCGCGCAGGTTTCACGATTACCGGCAAGCCCAGCTCTTCAGGCACAACCGCCACCTGCTCACCGCTGTAAGCACCACGCCGCAGCAAGACATAGCGCGGTGTGGCAAGGCCTTCGGCCATCCAAACCCGTTTGGTCATGATTTTGTCGATGGCGATGCTGGACGCCATCACGCCAGAGCCGGTGTAAGGAATACCCAGCAACTCCAACGCACCCTGCACGGTACCGTCTTCACCGTAGCGGCCATGCAGTGCGATAAAGCAACGCTGAAAGCCTTTGCGCTTGAGCTCGGACAGATCCCGCTCAGCCGGGTCGAATGCGTGCGCATCGACGCCCTGCCCTTGCAACGCCTTCAAGACGCCAGCGCCAGACATCAATGAGACTTCGCGCTCAGCAGAGCGACCTCCCATCAGTACCGCAACCTTACCGAATTCAGTTGTCATGCCAGCACTCCCAAGGCCACCACTTTGCCCGACACGGCGCCAATGGAGCCCGCGCCCATGCACATCACGACATCCCCATCGCGAGCGTTGTCAAGAATGGCTTGTGGCATGCCGACAATATCGTCCACAAACACGGGCTCTACCTTGCCCGCCACCCGCAAAGCACGGGCCAGCGAGCGTCCATCCGCCGCCACAATGGGCGCTTCGCCCGCAGCGTAGACCTCGGCGAGAAGCACCGAATCCGCCGTACCAATCACCTTGATGAAATCCTCAAAACAATCCCGTGTACGGGTGTAACGGTGTGGCTGGAACGCCAGCACCAAGCGCCGACCAGGGAAGGCACCACGCGCCGCCTCGATCGTCGCCGCCATCTCAACCGGATGATGGCCATAGTCGTCAATCACCTCGAACGTACCACCGCCATGCGCAGCAGGCACGGCCACTTGCCCATAGCGTTGAAAACGCCGTCCCACGCCTTTAAACTCGGCCAATGCACTTTGCACAGCCGCATCGGGCACGTTCAACTCGACGGCAATAGCGATAGCAGACAGCGCGTTGAGCACGTTGTGGCGCCCAGGCAAATTCAACACCACAGCCAAATCAGGCAAGGTCACGCCATTGCGCCGCTGCACGGTGAAGTGCATTTGCCCCTCAACCGCCCGCACATCCACTGCCCGCACTTGTGCACCTTCGTCGAAGCCATAGCTGGTGATAGGGCAGGTCACTAGCGGAATGATGTCGCGAATCGCAGCATCGTCGGTACACAAAATGGCGGCACCATAAAACGGCATACGGTGCAGAAAATCAACAAACGCCTTCTTCAGGTTATTGAAATCATGCCCATAGGTTTCCATGTGGTCAGCGTCGATATTCGTTACCACCGCCATCACGGGCAGCAGGTTCAAGAACGACGCGTCCGACTCGTCCGCCTCCACCACGATGTAATCGCCACTGCCCAAACGTGCATTGGCCCCAGCGCTGTTCAAACGGCCACCGATCACGAACGTCGGGTCCAAGCCTGCGGCAGCCAGAACGCTCGCGACCAAACTGGTGGTGGTGGTTTTACCGTGGGTGCCGGCAATGGCAATGCCTTGCTTGAGCCGCATCAACTCCGCCAGCATCAACGCACGCGGCACCACAGGAATACGTTTGGCACGGGCAGCAATGACTTCCGGGTTGTCCGCTTTGACAGCTGTTGAGGTCACAACCGCATCCGCATCCGCGATATGGCTCGCCTCATGGCCGATGTAGGTTTTGATGCCCAAACCGCCCAAGCGCTGCAAGGTTGCACTGTCGGTCAGGTCAGATCCTGAAATGACATAGCCCAGGTTGGACAGCACTTCTGCGATACCGGACATGCCGGAGCCACCGATGCCGATGAAGTGAATGTGTTTAACGGCGTGTTTCATGGTTATTTTTGGGCCAAAGCCTCACAGGCAGCGACCACTTGGACCGTTGCATCTATTTTCTGCATCTTTTGCGCCCGCTGTGCGCACTGCATCAGCGTAGGGCGCTCTATTTTTTGTAGCATTTCAGCCAATGATTGAGGCGTCAGGTCATGCTGTGCGACCAGCCAACCACCGCCTTGATCGACGAGGAACTTGGCATTGCTGGTTTGGTGATCGTCCACGGCAAACGGGAAGGGAACAAACAGCGCTGCGGCACCGACAGCGGCAATCTCCGTCACGGTACTGGCCCCTGAGCGACAAATAATGAGATCAGCCTCGGCAAAAGCCTTGGCGGTATCGTCAATGAAGGGGGTGAGCTGGGCAGAGACACCGGCTTTGGCGTAATTGGCACGCACAGCATCAATCTGCTTGGCACCACTTTGGTGGAGCACCTCGGGGCGAGCGGCGGCGGGCAGCAAAGCCAAGGCCTGCGGCACGATGTCGTTCAGCGCTTTGGCTCCCAAGCTGCCACCGACGACCAAGAGTTTGAGCGGCTGATCTTGCACATGGCCACGCGCAGCAAAGCGCTCAGCAGGTGCTGCTTGCTGCGTAAACGCTGTGCGCAGCGGGTTGCCTACCCATTGGGCTTTTTTCAACACATTCGGAAAAGCCGTGAAGACACGGCTCGCCACAGCTGCCAGCACTTTATTCGCCATGCCAGCAATGGAGTTCTGCTCGTGCAGCACCAGAGGCTTGCCACACAACACGCTCATCAAGCCTGCAGGGAAAGTGATGTACCCACCCAGCCCAACCACCACATCAGGCTTGACGCGCTTCACAATGGCAATGCTTTGCACGCAGGCCTTAAGCAAACGCACAGGCAGCATCAGCAAGGTTTTAACGCCTTTGCCTCTCACGCCAGAAAAATCCAGCACTTCGAACGGGAAGCCACGTGGCGGTACCAGCTGGCTTTCCATGCTGTTCGGGCCACCCAGCCAATGCACACGCCAACCTTTGTCGCGCAGCGCCTCGGCCACCGCCAACCCAGGGAAAATATGCCCCCCCGTGCCACCGGCCATGACCAGAGCAACCGGCGCGCTCACTGTTGCACTCATGGCCGCACCCCGCGCATCAACTGCTTGCTCTCAAGGTCAATCCGCAGCACCACCGCAAGCGAGACCAGGTTCATCAAAATGGCCGATCCACCATAGCTCATCAGCGGCAGCGTCAATCCCTTTGTGGGCAGCGCACCCAGGTTCACGCCCATGTTGATGAAAGCCTGAAAGCCGATCCAAATACCCACACCTTGTGCGGTCAACCCTGCAAATACGCGGTCAAGTGCAATAGCTTGACGGCCAATGTGCATGATGCGGCGAGTCAACCACAGGAAGAGACCAATGACGGTCAGCACACCCACCAGCCCAAACTCTTCGCCAATCACCGCCAGTAAAAAATCGGTATGCGCCTCAGGCAGCCAGTGCAGTTTTTCGATACTGCCACCTAAACCGACACCAAAAATTTCACCCCGACCAATCGCAATCAGCGAATGTGAAAGCTGGTAGCCCTTGCCCAGTGCGTGTTTTTCACTCCAAGGGTCGAGATAGGCAAAAATGCGCTCACGCCGCCAGTCAGACAACGCGATCATCAAACTGAAGGCTACCACCAGCACCAACGCGATCAAAAAGAACATGCGGGCGTTCACACCACCCAAGAACAAAATACCCATGGCAATGACGGCGATCACCATGAACGCGCCCATGTCTGGCTCGGCCAACAAGAGCAAGCCAACCACCGCTACCGCCGCGCCCATGGGCAGCACGGCGCGGAAGAAGCGCTCTTTGACTTCCATCTTGCGCACCATGTAGTCAGCGGCGTACAGCAGCACGGCAAATTTGGCCAGCTCAGACGGCTGAAAACCCAGTCCAGCCACAGCCAACCAGCGCCGGGCGCCGTTCACGACTTTGCCTACATGCGGAATCAACACCGCGATCAGCGTGGCGAGCGAGAAAACGAACAACCAAGGTGCAACCCGCTCCCATGTAGCCAACGGCACCTGAAACGCCACCAGTGCAGCGATCGACGCAATCGTCAATTGCACCATGTGGCGCAGCAAGAAATGCGTATGGGCATAGTTGGCGAACTTGGGGTTGTCCGGCATCGCAATCGACGCGGAATACACCATCACCAAACCAAACGCCAGCAAAGACACCGTGACCCAGATCAGCGCCTGATCCAAGCCCAGCAAGCTCGCGGGTGTCGTCCCGTTGCTGCGGCTGTAGTTGGCATCGCCCCCCAGCGCAACCGGCAAGATGACCGGTGGCCCGCCATCAGAAGCGCGGCGACTGCGCACACTGCCCCACACGCTTCCCCAAAGGCTCGCCATCAAACCACCGTTACCGCGACGCTGAACGCTGCTGGTATTGCTCATGGCGCAGCCCCCAGCGTTGGGAGCAAATCCAGTCCGTGTACCGCTTCGCAAAACACATGCGCACGGTGAACATAGTTGTCAAACATGTCCAAACTGGCGCAAGCGGGCGACAACAGCACGGCATCGCCCGCGTGAGCACGCTGGCTGGCAAGCTGCACCGCTTGGGACAAGGATTCGGCATCCACCAAGGCCACGCCTGTTTCAGCCAGGGCCGCGCGAATGAGCAAGGCATCGCGACCGATCAGAAACACGGCGCGAACATACTGTGCAACAGGGGCTGCAAGCGGTGAAAAATCTTGCCCCTTGCCGTCTCCCCCCAAAATCACCAGCAAGCGACGCTGCCCTGAGAAACCTTCACCCAAACCCTTGAGCGCCGCGACGGTGGCCCCTACATTGGTGCCTTTGCTATCGTCGAAATACTCCACGTCATGAACCACGGCGACGGATTCAACCCGGTGTGGCTCACCCCGGTATTCGCGCAGCGCATACAACGCCGAGCCAAGGGCGCAACCCGCAGCGGTAATGAGTGCCAGCGCAGCCAGTGCGTTCACGGCATTGTGACGACCCCGAATGCGCAGCGCGTCAGCAGGCATCAGGCGCTGAAAAGTAACTTCATCGGCCGCTTCCTTGCGTTTACGGCGGGTTTCATCGGCCTCGTGGGCACGCACCAGCCACGCCATGCCGTTGACGACTTCAATGCCGAAGTCACCCGGGCGCTGGGGCATGTCACCGCCAAAGCACAGCACGAAACGGGGCAGCATACCCTTGGCCAGTTTGACCGCCGCAGGCTGCATCGCCATGACCAGAGGGTCTTCACGGTTCAGCAGCATCGTCCCAGCTTGCCCAAAAACCAGCGCCTTGTCTGCCGCGTAAGCCACCATGTCGCCATGCCAATCCAGGTGGTCTTGCGTTACGTTCAGTACAGCACCCGCCGTAGGCTCAAAATGGGTCACTCCGTGAAGTTGGAAGCTGGAGAGTTCCAGCACCCAGACTTCGGGCAAGGTGCAACCGAAGAGGTTGGCCGTCAGTGTGTCCAGCAGCGTAGGGCCAATGTTGCCCGCCACCGCCACCGTTTTCCCGGAACGAGCGATCAGCAGGCCAGTCAGCGTAGTTACCGTGGTTTTACCGTTTGTACCGGTAATGGCCAGCACCTTAGGGTGATAAGCCTGGGTGACTGCCAAATCAGCCAAGGCCTGTGAAAACAAACCCAACTCACCGCTTACGCTTATTCCATGGGCACAAGCAGCTACCAAAACAGGAGCAACTGAAGCAGGCGTCAACCCTGGACTGGTGTAGACGGCACGGATGGAGGGGAGATCGTCGGTGTCACCGTCCAGAGCCAACAAGCCCGCATTCAGTGGCCCGCTGACAAAACGTGCACCGGGTACCTGAGACATCAAGGCATCAAGCTGCGGTGGCGCTTCCCGGGTATCGGCCACGGTGACCTGCGCACCGTTGCGCGCGCACCAGCGCGCCATCGCCAACCCCGAGGCACCGAGGCCGAGAATCAGAACGGGTTGGTCTTTCAAGTGCAACATGGTGGTGTCAGCTTGTGCTTGTTTTGCGCCTTAGCGCAGCTTCATGGTGGACAAACCCACCAGACACAGCAGCATGGTGATGATCCAAAAGCGCACGACAACCTGCGTTTCCTTCCAACCACTTTTCTCAAAATGGTGGTGCAGAGGGGCCATCTTCAGCACGCGACGGCCTTCGCCGTATTTTTTCTTGGTGTATTTGAAATAGCTCACCTGCACCATCACCGACAGCGCCTCCACCACAAAAATACCGCCCATGATGGACAGTACTACCTCTTGGCGAACAATCACCGCCACCGTGCCCAACGCAGCGCCCAATGCCAATGCGCCCACATCGCCCATAAACACCTGCGCCGGATGGGTGTTGAACCATAAAAAAGCCAGACCAGCCCCCGCCATGGCCGCACAAAACACCAGCAGCTCACCCGCACCAGGAATATGCGGAAAAAACAGGTACTTGGAATACACCGAGCTGCCCGTGACGTAAGCAAAAACACCCAACGCGGAACCGACCATCACCACCGGCATGATGGCCAAGCCGTCCAGCCCATCGGTCAAATTCACAGCGTTGCTGGAACCCACGATCACAAGGTAGGTCATGATGACAAAACCAAACACCCCCAGCGGGTAGCTGACCTCCTTGAAGAACGGCAACAGCAAACCAGCTTTAGGGGGCAAGTTCACGTCAAAACCGGATTGCACCCACGAAAAAAACAACTCCAAAACCTTAAGGTTGGAGCTTTCCGAGATGCTGAACACCAAATACAGCGCAGCCAGCAGACCAATCACCGACTGCCAGAAATACTTCTCGCGCGAACGCATGCCTTCAGGGTCCTTGTGAACCACCTTGCGCCAATCGTCCACCCAGCCAATGGCGCCGAAACCCAAGGTGACAATTAGCACAATCCAGACAAAGCGGTTACTCCAATCGAACCAGAGCAAAGTGGACACGGTAATGGCCATCAAGATCAGCACCCCGCCCATGGTGGGCGTGCCTTGCTTGGCCAAATGGCTTTCCATGCCGTAGCCCCGAATAGGCTGGCCAATTTTGAGGGCTGTGAGGCGGCGAATCACCGCCGGGCCTGCGAGCAGGCCGATCATCAACGCTGTTAATGCGGCCATCACAGCGCGGAAGGTGAGGTACTGGAACACGCGGAAAAACCCGAAATCGGGTGACAACGTGGTGAGCCATTGGGCAAGGCTGACTAGCATGGGGAAACCTTTGACTGGAGGGCAGCAATCACCCGCTCCATCTTCATAAAACGAGAACCTTTGACGACAATGCTGCAGGCTTGTACGCTGGCACAGTTGAGAACAGCCGCATTCAAAACGTCAATGTGGTTGAAATGTTGACCAGCACCGCTTGATGCTGTGTTGAACGCGTTCACTGCGTGCTGCGTCAAATCGCCCAAAGCGAGCAAAGTACCAATGCCGCGCTCTTGGGCATAGCGGCCCACTTCGGCATGAAACTGGGGACCCAGGTCGCCTACTTCGCCCATGTCACCCAGCACCAGCAGGCGCGGGCCAGGCAACTCGGCCAGCACGTCGATGGCAGCGCGCACGGAATCGGGATTGGCGTTGTAAGTATCGTCCACGAGAGTGAGGCTGCGTGCACCCCAGTTCAGGCTCAATGCACGGGAACGGCCTTTAACGGGCTCAAATGCACCCAGACCTTCAGCTGCCGCATCCAAGCTCACCCCTACCGCCAGCGCACAGGCCAGCGCAGCAAGGGAATTTTTGACATTATGGCGACCGGCAATGTGCAGGCGGTAGCTGATGCTGCCTTGCGGCGTATGGGCGCGCACGGCCCAGGCGCCGTCACGCCATTCGGGCTCGTCACAATGCAGCGCGCCAGCAGTTAGACCAAATTGCAATGTTTTGTGCTGCGAAGCCAATGCTGTCCACACGCCGGTATGCTCATCGTCTGCCGGAAACACAGCCACGCCATCAGCAGGCAGCGAGGCCATCACCGCGCCGTTTTCTTGGGCCACAGCCTGTACTGTCGCCATGAATTCAAGGTGCTCACGCTGGGCGTTGTTGACCAGCGCGACGGTGGGCTGAGCCAAATCTGCCAAGTACGCGATTTCGCCAGGGTGGTTCATGCCCAACTCCACCACAGCCAGCTCGTGCTCAGCACGCAGGCGCAGCAGCGTGAGAGGTACGCCAATGTCGTTGTTGAAGTTACCGGCTGTGGCCAGGCTGCGACCCGGTTTGTCGGCCTGTAAAATGGCAGCAATCATTTGGGTAACGGTCGTTTTGCCGTTAGAGCCTGTGACGGCAATCAAAGGCAGATTGAATTGCGCACGCCAGCCTGCCGCCAATGCGCCCAGCGCCAAGGTGGTGTTGGGCACTTCGATACCACTGAGACCTGCCTCGGCCAAACCGCCGTGGGCAATGGCCGCTCGCGCACCGCTGACTTTGACATCAGCCAGAAAAGCGTTGGCATCGAAACGCTCCCCCTTGAGCGCGACGAACAAATCGCCGTGTTGCAGTGTGCGGGAATCGGTGTAAACACGGTGGACAGACAGGCCGCCATCACCCACCAACCGTGCAGTGGGTATGCGGGGCAACAACCATTGCAAGGCCTGGTGCAACGTCATCATGACACTGGTTTGAATGTGGGCTTCGCTCATACAGCCCCTCCCTTGGATGCGTGTTGTTGGTGTTGTTTTGAATGATTTCCCCCGCGACTGGCGAGTGCGGCCAAGGCATGAGACAGGTCGTTGAAAGCGTGCTTCACACCAGCGATCTCTTGGTAATCTTCATGGCCTTTCCCCGCAATCAGCACCACGTCTTGCGGGGTGGCTTGCTGCAAGGCCTGGCGAATGGCCAAAGCACGCTGAGGCTCCACGTGGACATGGTCGAGTTCGCCATGACCATGGCTCAAACCCAGCAGAATCTGGCTGATGATGGCTTCGGGCTTTTCTGAGCGAGGGTTGTCGCTGGTGACCATCACCTGATCTGCATTCTTTTCTGCCACAGCCGCCATCAGAGGCCGTTTGCTCGGGTCACGGTCGCCACCGCAACCAAACACGCACCAAAGTTGACCACCACGCTCTTGCGCCAGGGGACGCAGACCGGCCAAAGCCTTGTCCAGTGCGTCGGGGGTATGCGCGTAGTCCACCACGGCCAGTGGCTCGCCCGGTTGGCCCAGGCACTCCATACGGCCCGGTACGGCGGTGAGGTGGCAACAAGCGTTTGCAGCATCCGCCAAAGAGATGCCCAAAGCCCGCAGCGTACCGATAACCCCAAGCAGGTTGGCTACGTTGTACTGACCAATCAGGCACGTATGCACCGCATAACCTTTTTCGCCCCTGGCTTCATGGACGTCAAAGCACAGGCCATAACGCTCACCCCAAACCGCATCTCTGTGGCTGGCATAGCGAATCTGCTTCGCCAGCAAACGCGGTTGCAGGCAGGCTGCTGAGCGGGCTGGGTCATCAAGGCCATACGTCCACAGGGCCAGCTCAGGCTGCTGCTGGGTCAAATTGGCGGCCAACTCCACGCCTTGGCAGTCATCCAGATTGATGACTGCGGCTTGCAAACCAGGCCAATCAAACAGCGCGACCTTGGCCTGCCAATAGGCTTCCATGCTGCCGTGGTAGTCCAGATGGTCGTGGGTGAAATTGGTGAACAAGGCGACACGGATGTCACAACCCTCCAAGCGCCGCTCGGCAATGCCAATGGACGAGGCCTCGATGGCGCAGGCCTGGATACCCTGGGCAACATATTCACGCAAGCAATGCTGCAAAGTCACCGGGTCTGGTGTTGTCAAACCGGTGGTGATGAGATGAGGGGGTATTCCAATACCCAAAGTACCCATCACAGCACACTGCATGGGCGTAGGAAGCTCCTTATTTGATAGCGCTTGCGCCAACCACCATGCACTGGAAGTTTTGCCGTTGGTGCCAGTGATGGCCAGCAAGGCCAGCTCCCGGCTGGGGTGACCATAGAACGCAGCAGCAACAGGGCCGGTGGCTGCTTTAAGCTGAGGGTAGGCTGCAACAGAAGAATTCAGCAGAGCAGCATCAACCCCTTCTTGCTCGACCAGACAAGCAACAGCGCCTTGGGCCAAGGCTGTGGGTACAAAGCGGCGGCCATCGGTAGCAGCACCTGGCCAAGCAATGAACCCATCACCTGCGCCCACTTGTCGGCTGTCACTGTGCAATCGGCCTGTCACCGTGGAGCGCAACCACTGCGCAGCCTGCTCAGGCGATGAAAGCCCTGGCAAAGACGCAGAAAAAGATGCAGAAATCACGGTGCTCGGCAACATCAGAACGACTCCTCCACCGCTTGCACCACGGTTTGAGGTTTCACGGCCATGTCGGGTGTCACCCCCAACATGCGCAGCGACTGCTGCACCACCTCGCTGAACACGGGAGCAGCCACCATACCGCCAAAATACTGGCCCGCCGTAGGCTCGTCCACCATCACCGCAACGATGATGCGCGGCTTGTCGATAGGGGCCATGCCGGTGAACCATGAACGGTATTTGTTGGTCGCGTAGCCCTTGCCCACCTGTTTGTGCGCCGTGCCAGATTTACCACCAACCGAATAACCCACGGTCTGCGCCAGCGGGCCTGTACCGCCAGGGCCAGCGGCCATTTGCAGCATCTTGCGTACAGCAGCGGCTGTTTTGGGTGAAAACACCTGCACGCCCACAGCCGGTTCATCGTGCTTGAGCAGCGTCACGGGGATGATCTGGCCGTCATGCGAGAACACGGTGTAGGAGCGTGCCATCTGGAACAGCGAAGCAGACAGACCATAGCCATAGGACATGGTGGCCTGCTCAATGGGCCGCCATGTTTTGTAAGGCCGCAGCTTGCCCGACACGGCACCCGGGAAACTGATTTGAGGTTTTTGGCCAAAACCCGCCGCCGAGAAGGTTTCCCACATCTCGCGGGCAGGCATTTGCATGGCGATTTTGGTGGTGCCTACGTTGCTTGAAACCTGAATCACCTGCTCAACAGTCAGCGGGCCGTGAGCGTGCGAATCGTGGATGGTGGCACCGGTGATGGTGACACTCCCGGGTGCGGTCTGGATAACGGTGTTGGGCGTCACGCGGCCCGTGTCCAGGGCCAAACCGATGGTGAACGGCTTCATGGTGGAGCCTGGCTCGAAGGTATCGGTCAACGCCCGGTTGCGCAGCTGTTCGCCCGTCATGTTTTTACGCTTGTCAGGTACGTAGCTGGGGTAATTGGCAACGGCCAGCACCTCACCACTCACCGCGTCCAAGACCACCACGCTGCCTGCCTTGGCTTTGTTGCTGATGACAGCATCCCGCAGTTTTTGGTAAGCGAAGAACTGAATTTTGCTGTCCACGCTCAAGGTCAGGTCTTTGCCATCCACCGGGGGCACCTGCTCGCCAATGTCTTCCACAACACGGCCGAAGCGGTCTTTGATGACGCGGCGTGAACCCGCCTTGCCACCCAATTCTTTGTTGAACGTCAGCTCAACGCCTTCCTGCCCCTTGTCTTCCACATTGGTAAAGCCCACCACATGCGCAATCGCCTCACCTTCAGGGTATTGGCGCTTGTATTCTTTGCGCTCGTAAATCCCCTTGAGGCCCAGGGCCGCAATTTGCTTGGCCACAGGCTCGTCGACCTGCCGCTTCAGCCAGACAAAGGTTTTGTCTTCATCGGCCAATTTTTTATTCAACTCGACCAGCGGCATTTCAAGCAATTTGGCCAGTTGCTGCAACTTCGCCTTGTCGTGGTCAACGTCTTCAGGAATGGCCCAAATGCTGGGCGCTGGCACACTGGAGGCCAGGATCAGGCCATTGCGGTCAAGAATACGGCCCCGGTTGGCAGGCAGATCCAGTGTGCGCATGAAACGTACTTCACCCTGGTGCTGAAAAAAGGCGTTGCCAATCACCTGAATATAAGCAGCACGCGCCGCCAGCCCGACAAAGGCCAGCGCGATCGCAGCCACTACAAATTTGCTGCGCCACACGGGCGTGCGGCTGGCCAGAAGTGGGCTGGAGGTGTACTGCACGCTGCGCGTCATTGCCGTTCACCGTAGGTAACGTACTGCGTGATGGCAGGCGTAGCGGTGCGCATTTGCAGTTTGTCTTTGGCCAGCTTTTCGACGCGCAGGGGCGTGGCTTGTGCACGTCGCTGTACTTCCAGACGGTCGTTGTCCAAATCAATCTTGCGTGCTTCGGTATTGGCATGCTCCAGCGCCTGAAACAGGCGACGAGATTCGTACTGGGTATGCACCAGGTACATGGCGCTGGCGATAACCGCCAGCAACAAGACGAGGTTCAATCGGGTCATACCGCAGTCCGCTCTGCCACGCGCATCACGGCACTGCGCGAACGTGGGTTGCCCGCGATCTCAGCGGTGCCGGGTTTGGTGCGGCCCATGGCGATCAGCTTCATGGCAGAGGGCTTGGCCAGCATCCAGTCAGGGGCACGCTTGTCCACAGTCTCACGGGTGTGGCGAGCGATGAACTGCTTCACAATGCGGTCTTCCAGCGAGTGAAAGCTGATAACCACCAGGCGACCACCCGGTTGCAGCACATTCAGACTGGCCTCCAGCGCCTGCGTGAGCTCTTCAAGCTCACCATTGATGAAAATCCGAAAAGCCTGAAAGGTGCGCGTGGCAGGGTTTTGCCCGTATTCGCGGGTTTTGACCGCACCAGCCACGATGTCGGCCAGCTCCAGGGTGGTGGTGGGCAAGCGCCCTGCTTCTCTGCGCGCAACAATCGCCTTTGCAACGGCGACAGCAAACCGTTCTTCACCGTAATCACGCACCACCTCGGCAATATGCTGTTGATCGGCCACGGCCAGCCACTGCGCCACGCTCTGGCCTCGGGTACTGTCCATGCGCATGTCGAGCGGGCCGTCGTTGCGGAACGAAAAACCACGCTCGGGGTTGTCGATTTGTGGGGAACTGATGCCCAAGTCCATCAGTACACCGGCGACTTGTGCGCTCATGCTGCCCAACTGGGCAAAACCCTCGTGACGGATGGAGAGCCTGGGGTCGGCATCCGACATGGCCAGCGCTGTACGCACGGCCTCGGGATCCTTGTCGAAGGCAATCAAGCGTCCCTGGGCCCCAAGTTGCGACAAAATCAAACGTGAGTGCCCGCCGCGCCCGAAGGTCGCGTCCACATAGGTGAGGTCGGGTTGAATCTGAAGCGCATTGACTGCTTCGTTCAACAAAACCGTGGTGTGTTGCCATGTCGTGTCCACTGCGTCAACTCAAAAAGAAAAGTCTTTGAAAACGTCGGGCATTTGCTGCTTCAACGCGGCGGCTTCTTTAGCTTGGTAAATCGCTTTGTCCCACAACTCAAAATGGGTACCCATGCCCATCAGGATCACCTCCTTGGTCAGCCCAGCAGACTCCCGCAGCTCGGGCGAGACGAGCACGCGGCCCGTGCCATCCAACTCGACATCCATCGCACTGCCCAAGAAAATGCGCTTCCACCACTGCGCATCCATCGCCAACCCGGTCACACGCTGGCTAAAGCGCTCCCATTCGGCACGGGGAAACAGCAACAGACAACCGTCTGGATGGCGTGTAACGGTCAATTGGCCTTCATTCGTTGCCGTCAACACGTCGCGATACCGGGTCGGCATAGACAACCGACCCTTGGCATCAAGACTGATGGACGAGGCTCCTTTAAACACGAGCACGCTACCTTTTTGGAAACTGACGGGGGTGATGAGGCGATGGGGGGGGCAAATCAGGAAAATAAGGCCCGCAAAACGCATAAAAAATACACGTTTCACCACTTAAATCCACTTTTTTGCACTGTAACAGGAAATAGCAAGCCCGTAAGGGGAACTTACGAGAATTTCCGTAATGGAATCAAGGACTTAGCTGAAAATTTAAATACTGATTTAAGAAAAAATCTTTTAAAACAAAGCACTTAGCGCAAGCTCTCGAAGTGAAACTTGAGCATGACCAGTTTTGGCGAGGTCTAGAAAAACATCAAAACGGTGCAGAACATCACACGTTGTTTCCAGCACAGCCAGTGACTACAGGCCAAACACCATCGCCAGTGTTTGCTTGCGGTCGTATTTACCGTTGGGTGTACGCGGAAAATCTGTGGCAACCACCTTAAAGCGCGTGGGTACCATGTAACCCGGTAAGCGGGCCTGCAAAGCTGTACGCAATGCACTCAGATCCAAGCCTTCGTTCAGGCTAACCAACGCACCCAGCTCATCCTCTTCGCCATTGGCGCCGTGCTTGAAGACGACCACGCCTTCATGTACACCGTCTATGCCAACCAAAGAGGCTTCCACTTCACCCAACTCAATGCGGTAGCCCAGGAATTTGATTTGGTCATCAGCCCGCCCCAGAAACAGAAAATCTGCGTGCTCGTCAATCCGCACCAAATCGCCAGTGCAATACAGCGGGTCGTGAAAGAAACGGTTATTCGGATTCTGGATAAACGCTTTTGCGGTGCGCTCTGCATCGCCCAGATAGCCATAAGCCACCGACGTCCCCCTCACCAACAGCTCGCCTTCTGCGCCTATGGCCTGACTTAGGTCACCAGAAGGCAGGCGCACAAAGAGCTCCATGTTGTTCCGCGCTTTGCCAATCGGGATCGAAAGCAGGTCTTTACCCGGCTGCTCATGGATGATGTGGTAGGTGCAGTCCACAGTGATCTCGGTGGGGCCATACATGTTGGTGAACTGGATGTATGGATAAATCGCCATCCATTCGGCCAAGATATCACGCGGCAACACTTCACCTGCAGCCAGCACATGACGCAACTTGGGGAAGCTGTCAGGCTTGAGACGGCGCGAACGCAGCAACAAGGTCAGCACCGAAGGGACGCAAAAGAACGTGGTGATCTCGCGCTCAGACAGCCATTTCACCAGGCGAGGCAGCACGGCGTTCAGTTCGTCATGCACCAAATGGAGCGTGGCACCGGTTTTGAAGGCGCAGTAAATGTCAAATGTGGAATTGTCAAAGTACAGCGGCGCGTGCTGAGACACCACATCATCACTGGTCAGCGCATAGGTATCGACACACCAATCAATGTAATCAATGATGGCTTTGTGTGGAATCATGACCCCTTTGGGTACACCCGTAGAACCCGACGTGAACAGCACGTAGGCGATGTCAATCGACAAATTGCGCGCGACGATAGGTGCTGTATCAACAGGTTGAAACTGGCTGATATTGAGCAACACAGGACGCCCCCCTTCAGGGATGAGCTGCTCAAACAACGCCTGACTCTCATCGTCCACCACCACGACTCTCGCCTCAGCCGCCTGCAAAATCGACGTCAACCGCTGGGCAGGGGACTTCGCATCAACCGGCACATACGCGCAATCAGCCTTCAAGATGCTCAGGATGGAGAGCATCGAGCGAGGGCTTTTCTTCATGAAGAACGGCACCAGCTGCCCCCGCTGCGCACCAGCAGCCTGTAAAGCGCGGGCAAACGCATTGGAAAAATCATCCACGTAGCGAAAGCTCAGTGATTCATCTTCACAGCACACGGCTGCTTTGTCAGGGAAGCGTGCAGCCGATACACTGAAATACTGCTGAACTAGCGCGATCATGGTGCCTCCTGGCATAAAGGGTGAGCCGGAATAGGTTTACAAAATGTAGCGAGACAAATCTTCGTCGTGGCTAAGCTCTTTCAGCCGCCCATCTACATAGGTCGCGTCTACCTTCACGGTTTGACCGGCAAGGTTAACAGCGTCAAAACTCACTTCATCGAGCAGGCGCTCCATCACCGTCGATAAGCGACGGGCACCAATGTTTTCAGTGCGCTCGTTTACCTCAAATGCGATGCTGGCAAGGCGGGTAATACCCTCTTCAGTAAACTCAAGCGTGACACCTTCGGTGCTGAGCAAGGCTTGGTATTGCCTAACCAAGGATGCATGGGTTTGCGTCAAAATGGCTTCAAAGTCTTTCACCGAGAGTGATTGGAGCTCAACCCGTATCGGAAAACGCCCTTGTAACTCAGGAATCAGATCGCTGGGCTTGCTGAGGTGGAATGCGCCTGAAGCAATGAACAAGATATGGTCCGTTTTGACCATGCCGTACTTGGTGGACACGGTGGTGCCCTCCACCAACGGTAACAGGTCGCGCTGCACCCCCTGACGCGACACCTCTGCGCCACTGCCCTCCGAACGGGAGGTAACCTTGTCAATTTCGTCGATGAACACAATGCCGTTTTGCTCCAGCATCAGCAAGGCTTGGGTTTTCATCTCTTCGTCATTGACGAGCTTGGCGGCCTCTTCATCAATCAGCAGCTTCAGCGCCTCACCAATTTTGACCTTGCGCAGCTTGCGCCGGTCTTTGCCCATCTGGCTGAACATGCCGCGCAGCTGCTCGGTCATTTCCTCCATACCTGCGGGGCCCATCACTTCGAGCTGTTGGCGTGGCTGATCGACTTCGATCTCGATTTCTTTGTCGTTCAACGTGCCTTCGCGCAACTTTTTGCGAAAAACCTGGCGGGCAGTGCTCTCGGTTTCGGGTACGGTTAACACGGCGTCTTCGACACCAATCTCGGCACGGCGGGCAGGTGGCACCAGCACGTCCAGCACGCGTTCCTCAGCCGCAGACTCGGCACGCGGACGCATTTTGCGCATTTCGGTTTCACGGGCCTGCTTGACCGCCACATCGGCCAAATCGCGGATGATGGCGTCCACATCCTTACCCACATAGCCCACCTCGGTGAACTTGGTGGCTTCAACCTTGATGAAAGGTGCATCAGCCAAACGGGCCAAGCGGCGAGCGATCTCGGTTTTTCCCACCCCGGTGGGGCCAATCATCAGGATATTTTTGGGCGTGATCTCCTGGCGCAGCATGCCTTCCACCTGCTGACGGCGCCAGCGGTTGCGCAGTGCAATCGCGACAGCGCGCTTGGCCTGGGCTTGGCCAACAATGTGTTTATCAAGTTCGGAGACGATTTCTTGCGGGGTCATGGAGGACATAGCGGCTTCAGTCTAAGGTTTCAATGATGTGGTTCATGTTGGTATAGATGCACAGCTCACCGGCAATTTCCAACGATTTTTTGACAATTTCAGCCGCTGACAACGTGGTGTTGTCCAGCAAAGCCTTGGCCGCAGACTGCGCATACGCGCCACCAGACCCGATGGCGACAATACCGTTCTCCGGCTCCAGCACATCACCATTGCCAGTGATGATGAGCGAGGCCTCTTTGTCAGCCACAGCCAGCATCGCTTCCAGGCGGCGCAAAACGCGATCGGTACGCCAGTCTTTGGTAAGTTCGATAGCAGCGCGCACCAAATGGCCCTGGTGCTTTTCCAGCTTGGCTTCAAAGCGCTCGAATAGCGTGAAAGCGTCGGCCGTGGCACCCGCAAAACCAGCAATGACTTTGCCATGGTGCAAGCGGCGCACCTTGCGCGCCGTGCCTTTGATGATGATGTGCCCCAGCGTCACTTGTCCATCACCCCCAATAGCTACTTGCACACCTGTAGGCGTGTTGCGGCGCACACTGACAATCGTGGTGCCATGAAACTGTTCCATAAATTCCTTGATGTAGCGTGGTGTGGGACGCTCAAAGCCCCTCGGTATAGACACGGGGGCGCGGTAACCTCATAAGGAAGCTACCCCCCAAATATCAGTCTGTGCGTGCGATCACCTTGGCATGTTCATTGATGCCAATGACATTGAAAAAAACCGCCACCAAACGGTGCAGGTCTTTGAACTGAACTTGCCGTCCTTCGGCTTGCTGCGCAGAGACCCAGTTGAGCAGCGTGCCAGCGGCCAAGAAATCCAAACGAATCAGGCGGGAGCACAGCACGATGATGAGGTCGGTGTCTTCGAGCTTGGCATTCAGCATGTCCAGCATTTCGATCGCATCCCCCATGATGTGACCGGATAAATCGACGGCACTCACATGCGCGCCCAAAGCGGCAATCGCGGTACGTTCTGTTTCAGTGAACTCTTCGGGCGGCAATGAAGACGGCACACCATCGTGCGCGGACTCAGCCACAATAGAGGGCGCAGCCATCAAAGTGTGCTGCTGCTCATCCATGGATTTGAAATTGCACAGTGCGCTGTCCCATGACGGCGGTGACACCTCATAAGTCACACAATAGTCCAAGGCGACCACCTCGAACTCATCAGGCCGGTGCATGATGCGCAGCACTTGCATGCGAATACGCCACCACAGTGGATCGACAGCGGGCTCGCCTGAGGGCGTACCTGCTTTCAACACGGCCAACACATGCTCAGCACCAAAAAAGCGCAGCTTGACGGATTCGTCCGTCCAGTGGGTGAACAACCCGTACAACATATCCAGCGCAGGCGCTTCAATGGATGCCAAAGCTGTCCAGCTCAAACACCAGGGCTGTGGCGTTTTTTCAAGAGAGGCCTTCAGCAAGGTCAAGGACTGCACATCAAGGACGGCAGGACTTTTCCAGTGCGGTTTGAGTTCAGCCGATGACTCGGCAAACACCGGCAAGTGATGCCGCATGCTGCCAGGAATAGAAAACCACAGCGGCGCAGTACGGCCAAAGCGGTTGGCAAAATCCAACGAGGCATTTTCGAAGGCTTCTTGTTGATCCGTCGCTCGGTAGAGGTCAAAAAGCGTCATCCAGATTGCCACATTGCCGTTCACCGCAGGATCAGGGTTGGCTAACGCTTCGCGCAGTGCCGCTTCGGCACCTTCGTCATCACCATTGGCAAAGCGGATAGCAGCTTCTTCAAGTTGAGGATCATGCACAAATTCGCTGACCTGCAGTGCATTCAGCTTGGATGCCGTGAACCCACTGGTTTGCCCGTCGTAACTGGCAGCGAGGCCACCAATTTGAGAAACCCTTACAGCCCCTGCTCGCTTGACGTCTGGCACAGCGCGCCTGGGCTCAGCAGCGGTGGACTGAAAATTGGACACAGCCCCTGGCGGTACCGCCGCAGGCCCAGCAGGAGATAGGTGACGCACAGGCCGTTTAGAGCGGGGCCCCGATACCGTTTGCGGCGGATAGTCGGTATGGTCCATCTGATCAGGGAAGGAAACCGAGAAATCGGTATTGGGATTGTCTGGCCCTTCATGCGCTACAGCGGGATCAGCCTCGCCATGCTTGGTCTTCCACCATTGCTGAGACATTTGGGCTTCAATTTCATCAATTTTCTTGATGGTCTTGGCCCGCTCATCGGGTTTGTTTTGGTTGCTGCTGGGAAAGAAAGAAGGACGTGCTGCATCTTGCGCACCGGCCAAATTATCGCGCCTGAGCTTGCGAAGCATGTCGAACTCGCGCTTGCGCACAAAATCATTGCGCCGACGCCGCTCAATCATGTCTTTAAGCATCTGCTTGCTGTAGCGACTTTCAGGGTCAAGGTCTGACTGGTCCAGGTCAGACCAACTCACCGATGGGTTGCGGACAAACCGCACCATCCGAGACAGCAACCCACGATCTTCTTCTTTGCTCATGATGCCTAGTGTGTCAGAAAACCTTTATCGCACAGCCTGCAAACAGCTTGGGCAGACTCAATCACCAAACATTTTCTGTTTGAGTTCGCGACGTTGTTGTGCTTCCAGCGACAAACTGGCAGTAGGCCGTGCCAGCAAACGGCCGACACCAATCGCCTCACCGGTTTCATCACAAAACCCATAGTCGCCCGAGTCGATACGGTTGATCGACTGTTCGATCTTTTTCAGCAGCTTGCGCTCGCGGTCACGGGTACGCAATTCCAGGGCATGCTCTTCTTCAATGGTGGCGCGGTCAGCCGGGTCGGGTACCACCACGGTGTCTTCACGCAAGTGTTCTGTGGTTTCACCCGCACTGTTCAGAATTTCCAGCTTCAGATGTACCAGCTTCAGGCGAAAGAAAGCCATCTGCGCGTTGTTCATGTAGTCGTCATCCGACATGGCCAGCACTTCAGCATCGCTCAGCTCAGCAACAGGCTTGGTTTTCCAGTTGTTGGCCAGCTTAGGGTCTTTTTTCGGTGCGGCATGGGGCGGTGCGACATACGCAGGGGTGCTCTGGGTATGGGCATAGCTGGCTTTTGCAGCCGTTGACGCCACAGCCTGGGCCATGGAAGGCACAGTGAGTTGCGCCAACCGCGAACCCCTCGCGGCACGGGGTACCGGCTGTGGTTTAGAGGCGTCAACAACAGGCGGTGCGACAACTGCAGCCTGTGCTTTGCTTGAGGATGCGTCTGCCCCCGACTTGGGTACCGTTGAAGCCGGCACTTTAACCGCTTTAACGGCGGGTTTGGATGCGGGCACTGGCACAGCAGCCTTCGCAGCTTCGACAAGCTCAGCCGGTTTTATCAGGATTTTTTTGGCCTTCACCGTCACCACAACGGCATTCGACGACACGGCAGCCGCGGTGTCAATCGGCTTGGCGCTGGCGCTTGGCTTCTCGTCACTACCAGAGGATGCAACATCAGATTCGGACTTCATTTGACCCAACCCCATCTTTTTAAACATTGAAACCACCATGTCGCTTCTCGCTCCCACAAAATACAACGAACCAGTCTGCTCACCAGACCTCACCAAAACCGTCAAGGCGCTTGCAACAGCGCTTTTGAAAACCTCGGCATTAAACCAAGCATTGCTCTAGGCCTTGCAAGAAAATATCTTTGGGCAATTCCAAGCCAATGAACACCATTTTGCTGGTGCGCGTTTCGCCCACCGCCCAAGCAGGCCCCAGATCACTGCCCATCAGTTGATGCACGCCTTGGAAAATCACCTTGCGCTCAGTGCCTTGCATGTTCAACACGCCTTTATAACGCAGCATCCGAGGGCCGTAAATATTGACAATGGCCCCCAGGAAGTCTTCCAGCTTGGCGGGATCAAACGGGCGATCGGACTTGTACACAAAGCTCTTCACGTCATCATCGTGGTGGTGATGGTGCGCATGGCCTTGGTGACCAGCGTCATGCTGATGCGAAGGGTGGTCACAATGCTCACCGTGCTCGTGCCCGTCGTGATCGTGACCGCCATGGTCATGGCCTTCGTGCTCATCTTTCAGGAAATCCGGGTCTATGTCCAGTTTGGCATTCAGGTTGAAGCCGCGCAAATCGAACACCTCGGACAAAGCCACCTCACCGAAATGCACCGCTTTTTGTGGCGCACGCGGGTTCATGTGCTTCAGGCGGTGCATCAATGCATCCACCTCCTCCTGGCCCACCAAATCCGTTTTACTGATGAACAACTGATCGGCAAAGCCCACTTGACGGCGTGCTTCTTGGCGATCGTTCAACTGCTGGGCAGCGTGCTTGGCGTCCACCAGCGTCAAAATCGAATCCAGCAAATAGCTTTCGGCGATCTCGTCATCCATGAAGAAAGTTTGCGCTACGGGGCCAGGATCGGCAAGGCCGGTGGTCTCTATCACCACGCGCTCGAAATCAAGCTCGCCTTTGCGCTTTTTCTCGGCCAGGTCGCGCAGCGTGGCGCGCAGGTCTTCGCGGATGGTGCAGCAGACGCAACCGTTGCTCATCTGGATGATGTTTTCGGTGGTGTCGGACACCAAAATGTCAGCGTCGATGTTCTCTTCGCCAAACTCGTTTTCGATCACCGCGATTTTTTGGCCGTGCGCCTCTGTCAACACGCGTTTCAACAGCGTGGTCTTACCAGAACCGAGAAAACCGGTCAGGATGGTGGCGGGAATAAGGCTCATGATGCTCCTAGGGAATGAAGGGCCTCTGGACTGCCGTGTGGCAACCCCAAATAACCCCAAATTCAGCAGGTGGGGAGTGTAGCGGTCTTGTTCAAGACAATGGAAGCAATCGCGAACAAACCAGGGATATTTGTCACTTTTTGACCACCACCAAGCCCTTCAGGTACTCCCCTTCAGGGAAATTCACCGTCATGGGGTGATCTGGGGCCGCCCCCAGGCGCTCGCAAATGTAGCCGTCCACCCCCGCGTCGATCCCTGCACCTGCCACGATTTTGTGGAACAAGTCGGCATTGATACCACCGGAGCAGGAGTACGTGAACAGCACACCCCCCTGTCGCAACAGCCCCAAAGCCAAACGGTTAATGTCTTTGTAAGCCCGGGCTGCACGGTCTGCATGGGCAACAGTAGGTGCAAATTTAGGCGGATCAAGCACGATGGCATCAAACTGGCAGCCCTGGTCGCGGAACTGGCGTAACGAGGCATTCACGTCCGCGTCCAGCCACGTCGCGCGCTCGGGAGCGAAACCATTCAAGGCAACATTGGCCTTCGCCCGCTCCAGCGCAGGGCCGGACGAATCAATCGACGTAACCTCTGAGGCACCACCAGCCAGCGCCGCCACGGTAAAGCCACCGGTGTAGCAAAAGCAGTTAAGCACCTGCTGCGCACCGATCTGTTTCACCCATTCGGCAAACCGTTTGCGGCTGTCGCGTTGGTCAAGGTAAAAGCCGGTTTTATGGCCATCGGCAATGCTCAGTGACAAGTTCCAGCCGTGCTCACGCAGGGTGATATCTGTCGCAGTAGCGGCGCCGTCGTGCTCACCGCCCCGCAACCAGCCCGTCACACTGGGCAGGCCTTCCAGCTCGCGGCTGTTGGCGTCGGAACGCTCATAGAGCTGGGTCAATCCGGTGGCGGCCAGCAAGGCGTCGATCAGCACCGACTTCCAGCGCTCGACACCGCACGACAAGAACTGCGCGACCAGCGTATCACCGTAGCGGTCAACGATCAAACCTGGCAAACCGTCTGACTCACCATGCACCAAACGCAGACCATCGCTTTGGATACCAAACAAGGCTCTAGCGCTTACTGCATGGCCTACAGATGCTACAAAAAACGCAGCATCAATACGCTGCTCGGGATTGAAGCTCCAGGCCCGTGCACGGATTTTCGAGGTCGGACTGTACGCCGCCCAAGCCAAAAACTGGCCCGCATGCGATTCAACCCGTACGGTTTCGCCCGCGTCTGCGCCACCACTGGCGATGGCGGATTCGAAAATCCAAGGGTGGCGGCGCTGCAAGGATCGCTCTTTGCCGTCGCGCAAGCGAATAGTTTTCATGGGAACATCATTTCAAAGAAGGCAGAAGGGATCAAAAAGAGATCAATCAGAAGAAGGAGAAACAAGCGGTTTGGCAGCGCCTTTGCTGAATTTCAATGTAGCCCGAGGGTGCGCGGCGTCATACACCTGTGCCAAATGCTGAAAATCCAACCGGGTGTAGGCTTGCGTGGTGCTGATGTCAGCATGGCCCAAAAGCTCTTGTACAGCGCGTATATCGCCACTGGACTGCAGCAGATGGCTGGCGAAGGAGTGTCGCAGCATGTGCGGGTGCACCGGTGTCGCCATTCCGGCATGTTGACTGCGACTTTGCAGACGCTGCCAAATGGACTGCGTCGTCAAGCGCGTGCCGTGGCGCCCGATGAACAAGGCTGCCGGATCGGCATCCGCGCCAACGTCTTGGCTGGCACCGGGCACCTGGCTGCGCAGCAGGGTGCGCACCGCCATCCATTGCTGCAAAGCCGCAACGGCTTTCGAGCCAATCGGCACGCTGCGCCGCTTACCACCTTTGCCCAGCACATGCGCCTCACCGCTGTCCAGATCCAGCCAGCCCCGTGCCGTGGCGCTGGCACGCACGTCCAACCCCGTCAGTTCAGCGACCCGCAGACCACAGCTGTAGAGCAATTCGACGATGGCGATGTCACGGGCTTCCAGCCACGGATTGGCGTCCACCTCGGGGGAGAGGCTGCCGCTGGTGGATGCGGCATAGTCGGCGAACCGCACCGCATCGTCCACGCTCAGCGCTTTAGGCACAGGCTTGGTGACTTTGGGTGTGCGTACGTCCTGCACGGGGTTGCTGTTAACCAACCCTTCACGACCCAGCCAGACGTAAAAACCACGCCAACCGGACAAAATCAGCGCGATTCCCCGGCCACTGCGCCCTCCGCTGTGCATCTGTACCACCCAGCGGCGAATGTGGGCGTGCGTGACGGCGGTCAACGCCACATTGGCCGTCAAGGCATTCGTTTGGAGTTTTTCCAGATCCAGCGCGTACAGCTCTACGGTACGCTCAGCCAAGCGTTTTTCAACCCGTACATAGGTCAAGTACCGTGCGATGAGGTCAGCTCTTTCAGAGCCATGCCCCCCCACGCTTGTCGCTTCGCGTACTGCGCCGCCCCCCGAGGGGGCCATGCCTTGCTTGGGGCGGCCCGGCGCAGCAGCAGTCACTTAAGCGGCCTCAGCGCAGACGCGACAAAGCCGCGCTGGACAACTCGCCGATACGGTCCAAGAAATCCGTCCCCATACCGCTGTGAAAACGCTGTGGATCGGGGGATGCCAAGACCAGCATGCCAAAGGCGGGAATGGCGTTATGCACCAACCCGGCGCGCAGCGGAATCATCACCAGCGACATGGCCGTGGCAGGGTCGTCGAGCCAGCCAACAGACTCAAACCCCGCATTCACACCGCAATAAGGCGCCGTGAGCGAGGACGCAAAAGTCTTGGCATCGTCACTCACGCCCTGTGCAAAATCTGCACCTGCGTAAGCACTGGCCACGTCCCACACCTTGATGGCGACTTGCGGCACCACGAATTCCGATTTGATTTCATGGACGATCAAATCAGGCAAATCGCTGGGGTTGGCACTTTGGAACAACTGGCAGGCCCAGCGGTGCAGCTTGTCGGCAATGAGCACGTTCTCATTGCCGTTGCGGATCATGTCCATGATGCGGTGCTCGACCACCTTGATTTTGTCGCGCAACATCTCGGCCTGGCGCTCTTGCAAGCTGACAGCGCGGTTGCCATGCGGACTGCTGAGCTGCACGCTGGCCAGGAGCTCGGCATGGCGCTCAAAAAAGTCTGGGGAATTGACCAGGTAATTGGCGATGTCGTCTTCTGTGATGGGATTCATGGGTTACTCGGTCGTTACGCGGTCAAAAAAACATTAAAGGGGGCCTGATGCACTGGGAATCATGATTTCGCCTTCAAACACGGTGGTGGCGGGGCCAGTCATGTTGACCTTGTGGCCCAAACCGGCCCAGTCAATGCGCAGTGGCCCGCCCCGCGTGTCCACGGTCACGCTGGCGTCCAGCAGGCCTTGCAAAATGCCCGTCACCACGGCGGCACAGGCCCCACTGCCACAAGCCAGCGTTTCGCCTGCACCGCGCTCGTAGACGCGCAGACGAATATGCGCGCGGCCAAGCACCTGCATAAAGCCCACATTAACCCCCTTGGGGAAAGCACTTTGCTGCTGCACCCATGGGCCGAGGGCAGCGACAGGCGCACGGTCCACATCGGCCACTTGCAGCACAGCATGGGGGTTTCCCATCGACACCACAGCGACAGCAACCGGAGCAACACCCTCTGTACTTGCTACTGAATTTATAGCTTCTAGTGGCGATGGGGTCTGCTCAAGAAACCATTTTTGTGTCACTCCTGCGGCTTCAGCCGTTAAACCGGCAGCCTCAAACGGGACGCGTGGCAAATCCAGCACTGGCAGGCCCATGTCCACGGTAACTTGGCCATCGGCATTCAAACGCGGCTCCAGCACACCGGCCTTGGTTTGCACCTTGATCGCCTGCTTGGCGGTCAACCCTTTGTCCACGACAAAACGCACAAAGCAGCGCGAGCCATTGCCGCACTGCTCTACCTCGCTGCCGTCAGCGTTGTGGATGATGTACTCAAAATCGACCTGAGGGTTGGGCGCAGGGCGTACGGTGAGGATTTGGTCGGCACCCACGCCGAAGTGGCGGTCTGCCAGAAAACGGTAGTCGGCGCCCGACAGCCCGAGATGAGCTTGGGTTTCGTCCAGCACCACAAAGTCATTGCCCGCACCTTGCATTTTGGTGAAGCGAACGCGCTTGAAGCCCGTGATTTTTTCGTTAGTAGGCATGGGCTGGATTATCCCTGTTCCGCCCCAAGTGCGAAATCAACCTTTATCGGGCCTTCGGCTTGACCTCCAACGGTATGAACATGACCTTGTTGACGCGTGCATCGGAGGCAAGTGCCGTGTATTCGGCGGCAATGTTGGCGGCATCAACACCAATGTCACCATAGAGTGGGTTGGCAAACAGGCGTGTCGCGTTACCGCGTGAACGGATAAACGATTCGTAATCCTGGCCCTCATTGAGCACGAACCGCAAGGCAGACTGGCGGTAATCCAGCTGACCACTCAGCTCGTCACGCAAAACCAGAATGGTCTGCTTGCCGCTGGCGTTAACGGCCTCTCGCAAGCCCAAAACGCGCCACTCGCGGTCGCCAATTTTCACGGCTACACCGTCTTCGGACAAGCGACGGGTCAGTTCGGGTATCTCGAATCCTTTTCGCGCGGCTGCAGCGGGCGTTGGCACCGAAGCGGCAGCGTTCTGCGCGGGTGGGCTGGCGGGGTCCACCATGGCATCGCTTGCCTGAGACGCCGGAGATGGCGCCACAGCCACAGGACTGACGACAGCAGCCACGGAAACAGAGGCAGGCACCTCGGGTTCACGTACAGCCTGCGAAGCCACCCAAGCCGCAACCACGACCAAACCAACCATCAGCATAAGTTTTTTCAATTTGGTATGCGCCCCATCCCGACGGGATCACAGGCTGAATGAAGTCAACGTAGGCGTGAAGCTTAGCGTCTTCCCGTTGACCGCAGAAGCCCCGGAAAAGTCCAGCACATAGACCTTGTAAATACCTGCCATGCTTTCGCCATAAAAGGCATTGGTCTGGAACCGGAATTGCTGCTGCCCCCCGGCTTTGATGGGAAAATCCTTGCCCCCGGCATACCACGAGGTGAAGGCAGGCAGCACGATGGACTTGGTGTTCGTCAGCGTGTTTTCCACGACGAACTGCAAAAAGCCTGGGTTGACATCCACGCCGGTGCTGTTGACCACGGTCAAATCCAGCCGCAGCGGCCCAGACACCGCACCGGTACCTGCAAAGGTGACGGAAGACACGTTCAGCCCCACGCTGTCTACGATGTCTGTCTTGGCGGGGGTACCTGTTGCCGTCAAGGGCAATGCACGTCGCCCCGCTGGCGCGGTGTACGACACGGCCAGCTTCACGGCCGCGCTGGCATCCACCAAGCCAAATCCATAGCGGTTTTGGAAGTTGAAACCTGCCGCGTTGGTGATCCACGGGTCTTCAATGTTCCACGGCCCCGAACCACCTGAAGGTAAAAAGTTGACCTTGTTGGCCCCTGTTGCGATAGTGGTGTCTACCTTACGGGCGGTCTTGGCCAGGATAAAGCCCACATCTTGCCATGTCAGCTTGGGGTTGGCCTCCAGCATCAGCGCGGCGACACCAGACACACTGGGGGCAGCAGCGGAAGTACCGTTGAACTGCCCGGTGTAGTTGCAATTCACATCGCTGGAGTTGATGCTGCCAAACAAATCAGCCACCAGCCTGCTCAGGATGTTGCCCACCTTCGCCAGCAGGGTGTCGTGGTTGGCCGCATTGTTGGTGCCGCTGGCGCAGGTGCTGTTGTCGGTGGTGATGATGGCAGCCTCGGCAACGCCGTTTTCACCACCGAAACCGGTGACCCAGTTCGATGCGCCAGCGCTGGAATACGAAGACGCACGACCGGTGTTGTGGGCTGCCGCCACTTGGTAAAAATAAGGCTTGCCACTGGGTTCATGGTTAGGGCTGCCGCAAGTCATCCCCTTCAAATTGGACAACTCACCGCCCAACGCTGCCGCTTCCGATTCAAAAAAGGAAGGACAGTCCACTTCCATCGACGCGCCGTTGGGCAAGGCCCCGCCCGCCATGGATTCAAACTCATTGCCTGCAGACTGGAAATAAACCGCGCCCAAACCTGAGCGCAGGTTGGTTGTCCCGTATTTTGCGGCCAGCTCTGTGGGAGATAGATCACCCACGACAGGAGGCGCCGCGTAATCAAAACCGGCGCTGAAGTTGAAGATGGATGCCGTGTCCGCACGGGTGCCAAACAAGGCGACCACACTGTGGGTCACGTCAGCCAGTGCTTTGGCGCCGAACGACAAGTAGGTCATGTCGCTCTGGGTGGTACCGGGTGCCGGATCACCATCGGCAATCAGCGGGAACCCCAGCAAAGACGCGTTCGGTGCCGTGCCTCGCGAACCTTTGCCATTCCAGCCACGCGCAGCAGCCACGCCCGCCACACCGGTGCCATGGTCAACTTCGGTGGTGTTTAGCGCCGGGCTGGGGTCGCTGGTGTTTTTGATGAAACTCCAGGATTTCCCCACCAGCACGTTGTCTGCGAGGTCTTCGTGCGCGAGCTCAAGGCCCGAGTCCACGATGGCCATCGTCACACCCTTGCCGGTGCAACCTTTGCCCGCCTTGTGAACGCCCTCCACATTGGCGTCTATGCCCGCCACCCCGTTATTGGCGGCAGCAGAAACGACTTGGTTCGGGCCGGTGTTTTTCAGGTGCCATGCATTGGCAAAGAACGGATCATCAGCCCCGGTGGCATTGGCGATACCACCATCAGCGCAAGTGGTGCTCGCGACCGGGGTGGTCGGCGTCACCGGCACGGGGGTGGCGACCAGGGATGCACCGTCTCCACTGCCGCCGCCACAGGCGCTCAGCACGGCCAGCATGACCAGGGAAACACCGCACCATTTACCGTTCTGTTGAAAACCCGGAAAGTTATTCATGGCCACATCCTTACATGCTGAACGATGTCAAGGTCGGCGTGAAGCTCAGCGTCTTGCCCGTAGCACCCGACGCCCCCGAGAAGTCCACCACATAGACTTTGTAGTTGCCTGTTAACGCTTCACCGTAGAACGCGTTCGTCTGGAATCGGAACTGCTGCTGCCCTCCCGCCTTGATGGGGAACTTCTTACCGCCCACATACCAGGAGGAAAACGCAGGCAGCACGATGGACTTGGTGCCCGTCACAGTGTTTTCCACGATGAACTGCAAAAAGCCGGGGTTGACATCCACGCCAGTGTTGTTGGTCACGGTCAAGTCCAGACGCATGGGGCCCGAGGTGCCAGCTGCTGCGGGGAAAGCGGTCGTGGCCACATTAAGGCCCACCGTGTTGTCCGCTCGCGTCGTGGCAGACGCTGTACCTGTTGCCGTCAGTGGTGCCGCACGCCGCCCAGCAGGTGCGGTGTAAGCCACAGCCAACTGCACCGCCGCATCGGCGTCGACCATGCCGAAACCATACCGGTTCTGGAAGTTAAAGCCCGCCGTGTTGGTGATCCATGCGTCTTCCACATTCCAGGGTGTTGCGGCTCCCGCAGGGAGGTAAGTCACGGCGTTAGGGCCCGTGGCAATCGTGGTGTCCACCTTGCGGGCGGTCTTGGCCAGAATGAAACCCACATCCTGCCAGGTGAGCGCGGGGTTGGCTTCCAGCATCAATGCGGTAACGCCTGAGACACTGGGTGTAGCGGCCGAGGTACCGTTCATACGCCCGGTGTAGTTGCAGTTCACGTCTTTGGAGGCGGGATCCCCGAACAGGTCGGCGATCAGCTTGTTCAAGATTTCACCCAGCTGCGCCGCCAGATTGGATTTGGTAGCAGCGTTGTTAGAACCACTGGCGCAGCCGCTGTTGTCCGTGCTGATCATGGCCGCTTCTTCTGTGCCAAATTCACCACCGAACCCGGTGATCCAGTTGGACGCACCCGCGTTCGAGTAAGACGACGCTTTGCCCGTGTTGTGTATGGAAGCCACCATGTAAAAGTAGGGCTTCATGCCCGGCTCCTGGTTAGGATTCCCGCAGCTCATGCCTTTGATGTTGGACAACTCACCGCCCAGCAATTTGGCATCGGTGGTCAAAGATGCCGGGCAATCGACAGGCTGGGTCGTCCCATCAGGCAGCGCCCCTTTCATGGACGTGAATTCATTGCCTGTCGCTTGGAAATACACAGCCCCCAGCCCACCGCGCAGGTTGGTGGTGCCCCATTTCGCAGCCAAATCAAACGTGGACAGATCGCTGACCGACGGTGGTGCCGCATAGTCAGACCCGGCGCTGTAATTGAAGATGGCCGTGGCATCTGCCCGCGTGCCGAACAGCCCGACCACAGCCGCTGTGGCATCGGCTAAAGCCTTGGCACCGAACGACAGGTAGGACATGTCGGTGGAATTGGTGGATGCCAGGGGTGTGACACCCACCGTGGGGTAAGCCACCAGCGATGCCAGAGGCCCGGTGCCACGTGAACCCTTGCCATTCCAGCCTCTTGCTGCGGCCACACCGGCCACGCCAGTGCCATGGTCTACCGTCGTTTGGTTGGCACCGGGGCTGGGGTCGGTGGTGTTGTTGGCAAAGTTCCAGGACTTGCCTGCCACCACGTTGTCAACCAGATCCTCATGCCCGATTTCGAGTGCCGAATCCACGATAGCGATCGTCACGCCTTTGCCGGTACAGCCTTTGCCCGCCTTGTGGACGTTTTCGACGTTGGCGTCAATACCAGCTACACCGTTGTTATTGGCTGCGGAGACCACTTGGTTAGGGCCGGTGTTTTTCAGCCCCCAGGTATTGACATAGAACGGGTCATCGTCTCCCGTCGTGTTGGCCACGGCGCCGTTGTAACAAGTGATGGCTGCGGCCGTGGTGCTGACACCCGCCCCCACAGCGGCATTCGCGACCGGAGCTGGCGCTTTGACGGGGGCATCCGCAGCCAGTGGTGCGCTGGTGCTGGTGCTGGTCCCACCGCCACCACCGCAAGCACTGAGAGCAGCCAGCATCAAGGCCGATAAACACAGACCACCTGCAGAACCTAAAGCGCTGCCAGCGCGAAGAATACGGTGTGGGGTCAAGAAACGGGTTTGCATGGCCATGACAGCTCCTGGTGTGGACGGGTAACGGGGGTTGTGCCCGAACCGTATCTTTACGTTGTAACCAAAGAATTTAACGCAAAAATGCGTCAAATGCACGCGGCATATCCCTTAGCGTATCAAAGGATACTGCCAGCGTATGCTCAAGTACGGCATCACCTTGTCGCCCAAGGTACGCGGCCTCCTGAGAGGTGCGCCTGATAATTCGGGCATGGCACGCACCAACCAACTCCTTCACCCCGCCCGCGAAAGCGCCCCCCTTCGGCCTGCCGCCACCGTGCTGCTGTTACGTGACTCGCCCGCTGGCAGCACGGCAGGCGGCATCGAAGTGCTGATGACGCGACGTTCACTGACCGCCAGCTTTGCCCCTGGTGCTTACGTGTTCCCCGGCGGGGGTATTGATGCCGCTGACGCTGTGGCGCATCCGCACGCCGCCCGCCGCGCTACCCAGAGCGACTTGCGACTGACCCAGGCCATCGCCGCGATACGTGAGAGCTTTGAAGAACTTGGTATTTTGCTGGCCCGCCGGGCCGATGGCCAAGCCGCCACAGACGAAGACATCGCCACCTTAGACCGCAGCGCCCCTTTTGTCGCCCAATGCGCGGCAAACGGCTTGGTACTGGCCGCTGACGAGGTGTTTATGCTGGCGCATTGGATCACTGACCGCGACCTGCCTCGCCGCTTTGACGTCCCGTTTCTGGTCGCCCGCATGCCAGAAGGCCAGACGCCCGTGGCCGATGAGTCCGAACAGTTCGAGCCAGTCTGGGTGCGCCCGGCAGACGCGCTGGCCCGCCACAAAGCCGGTGATTTTTTCATCATCTTTCCGACCATCCGCACGCTTGAGCGTTTGCAGACCTTGACGACTGTGGATGCGGTGTTGCAGGCCTGCGCCGCAGTCAACGGAGAAGAAGCCCCCCTTTGGACATCCTGCCCACGTGCGGGCTATTACGCCGGCCAGGAAGCCCGCTATATGGAAAGCGACATGCCCTACGGCGAGCTGGCGCTAACCTGTCCTGACGGTCAAATTGTCCATACCCTGGACTGGCAGACCGAACGCCCCGTCCCCCTGCTGCACAACGTGCAGCGCCTGACTGCCGCCAACCCCGGTGCCATGACAGGCCCGGGCACCAACAGCTATCTGGTCGGTGACCCACACACCGGCTACATCGCCATCGACCCAGGCCCGGACGACGCTGCCCACCTGCAACGCCTGTGGCAAGCCGCGACCGACGCCCACGGTCAACCCGGCGATATTCGTTACATCGTATGCACGCACTCCCACCCCGACCACTCGCCCGGCGCCAAGCCCTTGCAAGCGCTGTGCGTGGCACATGGCCGTGCCAGCCCACCTGTTCTGGGCCTGCCCTCTGCCCCCACAGCACGCCCTGCCAGCGCATTCACTCCTGATAGTTTGCTACAAAATAATGAGCTACTCGTGCTCACTGGTATTGCCCATGAAGGTGATTTAACCTTAAATCTGAGCCACCAGCACCGCCACACCTTGCAAGCGATCCATACCCCCGGGCATGCCGCAAACCACCTGTGCCTGGTGTTACAAGAAGACGGCTTGCTCTTCAGTGGCGACCATGTGCTCAACGGCAGCACCACCGTCATCGACCCGCCCGACGGCAACATGTTCGACTATCTGAATTCGCTGGACGTGCTCAGTACCGCCTGCGACACGCACCACATCGACTTCATCTTGCCCGCGCACGGCTGGGTGTTGGGAGATTTAGGGGGTGGCGCCAAACACGCCATCGCCAAACTCAAAGCCCACCGCCTCAAGCGTGAAGCCAAAATCCACCGCGTGATGCACGCCAACCCCGATGGCAGCCTGGACGATTGGGTGGCCCAAGCCTATGACGACACCCCTGCGCGCCTGTGGCCTGTGGCCAAACGCTCGCTGCTGGCGCATGTGGAGCGGATACGGGCGCTGGGGTAGCACCTGAGGAGTGCCGGTTAACATGGGCTGATGACTGCCTTGCCCCCCCCCGCCTCCTCGTCCGCACGCCCCCCAGCACCACCCCGCAGAGCACCTCGCCCTGAGTTTCCTGCCTCGGCGGCTACGCCGCCCCCGAACAAGCCAAACAGCCGCCCTGCTCGTCCACCAACCCGCGCTCCCACCCGCTACGCCAAAGAACCCGGCGACCGCCTCTCCAAGCGCGTCGCAGAAATGGTGCCGTGCTCACGCAGCGAAGCGGAGCAGTACATCGCGGGCGGCTATGTCTCGGTGAATGGTGTGGTGGTGGAAATCCCTGGGTTTCATGTGGTCGATCAGCAGGTAGAGATCGCTAAAAACGCCACCTTGGCCCCGGCCTTGCCCGTCACCCTGCTGCTGCACAAACCGCCTGGTTTTGACGCGATGGAAGGCGACAAACTGGCGATGCAGCTGCTGACGCTGGCGAATAAATTCGCCGCTGACCGCTCGGGCACGCGTACCGTCAACCGGCACATGCTGAACCAAGCCTGCGTGACACCCTTGGAAACCGGGGCCAGCGGTTTGTTGGTCTACACGCAAGATTTCCGCATCCACCGCAAACTGCTGGAAGACGCGGCCCGTGTGGAGCACGAAGTGATGGTCGATGTGCAAGGCCAGGTCTCGCCCGAAGCGCTGGACTACCTGAACCGCACCCCGGTGGTTGATGGCCGCGCGATGATTCCCGCCAAAGTCAGCATCAGCTATGACAACAGCGAAGACCTCATGGACAACCCCAACCGCAAACCCATGACGGGCCTGCGCTTTGCAGTGAAGGGCTGTCACCCTGGTCAGATCGCGCAAATGTGCGACAGCGTGGGCCTGCGCGTGGTGGGCATGAAGCGCATCCGCGTAGGACGGGTGCAACTGACAGGTTTACCGCTGGGTGAATGGCGGTATTTGCTGGGGTATGAGCGGTTTTAAGCGCTAAGCCTGTGCACGCGACACTAGCGCTTTGCCTGCACCAAGGACTCGCGCTGTCGACCAGCCCTGCACTCACGTTTGACAAAATGAATGCGTGGGTCACTGAGGTCAACCGTTGTTTGGCACTGCCCAAAGTCCAGCGACAGGCCGATGTCAACTGCGACTCGAATGCCAGCGGAAGCCGGTTCA
>JANXSZ010000048.1 GCA_025356445.1 Betaproteobacteria bacterium | reverse complement strand
CACAAACGAGGGTGCAGCTTCACACAAAACCAAGAACTACAAACCCACGGCCATGTAAAGCAGAATTACCCTGAACAAATAGGGATTTATCTACCGTCTCAACATTCAAATCTGTTATCTTCAAAGGCTAAAACAGGGGATTCACTGTGGGACTTGAAGACAGGGATTACCACCGCGAATGGTGGAATAAGAAAACTGGTTACGTCGAAAAATCCATATTCAGGCGCTCAACATCAGCCAGACAAAATAAGAAAAATTTTTCTGTCAACCATGCTGTCAAGGCAAAAAAATCTACCCACCCTGTCCTAATCATCATGGTTTGGGCAACAGTGTTTTTTACTGTTTTTGGTGTCTTCAAGCACTTCATGAAGCCTAAGCCCGTCATCATCACCGCCGCCGGTGATTTGGTCATACCAAGGGCGAGCGATGGTCACTATTACGTCGATGGCACCGTCAATGGAAAACCCATTCACTTCCTGGTCGATACCGGTGCAACGACTGTTAGTGTCACTGAAAAACTTGCAAGTCAAGCCGCCTTACAGTTCAGTCAATCCACAATTTCAAATACGGCCAACGGCCAGCTTAAAGGCTGGTCGGCAAAAGACGTATCTGTGACAACTGGCCCGCTGGGCGTTTCCTCTGTATCCGTCGGCGTTGGCCTTGTCGGCTTTGATGCCGATCAGGGCTTGCTCGGCCAGAACTACCTATCGAAGTTCGACATTGAAATCAAAAACGACAAAATGATATTCAGAGAAAAAGCAAAGTAGCTACCTGATGACTTTTGATGAAGCCATACAAATTTACCAATCCAACACTACACACCGCAGCAAATGGCGTGACGTTTATTGTGTAAACAGGCTGCGGCCGCACTTCACGGGAAAGAAAATTCAAGACCTGAAGCGAATCCACATTCGTGCCTACATTGCTGCCCGCACTCTTGACTGTGTAAAGCTTTCAACCGTAGCCCGTGAACTGCGCGTATTTCAAGCCGCTATCAACTTCGTCCGCCTGGAGCATGACAGGCCAGACCTCATAGACCCCATAGAGCGAATCGGCATCAAATCAGATGAACCCCGCATCCGCTGGATCACCACCGACGAAGCAACCCACTTGATAGCTGAAGCAAGCCTCTACGCCAAACGCCCACACCTTCCCAGCTTCATCAGGCTTGCATTAGCAACAGGATGCCGAAAAAACGAACTACTGAAGCTCAAGTGGACCGCCATCGACTGGACTCGAAAAACTCTCAATCTGGAAGGCATCGAAACAAAATCAGGAAAGCGGCGAACCATCCCGCTTAACGCCCAAGCATTGGACGCCTTGCGCACCATGCACGCCTGGGTCAATCGCCGGGTTCCGAGTGCTGAATGGGTGTTTGCCATGGAAAACGCCGCCAGATTGACAACCTTGCAAAAAGGCTTCTCGGCGGCGTGCAGACGGCTAAAAATTGAAAATTTCCGCATTCATGACCTGCGCCACACTTTTGCAAGCTGGCTGGTTATGACTGGGGAAAGTTTGTATGTCGTGAAGGAGCTGCTAGGGCACAGCTCCATTACAGTCACTGAGCGCTATGCACACTTGGCACCAAGCCAAACGCGAAACGCCGTAGAAAAGATGCAATCTTTTTGAACAAGACACCAAGAATTGGTGGGCGATGCAAGTTTCGAACTTGCGACCCCTGCAGTGTGAATGCAGTGCTCTACCCCTGAGCTAATCGCCCTGATGTTCATTCAGGAAGCCTTAGATTATGCCATATATTTTCGAAACCGTACCTACGCAGCGGCGGTGACAGGTTCCATCAGCTTGCGCCACACCGTCTTTTTGTTACTTGATTTGTCCAGCTGCGTCAGCACCTCGTCATGGGCTTTTTGTTCCTGATCGCTGGCGCTGATGACAGCCAAGGTGAAACGGCTGAGGTCGACTTTGGGTACCACCATGCCAGCGGTCACTTCATCATCGCCGTCACCCTCCATCAACAGCGCATCCTGGCCGCGCGTGAGGTTGATGTACACATCGGCCAGCAACTCGGCGTCGAGCAAAGCGCCGTGCAAAGTGCGGCCTGAGTTGTCCACCTCCAGGCGGCTGCACAAGGCATCCAAGCTGTTGCGCTTGCCGGGAAACATCTCTTTGGCCATGACCAACGTGTCGGTCACGCTGGCAACAAATTGGCTTAGCGCCGGTTTACCGGTGAGTTGCAGCTCTTTGTTCAAAAAGCCCACGTCAAACGGTGCGTTGTGGATGATGATTTCGGCACCGCCCAAGTAAGCCAGAAACTCATCGGCTACGGCAGCAAACTTGGGTTTGTCGCGTAAAAACTCGTTGCTGATGCCGTGAACGCGCAAAGCCTCTTCATGGCTGTCACGCCCTGGGTTGAGGTAGAAATGCAGGTTGTTGCCAGTGAGCTTGCGGTTAAGCAGCTCTACACAACCGATTTCAATGATGCGGTCACCACCTTCTGCAGAAAGGCCCGTGGTTTCAGTGTCAAGCACAATTTGGCGCATAAGGCAGGCTCAGTAAGTCAATGAAAACGCGGTCAGTGATTTTCTTTGGCGTGGTTGATCGAGTACTTGGGGATTTCCAACGTCACGTTGTTTTGCGCCAAAAAGGCTTGGCAACTCAGGCGTGAATTTGGCTCCAAACCCCAGGCACGGTCAAGCAGGTCTTCTTCCACGTCGTCCAATTCACCCAAGGACGCAAAGCCTTCGCGCACGACCACATGGCAGGTGGTACAGGCAGCGCTCATGTCGCAAGCGTGTTCGATGTTGATGTGGTTGTGCAGCAGGGCTTCGCAAAGGCTGGTGCCCGCAGGGGCTGAGATTTCAGCGCCTTGGGGGCAGTATTCGGGGTGAGGAAGGATTTTAATGATGGGCATGGGGCGTACTTTTGTGAATTGTGGCACTGATGGCGGGATTAAAGTGAAGCCACGTTTTTGCCAGACAGTGCTTGCTGGATACCGTGGTTCATGCGTTCAGCCGCGAACGCTTCCGTGCCTTTGGCCAAGGCCTCGGTCGCCAGTTCTACTGTTTTAGCATCGGTGCTTTGGGCGACGGTGGCACGCAATTGCACCATCAAAGCGTCAATCTCAACACGCTGCTCGTCACTCAGCAATTGGCTATCCGCGTCCAGCGCACTCTGGGTGGCCATCAGCATACGGTCAGCATCCACACGGGCTTCCACGAGAGCACGGGCCAACATGTCTTCTTGCGCAGTGGCAAAACTGTCTTGCAGCATCTTGGCGATTTGCTCGTCCGAGAGACCGTAACTAGGCTTCACGTCGATCTTGGCTTCAACGCCACTGCCCTGCTCTTTCGCCGCCACGCTGAGCAAGCCATCCGCATCGACAGTGAAGGTGACGCGAATGCGCGCCGCACCTGCAGCCATCGGTGGAATGCCACGCAGCTCGAAGCGCGCCAAGCTGCGGCAATCGGCCACAAGGTCGCGCTCGCCTTGCACCACATGCAGCGCCAACGCCGTTTGGCCGTCTTTGTAGGTAGTGAAATCTTGCGCCATAGCGGTGGGGATAGTTTGGTTGCGTGGCACGATGCGCTCCACTAAACCACCCATGGTCTCAATCCCGAGGGACAAGGGAATCACGTCCAGCAGCAACAAATCCCCGGCGCCCACATTACCCGCCAGTTGGTTCGCCTGGATGGCAGCCCCCAGGGCGACGACCTCGTCCGGGTTGAGGTTGGTGAGCGGCTCGCGACCAAAGAATTCGGCCACGGCACGCTGTATTTGTGGCATCCGGGTAGAACCACCGACCATGACCACGCCCTGCACTTCGTCCTTGCTAAGCTGGGCGTCACGCAGCGCTTTCCGCACCGCGATGAGGGTACGGGCCGTCAGCGAGGCGGTGATGGCTTCAAAATCTGCATTTGCAACATCAAAATGAAGGTTGCCGCTTTCCAGATGGGCATGGAAAGCTATCGAATTCGAAGCAGAAAGCGCCTCCTTGGCCACGCGGGCGGCCATGTGCAAGGCGGCTTTATCGGCAGCGGTATCCACCGTGCGACCGGTTTGCGTCAGCACCCAATCACCCAGGGCGCGGTCGTAGTCATCGCCACCGAGCGCAGAGTCGCCACCAGCAGCAATCACCTCGAACACGCCTTGGGTTAAGCGCAGGATGGAGATATCAAACGTGCCGCCACCCAGGTCGTAGATGGCGTAGATGCCTTCGGAAGCGTTGTCCAGCCCGTAGGCGATGGCAGCAGCCGTAGGCTCGTTAATGAGGCGCAGCACATTCAGGCCCGCGAGTTGCGCGGCATCTTTCGTCGCTTGGCGCTGGGCGTCGTCAAAGTAGGCGGGTACGGTGATGACGGCGCCGTAAATATCGTCGTTGAAGGTGTCTTCAGCACGGTAACGCAGGGTGGCGAGAATGTCGGCACTGACCTCCACCGGGGATTTTTCGCCATGCACCGTTTGCAGGCCAACCATACCGGGCTTGTCGATGAAGGTGTACGGCAACTTCTCGCGCTGGGCAATGTCGGCCAAACCCCGACCCATGAAACGTTTGACCGAGGCGATGGTGTTCTCAGGGTCGATAGCTTGGGCTGCGTGGGCGTCGAAGCCGATCACACGTTTGTTGTCCGGCAGATAGCGCACCACGCTGGGCAGGATGACGCGACCCGCCTCGTCGGGCAGGCATTCACCGACACCGCTGCGTACCGACGCTACGAGTGAATGGGTGGTGCCCAGATCGATGCCGATGGCAATGCGCCGTTGGTGTGGGTCAGGCGCTTGGCCAGGTTCAGAAATTTGCAGCAATGCCATGGGCTTATTGTCCTGGAGCGTCAGACCAGCTGGTCTAAGCGGTCGTCTAAATCGCGCTGGAAGCGCTGGATGAACATCAGTGCGCGCACGTGCTGTGCGGCGGCGAGGAAATCTGGAGAAGTACCAGGAGTGGCGTCAATGAGGGATTCAACAGCACGGATCGCCGCAGCATGGGCGACGACAACTTCTTGCAGCAAACTTTGCAGGGTGCCAGTCCCCGCAGCGCCGCTGGGTGCGTCGTCCAGGGCCTCGCGCCATTCCATTTGCTGCATCAAAAAACTGCCAGGCATGGCCGTGTTGCTTTCGGCATTCACGGGTGCGCCGTGCAGTTCACACAGGTAAGCGGCTCGTTTGAGCGGGTCTTTCAGACGTTGGTAGGCCTCGTTGATGCGCACCGACCACTGCATGGCAACGCGCTGAGCGGCTGCGCCTTGAGCGGCGAACTTGTCAGGGTGGGCTTCGCGTTGCAGGTCTTTCCAACGGGCATCCAATTTGTCACGGTCTTGGGCAAAACGCACAGTCACGCCAAACAGCTCGAAATCATTGGATTGAAGGTTCATATCGGCAAAAAGCCGCCTTGATGGCGGCTTCTCAAAGAAATTAAAGTCTTTAGGGGGTCAGACTCAAAGGTCAGACGCGGAAGGACTCACCACAACCACAGCGGTCCCGCTCGTTAGGGTTGTTGAATTTGAAACCTTCGTTCAAGCCTTCACGCACAAAATCAAGCTGGGTGCCTTCGATGTAAGCAAGACTTTTGGGGTCTACCAGCACCTTGATACCACGGTCTTCAAACACCACGTCTTCAGGTGCGAAATCATCGACATATTCCAGCTTGTAAGCCAGACCTGAGCAACCGGTGGTCTTGACGCCCAAACGCACGCCCACGCCCCGTCCGCGCTTGGTGAGGTAGCGGGTGACGTGGCGGGCTGCAGCTTCAGTCAGGGTGACGGACATATCAGGCAGGGACAGCGGCGCTGTGCTTCTTTTTATAGTCGTCCACAGCAGCCTTGATGGCATCTTCTGCCAGGATGGAACAATGAATTTTGACGGGTGGCAAGGCTAACTCTTCGGCGATTTGGCTGTTTTTCAGCGCAGCCGCTTCGTCCAAAGTCTTGCCCTTGACCCATTCTGTGACCAGCGAACTGGATGCGATAGCAGAGCCACAGCCGTAGGTCTTGAAGCGTGCGTCTTCAATCACACCAGTCAGCGGATTGACCTTGATTTGCAACTTCATCACATCACCACAAGCGGGCGCGCCCACCATGCCAGTGCCTACCGAGTCGTCACCTTTTTCAAAGGAGCCGACGTTGCGGGGGTTTTCGTAGTGGTCGATGACTTTTTCTGAATAGGCCATGATGGTTCCTTAGTGTGCAGCCCACTGAATCGTGCTGATATCAATGCCTTCTTTGTACATATCCCAAAGAGGGCTCAGGTCACGCAGCTTGGCTACGTTGTATTTGATGGTGGAAATCGCGAAATCAATCTCTTCTTCGGTGCTCCAGCGGCCAATCGTCATGCGAAGGCTGCTGTGGGCCAGTTCGTCACTGCGACCCAAGGCGCGCAGTACGTAGCTGGGTTCCAGCGAAGCAGAAGTACAGGCAGAGCCACTGGACACCGCCAAACCTTTGATGCCCATGATGAGGGATTCGCCCTCAACATAATTAAAGCTCATGTTCAGGTTGTGCGGGACGCGCTGCGTCTCGTGACCATTGATGAAAACCTGCTCTATGTCCTTCAAACCGGCCAACATGCGGTCATGCAAGGCTTGGATGTGCTTGTTTTCAGAGTGCATCTCAGCTTTGGCAATGCGGTAAGCCTCACCCATCCCCACAATTTGGTGGGTCGGAAGTGTGCCCGAGCGCATACCGCGCTCATGACCGCCACCGTGCATTTGCGCTTCAAGACGGATACGGGGCTTACGGCGAACGTACAACGCACCGATACCTTTGGGGCCGTAGGTTTTGTGTGAGGTCAGGCTCATCAAGTCGATGGGCAACGTCGTCAGGTCAATGTCTACACGGCCTGTGGCTTGCGCAGCATCGCTGTGAAAAATCACGCCTTTAGCACGGCAAATCGCACCGAGGGCGGCCACATCCTGAATCACGCCGATTTCGTTGTTCACGAACATCACGCTGGCAAGAATGGTGTCGGGGCGAATGGCGGCGGTGAAGGCGTCAAGGTTCACAAGACCATCCGCCTGCACATCCAGGTAAGTTACTTCAAAACCCTGGCGCTCCAACTCGCGGCAAGTGTCCAAAACCGCCTTGTGCTCGGTTTTGACGGTGATGATGTGCTTACCCTTGGATTTGTAGAAGTTCGCTGCACCTTTGAGGGCCAAGTTGTTCGACTCGGTAGCGCCACTGGTCCAGACGATTTCACGCACATCGGCACCTATGAGGGCGGCAACTTGCTCGCGGGCTTTTTCGACAGCGGCTTCCGCTTCCCAGCCCCACGCATGGCTGCGCGATGCGGGGTTGCCAAAATGCTCTCGCAGCCAAGGGATCATCGCGTCCACCACCCGAGGGTCGCAGGGGTTGGTGGCGCTGTAGTCCATGTAAATGGGGAAATGAGGTGTTGCGTCCATGGCTGGCTGTTGGCTTTGCTGGCTCAAAATATCAAGAAAAAATGTTCAGACAAGATTGTAGAAACTCAATTGACTCAATTGAGAATGGGACTGCAAAGCAATCCCATTCTGTAAATTAACCCCTTGGTGACAGCGGGAAAACCCTCTGCCACTGACGCCTTTCGCTCAGCACATGGCGTTAATTCATCTTTGCAAACGCATTGCCCAAGGCAAACACCGAATTGGGTGCATTCATGCGCATTGGCTTGGACACCGGCATGCTCGAAATCGCCCGTTTAACGACAGGCTTGTCTTCCACTTGCACACCTTTGGCCAATTGCTCTTGCACCAACTGATCCAATGTCACCGAATCCAAAAACTCGACCATGCGCTGGTTCAGCGATGCCCACAACTCATGGGTCATGCAACGTCCCGCATCACCTAAACAATTCTCTTTGCCACCACACTGGGTAGCGTCGATAGGCTCATCTACCGAAACAATGATGTCAGCTACCGTGATATCGCTGATCTTGCGACCTAAGGTGTAACCACCACCAGGACCACGGGTCGATTCCACCAACTCATGCCGCCGCAATTTGCCAAACAACTGCTCCAGATAGGACAGGGAAATCTGCTGTCGCTGGCTGATAGCAGCCAAAGTGACAGGCCCCGTACTTTGGCGCAATGCCAAATCAATCATCGCAGTGACCGCAAAGCGGCCTTTGGTTGTAAGACGCATGGCAAGCTCCTTATTGTTAGCTCGTTTACCCTAGATCAAACACATGCGGATACTCCATAACCGCATGCACTTTCCACCTCGCCCCAATCTCCATCAGAGGTGGGTGACCTGCCAGATCAACCGGGTAAAAACCAACATCAGAAGTCAGCACTCTTCAGCAATTTTGCTTAGTTGACTAATTAAGTCAAGTATACCCGAGAACCCCAGCATTTCACTCAGGTGACTATAACCCACGCAACAGCGTTTGTCTTAGACAAAATAGACCGGGATTTACCCGGCTTCTCACGCACTTGGCCTGTCTAAAAAGCTCGTTAATGCAACGCCAACAGGACAGTACGAACCCTGACCATACACCGACAACACACTGGCATCAGGAAGCCGCTTTGAACAGCAGCACATTGTCTTTACCCGGCGCGCCAAACGCCCTCTCTTTAAGCAAAGCAAGCTGGTCGCGCACGCGTGCGGCTTGCTCAAACTCCAGATTTTTGGCATGTTCAATCATTTGCTTTTCCAGCCGCTTGATTTCACGGGCGATGTCTTTTTCGCTCATGTCCTCCACCTTGGCGCGCTGAATCTGCAGTTGCTCTAATTTGAGCGCTTCTTGCCCTGATTTCTCGCTGTAGACACCATCAATCAGGTCACGCACCTGCTTCACAATACTGCGCGGTGTGATGCCCATCGCGAGGTTGTGTGCGACTTGTTTGGCTCGGCGGCGCTCGGTTTCACCGATGGCTTTGGTCATCGAATCTGTGATGCGGTCAGCATACAGAATGGCCCTGCCATTGAGATTGCGCGCCGCTCGACCTATAGTCTGTATCAGCGAGCGCTCGCTGCGAAGAAAACCCTCTTTATCTGCATCCAAAATAGCGACCAAGCTCACCTCAGGAATATCCAAGCCCTCGCGCAACAAATTGATGCCCACCAGCACATCGAACGTACCCAGGCGCAAATCCCGCAAAATTTCGACCCGCTCCACCGTGTCAATATCGCTGTGCAGGTAGCGCACCTTCACACCGTTGTCGCTCAGATAATCCGTCAACTGCTCGGCCATGCGCTTGGTCAAGGTAGTGATAAGCACACGCTCTTGCTTGTTCACACGAATACGGATTTCTTGCAGCACGTCATCCACTTGGTGGGTGGCCGGGCGTACTTCCACCTCAGGGTCTACCAAGCCCGTGGGGCGTACCACCTGTTCAACGATTTGCCCAGAATGCTCCTTCTCGTACACCGCCGGTGTCGCAGAAACGAAGATCAACTGACGCATCCGCTGCTCGAACTCTTCCAACTTCAAAGGTCGATTGTCTAAAGCAGAGGGCAAGCGAAAGCCATACTCCACCAATGTGGTCTTGCGCGCGCGGTCGCCGTTGTACATGCCGCTGAACTGCCCCATCAGCACATGGCTTTCGTCCAGGAACATGATGGCGTCTTTGGGCATGTAGTCGGTCAGCGTACTGGGTGGTGCCCCCACAGGCGCACCCGAGAGGTGCCGGGTGTAGTTCTCAATGCCCTTGCAGTGGCCTACCTCGCTCAGCATTTCCAGATCAAACCGGGTGCGCTGCTCAATACGCTGAGCTTCCACCAGCTTGCCTTGCGAGACAAACTCTTTCACCCGGTCCACCAGCTCTACCTTGATCGTCTCCACAGCGGCCAGCACCCGGTCACGTGGCGTCACGTAATGGCTGCTAGGGTAGACCGTGAAACGCGGGATTTTTTGCTTGATGCGACCTGTCAATGGGTCTAGCAGCTGTAACGATTCAATCTCGTCATCAAACAGCTCAATACGGATCGCCAATTCGCTGTGCTCTGCCGGAAACACGTCAATCGTCTCCCCACGCACGCGGAAGGTGCCGCGTGAAAAATCCATGTCATTGCGCTGGTACTGCATCCGAATCAGCTGGGCAATCACGTCGCGCTGGCCCAGCTTGTCACCCACCCGCAACGTCATGATCATCTGGTGGTAGCTCTCAGGCTCGCCAATGCCGTAAATAGCCGACACTGTAGCCACAATCAGCACATCCCGTCGCTCCAGAATGCTTTTGGTGCAGGAAAGACGCATCTGCTCAATGTGCTCGTTGATGGCCGAGTCCTTCTCAATGAACAAATCACGCTGCGGCACATAGGCTTCAGGTTGGTAGTAGTCGTAGTAGCTGACGAAATACTCCACCGCATTGTGCGGAAAAAACTCCCGAAACTCGCTGTAGAGCTGCGCCGCCAAGGTCTTGTTGGGTGCAAAAACGATAGCAGGCCGTCCAAGCCGGGCAATCACATTCGCCATGGTAAAGGTCTTGCCCGACCCCGTCACACCCAGCAATGTTTGAAACACCTCGCCATCGCGCACACCTTCTACCAATTTGTCGATAGCCGCAGGTTGATCGCCTGCGGGCGGGTAAGGCATGAACAGCTCAAAAGGCGAGTCTGGGAAGCTGATGAACTCGCCCGTGGCAGCTTCGTCCCCGCTGGTGGGTTGGCGTTTATTCGGATGGGGAATCTCAACAATAACTTCGTGCATGAATCACCTCGGATGGGCCACAGGCCGTGCCTTTAAAATTAGCGCAACCCGACAGCGTACCGCAGGTTCGGGAAACCCGTCCACCATATCCATCCTCTAGGAAACTCTATGTCTCTGTTTACCGCTGTCGAAATGGCCCCTCGCGACCCCATCTTGGGCCTGAACGAGCAATTCAACGCCGATACCAACCCCAACAAAGTCAACCTCGGCGTGGGCGTGTACTTTGACGACAATGGCAAACTGCCGCTGCTGAAGTGCGTGCAAACCGTTGAAAAGCAAATGACCGATGCCCCCAAGCCCCGTGGCTACTTGCCCATCGACGGCGTAGCGGCGTACGACACCGCCGTCAAAGGTTTGGTCTTCGGTGCCGATTCCGAGCCTGTCACCAGCGGCCGTGTGGCCACCATTCAGGGCATTGGTGGCACCGGCGCACTGAAAGTTGGCGCCGATTTCCTGAAAAAACTCAACCCCAACGCTACCGTCCTGATCAGCGACCCCAGCTGGGAAAACCACCGCGCCCTGTTCACCAACGCAGGTTTCACGGTCAAAAACTACGCTTACTACGATGCGGCCAAGCGCGGTGTGGACTTTGAAGGCATGTTGACCTCGCTCAAAGGCGCGGCAGAAGGCACCATCGTCGTGCTGCACGCCTGCTGCCATAACCCCACAGGTTACGACATCACCAGCGCCCAGTGGGATCAGGTTGTTGCCGCTGTCAAAGCCGCCAAACTCGTGCCTTTCCTGGACATGGCCTACCAAGGCTTTGGCCACGGCATCGTGGAAGACGGCGCAGTGATCGGCAAATTCGTCGCCTCGGGCCTGAGCTTCCTGGTGTCCACCTCCTTCAGCAAGAGCTTCAGCCTGTACGGCGAACGCGTCGGTGGCTTGAGCGTGCTGTGCGAAAGCAAAGACGAAGCAGAGCGCGTGCTCAGCCAGCTCAAAATCTGCATCCGCACCAACTACAGCAACCCGCAAATTCACGGTGCAACGGTGGTTGCCACGGTGCTAAACACCCCCGCGCTGCGTGCCGAGTGGGAACAAGAATTGGCCGAAATGCGCGTGCGCATCAAAGCCATGCGCCAAAAGCTGGTGGACGGCCTGAAGGCTGCGGGTGTGAAGCAAGACATGAGCTTCATCACCAGCCAAATCGGCATGTTCAGCTACTCCGGCCTGACCAAAGACCAAATGGTGCGCCTGCGCAACGAATTTGGCGTCTACGGCACCGACACGGGCCGCATGTGCGTGGCGGCGTTGAACAGCAAGAACATCGACTACGTTTGCGCTTGCATTGCCAAGGTTGTTTAAAGCGTCTAGCGTCTATTGAGTCTCTTTAAAGTGAGGGCACAAACACCCGGCTCCGCCGGGGCGTCACCACCAGCGTTTCACCCTCTTTGAACCCCAAGTCGCGAAACAGCTGGGCGGACATGTGCGCCTCTATCAGGTTGTCATCGCTGGATTGGCCGGTGGCTTGTCCATCACCAAGGCCTGTGATCTGCCGGTCCACAGGCAGCAGTTCCAGCCGAGCCACGGGCCCCACCACCACAGCACGGCTGAGTTGGGCAACGATACCTTGGGCTCCAGCGGTGTAGGGCTGTACATCCAGGTCATGCGGACGCACATACGCATAGGCTTTGGCATTCTGGGCATCAAGGTGTTCGGGCGCTTCAAGCTGGATACCCCCTAAATGAACCAAGCCCTCGTGCGCACGGCCATGGAACAGGTTCACATCGCCTAAAAAGCCGTAGACAAACGGGCTCGCGGGGTTGTCCCACACCTCTTGCGGTGAGCCGATTTGCTCAATTTGCCCAGCGTTCATCAACACTACACGATCAGCAACTTCCAGCGCTTCTTCTTGGTCATGGGTCACAAAAATGCTGGTGACGTGCAGGTCGTCATGCAGGCGGCGCAACCAGCGGCGCAACTCTTTGCGCACCTTGGCATCCAGCGCGCCAAAGGGTTCATCGAGCAGCAGCACTTGCGGCTCTACCGCCAAGGCACGGGCCAAGGCAATGCGCTGGCGCTGGCCACCGGAGAGCTGGGCCGGGAAGCGATCCGCCAGCCAGTCGAGTTGCACCAGATTCAACAACGAATGCACCTTTTCTTGAATAATGGCCTCACTGGGCCGCGTGGCTTTGGGGCGCATACGCAGGCCAAAAGCCACGTTGTCGAACACGCTCATGTGGCGAAACAGCGCGTAATGCTGAAACACAAAACCCACCTGGCGCTCGCGTACCGATTTGGCAGTGGCATCCGTACCTGAAAACAAAATGCTGCCTGCATCAGCCGATTCCAGCCCTGCGATAGTGCGCAGCAGCGTGGTTTTGCCACAGCCGGATGGTCCCAGCAAAGCGACGAGTTCGCCGGGTTCTACCGTCAGGTTGATACCCTTCAGCGCTTGGAAGCTGCCAAAACTCTTGGTGATATTGCGGATTTCAATGCTCATGGTGTCCTTTGTGTTGTCCTCTTAGCTGCTCTCTGTGTAAAACCAACTGCTTCAGCCCCAACGTCACCAGCGCGAGCAGGGCCAGCAGTGAGGCCACGGCAAACGACGCAGCGAACTGGTATTCGTTGTACAAAATTTCTACGTGGAGCGGAATGGTGTTGGTCATGCCCCGTATATGGCCCGATACCACTGACACCGCGCCAAATTCGCCCATGGCCCGGGCGTTACACAAAATCACGCCGTACAGCAAGCCCCATTTCACATTCGGCAAAGTGACATGCCAAAACGTCTGCCAACCGCTGGCACCCAGTACCAGCGCAGCCTGCTCCTCCTCAGTGCCCTGCGCTTGCATCAGTGGAATCAGCTCGCGGGCGATGAACGGAAAAGTCACAAACACGGTGGCCAGTACGATGCCAGGAATGGCAAACATGATCTTCACATCCCAGCCTTGCAGCGTGCTGCCAAACCAGCCTTGCAAGCCAAACACCAGCACGTAAATCAAGCCGGCTACCACGGGCGAGACGGAAAATGGCAGGTCAATCAGCGTAATGAGGAAGTTCTTACCGCGAAACTCGAACTTGGCAATCGCCCAGGCTGCAGCGACGCCAAAGACCAAATTCAAAGGAACGGCAATGGCCGCAGCAATCAAGGTCAGCTGGATGGCAGACACCGCATCGGCATCGGCCAGCGCTTCCCAGTAGACGCCAAAGCCTTTGCGAAAAGCCTCCACAAAGACGGTGACCAGGGGCAGCAGCAAAAACAAGGCCATGAAGACCAGGGCCAGCGTCAGCAGCGTGCGGCGTACCCAGGCAGGTTCATGCAAGGTGCTGTTGCCAACAGCACTGCGTGATGCGGGAAATACGTTCGGGTTGGGGGAAAGTGTGCTCATGGCATGTTTAAACAGTTATGGTGCTCGGTTATTGCGTTCTTTGGCGCTGCCAAGCCTGCAAGCCATTGATCGCCAAAATCAACACAAACGACATCAGCAGCATGCTGAGCGCGATGGCGGTCGCCCCGGCGTAGTCGTACTGTTCCAGTTTGGTGATGATGAGCAACGGCGTGATTTCGCTCACCATGGGCATGTTGCCGGCGATGAAAATCACCGAGCCGTATTCACCAATCGCCCGGGCAAAAGCCAGCGTGAACCCCGTCAGTAACGCAGGCAGGATGGTAGGAAAAATCACATGGCGAAAGGTCTGCCAGCGGCTGGCCCCCAGGCAGGTAGCTGCTTCTTCCAGTTCCTTTTCCATCTCTTCAAGCACTGGCTGTACGGTGCGCACCACGAAAGGCAGACCGATAAAGATCAGCGCCAGCACCACGCCCACTGGTGTGAACGCCAGTTTGATGCCCAGCGGTTCAAACCAGCGCCCCACCCAGCCGTTGGGCGCGTAGAGCGAGGCCAGCGCGATACCCGCGACGGCTGTAGGCAGCGCGAACGGCAAATCCACCAGCGCATCGACCAGCTTTTTACCGGTAAATTCATAGCGCACCAGCACCCAAGCGATCACCAAGCCGAAAAACAGATTAACCACAGCCGCGATCAGCGAGGCACCAAATGTCAGCCGGTACGACGCCAGCACACGCGGCGCGGTCACGGTGTCCCAGATTTGCTCCAAACTCAGCGTGGCAGTTTTGAAAAACAGCGCCGAAAGAGGAATCAGCACAATCAAGCTGAGGTAAAAAATCGTGTAGCCCAACGACAGACCGAAGCCGGGGATGACGCGTCGGGCAACTCGGGTGTCTGACTTGGCGCGAGGCGACAGGGTCTCTGGCTCAAACGGCAATGACAAGCTAAAAACAGCACTCATAAAGTTTCAGGTTCGTCCAAAAATTGATTCACAACGGCGAGTAAACTGGACGGTGCGCCCATGAGCGAATGCCACAGCGCTACACCGAGCGGCCATTCACCATGACCAGATTCGATATTGATATGCCCTGCGTTTTGTAGCCGCACCAACTCGCTGCCCCAGGCTCGTGCGTAGGCCCCCGCCAAGCGCACCGGGCAATAAGGATCGTTGCTGCTGGCGACCAGCACACTGCGGTACGGCGAGCGCTCATGAGGAACCGGAGCAAAGTCAGCCAACACGGCACGGCGTTCAGGGTCAGCCGGGGCCACCAGCAATGCGCCATGAATGCGTGCCACCGCTTCAGCCGGAAGGTGCATGGTGGCAATACAACCCAAGCTGTGCGCCACGATCACCACGGGTTCGGGCTTGGCGAGCACCGCCTTGGCAATAGACTGAACCCACGCAGCGCGTGCGGGTGTGATCCAGTCGTCTTGCTCGACGCGCTCGACATTGGCGTAGCGCTGGGTCCACGCACTTTGCCAATGCCCCGGCCCGGAGTCCCGCCAGCCAGGAACGATGAGGGTTCTGATGTTCTGCATAAACGCATTGTGGGCAAGGCCTTGGCATTCGCCAACGAACCAATTTGCGCTTGCTTATGCGTATTTGCTTAGACACCAAAGTTACTACCCAGCTCGCCGTGCAGAAGCCAGTCGCTTCACCACCGCCACCATCAGGTCGATCTCGGCGAAGGTGTTGTAGAACGCAAGCGAGGGGCGCACGGTGGTTTCCACGCCCATGCGGCGCAGGATGGGTTGGGCGCAATGGTGGCCGGTGCGCACGGCAATGCCCTCCTCGTTCAGCGCCTTGCCGACTTCTTCGGTGCTGTAGCCTGCAAGCACGAAGGACATGACGCTGGCCTTGTCTGCCGCCGTGCCGATCAGGCGCACGCCGGGGATGGCCCCCAGGGCTTTCATGCCATAGACCACCAGCTCATGCTCATAGCGGGCGATGTTTTCGATGCCCACCTTGTTCACGTAGTCGATGGCCGCACCCAGGCCTACCGCATCAGCGATGTTGCCGGTACCCGCCTCGAACTTGTTCGGGATGGGCTGGAACACGGTTTTCTCGAAGGTCACGTCGGCAATCATGTTGCCGCCGCCCTGCCACGGAGGCATGTCTTCCAGCACCTCGCGCTTGCCCCAGACCACGCCGATGCCGGTGGGACCAAAGACCTTGTGGCCAGAGAAGACGAAGAAGTCGGCCCCGATGTCCTGCACGTCCACCCGCATGTGCGAGATGGATTGCGCGCCGTCCACCAGCGCCTTGGCACCCGTACGGTGGGCCAGGGCGACGATCTCTTTCACCGGCACCACCGTGCCCAGGGCGTTGGAGACCTGCGTCACGGCGACGATCTTGGTGCGGTCGTTGAGCAGCTTGCGGTACTCGTCCAGCAGCACCTGGCCGCTGTCGTCCACCGGGATCACGCGCAGCTTGGCACCCTTGGCGGCAGCGAGCTGCTGCCAGGGCACGATGTTGGCGTGGTGTTCCAGGTGGGAGACGATGATCTCGTCGCCCTCGCCCACGTGCTGGCCGCCCCAGCTTTTGGCCACCAGGTTGATGGCCTCGGTGGCGCCGCGCACAAAGATCACCTCGTTCACGTCCGGCGCGTTGATGAACTTCTTTACCCGCTCCCGTGCGCCTTCGTAGGCGTCGGTAGCGCGGGCTGCCAGGTCATGGGCGGCGCGGTGGATGTTGGAGTTTTCGTGCTCGTAGAAATAGGCGATGCGGTCGATCACCGACTGTGGCTTGTGCGTGGTGGCGGCGTTGTCAAACCACACCAGCTGCTTGCCTTTGACCCGCTCCTGCAGGATGGGGAAGTCGCGGCGCACGGCATGCACGTCGAACGCCGGATGGGCACCGCCCTGGTAGGCGGGTACCGCATCGGCGGACGGGCGCGCACCGGGCGTGGCCGGGGTCACATAGCCATTGGGTAGGGTGACCGCATCCACAAAGTAGAACGCGGGCGTGGTTTGCGGTGTGGGCGGTGCCTTGGGGGCGCTGGCGGTGGGCACGGCGGGCGGCTGGAACGGCTGGCTGCTCAGGGCATCCAGGCTGGAAGGCCCGGGCTTACCTTGAATACCTTGCGGTGGCCCCAGCTTTTCCGCCACAAAGTAAAACGGCGAACCAGAGCCAGCGGCTTGCGGCACGCCTTGCAGCACGCCACCCACGCGCGGGTCGTAGCCGGTCACGGCGCTGAGCGCCTTGTCGGGCACGCCATTGCCCGCCTGGGCCTCGGGCAGCACCGCGGGTGCGCGGTTGCCCAGGTTCAGCACCTGGCTGGGCGACGACGGCAGCAGATTCGTGCCGGGGATTTGCCCCTGCGGAATCAGCGTGCCGGGTACGCTGGGGCCGAAGCCCGCGGGGCTGGACAGCGGCGAGCCCGGTGGCGCGATGTTGGCCGGGAACTGGGCCCCTGGCGCTGCCGACCCAGGCAGGGCCTGGAACAGCGCGCTGGCCATGGCCGCCAACGCCGCCGGGTCGGGCAAGCCCGCTGGCAAATGGGGCGGTGGAAGGGGTTGTGGAAAGTTCGCCATGGCTTACTTGTAGGTGTCGGTGTAGTCGTGGTACTTGCCGATTTCCACGTCGTCCAGCACGGCCAGCGCGTCGGTGGTCAGCACCGCCAGCGAGCAGTACAGAGAGATCAGGTACGAAGCAATCGCCTGGTCGTTGATGGCCATGAAGCGCACCGACAGGCCGGGCGCTTGCTCGCCGGGCAGGCCAGGCTGGAACAGACCGACCACGCCCTGGCGCTTGTCGCCCACGCGCAGCAGCAAGATCTTGCTCTTGCCGTCGGCCACCGGCACTTTGTCCGAAGGGATCAGCGGCACACCGCGCCAGGTGATGAACTGCGAGCCAAACAGGCTCACGGTGGGGGGCGGCGTGCCGCGGCGGGTGGCTTCGCGGCCAAAGGCGGCGATGGCCAGCGGGTGCGCCAGGAAGAAGGCGGGTTCTTTCCAGACCTTGGTCAGCAGCTCGTCCAGGTCATCGGGCGTAGGTGCGCCGGTCAGCGGGAAGATGCGCTGGGCATCGGTCACTTGCGACAGCAGGCCGTAGTCGGGGTTGTTGATCAGCTCGCTTTCCTGGTTTTCCTTGATGGTCTCGATGGTCAGGCGCAGTTGCTCTTTGATCTGGTCGTGCGGGCTGCTGTAGAGGTCGGAGATGCGGGTATGTACGTCGAGGATGGTGCTGACGGCGTTCAGGAAGTATTCGCGTGGCTGCTCTTCATAGTCCACAAAGGTGCGGGGCAGCTGGTTCTCGGTCTGGCGGGCGGTGCAGGTGACCTTGATGGACTCGGGGTTCTTCACCTTGTTCAGGCGGTAGATACCCGCTTCCACAGGCATCCACTGCAGCAAATGCGTGAGCCAACGGGGCGAGATGGTTTCCAGCTGGGGCGCGGTCTTGGTCGCGTTGGCTAACTGGCGTGCGGCGCTGTCGCCGAGGGTGGTGATGCTTGTCGTGGTGGTCATGCAGAGTTTCCGGTTGAAAAATGTCAAAAATGACGTTGGTTAAAAAATCAAAAGCTAAAAGTTAAGGTTGACGTTGAGGGTTAAAAATTCACAGGTTGAATGCCAAGGGCTGAGCCACTGAGGCGGGTGCTGCACGTTCTTGCCGAGCATTGGCCTGCGTCACATGCGCACCGGGTGGTACGTCTTGCGTCAGCCACACATTGCCGCCTACCGTGCACCCCTGCCCCAGGGTGACGCGACCCAGCACTGTGGCACCGGCGTAAACCACAACGTCGTCTTCCAAAATAGGGTGACGTGGTTGACCTTTTTCCAGATGGCCTTGAGCGTCGGTGGTGAAACGTTTGGCTCCCAGGGTGACGTTTTGGTAAAGCCGTACGCGCTCACCAATAAGCGCGGTCTCACCAATCACCACGCCTGTGCCATGGTCGATGAAGCAGCCTGAACCGATGCGGGCACCAGGATGGATGTCGATACCCGTCTGGCTGTGGGCCATTTCGGCCCAAATACGCGCCAGCAGCGGCAGCCCCTGGCTGTAGAGCTGGTGGGCCAGCCGGTGGTAAATCATCGCCAGGATGCCGGGATAGCACAGCAGCACCTCGTCCACGCTGCGGGCAGCCGGGTCGCCGTGGAAAGCGGCCAGTACATCGCTGTCAAGCAGGCGGCGAATGGCTGGCAAGGTCTGGGCAAATTCAGTGGTCAGGCTTTGGGCCTGGGCTTGCAAGCGCTCGGCAGGCTTGCTGCTGTCGTACAAGCGCAACTCCAGCCGTATTTGGGCTGCCAAAGCGTGCAAGGCGGCGTCCAGCGTGTAACCAATGTAAAAATCTTCACTTTCCTGGCGTAAATCCACTGGCCCCAAACGCATAGGGAACAGCACGCCTTTGAGGGACTTCACCACCTCGGTCAGTGCATCCCGCGAGGGAAATTCGCGCCCACCCGGTTCGCTAGAGCGCTGCTGGGCTTCTCGCCACTCGCGGCGCACACCGTGCAAGGCCGCCACCACGCTGGCTGTGTCAAAAACAGGGTGCCCCATCAGTCTTGCACCCAAGGCAGGTTGTGAAAGCGCCAACCATCACCACCACCACGGTGCTGCTGCGCGTCGATTTCGCCTTCAAACCCTTCCAGGACATTGAAGACGCGGGTCATGCCTGCTTTGGCGGCCACTTCGGCAGCCAGCACGGAACGCTTACCGCTGCGGCACAGCAATAGCACCACCGCGTCCTTGCCCCCGACCTTGGCTTCGAGCTCGCGGGCAAAGCGTGGGTTGCGCGTCAGGCTGGTGCCCGTGGCCCAAGCAACATGGGACGTACCGGGCACATGGCCGACAAATTTACGTTCTTCCGTGGTGCGCACATCCACCAAGTGGACAACACCGGTTTCAAACAAATGCCATGCCACGGCTGGGGCCACACCACCGGCATAGGACAGCCCTGTGGCAAGCGCCAGCACGCGGGCAGCTTCAAGTTCAGAGGGAAGGCTAAGGTGGTCAGCGACAGCGCTTGTCATGGGGGCTCCTGGTTATGTTTTGGAAATACTGTGGAAATAGTGTGAAAGTGGCCTGAACAGGGTCTGGGGCGGACTTTAGGGCGATAAACCGCCAGTGCAAACGACCTAAAAGACAGTTCTAAAGAAGAAATTCATCTACCCACAGCCAAAACGCCAAGCCCTCAATTCAGACAAATACCGGTATATCGAACCAACTATTCAATCCTTGGACAAAGCGCCTCGCTACGGAATAATCGCGCCCTTGTTTCACTTGCAACGTCCCTCACAACGTTCCCACCACCATGAACTTTCAGCAACTGCGCTATGTACGGGAAACCGCACGCAGCGGCTTCAACCTGACCGAGGTTGCCAAAGTTCTCCATACCTCCCAGCCAGGCGTGAGCCGCCAGATACGTGAACTGGAAGATGAGCTGGGCATTGAAATTTTTGTGCGCGCAGGCAAGCGCTTGACCGGCCTGACCGAGCCAGGGAGCGGCGTACTGCCCATCATTGAGCGCATCCTGCTCGAAACGCACAACCTCAAGCGGGCCGGACATGAGTTCAGCTCGGAGCAAACCGGCCTGCTGTCCATTGCGGCCACCCATTCGCAAGCGCGCTATGCCCTGCCCGCAGCGGTTCAAGAGTTCCGCAGCCACTTTCCTGACGTGCGGTTGCATCTGCACCAAGGCTCGCCCAGCCAAGTGGCGGAGATGCTGCTGTCAGGTGAGGCTGACGTGGCCATTGCCACCGAAGCGCTCAGCCAGTACGAGGATCTGGTCGCCCTGCCCTGCTACCGCTGGACGCACTCGGTCATCGTCCCGCCAGGCCACGCACTGCTGGAAGGGCCGCTGACGCTGGCGCGTTTGGCTGACTACCCGCTGATCACTTACGACACCGGCTTCACCGGTCGTACCCGCATCGACGAGGCCTTCGCCCAGGAAGACCTGAGCCCTGACATCGCCTTGATCGCGATGGACGCAGACGTGATCAAAACCTATGTGCAATTGGGCATGGGCGTCGGCATCGTCGCATCGATTGCGTTTGATGCAGAAAACGACCGCTCACTGCGCGCTATCGACGCAGGCGCGTTGTTCGGTATCAACACCACCAAAGTGGCTGTGCGACAAGGCAGTTTTTTGCGCGGCTATGTCTACGCCTTCATCGCCGCTTTTGCCCCTAGCCTGACAAAGGGGGTAGTGCAACAGGCTTTGGCGGGGGAGTAAAGCTCGCGGGTACTGTCAAAATCCCCTTTGAAGTACCCCCGAATCCCCTTTTAAATTCACCTTGAAGGCGCAGCGCCCATGCCCGATACCCCTATTCCCGCCAACGCTGCGGCCAATCAACGCCTGCTGTGGCTCGTCGCCATTGGTTTTTTCATGCAGACGCTGGACGCCACCATCGTCAATACCGCACTGCCAGCCATGGCGGCCAGCCTGGGGGAAAGCCCGCTGCACATGCAGTCTGTGGTGGTGGCGTATTCACTGACGATGGCGATGCTGATACCCGCTTCGGGCTGGATGGCCGACCGCTTTGGTACACGGCGCTTGTTTGTCACGGCAATTGCGGTGTTCACGCTGGGTTCGCTGCTGTGTGCGGCATCGCACAACGTCACGCTGCTGGTGCTCTCGCGCATCGTGCAGGGCGTGGGAGGGGCTTTGCTGCTGCCGGTGGGACGGCTGGCGGTATTGCGCGCGTTTCCGCGTGAACAGTTTTTGAAAGCCATGAGCTTTGTTGCCCTGCCCGGTTTGATTGGCCCTCTGATTGGCCCCACGCTGGGTGGCTGGCTGGTGGAATACACCACTTGGCACTGGATTTTCCTCATCAATTTACCCGTCGGCTTGCTGGGTGGCATCGCCACGCTAATGTTGATGCCGGAGGGTGAGCGGGGAGTGGTCAGGCGGTTTGATATCGGCGGCTACCTGCTGCTGGCGTTTGGCATGGTGGCGCTGTCGCTGTCGCTGGACGGCCTCTCAGAACTGGGGCTGGGTCAAGCCACGGTCATGGTGCTGCTGGTGTTTGGTCTGGCCAGCTTGGTTGCTTACTGGCTGCATGCCGTCAAGGTACCTGAGCCGCTGTTTTCGCCAAAGTTGTTCAGCATCCACTCGCTGACGATTGGGCTGCTGGGCAACCTGTTTGCGCGCATCGGCAGCAGTTGTATGCCGTTTTTGATTCCGTTGTTGTTGCAAGTCAGCATGGGGTATACGCCCTCCCAGGCCGGCATGATGATGCTGCCTGTGGCACTGGCGGGCATGGTCACCAAAACGCTGACAACCCGGCTCATCACCTGGATGGGCTACCGCAAAGTGCTGGTCATCAACACAGCCTTCGTGGGTCTCTGCATGGCCAGTTTTGCACTCTCGACGCCCCATCAGCCACTGTGGCTGCGCCTGGTACAGCTGGCGATTTTTGGTGCGGTGAACTCAATGCAGTTCACCGCCATGAACACGGTCACCCTGAAAGACATGGATGGCCCCCTGGCCAGCAGCGGCAACAGCTTGCTGTCGATGGTGCAAATGCTGGCGATGAGTCTGGGCGTGGCCGCAGCAGGCGCCGTGCTGGCGGGCTACAACGGCTACTTTGCGACGGCTGGTGCACAGAAAACTTTGCAAGCTTTTCACGCCACCTTTGTCACCATGGGACTGATGACGGTGGCTTCAGCGTGGATTTTCTGGCAGCTTTCACCGGATGTCAGGCCAGTGTCTAGAACCCCGTGATCACAGCGCCTTTGAATTCGGCCTGTACATACTTGCGTATCTCTTCGGACTGGTAGGCTTTGACCAATTTAGCAACCCAAGGTTTGTCCTTGTCTTGCTCGCGCACAGCCAGCAGGTTCACATACGGGCTCTTGGCATTTTCTTGGGCAATGGCGTCTTTTCCGGGGTTTAGCCCGGCCGACAATGCATAGTTGGTGTTGATGGCCGAGGCATCCACATCGTCCAGCGAACGCGGCAATTGCGCAGCCTCTAGCTCCACAAACTTGAGTTTTTTAGGGTTCTCAATCACATCCAGCGGTGTGGCTTTGAGGCCGGCTTCAGGTCGGAGTTTGATCAGCCCTTTGTCTTGCAGCAAAAGCAGCACGCGGCCACCATTCGTCGGGTCATTGGGAATGCCGAACTTGGCACCTTCTTTCAACTCAGACAGATTTTTGATCTTTTTGGAGTAAATCCCAATCGGGAAGTTAACGGTGTAGCCCACGCTCACCAGCTTGTAGCCCCGGTCTTTGATTTGCTGGTCTAAAAACGGTTTGTGCTGGTAGCTGTTAGCGTCCAGATCACCCGAAGCCAGCGCATCATTGGGCTGGATGTAATCGGTGAACTCCACTATTTTCAGCTTCAGTCCGTCTTTTTCAGCAATCTTCTTCACCTGCTCCAAAATTTGGGCATGAGGGCCAGCTGTGACGCCAATTTTGACCGGTTTGTCCTGCGCCAGCGCGGAATGGGTAAGCAGCACCGACAGGGCGACATGGAGCGTAGAGAGGAGCAGCGTTCTTTTGTTCATAGGTCAATTCCTTGCGGAGTTCTTAAAATTTCCTTGTGAGACACACCATGCAGCACAGAAGGTGTGCCGCTTTACTTATGGCTGATGCGCCGCACCAGCCAGTCGCCCAGGCTTTGAAGACCTTGGACAAACACAATCAGCACCAGCACCACGGCCAGCATCACTTCTGGCAGGAAGCGCTGGTAACCGTAGCGGATGCCCAAATCGCCAAGGCCACCTCCTCCTATGGCACCGGCCATGGCGGAATAGCCCGTCAGACTGACGAAAGTCAGCGTCAGACTCGCCACAATACCCGGTAGCGCCTCAGGTAACAGCACCTTGAAGACGATTTGCAGCGTGTTCGCACCCATCGCCTGTGCGGCTTCAATCAAGCCGCTGTCCACTTCGCGCAACGCGGTTTCCACCAGGCGTGCAACGAACGGCGCAGCGGCCAAAGTCAGCGGCACCACCGCAGCAGCCGTGCCAATCGACGAACCGGTCAACAGCCGCGTGAACGGGATCACCGCCACCAGCAAAATGATGAATGGCGTGGAGCGCACGGCATTGACGATCACGCCGACCACTTTGTTTAAAAAGGGTTGGTGCAGTACACCGTTGCGGTCTGTCAGCCGCAAGAAAACACCCAGCGGGATACCCATCAAGCCACCCAGCGCCCCAGCAATACCGACCATCAGCACGGTTTCCCACAAAGACTGGGCAAACAAGTCGAGCAAGGCAACTGAAAAATCACTGAACATGGGCCACCTCCGGCGCAACGCGCAAGGTATTCATATCTTCCACTAGCACGCCCGAGCCGCGCAGGTGAGCCACAGCGGCGCCGAGTTGCACTTGCGCGCCACGAAGCAACACCGACAGACTGCCAAACGGCCGGCCTTGGATTTCATCAATCTGGCCGTGCAGCAGGTTCAAGTCCAAGCCGAACTGCCGAATCACCTGCGACAAAATCGGTTGATCAGGCGCTGTGCCCGCAAAGGCCAAGCGCAACAAACGACTGTCACCCGCCACAGACTCGGCCATCAGCATCCGAATACGCGCCAGTACTGACTCCGGCAAGGCTTGGGGCACGATGTCCTCCACCAAGCTGCGCGTGGTGGCATGCTGGGGCCGGGTGAACACGTCCATCACCGCGCCTTGTTCCACGATACGGCCCGCGTCAATCACGGCGACGCGCTCGGCCACCTGTTTGATGACCTGCATTTGATGGGTAATCAGCACAATGGTGAGATCAAACTCACGCTGGATTTGCTGAAACAGCGCCAAAATCGAGCGTGTGGTTTCGGGGTCTAACGCGGAAGTGGCTTCGTCTGACAGCAGCACTTTAGGACGGCTGGCCAGCGCACGGGCAATGCCCACACGTTGCTTTTGTCCGCCACTGATTTGGGCAGGATAGCGGTCACGCAAGGCCGACAAACCGACCAGATCCAACAGCGGATCAACCCGTTGACGAACCTCGGCCGCACGCACGCCGGCGAGCTCCAGCGGCAGCGCCACATTGGCGTAGACGGTACGTGAGGACAGCAAGTTGAAATGCTGGAACACCATGCCAATATCTTGCCGCGCCAGACGCAACTGCTCAGCGTTCAGCGTCGTCAGCTCGCGCCCTGCCACCTGCACAGTGCCCTGGGTGGGACGGCTCAGCAAATTGATGGTGCGCACCAGCGAGCTTTTGCCAGCCCCGCTGCGCCCAATCACACCAAACACTTCCCCCTTGCCAATGTGCAAATCAATGCCTTGCAGGGCCAACACAGGCCCCGCAGCACTGGCATAAGTTTGGTGAATACCTTGTAAAACAATCATCGCTCACCCCAACCTTCAGAGCTTGGCAATCGACACTTCAGTGGATTTGACGAGCGCCACCACCTCACTGCCGACCACCAGCGCCAAGTCGTTCACGGAACGGGTGGTGATGACGGAAGTGACGATGCCCCAAGGCGTTTCGACATCGACCTCTGACACGACATCGCCTCGAATGATTTCTTTGATTTTTCCGCGAAACTGGTTACGTACATTGATGGCTTGGATAGACATAGGGTGCTCCTGTGAAATGCTGAGGGTTAAAGCGTTTAGCAAATGGAATTCAAACAGCCCAGCGCAGGCCCAAAGCTGGAATTCCAGGCAAACCAGGCCCCTGTGCTTGCCTGGTGGTCTTTGGTAGCTCTTGTTTTTGTAGCAATCTATGCAAAATGCGTTTTTCAATGCGGGCGAACTCAGCGTCGCCATGCCAGCGAGGACGGGCCAAGGCGATGTTTTCATCCAGTGCAATACGACCGTCTTCAATCAGGATCACGCGGTCTGCCAGCGCCACGGCTTCTTGCACGTCGTGCGTGACGAGCAAGGCAGTGAAGCGTTTCTTTTCCCACAGGGTCTCAATCAACCGGTGCATCTCAATGCGCGTCAGGGCATCCAGCGCGCCCAGTGGCTCATCCAGCAGCAACAGACTGGGGTTATGTACCAAGGCCCGCGCCAGGGCAACACGCTGGCGTTGGCCGCCTGAAAGCTGGGTAGGCCAGTCATTCACCCGGTCGGCCAAACCGACTTGGGCCAGCACCTGCTCACCTTGTACGCGGCGCGATGCAGGCAAACCCAGCATCACGTTGTCGATCACCCGCCGCCAAGGCAGCAGCCGGGCATCCTGGAACATGATGCGGGTCTGGTGGCTCAGGCCGGTGATGCTTGCGCCGTCAAGCTGCAAGCCGCCACCGCTGGCCGATTCCAGCCCGGCCACCAGCCGCAGCAAGGTGCTTTTGCCGCAGCCGCTGCGCCCCACGATGGCAACGAACTGCCCAGGTTCGATGGTGAGCTGGGTGTTTTTAAGCACCTCGCGCTCGCCGTAGCGCTTGCTCAGGTCATGCAGCTGCAAACGCACACCGTGGGATTCGGAAGAGGGGATAAAGTCAGTCATGGTGATGTCCTTCCTCAAGCCGTCTTGGCTTGGTAGCCGGGATGCCAGCGTAAAAAGTAACGCTCCAGGCCCCGCGCAAACAGGTCAGCCAGCTTGCCCAGCAAGGCGTAGAGCAAGATACCGACAAGCACGATATCGGTCTGCAAAAACTCACGGGCATTCATGGTCAGGTAACCAATGCCGGCTTGGGCAGAGATAGTTTCGGCGACGATCAAAATCACCCACATCAACCCCAACGAGAAGCGCAGGCCGACCAGAATGCTAGAGAGCGCGCCGGGCAAAATGATTTCACGGTACAGCTGCCAGCGTGTCAGTCCGTAGCTGCGCCCCATCTCGATCAAAGCGGGGTCTACATTGCGGATGCCATGGAAGGTGTTGAGGTAAATCGGGAAAAATACCGATACAGCAATCAAAAACAGCTTGGCGCCTTCTTCAATGCCAAACCACAAAATTACCAGCGGAATCAGTGACAGCGCAGGGATGTTGCGCACCATCTGCACACTGGAATCAAGCAACGTTTCAAAGAGCTTCACCGAGCCGGTCAGCAAGCCCAGCAGCAGCCCAAGACCACCACCCACCGCCAAACCCGACAAGGCACGCCAGGCACTGATTTGCACATGCTTGCCCAATTCGCCCGATTCAGCCAAGGCCCACGCGGCCTTGGCCACGTCCAACGGCGCGGGCAACACCCGGGGTGACAACCAGCCGCTGGCCGATGCGATTTGCCACATGACCACCAGTGCCGTTGGCAGCAACCAGGGCAGCAAGCCCTGGGCTACGCTGGCCGCAAAGGCTCGCAACGCTCCAACCGCTTTCAACGGGGTCAATGCGCTGGCAGACACGGCTACGGCATAAGGCGGTAGCACCTGCACCGTCGGCGCGTCATGGCCCTCGGTGAAGCCCTGCGGAAACGGTGTCACCGGCAACTCCGGGGTGGCGAGTGCGGCCAAAGTTGCGCTGCTCATACCGTACTCTCTTCTGCAACACTCACTGCCTGGGACTGACGCGCAGCAGAGACAGGCGTTCGCGGCAGGTAGTCATTGGCCACCACTTCACCGAACGGGCCACTGTAATGCTGCTGGATGCCGGGGGTGCTGAGTGGGCTGCCCAGTTTGTCGCGCAATGCACGTGGCAAAAGCGGAAAGACCAGCTCGGCAAAACGGTAGGCTTCTTCCAAGTGCGGATAGCCGGAGAGTACAAAAGTGTCCAGCCCCAGATCGGCGTATTCCTGTAGCCGTGCAGCCACGGTTTTGGCGTCCCCCACCAGCGCTGTGCCAGCGCCGCCGCGCACCAGCCCCACACCAGCCCACAAATTAGGGCTGATTTCCAGCTCAGCGCGGCTGCGTTTGCGGCCACCCGCATGCAGTGCGGCCATTCGGCGCTGACCTTCAGAATCCATGCGGGCCAGCGCGGCTTGGGCACGGGCCACAGTATCGTCATCCAAGCGGCTGATCAGGCTTTCGGCGGCACGCCAAGCTTCATCGTCCGTTTCACGCACGATCACGTGCAGGCGAATCCCGAATTTCACGGTGCGGTTATGTTGGGCAGCGCGTTCACGCACATCAGCCACTTTTTTGGCCACCTCTGCAGGCGGTTCACCCCAGGTCAAATAGGTGTCCACCTGTTCCGCCGCCAAGGCGTGTGCAGCTGCCGAAGAGCCGCCAAAGTAGACCGGGGGATGCGGTTTTTGCAGCGGTGGGTAAAGCAGTCTGGAACCCTTCACACGCAGGTGCTTGCCTTCAAAATCAAGCGACTCGCCGGTATGGCTGTGGGTCAGAATGCTGCGCCAAATGCGGATGAACTCTGCCGACTGCTCATAGCGCGTGGCATGGTCCTGGAACACGCCGTCGCCCTCCAGCTCAGCCTGGTCACCACCTGTCACCAAGTTAATCAGCAACCGCCCGCCAGACAGCCGATCGAAGGTAGCCGCCATGCGCGCCGCTAGCGCAGGCTGGTGCAGGCCAGGCCGCACAGCCACTAAAAACTTCAGCCGAGTCGTCACTGGCAGCAGGCTAGCCGCTACCACCCACGGGTCTTCGCAGGAACGCCCCGTCGGTAACAGCACCCCTTCATAACCCAAGTTGTCAGCGGCTTGGGCTATCTGCTTGAGGTAGTCAAGGCTGACTGCTCGGGCACCTTCAGCCGTGCCGAGGTAGCGGCTGTCGCCATGGGTGGGAATAAACCAAAAAACTTGCATGAGAACTCCAGAAATCAAAGACGTGGCGCTGGGGAATAGGGATGGAGGGCGCAGCGGCGGTGCAGCAACCGTGCTTAGGCCAGACCTGCCAGGGCAGCATCCAGGATGTTGATCTTTTTGGGCAGCAGTTTCAGCGCAAAAAAGGTGTCGGCGATCTCTTGCTGCTCGAGCAAAATCGCTTTGGTGATGGGCAAAATGCCGTAAGAGGAGCGGTTGACATAAAGTTCCACCACACTGCGCTCCAGCCCCAGAATGGCAGCCAGCTCTCTGGCAGCTTCAGCACGGTGGCTGGCAACCCATTTGTCAATACCCCTGACCTCTTCCACCGCAACGCGCAAAACATCAGCGTTTTTGTCGGAAAAACTGCGTGAGGTGAAGTAATAGCCTCGGTTATTGACCACACCGGTGGCGTCTGCAATCAAACGGGCATCCAGTGATTTTTGTGCAGCGGCCAAGAAGGGATCCCAGATAACCCAAGCGTCTATCGAGCCTTGCACAAAGGCGGCGCGGGCATCGGCAGGTGCCAGAAATACGGGCGTCACGTCGCTGTAAGCCAAGCCGTGTTTGTCCAGCAACTTGGCCAGGAAATACTGCACGTTTGAGCCTTTGTTGAGCGCGATTTTTTTGCCCTTGAGGTCCGTCACTTTTTGAACAAGCGAACCTTTGGGCACGATCAGCCCCTCATTGGTTGGACGTGGCACGGTAACGGCGGCGTAAACCAACGGCGCGCCTGCGGCTTGGGCAAAGACAGGGGGGGCCTCACCCACATCACCAAAATCGATGGAACCCACGTTCAGTGCTTCGAGCTGCACCGGCCCTGCGTTGAATTCCGTCCAGGTGACATTCACGCCCAAGGGTGCCAGGCTCTTTTCCAGCGTGCCACGGTCTTTCAGCAAGGTCAGCAGACCTTTTTGATAACCGATGCGCAGCGTACGGTTGGCAGGGGCCTGGGCTAGGGCCTGACTCAAAGGAAAAGCAGCGGTCATGGCTGCTGTGGTTGCCATAGCGGCGGTTAGAAAGTCACGGCGGTGCGGGGTGAGAGAGATGTTCATCGTGTGAGAGCTTGGGTAAAAAATTTTGAAACAGCTTGAGCCATCTGGATTCAGGCAACAGTGATCCCTGCCTCCTGCGAGGCGGAAAAAAAATCGGGAAAACTGAAAGCGTTAAAAGGGTGTAGAAGGATCGGCGCTAAACGCTGCACGGCACCGTAGGCACCGACTCCAACGGGCTGACCAACGAGAGCCCCGGTGGTTTAGACGCTCGCAGGCCCTCAGCGAACAGGGCGTCAACAGCATCGTCAATGCGCTCGCCAATGTCCGGGCTCAGCGTGTGAGCGCCTTCAGGCAAAAGATTGATATGCACATCCGTGACGTAAATACCGGGCAAGACCAACCGTGGCGCGAGGGACTGGAGCACCGGGCGCAAGGCATAGTCCAACGCCAGCATGTGGTGAGCACTGCCGCCCGTGGCAAGCGGTAACACGGTTTTGCCTTTGAAGCCTGTTTGCGGCAACAAGTCCAGAAACACCTTCAGCACCCCGCTGTAGGCAGCTTTGTAGATGGGGGTACAAATCACCACAGTAGTGGCACGAGCAACCTGGTCTAGCGCCCGCACCACAGTGCGGTGGGCCGTATCGGCCAACAGCAAGGCTTGGGGCGAGAGTTCTCGCAACAGCAGGCGTTCAACATACACGCCGCGCTGGGACAACCGCTGCGCCACCGATTCGAGCAAAGCTGCAGAGCGTGAGCGCTCCGACGGGCTACCGGCGATCAATAAAACAGACATGGTTTTCTCCAAAAAATACGGAACAGATCACGGATGAACGGGTAAGCAGAAGGGGCTGCAAGAAACAGGGTGCAGGCTTACTTTTTGCCGTAAATCTGGTCGAACACCCCACCATCGGCAAAGTGTGTTTTCTGCGCTTTTTGCCAGCCACCAAACAGCGCGTCAATGGTGAACACATTGACTGCACCCAACTGCTTGGCGTACTTGGCCGCAGCAGCTTTATCGCGTGGGCGGTAGTGGTGCTTGCCCGCCAAATCCTGGCCAACAGGGCTGTAGAGGTAATTCAGATAGGCCTCGGCCACTTTGCGGGTGCCACGCTTGTCCACCACTTTGTCGACCACGCTCACCGGCGGTTCGGCCAAGATGGAAAGACTGGGAGTGACGATCTCGAACTTGTCGCGTCCAAACTCTTCGAGTGCGAGGTAGGCCTCGTTCTCCCAGGCGATCAGCACGTCACCTTGGGCGCGTTCGGTGAAACTGGTGGTGGCCCCGCGTGCACCGCTGTCGAGCGTGACGGCATTGCTATACAGCGCTTTGACAAAATCGCGCGCTTTGGCGTCATCAGCACCGTTCTTCTTGACGGCGTAGCCCCAAGCGGCGAGGTAGTTCCAGCGTGCGCCGCCCGAAGTCTTAGGATTTGGGGTAACAATACCTATGCCAGGGCGCACCAGATCGGCCCAATCAGCTATTTTTTTAGGATTACCCTTGCGCACCAGAAAGACGATGGTGCTGGTATAGGGCGAGGCGTTTTGCGGCAGACGCTTTTGCCAGTCGGCAGGAATCAATTGGGCAACATCGTGCAGCGCGTCCACGTCATAAGCCAAAGCCAGCGTCACCACATCGGCTTCCAGTCCGTCGATCACCGAGCGGGCCTGCTTGCCTGAGCCACCATGCGATTGCTTGACCGTCACGTCCTGCCCGGTCTTGGCTTTCCAGTCTCTGGCAAAGGCGGCGTTGAAGTCTTTGTAGAACTCACGCGTGGGGTCGTAGGAGACATTGAGCAGGGTGACAGGGCCAAGCGCGGGTGCAGCAGGCTGGGCGGTAGCGGTCAATCCGGTAGAAGCCAAAGCGGCAACCAGGGAAAGGTTCATAAAATGGCGACGTTGGTTCATGGTTCATTACCTTCAAAATCACCCGAAGCGGTGGTGTGGGTTGAATTCTGAACACAGACCGTTAGAACTGGAACTACTAAAATTTCAGTTCCTTATACAAAAAACTTCTTACAACCTCCGAAAGTTCTTTATGGCACGCACCGTTAACTGCATCAAATTAGGCAGAGAAGCCGAAGGACTGGACTTCCCGCCCTACCCGCCGCAAACCGAACTCGGCAAACGCATCTGGGAAAGTGTCAGCAAGGAAGCCTGGGCCGCTTGGCTCAAGCAACAAACCATGCTGGTGAACGAGAACCGTTTGAACCTCGCTGACTTGCGCTCGCGCCAGTATTTGGCACGGCAAATGGAGAATCACTTCTTTGGCAACGGTGCCGACGCGGTGCAAGGCTACGTCCCCCCTAGCGCCTGATTGAGGGTCAGCTTGCTGAACCCTTGGCCTGCTGGTAGTGCCGCACCATGGCGCATTCTGGATACCGACTTTGGCACAGGCGAGCACTTTTTGGCGACATGGCAATCCTGGAAAACCAGCCCAACGGCCACCCGTCCCCGCCTGCTGCATTACTGCGCCATCACCGCGCAGCCCCTGGATGCAGTAGCGCTATTGAAACTCACCGCACCGACCCCGGAACTGACTGCACTCGCTGAAACCCTGGCTGCGCAATGGCACGGTTTGCAGCCCGGCTTTCACCGTATCAGTCTGGACGGCGGCCATGTGCTGCTGACGTTGTGCGTGGGTGAACTGAAAGCCGTATTGCGTGAACTGGCCTTCACAGCAGACAGCGTGGTGCTGGCGGGCTGCAATGAAAGCTGGGATATTCACACGGCGAAAGCCATCGCACGCTGTTGCCAACGGGGCACGCACATTGCATCCGATGGCTTGGCAACGTCTGTAGCGCAGCTCTTCAGGCAGTGCGGCGCAGTGTGGGCCTCCCCCGCATCGCCCTGCGCGCCCAGGTGGCATGGCATCTACAACCCACATTGGGAACCTAAAAATCGCCATGCAGAAAGTCAGTCTGAGCGCATCAGTACCTGCCTTGTTGTGGGTGCGGGTTTGGCTGGGGCCGCCGTGGCCAACAGCTTGGCGCGGCGCGGCTGGCAAGTCACCGTGGTGGACGCAGCACCCCAACCGGCCCAGGGTGCATCCGGCATCCCCGCAGGTTTGGCCGTACCGCATGTGTCCCCTGACGACAGTGTGCTGTCGCGCCTGAGCCGCAGTGGCGTGCGCATCACCTTGCAGCAGGCGCAGGCTTTGTTGGTGGCAGGCGTTGATTGGCAACACAGCGGGGTGCTGGAACACCGGGTGGATGGCAGCCCTGGCTTGCCCACCCATGCGGGGCCTGACACAGCCTGGAGCCACCCCGCCAGCACCGCACAGTTGCATGCTGCCCAACTGGCGTGCGACGCCAAGAACATCTGGCACGGTCACGCGGCGTGGATTAAACCGGCGGCGCTGGTCACAGCCTTGCTGAATCACCCCAACATCACCTGGCAAGGCGACAGCCAGGTGAGTTCGCTGCACCACCTCCCTGGAATTGCCGCTGATGCAGGGCAATGGCAGCTGCGCGATGCGGCAGGTCGGCAGCTGGCGCAGGCGCAACTTGTCGTCGTGGCAGCAGCTTACGCCAGTCAGCACTTGATCGCCACGCGGCCATTGCAAGCCATTCGCGGCCAAATTTCCTGGGGAATGCATCCCCTTCAGTCTGACAAAATGCCGTCAACCTCGGCCACACTCCCCCCCTTCCCTGTCAATGGCCATGGCAGCCTGATCCCATGGATTCCCATGGCGAAGGGCACTGCATGGGCTGTAGGGGCTACGTTTGAGCGCGATCAAGCGGACGTAGCATCCTCTGCTGAAACCACAGCACAACACCATGCCGACAACCAAATCCGCCTGCAAAAGCTGCTGCCCCGAGTTGCCACGCAGCATGCTGTAAGTACCTCTGAGAGCCAAGCCTTTGTAGGCATCCGCTGTGTGTCACCCGATCGCCTGCCATTGGTGGGGCCTTTGGCTACGGCAGGCCTGTGGCTGTCGACTGCGATGGGCTCACGAGGTCTGAGCTTTGCGCTGCTGTGCGCCGAGTTGATGGCCGCCCGCCTGCATGGTGAGCCGTGGCCAGTAGAAAAGCGTTTGGGCTGTGCCTTGGATGCCCGGCGAGGCACACCGCAAACCAAAGCGAGCCCATAGCCTTGCGGCTACGATAGAGGCTTGGTGCGCTCATCAACGAGGCACACCGCCATTCGCAAGTTAGCCAGTTATCCAGGGAACTGCCCACATGACGTTCATCCACAGATTCAGCCTCTCTTCAACCGCAACCAACCTTCCCACCAAGTTCGGTATCGCCGTGAACACCTTGACGTTTACGCTGCTGATGGGCTGTGGCGGCGGTGCATCAACCACCGTGGCCGTCACAGCTACAACACCTGTGGTGACAACGCCTGCTGTGACGACGCCAGTCACGCCGGTAGCAGACCTTTGCCCCACGGCGTCCAAAGGTCCAGCCACCGGGGTTTACACCGCACCGGCAACCCCCATTGCACAATTGCCACTGGCCAAACGGGGTGCTGCCTTGGCAACAGCGCTCGGAACGCCCTCGCGTTTGCTGGTGGGTCTGGGCACCGTAAACATCAGCGTGGTGCAAGCTCAAGCTGTCAAAGTTGATATTTATGACCAGTATTTGAGCGGTGTGGGCAGCACGGCCTGGCCCAGCTACGCCAGCCCCAGCGGCGCTTATGTGCAGACTATCGCTAAAAATGCCGACTGCATCGGTGCCGTACCCATGTTCACGCTGTACCAGATGGCCAGCAATGGCGATGGCAACGTCACCCACCTGCAAGAGTTTGCATTCATGAAGCAGTATTGGGACCAGGTGCGGCTGCTGTTCACCCAGCTCAAAACCTACGGCAAGCCTGCGCTGGTGAACTTTGAACCCGATTTTTGGGGCTACACCCAGCGCATCAGCCGGGACCCAACCCAAGAGTTTGCCCAGGTCTCGGCCACCAGCGGCGGCGATTGCGCCACGCTCACTGATGACATCGTGGGCATTGCCGGTTGCCTGGTGCAAATGGCCCGCAAGTACGCGCCTAACGCCTATGTGGGCTTCCCGCCCTCGAACTTCCCCGATTTAGCAGCCGCTGAACCCGGGTACATGAAGCTGATCGGTGCCGACAAAGCTGACTTTGCTGTCATGCAAACGCTGGACCGCGACGTTGGGTGCATTGAAGCCAACTACACCGCCGCCAGTTGCAACCGCATCACCAGCACAAGCGCCCCCAACAATGCGCTCAAAATCTGGGATGAAACCAACACCACCTCGCCCAGCTTCACCGAGCATTTTACGAGCGCCCGCAGCTACGCCAATACCTTGAACCTGCCTCTGCTGTGGTGGCAAACCCCGATGGGCGTGCCCTCCGCCACGCCTGGCGGCACCGTGAATGCGTTCCGCGACAACCGGGTACGTTACTTTTTAGCCCACGCCTCAGAGATGACCGCAGCAGGCGGCTTCGGCGTGGTGTTCAGCCCAGGGCACACATCGCAAACGACTTTAGCAACGGACGGCGGACAATTCAAAACACTGTCAACAAGCTACTTGGCAAAGCCAACAGCACTGCCTTGATGGGGAGAACGCAAGACAGCCACATGCCAAATGCTCGTTAAAAATCGAAGAATAAACCCCAAGCATCTCGCATACAGACCGAAAACGCCACATAAACTCACGGTTCATACATTCATGGAAGAACCATGCGAAAAGCAACAATGTGGTGGGGTGCATCGGTCGTTTTAATGCTGACTGGCTGTGGCGGCGGTGGTGACACCGCCTTAACGGGCACGGCGACCACCAACACCACAAATACCAGCAGTGCAGTCGGTACAAGCGCGACCACCGCAGGTGCAGGCGTTTTTCCAGCACCGTACGAAGAAACCGGTCCCGGCAGCCCAAGCACCTGCCCACATGCCCTGCCATCGGATGTCTGGATTAACAACCGATTGGGTTGCCTGGTCGCAGGCCAGCGCTTTCTGGCTGATGCCGTTGCAGCGACGGGCATGAAAGCAGACACCGCGTATGTGATTCAAGAACGTCCCCTTGATGGACAATTGAACTCTCTTCTCTTCCGCGAAAGACAGCGGAATTTTCAATATTTTCTGTGCGTCAAAGGTGCGCCACAAACATCGGGTGCCTACTTCGAAAAACCTGCCGCAGATTTGCAACAAGTGATGGGGCTTATCCCACTGCCGTGGAATACCAAGTTCCTGCCACCGGGCATCCATGTTGGGGCGCTCATGACCGGGCCCTTTGTGAAAACAACGTGTGATCCCAAACTGCATCCTGTCATTGTGAATTACGACACGGGCCGGATTGAAAGCGTGAACCCCACAGCCTTGAGCGCGCTGACGGTCTTTGACCAGTAATCAGGTGGCGAAGCTCGCGATGTAGCCCGCTTTTGGCAAGAGACTATCGACTAGCGTCATTCACTCCCGTCCACTCACCCCCTATAACCCGAAGGAACCGCGCTATGCCGCTCGTCGTATTCAACCAAAAAGGTGGTGTTGGCAAATCCACCATCACCTGCAACCTGGCCGCCATCAGCGCCAGCCTGGGTCTGCGCACCCTGGTGGTCGATCTGGATCCGCAGGGTAATTCCAGCAGCTATTTGCTGGGCAACCAGTCTATGGAGGGACTTCCGACGGTAGGCGGATTTTTTGAGCATTCGCTGAGTTACAGCTTTCGCACGGTGTCGCCCAACGAGTTCATCGTCACCACACCGCATGACAACCTGCACCTGATGCTCTCCAGCCCTGGTTTGAACGAGCTGCAAACCAAGCTCGAATCACGCCAAAAAATATACAAACTGCGCGAAGCGCTGAAACAACTCGCCAGCGCCAAAGAAGGCGGTTACGACCGCATCTACATCGACACCCCACCCGCGCTGAACTTCTACACCCGCTCCGCCCTGATCGCCGCCGCCGGGTGCCTGATCCCCTTCGATTGCGACGATTTCTCACGCAAAGCGCTCTACACCCTGATGGACAACGTACAAGAAATCCGTGCTGACCACAACCCCGAGCTGGCCGTGACAGGCATCGTCGTCAATCAGTTCCAGGCCCGCGCCAACCTGCCCCAGCGCATGGTGCAAGCGCTGATCGACGAAGGCCTGCCCGTGTTGCAACCCTACCTCCCCTCCTCCGTGAAAATCCGCGAATCCCATGAACAAGCCCTGCCGATGATTTACTTGGAGCCCGCGCACAAGCTGACGCTGGCGTTGGTGGCGCTGCATGAGGCGATTGAAGGGAAGCGGGCAGGGTAAATCGAATCGCGCCTTCGGGCACGGTGTTCACACACTCATGACCTCACCTTAACCAATCGACCACTGGCCCATGCACCCTTCCGACTCCCACCTGCGCACCCGCCCTATCGCTGTGGGACACCTGCGGGCGTTTGAGGCGGTGGCGCGGCATTTGAATTTCCGGGCGGCGTCTGAAGAGCTGTCACTCACCCAAAGCGCCGTCAGCCGCCAGATTCAGGCGATGGAAGACGAAGTGGGGGTGAGTTTATTTTTGCGCCATACCCGTGCCGTGGAGTTGACGGCGGCGGGAGCGCAGCTGCTGATGGCAGTGTTGCCGTCTCTGGAGCGACTGGACAACACGGTGAGGCAAATTCGCCGCAGCACGGGGCGCAAGAGTGTGACCATCACCACTTGGGCATCGTTTGCGTCGATGTGGCTGATTCCGAGACTGGAGGCATTTCAAAGCGAACACCCGGACATTGATATCCGCATTGATGCAACCGATGCGTCTGTGGATCTGGACACGGCGGACGTAGATGTGGCGCTGCGTTATGCCCGGCCTGCCCAGGTCAGTGCGCAGGCGATTCGTTTGTTTGGTGAGCAGCTCACGCCGGTCGCCAGCCCGTGGTTGCTCAAGAGTGGCAAGCCACTCAAAAAGGGCAGCGATCTGGTTCACTTCGGCCTGATTGAGGCCAGCGATGCGCACCGCACGCAAAATCTGGAATGGCTGACATGGCGGCGCTGGCTGGACGAGCATGGGATCAAAAAACTGGAACCCAAACGCTGGCTTTATTTCAACTACGCCAACCAAATCGCGCAGGCCGCGCTGACCGGACAAGGCGTGGCGCTGGCCCGTATGCCGCTGGTGGCGGACAGCTTGGCGTCTGGTGATTTGGTGGAAATCCTGCCCGGTATGCGGTTGGAATCACCCATGGTGTACTGGCTGCTCGTGGGGCCACGCTCGGCGGCACGGCCTGAAATTGTGGCGTTTTGCACCTGGCTGAAAGCACAGGCCGAACTCACCAGGGTAGCGATTGGCGATGTGCCAGATCCTGACACGGTGGACGATTTCAGCTAAAAATAAGGCACTGGAGACCTCATCCAGTGCGCTTTAGAAGGGCCATCAGATAACAGCCCTACAGACAACGATCAATATTCCCAAAAAATGCGTTGCAGTTCTTTGGTGTCGTTGGTCTTGGTCAATGCCAGCATCGCGAGGATACGGGCTTTTTGTGGATTCAGGTCATGCGCAACCACCCAGTCGTACTTGTCGTCGGGTTGCTCAGCATTGCGCAGCACAAAGCCACCTTGGTTCATCACGCGCGATGAGCGAATGATGTGGACGCCGCTCTTGCGAATCTCTTGCAGCGAAGCAACCACTTGACCAGCTACAGAGCCATTGCCCGTGCCTACATGGATGATGGCCTTGGCACCTGCTGCTGCGAAGGCTTTGTAAGCCGTATCGTTGGCGTTGCCCGAGCCGTAAGCAATCTCTACCGATGGCAGGCTATTGATGGTGTCAATGTCAAATTCAGAGCCATTGGTGTGGCGTTTCACAGGTGCACGGAACCAATAATTCTTACCTTCAACAACCAAGCCCAGCGGCCCCCAAGCGCTCTTGAACGCTTCGGTCTTGATATTGATGGCTTTAACCACATCACGGGCAGTGTCAATTTGATCGTTCATCACAACCATGGCACCTTTGCCGCGGGCATCTTTGGCACCCGCAACCACCACGCCGTTGTACAGGTTCAGCAAGCCGTCAGCCGACATGGCGGTACCGGGACGCATAGAACCAACCACGACGATGGGCTTATCGGTATGCACCGTCAGGCTTAAAAAATAAGCCGTTTCTTCCAATGTGTCGGTACCGTGGGTCACGACAATGCCATCCACGTCAGCTTGCTTAGACAAAGCCGACACACGCTTAGCGAGACGCAGCAAATGCTCGTTCGTGAAGCTCTCCGACGCAATCTGGAACACCTGTTCACCACGCACTTCAGCGACATTTTTCAGATCTGGAATGCCCGCAATCAGCTTGTCTACAGGCACCTTAGCAGCTTGGTAAGTGGCACTGGAGGCAGCGTCTGCGCCTGCACCGGCGATGGTGCCACCCGTGGCCAAAATAACCACATTGGGCTTGCCTTGTGCCAGAGCAGCCACAGAAATCAACAAACTGCTGGCGAGAACTGCCACAAGTTTCAAAGTACAAAAACGCATCAATTGCTCCTAAAACTGAATATCAACGGAAAATTAAAAACAACATACAAAGGCGCGTCCACCCTGTCTCAGATTGCATTTTTTGCCCACCTAAAGCGAGACATCAACCTGTGATTGGTACTCTAGCAGGCCGCATTTCAAAATCGACGATAGCGCCCATTTATCTCGATGCCGCTTGTGCATCCTTCCATGTCGCAGGTCACATCAGCCATAACCGGGAGTCAAAGCACAAACCTCAAGGCTCCGTCCCCGTCAACCTGTCGCGCTCCGCCAACGCAGGGAACAGCTTCAGCCACGCCGCTGCAATCAGCAGCGTACCCACACCACCCAGCACCACCGAGCCAACCGGCCCCAGTGCAGCAGCCGTTGCACCCGATTCAAATTCGCCTAACTGGTTGCTCGCGCCGATGAACACTGAATTCACCGCACCCACCCGGCCACGCATGGCGTCGGGTGTTTCCAGCTGCACCAAAGTTTGGCGCACCACCACGCTGACCATGTCGGCTCCGCCCGACACCGCCAGCATCGCCAGCGACAAACCAAACGAGGTGGAGAGGCCAAAAACCAGGGTCGTCGCCCCGTAGAGCGCCACCGCCGCCAGCAAGGTGCGGCCCACTTTGCGCTCCAGTGGCCAGCGCGTCAGCACGATGGAAGTCAGCAGCGCACCCAACGCGGGGGCCGATCGCAGCAAGCCCAAACCCCAGGGGCCAACGTGCAGGATGTCTTTGGCGTACATCGGTAACAAGGCAGTAGCACCACCCAACAGCACTGCGAACAAATCCAGCGATACCGCGCCCAAAATCACTTTGCGCTCCCAAATGAACGCCACGCCCGCAAACAGCGTACGCAAACTGACGGGTTCCTGCGGCAAGGGCACATGGTCGTAGCGCAGACGCAGCACCAGCGTACCGCCCAGCACAAACAAGGCAGCGCTGGTGCCATAGACCACCACCGCACCACCAGCAAACAGCAATCCACCCAGGGCAGGCCCACCAATGATGGCTGCCTGCATACCGGCAGAGCTGAAGGCCATGGCACGGGGCAGCATAGGCTTGGGCACCAACATGGGCGTTAAAGCCTGTTGGGCAGGCATCTGGAACGCCCGCGCCGTGCCCAGCATCACGGACAGCAGCAGCAACAGCACGCGTGACGACCAGTGACCTACCGTCGCCATCATCAACACCCCAGCCACCCCCGCTTGCAGTGCCAGACACGCCGCCACAATGCGCCCCCGGTGAAAGCGGTCCACCACATGGCCTGCCAGCAGCGACAGCAGCAACGCAGGTAAAAATTGGTACAGCCCCACCAGCCCCAGATCCCAGGCGCTGGCAGTTAAATCGTACATTTGCCACCCTACGGCCACCATCAGCATCTGGCTGGCAGCTGTGCCAGCGAGGCGGGCGAACCACAGGCGGATGAACGGTTTTTGCGCGAAAAGTGCAGCGAGTGGGGGCATGGTGACAGTCATAATTTGACGAGAAGCATAGCAGCGGCACGTTAACGGCCATGGTCAAAATGGCAATCAAGTCCTCCTGGGCCTGGCCCAAACACCCCGTAAAAACCCTGCAAACCCGCGCCAACACTGCTTCATACGCATATTCACATATGCAGCGAACAAAAATATCGTTTGCTTCCATATGCCCCCCGGCTACATTCACGCCCATGCACGATTTCATCTTCATTTTTGCGGGCTTCTTTGTGGGCCTCGTCGTCGGTTTGACCGGTGTCGGCGGCGGCTCGCTGATGACGCCGCTGTTGATCTTCTTCTTTGGCGTCAAGCCCCACCTGGCCATTGGCACCGATTTGCTGTTTGCCGCGTTCACCAAAATGGGCGGCTCCATCAATCTCGCTCGAGCCAAAGTGATTGATTGGCCAGTGGTCGGTCAAGTTGCTCTGGGCAGCGTGCCTGCTACTTTGGTCACGCTGTACATCCTGCGCGAACTTGGCCCCGCCAACCCCACCGTGCAGCATGCCATGACCACTACGCTGGGCGTCGCCTTGCTGATGACGGCCATAGCCACCATGTACAAGGCCATCAAAGGCAAAGCGGCCCCTGCCGCCAACGACGCCTCGTTCACCGACACCGCTGGCCGCAAGCCAACCCAGGCCAAGCACTGGGCACTGCCGACACTGTTTGGTGCGTTCATTGGCGTGCTGGTCACACTGACCTCGGTGGGTGCAGGCGCGATTGGCGTGCTGGTGCTGATGGTGCTCTACCCCGCCCTGCCCTTGCCACGTATCATCGCCGCCGACATTGCCCACGCTGTGCCGCTCACCTTGGTCGCGGGCCTGGGCCATGCGTCCAACGGTTCGGTCGATTGGGATTTGCTGCTCAAGCTGCTGGCAGGCTCGTTGCCTGGCATCTGGATCGGCACCCAACTGGCTCAAAAAACGCCTGAGCGTGTGATCCGCTCGCTGTTGTCGGTGTTGATGGCCTATGCAGGCTTCAAGCTGATGGCGATCTGATCGACGCTGCCGTCCCCTGTCCCTATATAAAACAGAGTCTCCACGATGTACACCTACACCGATTTCGACAAAGCCTTCGTCAAAGCCCGCGCCGACCAGTTTCGCGACCAACTGGGCCGCTGGCAGTCGGGTTTGCTGGCTGAAGAAGAGTTCCGCCCCTTGCGCCTGCAAAACGGCTGGTACGTGCAACGCTACGCGCCTATGCTGCGTGTGGCCGTGCCCTATGGCGAGCTGAACAGCGCCCAAATCCGCGTGCTCGCCAAAATCGCCCGTGACTACGACGCCCCCGGTGCCCAAGCACTGGCCGCCACCGGCTTGCAGCTGGAACAACCGATGGCAGGCGGCATCACCGGTGGCTACGGCCACTTCACCACGCGCCAAAACGTGCAGTACAACTGGATCAGCCTGAAAGACAGCGCTGATGTGATGGACTTGCTGGCCAGCGTCAACCTACACGGCATCCAGACCAGCGGCAACTGCATCCGCAACACCACCACCGACGAGCGCGCTGGCGTTGCCGTGGACGAAATCGTTGACCCCCGCCCCTACTGCGAAATTTTGCGCCAATGGAGCACACTGCAACCTGAATTCGCACTGCTGCCACGCAAGTTCAAAGTCGCCTTCTCGGGTGCGACAGACGACCGCGCGGCCACCCATTGGCACGATGTGGGGATGCACGTCATCAAGAACGAAGCCGGTGAAGTGGGTTTGCGCGTCCTGGTCGGTGGTGGCATGGGCCGCACGCCCGTTATCGCCAGCACGATTCGCCAGTTCCTGCCCTGGAACCAGATGCTGAACTACCTGGAAGCCATCGTGCGGGTATACAACCGCTTTGGTCGCCGCGACAACATCTACAAGGCCCGTATCAAAATTTTGGTGAAGGCCGAAGGCCAGCGCTTCATCGATGAGGTGGAAGCCGAGTACAAAGCCATCATCGAACTCGACGGCGCGCCCCATACCATTACCCAGGCCGAGTTTGACCGCGTTGCATCCTGTTTTGTGCCCCCTGTGCTTACTGCACGGGTACAGAGCGCTACAGAAAAAGTAGCAACCCTGGTGCAGGCCGATACCGTGAACAACCCTGAATTCAGCCGCTGGCTAGAGCGCAATGTGGCTCCGCACAAGAACGCCAGCTTGCGCATCGTCACCCTGTCGTTCAAGCGTGCGTTCAGCCAGGAGGGTTCGGCCCCCGGTGACGCCAGCGCTGACCAGCTGGATGCCGTGGCCGAATTGGCAGACCGTTTCTCCGCTGGTGAAGCCCGCGTCACGCACGACCAAAACATCGTGCTGCCTTGGGTCAACGCCAGCGACCTGCCCGCCGTCTGGGCGGAAGCCAAACGCCTGAACCTCGCCCGCGCCCAAACCCGCCTGCTGACCGACATGATCGCCTGCCCCGGCGGGGACTTCTGCTCACTCGCCAACGCCCGCTCCATCCCCCTGGCGGCAGCCATCACCGAACGCTACCAAGACCTCGACGAACTGTACGACCTGGGCGAAATCGACCTGCACATCAGCGGCTGTATCAATTCCTGCGGCCACCACCACAGCGGTCACATCGGCATCCTGGGTGTCGATAAAGACGGCCAAGAGTGGTACCAAGTCACCCTGGGCGGCTCGGACGGCTCGGTGCTGAGTGGCACCCCCATGGCCGGTAAAGCCGTTGGCCCGTCCTTCACCGCCGCCGAAGTGCCTGAAGTGATCGAAGCCGTGCTGAACGTCTACAAGCAAGAGCGCCAAAACCTGACCCTGGGCGCAGAAACCTTCATAGCCACCCTTCGCCGCGTGGGCGCTGAACCGTTCAAGGTAGCAGCGAACGCGGCACGCACGTCTACACAGCGGGCAATAGCGGCTTAAAGAAACGATTGAAAATTATGAAATTGATAGCACTCAATGCCCACCAAGAGCGGTCTACGGGTTTAAACATTGGTACTGATGATGCACAGACAGTGGTGTTGGCTAACGATGCCAATCCTTTAGACCTCTCCCTTGAAGGCGTGCAGCGCATCGAGCTGAATTTCCCCAAATTCACCGATGGCCGCGCCTTCAGCCAAGCTTTTTTGCTGCGCCGCCGCCGAGGCTTCACGGGTGAAATCCGCGCCACGGGCGATGTGTTGATCGACCAGCTGGTGCAAATGCAGCGCAGCGGTTTTGACACTGCCGTGCTGCGCGCTGACCTGGACGTGCCCGGCATCGACACCATCATCGAGCGCCAGTTCGCCCGCTACCCAGCGTTTTACCAAGGCGATGCGGTCAACACCGCACCGCACTTTGCGAAGGAAGCAGCATGAGTGCAGTGGATTTGAACGCCAAAGCTTCCGCCACTTTTGAAGCCAAACTGGCAGAGACGAAAGCCTTGCTTGCGCAGTCGGCGACCGCTTTCGGCGCCAACGAAGTCACCCAAGCGTCCAGCCTGGGGGCAGAAGATGTGGTGATTACCCACCTCATCAACAGCCTACAGCTTGACCTGCCCATCTTTGTGCTGGAAACCGGCAAGCTGCACGCTGAGACGCTACAGCTTTTGGAGCAGACTACGCAGTCTTCACGTGCACCTGTGACGGTTTACCGCCCCAATGCTGAAGCGGTCATCACCTTCGTGAAACGCGAAGGCGAAGAGCCGATGTACAAGAGCATTGCGCTGCGTAAAGCCTGCTGCCATGTCCGAAAAATAGAGCCATTGAACCGTGCGCTGGCGGGCAAAAAAGGCTGGATCACCGGTCTGCGCCGCGAGCAATCGGGTGCGCGCGCTGAAGTACCGCTGACCGACGACAGCGAAGTCGCCACCACGGGTCGGCTCAAATACAACCCCCTGGCCAACTGGACATGGGGTGACGTGTGGCATTACATCAAACTGCACAACGTGGCCTACAACCCGCTGCACGACCAGTTTTTCCCCAGCATCGGCTGCGCGCCTTGCACCCGCGCCATCAGCTTGGGTGAAGACTTCCGCGCTGGGCGTTGGTGGTGGGAAGATGAGAACGCCAAAGAATGCGGCTTGCACGTCAAAGCCAAAGGCACCGAAGCTGTTCAAATCAGCAGCCTGTCCGAAAGAACCCCCGCATGAACGCCCGCACGGAGCCTGAATTGTTAAAGAACGAAGCAACACATACCCTCAGTAACCAGCACCTCGATGCGTTGGAAGAGGAAACCATCTTCATCCTGCGCGAAGTCGCTGCCGTGTTCGAGCGGCCCACGCTGCTGTTTTCGGGCGGCAAAGACTCCCTGGTGCTGCTGAAATGCGCTGAAAAAGCCTTCGGTTCCAAAGCGTCCGGTGGCGGCATCCCCTATCCCTTGCTGATGATCGACACCGGCCACAACTTCCATGAAGTGACCGATTTTCGGGATTCACGCGCTAAAGAACTCGGTGCTGAGCTGATCGTGCGCAGCGTCGAAGACTCCATGGCACGCGGCACCGTGCGCCTGGCCCACCCCGGAGAATCGCGCAACGTCCACCAGTCCGTCACGCTTCTGGAAGCGATTGATGAATTCCGCTTTGATGCGCTCATCGGTGGTGCCCGCCGTGACGAAGAAAAAGCCCGCGCCAAAGAACGCATTTTCAGTCACCGCGACAGCTTCGGCCAATGGCAGCCCAAGGCCCAGCGCCCTGAGTTGTGGAACTTGTTCAACACCAAGTTGCAGCCCGGCGAACACTTCCGTGTGTTCCCCATCAGCAACTGGACGGAACTCGACGTGTGGCAGTACATCGACCGGGAAAAAATCGAACTGCCGACGCTCTACTACACCCACGAACGCGAAGTGGTCGAACGCAAAGGCTTGCTGGTGCCTGTCACGTCCCTCACCCCTTTGAGAGCCGGTGAAACCGCTGAAACCCGCCAAGTGCGCTTTCGCACCGTGGGCGACATCACCTGTACTTGCCCCGTGGAAAGCACCGCCGCTACCGCTGCCGACATCGTGATCGAAACCCTGGCTGCCGACGTGAGCGAGCGCGGCGCGACCCGCATGGACGACAAAACGTCGGACGCGTCGATGGAGAAGCGCAAAAAGGACGGGTATTTCTGATGCATGCTACACAATCAATAGCTACTCCCGCAGATACAGCAAGTGCTACAACCTCCATGAACACAACAACATCGCCCCACAATGCCCTGCGCTTCATCACCTGCGGCTCCGTCGATGACGGCAAAAGCACGCTGATTGGCCGCTTGCTGGTGGACAGTAAATCGGTCTTGCAAGACCAGCTCGCAGGCGTGCAGCGTGCGGGTGAAACCGACTTAGCGTTGTTGACCGACGGCCTTTCGGCTGAGCGCGAGCAGGGCATCACCATCGACGTGGCCTACCGCTATTTCGCAACCCCTGACCGCAAATTCATCATTGGTGACGCCCCCGGCCACGAGCAGTACACCCGCAACATGGTGACAGCCGCCAGCAGCGCTGATGCCGCTGTCGTACTGGTGGACGCGCTGAAACTGGACTGGGCCAACCCCGCTCTGCTGCTGCTGCCGCAAACGCGCCGCCACAGCCTGCTGGTGAACCTGCTGCGCGTGCCGTCCATCGTGTTCGCCGTGAACAAACTGGACGCCATTGACAGCCCTGAAACCGCGTTTGCCAACATCAGCGCGGCCTTGGAAAAATTTGCCCAGGAGGCAGGTATCACCGCTACCGCCATCGTGCCCGTGTCCGCCCTTAAAGGCTGGAACGTGGTAGACGAAAAACCGGGTTGGTGTAACTACCATGGGCAGGGCTTGCTACAAATTTTGGAGCAATTGCCCAACACGCCTGCGGAACCCGATTTGCCGTTCGCTTTCCCTGTGCAGTGGGTGGAAAAATTCTCTGCCAGCGCCGATACCAGCCAAGGCCGTCGGGTGTTCTGGGGCCGTGTGGCCACGGGCGGCGCGACGGTGGGGCAAGAGGTCATCGTGTTCCCCGGCAATGCAGGCAAAGGCCAAATCGCCAAAATCGCCCAAGTGCTGGACCGCGCACGCCGCCCTGGCAACGTGGAGTCGACGCAAAGCGCAGGTATCGTGCTCGACCGTGAAGTGGACGTGTCGCGTGGCGATTGGCTCCTCGCCCACGCGGTGCAAGCCATTGATGCCGACAGCTTTGACGAACCCGCACCGGCCAGCCTGCAAGGCCAGCGCGAGATCAGCGCCACCATCGCCTGGATGGACGACGAAGCCCTGGTTGCAGGCCGCGTCTACTGGGCCTTGCACGGCCACCGCTGGGTGAAGGCCAAGGTCAAGCGCATCGTCCACCGTCTGGACATCAATACGCTGGAGGAGCTGGACGCCGCCGAGCTACCACCGAACGCCATCGGCCACATCGAGCTGACGCTGCAAGAAGCGCTGGCCGTGCGTCCTTACGCGCAATCGCGCAGCCTGGGCCAGCTGGTGCTGGTGGACACAGCTTCGCACAAGACCTCGGGCGCGGTGCTGGTGAACTGACTCCAGCGTACAAACCCCGTACAGCCCTGCACAACCTTAAAATACTTGTTTCACCCGAAACCCAGAACACCATGACCCACGTCGTCACCGAAGCCTGCATTCGCTGCAAATTTACCGATTGTGTGGACGTTTGTCCCGTGGATTGCTTCCGCGAAGGCCCGAACTTCCTCACCATCGACCCCGATGAATGCATCGACTGCGCCGTGTGCATCCCCGAATGCCCTGTGAACGCCATCTACGCCGAAGAAGATGTGCCCGCCGATCAGCAGCACATGATTGCACTGAACGTGGAGTTGGCACGGATTCCTACCTGGAAAAGCATCACCAAGCGCAAACCACAACTCGACGATGCCGACGAATGGAAAGACCGCACAGGCAAGCTTGAAGAGTTGGTGCGCTGATTTTCAGCATTGGCCTGCATTCATCTGATTTCCCCACAAACGTGATCGAAACCGACGCCCTCATCGTCGGTGCTGGCCCCATAGGCTTGTTCCAAGTCTTCCAGCTGGGTCTGCTGGAAATCAACTGTCATGTCATTGATGCCCTGCCCCACCCTGGTGGGCAGTGTGCACAGCTGTACCCTGACAAACCGATTTACGACATTCCTGGCCTGCCTGCCACGACGGGGCGGGCGTTGGTGGCGGCGTTGCGGCAACAGATTGAACCGTTCGTTGCCAGCGGCAGTGCGCAATTGCATTGGGGGCAGCTGGTCAGCAGTGTTCGCAAACTCTCAGATGGTCGCTTTGCTGTCACGACTCCAGCGGGACTGAATTTCACCACCAAGGTGCTTATCATTGCCGCTGGTGCGGGTGCCTTTGTGCCACGCAAGCTCATGGTGCCAGGGCTGGAAGCGTTTGAAGGCTCACAGGTTTTCTATGCACAGCCTGAATTCGATGCGTTCGCGGGCAAGCATGTGGTGGTTCAGGGTGATGACGACACAGCGCTTGGCTGGGCATTGCGTTGCGTCAACCTGACAGCAACACCGCCCCAAAGCGTCACGTTGATCCATCGCCGCGAGGTGTTTACGGCCTCGGCAGAGTTGGTCAATGCCATGCGTGCCTTGTGCGCTGCAGGAAAAATGCGCTTTGTAGCAGGCCAGATCACAGCACCGGTGATCAGCACCACAAACCGCATCACAGACAGCCCTGCAACGCTTGGCACGCTCACCGCATTGCAACTCGCCTTGCCCGATGGCAGCGGTGAAACGCTTCTGGCCGATGTGCTGATGGCCTCGCTGGGTTTGTCGCCCAAACTCGGGCCACTGGCCGAATGGGGGCTGAAAATGCAGCGCAAGCAGTTGCCTGTAGACACTGAAACATTCCAAACTGCGCAACCCGGCATCTTTGCCGTGGGTGACATCAACACCTACCCCGGCAAAAAGAAACTCATCGTCTGTGGCTTTCACGAGTGCGTGCTGGCCGCGTTTGCGGCAGCGGACATCGTGTTCCCCGGCAAGCAGCAACCCTTGCAGTACACGACGACCAGTACGCGACTGCATGGGCTTTTAGGCGTTGCGGGGGTTTAGGCTCCGTCCAGAGGGTTACAAAAACCCGATCGAAATCCACGGAATGGCAGCGACGATGACCGTACCGATCAGCAAGGCCACCATATAGCCCACGATAGGCCGGATGCCCTCATCGGGACTGACACGGCCAATCGCGCAAGCAGCGTAGTACCCCACACCCAGTGGCGGCGCAAACAGCCCCAGCCCCATCGACAAAATCACCACCATGGCGTAATGCACTTCGTGGATACCCAGCGCGCGGGCAATCGGGAACAGCAGAGGGCCAAACAGCACGATGGCCGGAATGCCTTCCAGCACGGAGCCCAGCACCACAAAGGCGAGGATGGACACCGCCATGAACATCGGTGCCCCACCAGGTAACCCTGCCATGGTTTCAGCCAGCAGGCGCGAAAAACCAGACTGCGTCAATCCCCAGGCCATGGCTGTCGCGGTACCAATGATCAGCAGAATCGCGCCTGACAACGACGCTGTGTCCACCAGCATAGGCACGATCCGCTTCACATCAAACTGGCGATACACCAACAGGCCCGCCAGCACCGAATAGGCAATACCAATGGTAGAAACCTCGGTCGCCGTAGCCACGCCCTGAATGACGGCCGCACGGATAACAAAGGGCAAGGCCAGTGCGGGAAAAGCAATGGCGAACAGGCGACCGACCTCACCCCAGGCAGGGCGTCGCACATGGCTCAAATCCTCATCACGGTACCGGTACCAGACGACCAGGCACAGCATCAGTCCCAGCACAATCGCGGGCAGCAGGCCGCCCGTGAACAGCGCAGCAATCGAAATGCCCGTTACTGAGCCGATGGTGATCAGCACCAAACTGGGCGGCACTGTTTCGGTTTGTGCGCCCGTGGCCGACAGCAGCGCCACCAGATCACCGGGCTTGGCTCCGCGCTTTTTCATCTCGGGGAACAACGCTGGGGCAATGGCGGCCATATCTGCTGCTTTAGAGCCAGAAATACCGGACACCAGGTACATCGCACCGACCAACACATACGACAAACCGCCCTTCACATGGCCCAGCAGACTGGCCAAAAAAGCGATCATGGCTCGGGCCATACCGGTCATCTCAATCAGCAAACCCAGGAACACGAACAGCGGCACCGCAAGCAGAATCAAATGCGACATGCCTTCGTCCATACGCCCTACGATGGCGGGAAGCGGTGTGCCCGTGCTCAGCGCCAGGTACCCGAACGTGGCCAAACCAAACGCAAAGGCAATGGGAATCCCCGCAAACACGCAACTGCCGGCCACCCCGACAAAAAAGATCAGTAAGTTGAGGCGTCCCAGCCCCTCAAACACAGGGGCGGCCAGCCAGAAAGCCACAGCAATAGCCGACACGATAAGCACCGCTTGCAGCGACTGCATCAGCTGGCTCGTGCGCAGCAGACGCAGCACGGCAAAGCACGCCATTAATGCAATGCCAACAGGCAAAGCTGCGGCACGCCACAGGTTGGAAATCTCAAGTGCGGGGGTAGTAATGGCTTTTTCATCAGCTGCATACTCCCATGCCGGGTAGGCCACCAGCGCCAGAAAGGCCAGGCAGGCCGCCGTGGCCACCAGCTCATACAAGGCACGTCGCTGTGGACTGGCCTTGCTCACCAGTGCGGTCATCCGCATGTGCTCGCCACGCTGAAGGGCAATCACGGAGCCCAGCATGGCCAGCCAGAGAAACAGGATGGATGCCAGCTCGTCAGACCACAGCAGAGGTGCGTGCAGCACATAGCGCGCGACCACCCCTGAGAACAGCACCACGATGTCTGCCAGCACCAAAAATGCCGCCGGTATCTCGACCATCAGGCCCAGCACCGCGTCAATCTGGGCCAACCAGCGTGGCCCCGCAGCGCTGGCCGCCACCCCGGAATGAGATGCCATGTCAGTGTGCGGACCCTCAATCACAGCAGCTTGCCAGTGTATTTTTCGAGAACCGCCCAGGATTCATCACCAAACTTTTTATGCCATTCGGCATAAAAGCCTGCTGCGCGCAGTTTCGTGCGGAACACCTCGGCATCGGTGTTATTGAAGATCATGCCCTTGCCCTTGAGCTCGGCTTGCAAGCCATCGTTGAGCTGCTTGACATCATCACGCTCCTTCAGCCCCGAAGCATTGATGTTGCGCGTCACGATTTCTTGCAAGTCGGCCGGCAAGCGCTCAAAAGATTTCTTGTTGCCCAGGAACCAGAAACCATCCCACATGTGGTTGGTGATGGAGCAGAATTTTTGCACCTCATTGAGCTTGGCCGTTGCGATGATGGCCAGAGGATTTTCCTGGGCATCCACGATACGGGTTTGCAGCGATGAATACACCTCGGCAAAATTGATGGTGGCTGGCGAGGCTTCAAAGGCCTTGAACATGGAGACCCAAAACGGGCTGGGTGGGGTACGGATTTTCAGGCCCTTGAGATCGTCTGGCGATGTGATGGGCTTGGTACTGGAAGTCATCTGGCGGTAGCCGTTGTCCCAAATCTTCTCAAAGGCAAAAAGACTGGAGGAAGCAGCAATCTGCTTGCGCACATGGGCACCCAAATCGCCATCCATGGCCGCCCAAATCTGGTTGTAGTCCTTGAATGCAAACCCGACACCGCTGATCTGTGCAGCGGGCACCAGTGTGCCAAGAATCAGGGGTGACAACGTGAAGAAATCCAACGCGCCAGAACGCACCTGCGACAGCATGTCGGTATCGTTGCCAAGCTGGTTGTTGGGATAAACCTGGAAATCAATGCGCCCTTTGGATTCAGCATTGATTTTGGCGGCCATTTCCGCAGCCCGTGCGTTCATCGGGTGCATGACGGGCAGGTTATTGCCGTATTTCAAGGTGAATTGGGCTTTTTGAGCCCAGGCACTGCCCACAGGAAGGGCAAGCGCACTGGCACCTGCAAGCAGGTTGCGGCGACTGATGGCGGAAGTGGTATTCATGGTTTGTCTCCTGGTTTTAGGGATGAGTGACGAAAAATTACAAAAAATGGGCTCAAAAAGGTGGGCTAGTATGGCTGTTTTCCAAACGGCGCAGATACTCCGCGCGGATGTCCTTTTTAACAAGCTTACCGTAAGCACTTTTAGGCAGTGAAGGCCAAAAGACGATAGTGCGTGGCCACTTGTACTTGGCAAGACAAGGCTGCAAATGGCTCAGCACCTGATCGGGTGTGAGCACAGTCATGGGATTGCGTGCCACCAGCACAGCAACACCCAGCTCACCCCACTGCGCATCGGGTACGCCAAACACCATGGCTTCAGCGATATCAGGCGAGGTGAGCAGCGCCTCTTCCACCTCGCGTGGATAAACATTGGAGCCCCCCGAAATATACATATCAGAGGTGCGCCCGGTGATGGTGACAAAGCCACGTGCGTCCATCGTGCCCAAATCACTGGTGTGAAACCAGCCACCACGAAAGGCCTCCTCGGTCGCTTGAGGGTTATCCCAGTAACCGGCAAACACAGCTGGGCCACGGGTGCAAATTTCACCTTGTACGCCCGTCGCAACAGGCTGGCACTGGGCATCCAGAACAGCGACTTCCATGCCGCTGCGCGCCGTACCGCAACTGCCCAACAGGGCGCCGCCATCTTCCATGTGCTCATCACTGCGCAGTACCGTGATGTTGCCAGTGACCTCGCCAAGCCCAAAATACTGCACGATCACTGGGCCGAGCGCTGCCAACGCGCGCTGCTGATCAGCCTTGTACATGGGGGCACCCGCATAAATCACGTGCTTAAGGCTGGAATGGTCAAAGTGTTTGGCTGCGGGGTCTTCAACCATGCGTTTAAGAATGGTGGGTACCGTGAACAGGTTGGTTACACGGTACTTCTCAATCGCCTCGAACGCCGCAGCGCAGTCCAGACTCTCTCCGGGCAGTAACACGCTAGCCGCACCGCGTGCAACATTCACCACAGCATGAATGCCTGCACCATGCGACAGCGGGGCCACCACCAAAGAGCAATCGTCTTGGCGCAAACCAGGCAACAAGTCGGCCAAATGGTTGGTCACAACAAATGCCATTTGCCCATGCGTCAACACGGCGGCCTTGGGCCGCCCTGTAGAGCCTGATGTGAAGAAGAGCCACAAGGGATGGTGGTACACCACATCCACCGCCACAAAAGCCGCCATCTGAGTCGAGATGATCGCTTCGTATTCGGGCTGGTCGGCCCTGATAACCTGCAACAGAGCTGGAGATTGCGCCTGCGCCGCCGCCACATGGGCGTCAAACATGGTTTGCGTCAACATCACCGTGGCACCGCTGGACTGGGCAATGTAAGCCACCTCCGACGGTGTCAGCCGGTAATTGACAGGCACCCATACCGCACCCAGCTTGAACACGGCCCAAGCCGACTCGAACAACGGCAGGCCATTGGTCAGTTGAACCAAAATACGGTCGCCAGCCCTGACCCCCTGCGCTTTCAGGTAATGCGCCAGAGCGTCGACCCTGGCGCTGATCTGCGACCAAGTACACAGGGTGTCACCCTGTATGAACCCTGGTCGATGAGGGTATTTGCAGGCCGTTTGCGTCAGCAAAGTTCCCAGGTTCATGACCCGTGCAAGGCCTTGCGGCATTTGCGGCAGGGGTGGCACCGTCATACCGAACGCTCCAAAATGCTGGCATAGTTGGCCACGGCTACACCCCCCATGTTGAACACCCCCGCGAGTTGAGCGCCGTGGAGCTGCATGTCACCCGCCTCGCCCACCAGCTGCATGGCCGCCATGACATGCTGCGATACGCCTGTAGCCCCAATGGGATGCCCCTTCGCTTTCAGTCCACCCGATAAATTGAGTGGCAAACGCCCCCCCCGTTCGGTCTGACCTTCACGAATCAAGGCTGGCGCCTGACCTGGTGCAGCTAGGCCCATGGCCTCAACTTCCAGCAACTCGGCAACCGTAAAACAGTCATGGGTTTCAACCAATGACAGGTCATTCAGCGTGCAGCCCGCTTCAGACAACGCACTTTTCCACACATGCTGCGCACCTTCCAGCCGAAGAATGTCTCGGCGCGACACGGGCAGGTAATCGTTGACATGCTGAGCAGCCCTGAACTGCACCGCACGGCGAAAGTGATGGCTCTTGAGCGCCTTGTCGCTGCAAAGCACGAGTGCAGCAGCACCGTCACTGACCATGGAGCAGTCAGTTCGGCGCAGCGGGCCGGCCACAAAGGGATTTTTGTCGCTGACCGTGTTGCAAAACTCAAACCCCAGGTCACGTCGGACATGGGCATAGGGGTTGGCCATCGCGTTGTGGTGGTTCTTGGCGGCAATGCGCGCCAGAGCGTCACTGGCATCCCCGTAAGTATCAAAATACTTCTGGGCAATACCGGCAAACACGCCAGCAAAACCGGTGCTGGAGGTTTCCTCTTTCACATATGCGCACTGAAGCAACACGTCGCCCACCTCTGCGGTGGGCAGGCCGTTCATGCGCTCGTAGCCAACAACCAGTACCACATCGGCATGACCGGCACGGATGGCTTGCAAGCCTGTGTAAATGGCAGCAGAACCAGTTGCACATGCATTTTCTACCCGCAGGGAAGGTTTGAAACGCAAGCCAGGTTGTGCATTGATCGCCAGTGAAGAAGGAAAATCTTGCGGCACAAAGCCACCGTTGAAAGTACCTATCACCACCGAGTCCACCTGCTCGGCCGTCAGTCCGGCATCAGCCAGCGCATCGCGCACAGCATCGGCAATCAGCACCTCGGTATCCAACTGGTCAAATTTGCCGAACTTAGAGTGCGACCAGCCAACCATATGCACGGGGGCCAAGGAACGTGAAGCCATAGAGGTTTCCTAAAAAGTCTAATATATGAACCTGTTTTACGCTACATCTGCGCGCAGACAGCAACGCAAGTGCAGTGATGGTAGGGGTGAAGCTGGGTTATTTTTCAAGCAACGCTTAGCAAAATCCAAAAACAGGTTCACCATATGAGTACATAGCCTCGGGTTTCCCCTGAAAAAAAGGTTCATTATGTGAACCTTAAAATTCTCATATGCTCAAAAATCCACCTGCCCCTGCAACCACCGAGGTAGCAGGTGCCCAAACCTTACGACGGGGCTTATCCGTCTTGCGACTGCTCACACGGATCGGCCCTGGTGGCCTGCGGATGGGTGAAATTGGCCGCCGCCTGGCTCTGAACAAATCCACCGCGATACGGCTGACGCGCACCCTGGTCGACGAAGGCTTTGTGCTGCATGACCGTACCTCTGGCTGCTACCGGCTGGGACCCGAAGCTTTCGCGGTCGGCCTGGCCGCCGAACCGAGCTACGAACTGCAACGGCTCTCGGCCTCCACCTTGCGCATGCTGGCCCTGGAATCAGGCGACACCGTCTTTTTCACCGTGTTGCATGGCTATGAAAGCATCTGTTTGTCGCGCAATGAGGGCGATTTCCCGATCCGCAACCAGCTTATCAAGCCAGGAGACCGCTTGCCTTTGGGCGTTGGTGCAGGGGCCTGCGCCATCCTCGCTGCACTGTCAGACCAAGAGGTGGACGACGTGCTGTCGCGCAACGCCGCTTTGCGGGCAGAGCGCTTTCCACGCTGTACAGACGAAGCCATCCGGCAACTGGTCAATGAAACAAGGGCTAAAGGCTATTGCACACAGCCTGGCTTGGTGATTGAAGGCAGCTGGGCAGTCGGTGTGCCCGTGTTTGACGCCAACAACCGCCCCGTGGCGTCTGTCAGCATTGCCGCCATTGAAAGCCGTTTGGGTACGGCCAGAAGCGCCACACTGGGAAACCGGTTGATGCAGGCCAGCCGGGAATTAACGGCATTGCAAGCCGAGACACCGCACCACAGCAGTCCGTATCCCGTGTAAGCCGGCAAAGACCGTGCGACCAGGGTTTAGCGTAAGGTTGGCAGGTAGCGAACAAACTCCAGCAACGCAGGAGAATCGTCCTCAGTCCGCCAGGCAGCCCCCGTTTCAACCAGTGTGGGAGCGCTTTGCAATGGCCGGTACACCACGCCCTCACGGTGCAAGACCTCCACACAGGCAGGCACCAGCGCCACACCGATACCGCCCGAGACCAGGCTGACAATGGTGTGCATTTGTCGCGCCGGAAAGATACGTGGGCTAAAGCCATGCCGCATGCAGGTGCTGACGACGATGTCGAACATCATGGGCCCGAAATGACGCTCGAAAGTGAGGAACTGCTCATTGGCAAGGCGTTCCAGCGGTATGCGGGCCAGAGAGGCCAGCGGGTGGTGCTCGGGCAAAGCCACGATCAAGGGATCCCGGTGGGTCGCCTGGTAGTGCAGGCCAGGAGGCAACTGCGGTGAGGCAAAGATACACCCCACGTCCAGCACGCCCGACTCGAGGTCCCCCAGCATTTGGTCTGTGGTTGATTCGTGCAACGAAATGCGGACTTTGGGGAACACTTCGATGAAACGGCGCAGTACATCAGGCAAAAAAGAGTACGTAGCCACACTGATGAAGCCAATGGACAGTGACCCAGCATAGCCACCCGCCGTATCGCGCGCATGCAGGCGCATGGACTCGGTGCGCGCCAGCACGGCCCGGGCATCCCGAAGCGCCTCTGCGCCGCCGGTGGTGAGTTGAATGCTGCGCGAGGTGCGGTCAAACAAGCGCAGGCCCAATTCGGCCTCCAGCTCTTTGATCGCAAGGCTGACTGGCGGCTGTGAGAGGTTCAGGCGTTTGGCCGCACGACCGAAATGAAGCTCATCGGCAACCGCAACAAAGCAACGAAGGTGACGCAGTTCCATTCATCTGAATTCTAAATTGATTTATTTGAAAAAAAGACTTTTGCAAATGAACGGAATTGCCTAGACTTCGCTCCCATCCCATCGTCGCACGCCACGCCCTATTCCAGAGACATCGACCATGAACCTCGCTTCAGCAGACCCGATCAGGCCGCGCACCCTCATTCACCCTGGCCCTGTCGACCCGGTACGTGTGCGCAGCCAGCAAGCACCGGGCGCACAGCATGTCCGGCTTCGCCTGCAACCGGGCCGAACCTTGTTTGAAGCACTGGTGGAGCCTCTTTACGCTGTAGGCATTCAAAATGCATCCATGACCCTTCTTGGCGGGGCGTTCAGCCACCTTCAGTATTGCGTTGGACAACCTGACCCATCAGGCCAGACTGTGGCCTGTTATGCAGCGCCGATCAACAGCGGAAAAAGTTACCTGATCTTCGGCAACGCCACGCTTGGAAAAAGCGCCAGCGGCGAGCCGCTGGTGCATTGCCATGCAACGTTCCGCAACGAGACGGGACAGGTCAGAGGCGGTCACCTTTTGCCAACGCACAGCAACATCGGCCAGGAGCCCATTTCAGTGCTCGTCACCGCGCTGGAGGGCTTCGAGTTGCGGGTGGTCTTCGACCCCGAAACCCAGATATCGCTGCTACAACCTTGTGAGACCCTGCACCATGCGTGACCCGATTGAGTCCCCCAACCCTCACCATGTTGAAACCGGCAGCATGGGCAGAGTGGCCTGTGCGCGTATTGCGCCCAATGAAGACCTGGTTCAAAGCATCGAAGCCATCTGCATGAGCCAAGGCTTCAAGAACGCCTTTGTGCGCGGTGCCCTGGGCAGCTTGGTCGATGCCTGCCTGATAAGACACGATGGCACGGCTCAGCACATCAAAGGCCCAGCAATTGAAGTCGTCAGCCTCGCTGGTGAAGTTCGCTCACACAACGACGGCACGCTGAAAGCAACCCTCACAGGCGTGGTGGCCGATACCGAAGGCAACGTTCATGGCGGTCTTTTCGTCTCGGGATTCAACATTGTCTGCATGACTTTTGAAGTCACGCTGGAAGAATGGCTGCCATCAGGCACGCTTTGATCATTATTTTTATTTTTATTTTTCAGGAGCACTCTTGTGACTTTGACATCTTCATCTGGCCCTGTGGCCGTTATCACTGGCGGCGCACGCGGCATTGGCTTGGCAGCCGGACAATGGTTTTTGGCCCAGGGTCACCGCATCGCCCTGCTGGATATCGACGCCGACACGCTGGCAAACACCGCCAAGGTGCTGAACAATGCCACCCACGTCTTGACCGTGCTCTGCGATGTGTCCGACCCAGAGCAGGTGCAAGCTGCGGTGGACAAGGTTGCAGCCCATTTTGGCCGTATTGACGCCCTGGTGAACAACGCCGGTGTGGCGGTGTTCAAACCCATTGCGCAAACCACGTTTGCCGAATGGCGCCATGTGATGGCAACCAATCTGGACGGAGCTTTCCTGTGCACCCAGGCCTGCGCACCGGTCATGCTCAAAACAGGTGGCGGCAGCATCGTCAACATCGCATCCATCTCGGGCCTGCGTGCCAGCACACTGCGCGTCGCTTACGGCACCAGCAAGGCAGCGCTGATTCATCTCACGAAGCAAATGGCCGCCGAGTTGGGCAACGTAGGCATTCGGGTCAATGCCATCGCCCCCGGCCCGGTGGACACGGAAATGTCCAAGCTGGTTCACAGCGTGGCGATTCGTTCTGACTACTACGATGCCATTCCGCTGAACCGGTACGGCACCCCTGAAGAAATAGCATCAGCCATCGGGTTTCTGTGCAGCACGGCAGCAAGCTATGTGAACGGCCAAGTGCTGGCTGTGGACGGCGGATTTGACGCCACCGGCGTGGGGCTGCCCACACTGCGCAAAAACGCTGCCTCTTGAGCTTTACGGCAATTTTCTAGGCTCAACCACCTCAAACTGCGCCGGAAAATCTTCCAATAAACCAAACAAGGCTTGCAACTGGGGCAGGCTGCCGCTGATTTTGATTTGCCCTGTCAGCAAAGCTTTAGGCAGGGCCAATTCTTTCAGCGATACCGCGTCCCACGTTGCGCGGGTGAAGGCGACGGTGGTATCCGCTTGCGGGTCTTGTTTACCGCTGACGTAGGTCAGGGCGGAATTTTCAAGCCGGGTGACGTACTGCTCACCAGTATCGGTCAGCTTCCAGTTGATCACGATGGTTTGGCCTTCCGCCTTGGAAGCATTCAAGCGGGTTCCCATGGATTCAAACACCAGTGGCATAGGCAAAGCACGCACCAAATCAGGCGGGATGGAGGAGCGAGGCAGCTTGGCCACACCCGAACGCAGCTCCAGCGCCCCAAACAGGTAAGCATTGCGCCATGTACCGGCTTCAGACTGGTAACCCAGCTGCTCAAGTGCGTTCGCGGCCAGGGTGCGGGCCTCCAGGTTGCCCGGTTCGGCAAAGACAACCTGGTTCATCACACTGGCGACCCAACGGAAGTTACCTTGGGCGAAATCCTCTTTGGCACGGGCGATGACCGCTGCCGATCCCCCCATGTACTCGATGTTCTTTTTGGCGGTGGCCACAGGCGGCAAGGGGTTCAGGTTGGCAGGATTGGCGTCGTACCAACCCATGTATTTTTGGTAGACCGCTTTGGCGTTGTGGCTGAGCGTGCCGTAATAGCCACGCAAGGCCCAGTCGCTTTCCAGGCTGGCGGGGAGTTTCAACGTCTCAGCGATTTCTTCGGGCTTGTAACCGTGGTTGATGAGGCGCACCGACTGGTCGTGGATGAACTTGTACAGATCCCTCTGGTGCGCCATAAAGCTGCCAATACGGGCGGTGCCCCAGGTGGGCCAGTGGTGCTGGGCAATCAGCACATCGGTCTGACCACCGAACTGCTCCATGGCTTCGCTGATGTAGCGCGACCAAGCGTTGCCATCACGCACCTCGGCACCGCGGATGGTGTAGAGGTTGTGCATGTTGTGGCTGGTGTTCTCAGCCATGTTCAGGAGCTTGAGTTGGGGGAAGAACATGTTCATCTCCGCCGGGGCTTCACTGCCGGGCGTGAGGTGAAAGACGACCTCGATGCCATCAAGGGTTTGGCGCTCGCCGTTTTGGCGTACCAGCACAGTGGGAGCGATGAGCGAGTAGCTGCCGCGCGAGACGTTTTTACCCAGGCCCGTATCCACCTGCCCCAGCGGGCCCGCAGGCAGCAGCGGGCCGTACATGTACTGGGCACGCCGCCCCATGGCATGTCCAGCGAGCACGTTTTCAGCCACAGCGTGGGCCATGAAGCCGTCGGGCGCAATGATCGCGACCTTGCCTGCAGCCACGTCTTGCGCATCCACGATACCGCGTACACCGCCGAAGTGGTCAATATGGCTGTGGCTGTAAATCACGGCCAGCACGGGTTTGGTGCTGGGCACATTGGCGCGGTACAACGCCAGCGCGGCTTTGGCAGTTTCAACTGAGAGCAAGGGATCAATGACGATGAGGCCGGTGTCGCCTTCGATGATCGTCATGTTGGAAATGTCCATGCCGCGCACTTGGTAAACACGCTCTGTGACCTTGAACAGACCGTGGATGGCGTTCAATTGCGCTTGCCGCCACAGACTGGGGTGGACGGTATCAGGCGCTTGGGCTGCAGCGTCTGTACCAGCGGTATCGGGTTGCAGAAAACCGTAGGGCTTCATGCTCCACACAGGGTACTGTGAACCGGGCACCAGCGCATCAGGCAAGGCGGCGATGAAGCCACGGCGGGCATCGGCAAAGTCCTGCCGGTCGGCAAAGGGCAGCGCAATCAGCGCCTGGGCTTGCAGCGCCCGGGTGCTGGGTTGGGCAGGTTGGGCCGATGGCGTGGGCTGGGCAAGCGCAGCCAACGCCATGAAGGCCAAGGTGATGGCAGTTAGGGTGGGTTTCATAGAGGCGTCTCCGGGTGTTATGGGCGTGGTCTCTTTTACAATGGCACGCGTCTCGTTATACGGGACAACGCTAGGGGTGTCACGGTTTTCTGTCCGGAAAGCCGTTGACTGAGAGAGTCCCTTTGAACCTGATGAGGTAATCCTCGCGCAGGGAAGCATGATTTAAGGCTTGGCTGCCGATTTCTCTGGGGCCAGCGCAGACCCTTTCTGTAAGCCTTTGGATTGCCGACCTGCCATTTCGTTGAAAGTAACGTCATGGCATCTGAATTTAAGCCAAATCTGTCTCTTGCGCGCTCTACAAGGGCACTGATAGCTACGTTTTTTGTAGCACCATCCGTCTGGGCGCAAACCGACTCAGCCCCTGCGGCAGTCATGCTCAAACCCGTCACCGTGAATGACCGCAACAGCGCCCCAACCGCAGATATCAGTGGTTTTGGCGATGTGGCACTCAAAGACTTGCCCGCCTCTGCGCTGGTCATCGACAGCACGCAAATGCAGGCTGTGGGCGCACGTCGCTTGGCAGATTTGACGGTCTTTGATGCGTCCGTCACCGACGCCTACAACTCGCCTGGCTATTGGGATTACCTGACGATTCGCGGCTTCACCCTGGACAACCGCAGCAACTACCGCCGTGAAGGTCTGCCGATCAGCGCGGAAACCTCCATTCCCCTGGAAAACAAAGAGCGCGTGGAAATTCTCAAAGGCACCAGCGGCATCCAAGCAGGCACCAGTGCACCGGGTGGCTTGGTGAATTACGTCGTAAAGCGGCCTACCGAGCATAATTTGCGCTCAGCCCGTATCGAGTTCACCAGCCGCAGCAGTGTGCTGACAGCGCTGGACTTGGGTGGTCGCGTGGGTGTGGACAAGGTATTTGGCTACCGCTTCAACGTGGCGCATGAGGAAATGCGCCCCCTCACCAACAACATCAACGGCCACCGCGATCTGGTCGCCTTGGCCACCGACTGGCGCATCAGCCGCGACACCGTGGTCGAGGCCGAGCTGGAATGGAGCCACAAAGTACAGGCGAGCCAAGCAGGTTTCAGCCTGTTGGGCAACACCCTGCCTGCGCCTGTTGACCCCAGACTGAACCTAAACAACCAGCCCTGGTCACAGCCGTCGGTGTTTGACGCGCTGACAGGCACGCTGCGTATAGAGCAAGCCATCAACAGCGATTGGCGCTGGTCAGGCCAGCTGGGCAGCCAGCGCCTGCGCACGGATGACCGGCTAGCCTACCCCTTTGGCTGCAGTGCAGAGGGCAATTACGACCGTTTCTGCTCGAATGGCACGTATGACCTGTATGATTTTCGCAGCGAAAACGAGCGCCGTACCCAGCAGGCGGCCAGCGTGAAACTGAAGGGCAAGTTCACCACGGCGGGCATTGCGCACGATGTGAGTTTCGGACTGACCCAGAGCCAAGTCAAAAACCGCTTCCAGGTGGAGGCTTACAACTACGTGGGCACAGGCAACGTACAAGGCACGCTGGTAACCCCAGCAGACCCCAGTCAGACAGACCAAAACACCAACCGCGATGAACGCACATTGGAACTGTCTGCCTATGACGCTATCCGCTGGACACCGCGTCTGAGCACATGGCTGGGCCTGCGCAGCACCAGCCTCACGCGCGACAGCATCCGCACCAACGGCTCACGCGCCACGCATTACGACGCCAACCTGCTCACGCCTTGGCTGGCAGCCAGCTACGCGCTTAACCCGGCTTTACAAGCCTATGCCAGCTACGGAGAAGGCGTGGAGTCGCAAATCGTGCCAAACAAAGCCTCGCAGTACAGCAACCCCGGCGTGGCCCTGCCAGCGCTCAAGTCCCGTCAATTGGAGGTCGGACTGAAAGGCGGCACAACCAACCTGGGCTGGCAACTGACGGCCTTCCGCATTGCCCGCCCCATGAGCAACCTGGACGCCTGCAACCGCTTGGGTATCTCACCTTGCCTGGGCGCTTACGACGGCCAAGCCGTCCACAAAGGCTTAGAAGCCAGCACTCAGTGGGTGCAAGGCCCGTGGCGCGTGAACGGCGGCATCACACTGCTGGATGCACGTCGCCAAGGCAGCACATTGGAACCCGCAACCAATGGCCAGCGCCCAACCAATGTACCGAACTGGGTATTGCGAAGCCTTGCCACCTACCGCGTGGCCAGCGTACCGGGCCTGGAGTTGCAAGGCCAGCTGCAACACGAAGGCCAGCGTGCCGTTCTGCCAGACAACAGCATTACCCTGCCTAGCTGGACGCGCCTGGACGCCAGCCTGCGCTACAGCACCAAAATCGGAGGCACCAGCACCACTTGGAGTGCAGGCATCGACAATGTGACGGACAAGCGTTACTGGAAAGAATCCCCTTACCAGTACGGCCACGTTTACCTGTTCCCCGGTGCGCCACGAACTTT
>JANXSZ010000049.1 GCA_025356445.1 Betaproteobacteria bacterium | reverse complement strand
GCGCGCGTGGACGCAATGGCGGCGGTCAGTACAAGATGACGCCAGCGAAATTGCGCCTGGCCATGGCGGCCATGGGTCAAAAGGAAACGGTCGTGAGCGAACTATGCAAGGAGTTGGGCGTCACGCGACAGACCCTTTACCGGCATCTTGGCCCTGGCGGTACACTGCGCCAAGACGGTCAAAAGATGCCGGGGCGTGCCCGGCAAGCTGCTGCAAGCCCACGGTGGCACCTTGTTTTTAGACGAAATTGGTGACATGCTGCTGGCCATGCAGGCGCGGCTGCTGCGCGTGCTGCAAGAGCGTAGATGATTTCGTCGAAGACCTGGTGCAAGCCCGCTACGCCCGCAAAGCTGTGGCGCTGGACAGCCGCCAACCCACGGATACCCCGGTCAGCACGACAGCAACCGCATTCGCCACGGTCGCCACCGCCCCAGGCCGCGCGTTGCAAGATCTGGAACTTGAATCCATTCGCAACGCACTGCAAGCCTGCAAAGGCAATGTGTCACTGGCGGCCAAACAGCTCAACGTCGGCCATGTGCATTGCACCGCTGTCACACGCTGGGTACAGTGGGCCACCAGCGGTAAATCCACAAACCTGCCTGGGCATGAGAATTGCGATAATTTCGCACCGCTGCGCCTCATTCGCAGCCCATGACTGCCCATCCAAAGACACCTAAAGAGACAAAACAAGCGGCATGTTGTCAGTTAAAAATACCACCAAGCACTACGGTCAGCGGCCTGCCCTCAAGGGTGTGAATCTGGCGCTTCCCCCAGGTCAATTTTGTGTGCTGCTGGGGCCTAACGGTGCGGGTAAATCCACGCTGTTTCAGCTGCTCACGGGGCTCTTCATGCCCAGTGCGGGCGATATCACTGTGGACGGCATCGCGCTGGCCACCCATGCCCCGCAAGCCTTGGCGCGCATCGGCGTGGTGTTCCAGCAGCAGTCCTTAGACCTTGACTTGACGGTGCGACAAAACCTGCTGTTCCATGCCGATTTGCACGGCCTGCCCCGCGTCACCGCCAAAACTCGCATCGCCACCGACGCCCAAGGTCTGGGGTTGGACAAAGATTTGGACCGCCCCGTGCGCGAACTCTCCGGGGGAACCAAACGCAAAGTCGAGTTGGTACGCGCCCTGCTCCACCGCCCCGGCCTGCTGCTGATGGACGAAGCAACCGTAGGCCTCGACCCGCAATCACGCCAGGAGCTGCTGCGCACCGTACAAAACGACGTGAAAACGCGTGGCAGCAGCGTGCTTTGGGCCACACACTGGGTAGAAGAATCCGCCAACGCCGACCGCGTGGTGGTGCTGCACCAGGGCGAGATCATCGCGGATGGCAGCCCTGCGGAAGTGACGGTGCACTTAGGCGAACCCACGCTGGAGCAAGGCTTCATCAAGCGCACATCTACCCACAGCAAAAAGCCATTCGCAGCTTGATGCATGCGCTTTGGCAGCTACAACAACGATAGCAGTATGAACTTACATCCCCTCCGAACGCCCGCCTTACTCGCCCTCAGCCTGCTGTGGGGCACCGCCAGCACGTCCGCTCAAACCGTGGCCCCAACTTTGGCCTTCGTTTCCAGCGAAAAGAACAACGCCATCACCGTCATCGGTCTGGCCGACATGAAACCGCAGGCCACCATTGCCACCTGCCAGCGCCCACGCCACATGCAGCTTAGCCCTGACCGCAAACAGCTCTGGGTAGCGTGCAGCGGCGACAACGCGGCCGATGTGATCGACATCGCCACGCGCAAATCGGTAGACCGCATCCCCTTGAGCGATGACCCCGAGATGTTTGACGTGTCGCCCGACGGTAAAACGCTGTACGTCTCTAACGAAGACGACGCCGAGCTGACCGTGATCGACATCCCTAGCAAAAAGGTACGTGGCAAAGTGCCTGTGGGCAAGGAACCTGAAGGCGTGAAGCTGTCGGCGGATGGCAAAACCGTCTACGTCACCTCAGAAGTTGCCAACCGGGTTCACGTGATCGACACCACCAGCCTCAAAGTGCTCAAAAGCATCCCCGTGGGCCAGCGCCCGCGCCGCTTTGCACTGACACCCAACGGCAAAGAACTGTGGGTGACAAACGAGCTGGGGGCCAGCGTCAGCGTGATTTCCACCACAGAGATGAAAGTCATCCACACACTGAATTTCGAACTGAAGGGCGCACGGGCCAGTGAAATCACCCCGGTGGGCATCACCCTGAGCCGCGATGGCAAACGCGCCTTTGTCGCGCTCGGCCGCGCCAACCATGTGGCGTTCGTCGATGTGGCGACGCGCAAAGTCACGCAACAGGTACTGGTGGGCAAGCGGGCCTGGAATGTGGCGCTGAGCCAGGACGAGGCCAAGCTGTACGTGGTGAATGGCTTGTCAGACGATTTGACGGTGGTGGACGTGGCGGCGGGCAAAGCCCTGCAAACCGTGCCTGTGGGCCGCGTGCCCTATGCCGTGGTGCTGTATTGATGGTCATACCGATGCACACCTTGTTTAAATATTCAAAATTGATAGCGACTGTAGCCCTTCTGGTATGCGGTACAGGCATTTTTAACCCTGTTTTTGCTGCCAGTTGGTCAGTCACGCTGATCGAGCAAGACGGTGCCCCCGATCTGGAACGTAACCGCTTGGAACGTGCCTACCTTGGCCACCCCGGCGGTTCCGCCAAAGCAGCCTTCCTGCTGGCGCTGGAAGATGCGCAGTATGATTTTGAGAGCAGTAAAACCACAGTGGACTTGCGAACCGAGGCGGTTAGCAGCCTGGACACTGCACGCACCAGCGCGCTGAGGGCCGAAAAATCTGGCGCACAAGCCCTTGTCGTCACCCTGCCTGCGGCGTGGACAGCCGCTGTAGCCGCCGCCGTCAAAATCCCCGTGCTCAATGTGGGCGCACGGGAAGACACCCTGCGCGGCAAAGACTGCGCGGCCAACCTGTTCCACGCCATCCCCAGCGAGCGCATGCGTGCCGACGCCCTGGCCCAGGCGCTGGCCAGTCGCAAATGGAGCAACATCCTGCTGTTGACCGGCCCAAGCGCTCCAGATGCCGAGCGCAGCGCCGTGGTACAGGCTTCCATGAAGCGCTACGGCCTGAAAGCCGTGGCTGAGCGCCCCTTCAAAATCTCCAGCGACCCACGCGAACGCCAACTGGCTAATCCGCTGCTGTTGACCGCAGGAAACAACTACGACGCCGTGTGGGTGGTGGACAGCGACGGCGAGTTTGCCCGCAGCCTGCCTTACGCCACCGCAGCCGCCCGCCCCGTGGTGGGAGATGCCGGGCTGGTGGCTTTGGCGTGGCACGGGCAGTTCGAGCGCTTCGGCGCACCACAACTCTCTCGCCGCTTCTTCAAAACGGCCAAACGGCCCATGGTGGACCAGGACTGGGCGGCTTGGCTGGCGGGAAGGGCCGTTGCCAGCGCCATCTCCAGTACCGTCACCAACCTCACCAAAGTCGATGCCGTCGCCTTGAAAGAAGGCTTGGCCAAAGCCAGCATCGATGGCTCCAAAGGCGTGAGTCTGCAATTCCGCCCCTGGGATCGCCAATTGCGTCAACCGCTGCTGCTGAGCGACGGCCAGGGCGTGGTGGCGATAGCCCCGGTGGACGGCATCTTGCACCCGCGCAACGTGCTGGACACACTGGGTGCGGATGAGGCTGAAAAACAATGTCAGGCAAAACAATGACCATGAACAGCCCCATGAAGGCAACCTCTCTGCGCCACCTCTTGCAAGCCCTGCGTGCCATCGTCTGGCGCGAGCTGCTCAAGTTCTCGCACCAGCGCAGCCGCCTGATCTCGGCTCTGGTTCGTCCGCTGCTGTGGCTGGCGGTGTTCGCCGCAGGCTTTCGCAATGTGTTTGGCGTCTCCATCGTTGAGCCGTATGACACCTATGTGCCCTATGACGTGTACATCGCCCCCGGTCTGGTCGGCATGGTGCTGTTGTTCAACGGCATGCAGTCGTCGCTGGCCATGGTGTACGACCGCGAAATGGGCCTGATGCGCCTGCTGCTGACGGCCCCATTGCCCCGCTGGTGGGTGCTGGCCTGCAAACTCAGCGCCACGGCCATGCTGTCGCTGGTACAGGCAGTGGCCTTTGTCATCGTCGCCTACCTGCTGGGCACCGAGTTACCGCTGCTGGGCCCGCACACGGCCATGCTGCTGCTCGCCACGGCCTGTGGGGCCTTCATGCTGGGCGCGGTGGGGCTGCTGCTGAGTGTGCACATCAAGCAGCTGGAGAACTTCGCGGGCACCATGAATTTTGTGATTTTTCCGATGTACTTCATGTCTACCGCGCTGTACCCGCTGTGGAAACTGGAGGAATCCGGCGCGAACTGGGTCTACCAGATCGCCCGCTTCAACCCCTTCACCCATGCCGTCGAGTGGATTCGCTTTGCCTGCTACGGCAAGGATGCTGGCATCTCACCCTGTGTGGTGCTGGCCACACTGGCTGTGTGCTTTGGCTTTGCCTGCTGGGGCTATGACCCGCAGCGGGGCTTCGGGGCATTGGCCAAGCGCGGCGGCGGAGGCCCGGCGTGAGCAGCACACCTGTCTCCACCCAATCTACCCAAGTCACCCTCCGCCCACCGGTCATCGAACCGCTGTGGCTGGAATGGGCGACGCTGGCGGGTTTGCTGGCCTTTGCCGGGTGGCTCTTGGGCGTGCGCGGCGTGTGGGCCAACGCGATAGAGAACGGCAAACCCGCAGCCCAGCCCTGCGCCTACCGCTTGCCCTACAGCAAAGACCTGCACGGTTTACTGAACGAAGGCATGAAGAAAATCCGCCAAGGCGTGACTCAAATGGGTACGACGGAGCCGGTTCGCGGCCGCAAAGGCCCGTCCTGGTTGCGCCCTGGCTCAGACGAGCAGCAGGTGAAGATCCGCGACATGCCCGTGCCCCAGTTGCCTGAAAAGTAAGCGCTTTATGCCTATTTTTAACCCTTCAAAAAGGCCATATCGGAATATATGGTCGCCTATAGCAGCTACTGTATTCATAGCATTGACAAGTACGTTGTTGGGCTGCAGCCAACCTGCCCCCTCCGCCGAGTTGTTCCCCCTGGCCGCAGGCCACCACTGGGCGTACCGCGTCATCACCACCAGCTACCTGATGCAGCGCCACAACGAATTCCCCCGCGAAATCCGCCACAGCCACCCCAAACTGCCCATGACGTACACGATTGACGCCCTTAACCAAAAAATCAGCACCCTAGCGGGCGACTTTGACCACTGCGTGCTGGTGAAAGGCTTGGCCCAAGTGCGCCTGTACATCGACCCGGTCGCAGGCTGGAAAGACGTGCCCCTGCACACCCGCGAGTGGTACTGCCCCGGCGTGGGTTTGGTCAAGCTCGTGCGTGAAGAACTCACCAGTGCCCAGTTTTTAACGGGCGGCACACAGACAATGGAATTGCAAACATGGCATTGACCCCACCTGCGCAACTTGCGCTGTCGCGCAGACGCGCTATAGGCGCTATCTCGGTCCCATTCACGACCCCCTTCACCACCCTCATTGCCAGCGCCCTCTCCGGCCTGTCCCCCATCGCCCACGCCCAAGGCCCTCAATTGGGCACCTTTCCCAGCAGCACCATCACCCTGATCGTGCCCTGGCCCGCAGGTGGCGCTACCGACATCACGCTGCGGCTGCTGGCCGATTTGGCGGGCAAGCAGATGGGGCAAAAAATCATCATCGAAAACCGTCCTGGTGCGAGCGGCAGCCTGGCTATGCCACTCTTGCAACAAGCCGCCCCCGATGGCTACACGATCGCGCAAATGCCCCAGCCCGCCTTTCGCGTACCTTACCTGCAAAAAGTCAGCTGGGATCCGGTTCGCGACACCACGCCCATACTCCAGCTGAGCGGTGTCACCTTCGGCATCGTGGTAGCCAGCAACAGCCCGTTTCGCACGCTGGACGATATGCTGACCTACGCCGTCGCTCATCCTGGCCTGCTGTCGGTGTCCACCAATGGCAACGGCACCACGCCGCACTTGGTGATGGAAGAGTTGATGGCGGGGCGTAACGCCAAGTACATCCATGTGCCCTACAAAGGCACCGCCGAACAAATGCTGGCCGTGGCATCAGGCCAGGTGATGGCAGGCGTGAATTCCAACGGCTTTGCCCCCTACGTCGATACCGGCAGGCTGCGCTTGCTGTGCACCTTTTCCGAAAGCCGCACCAAGCGCTGGGCACAGGTGCCCACGCTGCGCGAACTGGGCTACGACATCGTCGCCACCTCCCCCTACGGCCTCGTCGGCCCACGCAACATGCCCGCTGCGGTGGTTCAAACCCTGCACGACGCCTTCAAAACCGCCCTGTTTGACGCTCAACAGGTAGCCGAATTGGCCAAGTACGACCAAGAGGTGCTGTATTTGGGCTCCCAGGCGTATGGCAAATCCATGGCGGAAATTTACGCGCTGGAGAGGGTGAATGTGGAGCGGTTGGGGATGATGAGGCCTCTGCGGTAAGGGGTGAGCGAACGGTTTGTAGAATCAAACTGCACGTGCTACGATTCAATTTTGTTTTACGATTTAATTTTGTATGACATCCGTAGCACTATCACCTAAATTTCAAATCGTCATACCCAAAGACGTTCGGCAAGCGCTCAAGCTCGTGGCAGGGCAGCGACTGGAAGCCCGGGTCAACCAGGGACGGGTGGAGCTGATACCCGAGTTGCCCATGTCTGCGGCCTGTGGCCGATGGCCAGGTTTAGACACCACCGTGCCCAACGACCCGGAGCCTGAGTTGTGAATGTGGTGGATTCCTGTGGCTGGCTGGAGTATTTTTCAGCGGGGCCAAACACCGAGTTCTTCAGACCCGCACTCGAAGACCTTCCCCGCTTGATTGTTCCTTCGATCACGGTGTACGAGGTCTGCAAGCGTATGTTTCAGCAGGTCGGCGAAGCGCAGGCGCAAGAGGCTTTGGTGTTTTTGCAAAAAGGCCGCATCGTTAACCTCAGCCCTGCTGACCTGTTCGCAGCGTCCAAATTTTCAGCACTGAACAAAGTGGCCATGGCCGATGCGATCATTTGGCAGACTGCCCAGGCGTTAAAAGCAACGCTCTACACCCAGGATGTTGATTTGAAGGGCTTTGCGGGAGTGGCTTACCGGGAAAGACCTGTTTAGGCAAGCGTAAAAAAGAAGACCTATGCGACTGGCTACCGAAAATCGTTTGCCCTTCAAAAATTGACCTTACCGATGATCAAACCATTTATCTTGGCGTTGGGCCTATCCCACCTTCTGCTCACATCTCCTGCAATTGCGGCCACTCAGGTTTACAAATGCAACGTAAACGGCTCGGTAAATTATCAGCAAGAGCCGTGTCAGTCCAGCGAAGCCAAGAAGCATCCTACAGTTGAAGCGCTCAATGCCGAGCGACAGAAAAAATTAGCCCAAGAAAAAGAGCATCCCACAAGCCCAAAAACAGAAGCACGCACACCAGCTTCTGCACCGCATTCATCGTTCAAGTGCGACAGCCGGAAATTTTGCTCTCAGATGACGTCATGCGAAGAGGCCAAATTTTTCTTATCTAACTGTCCGGGTACAAAAATGGATGGCAACAGAGACGGCACACCCTGCGAACAACAATGGTGCAGCCGCTAGCCCCCCATCAACCCACCCTCAGCCCTGGTGTCGCCTGCCATTCCCCGCTCTTCCCCACCACCAGCACCGCCACATCCCACAGCCGCGCCAAATCAAAACTTGTAAACCCCACTCAGACCCACCAGCCAAGTCCGCCCCATCGCTGGCTCAAAAAACTGCTTGCTGGCCTGGTTGACGATGACCGAGCTGACGTAGTTTTTATCACCCAGGTTGTCGATGCGCGCAAACTCCCGCACCGTCCAGTTACCCAGCTTTTGCTTGAATGTGACACGCGCTGCCACCACGCCATAGCCAGGTGCGAACTGCGTGTTCAGGTCATCAGCCGCCACACGGCCATTGGCACGCCATTCCAAACCGGCCTCGATACCGCCATCAGCCTGACGCCATGTCAAATCAGCAAACAGGCTTTGCTTGGGGATGCCGGGCAGCTGCTGGCCCGCAGCCACGGTTTGCGGCTGGTTGGCGGCCAGCGGTGCACCGGGGGTGCAAGTGGCGATGTAGCAGGACAAAAAGGCGTCGTTGTAAATGGCGTTCAGGTAGGTGTAGGCGAGCTGCGTCGTCCAGCCTTTGGCAATGGCGTTGGCGTAGCTCAACTCCACACCGCGCCGGGTGGTGCGGCCCACGTTTTGAAAGCGCGAACGGCCACTGGCGTTGCTGAGCACAGCGATTTCGTCGTCTGTGGTTGCCTGGAACAGCGCGACTTGCCAACGCCGCCCATTAGGCGTTTGGGATTTCAGGCCCAGCTCGTACTGCTGGCTGCGCGAGGCTTTGAGCGTGGTATTCAACCCGGTGGCTGTGGCGTTGGCGTTGTAGGCCACTTCGTTCAGCGTGGGGGCATCAAAGCCTTTACCCGCCGAAGCGTAAACGTTCAAGGTATCGCTCAGGTTGTAGACCAGGCCGACCATGGGTGTGGTGCCACCGTAGCTGGTGCTGCCACTGTCGTCGGGGTTGCCGGTGGTAATGTAGTGGTCGTCCGAATTCAGCCGGATGCGTGAATGCCGCAGCCCAGCGTGCAGACCCAGCGAGGGCAGTGGCCACCATTGGGCTTGCAGGTACTGGTCAGCAGAATTGAGCTTGTTGGTTTCGTTGCGGCGCAGCACGCCTTGCACGCCACAGGTGTAGAGGCGCGAGGTGCCGTTGATGCACAGCAGGTCAGGGTTCACGCTGGTGCTGTTGATGAAGTTGGTGTAACCGCGCCGCTGCTCGGTCATTTGCTCGAAGCCCAGGCCCACGTTGAACATCAGCGGGCCATTGGCAAGGTTGCGCCGCCATGTCCAGCGCATGTCGGTGCCGCTGTAGTCGCGGTCGAAATCCACCACGCCCCCCGCAGAGCTGGCAGCGGTTTGTGCGCTGATGGCGGTGGACTGGTACTGCGTCACGCCCCGGCTGCCGCCGTACAGCATCAGCTTGAGGGCGTTTTCACTGTCTATGCGGTGGTTCAGGTCAAGGCCAATTTGGCTTTGTTTGGTGGATTTGCGGGTGTTGAAGGCAAGCGCTGCGGGCACAGCGTTGCGCGGATTGGCCAGGCCCGCCAAGTCCAACCCCTGAGCGTCTTTCGCATCGGGCAAGTCCACGCGGTTCAGCACCAGCACCGCCTGCGTGTCTGCGCCAAGTTTGAAGCCCAGACGGGCATTCAGATTGTCTTTTTGCGCGGCGCTTTGCTGACGCCAGCCATCGGTGCTGAAGTGCGAGCCGGAAATCACGTAGTTCAGTACGGGGGTAGAACCACTGATTTTTTGTTCCACGCGGTAAGTCTGGTTGCTCCCGCCTGACACAGTGCTGGACCACAGTGTGTCAGGCCCACCCTCTTCGCTGGTGATATTAATGACACCACCCGAAGCATTGCCATACAGCGCAGAAAACGGCCCACGCAGCACTTCCACTTGCCGGGCAGTAGCCAGATCAATGTGTGACACCTGTCCCTGGCCGTCAGGCGAGTTGCCAGGAATGCCATCCACCAGAATGCGCATCCCCCGCACGCCAAACGCGGTACGGGCACCAAAGCCCCGGCTGGAGAGTTGCAAATCTTGCGCGTAGTTGTTGCGGTTGTTCGCCACCAGCCCTGGCACGCCACCCAGCAGCTCGGAGAGGTTGACGTTCCAGCGCGGGCTATCGGGGTTGGGCGTGATGACGTTGACCGAGGCGGGAATTTCAAACGCTGTGGCCTGGTTGCGCATCACATTGACGATGACGGGCTGCAAGGTGGCGTCAGCCGCTGGGGTAGAAGAGGTGTTTTGTGACCATGCCGCAGAACAGGCCGCCGCCATGATCGACAAAGCGATGCCATGCGTGCAGGGACGGCCCGTTGTAGACCTGTATTTTTTTGAACTCATGCATTGCTCCAATGCTTTTTTATGAAGTGAACCATCAAGTGGGTGATCGCTTGGGCAGCAACAAACATGCCCAAAAACCCACTCAATACACCCCCATCTTCTCAGCCTTCAAGGCCTGCGTCACGCGGCACCTGTTACACGGGGTTTTGTGCTGATATGGGACAGTTTGAGGCGGTATTGCGCCGCATGTGCCCTCATATGCCGCACTTGGCACCCAATTCATCAGGGTTAGTCAGCAAGCGTCAAGGGCGATTTCCCTTGTTTTGGCAGTTTTAGAGGCTGGCACGCGATGTGCCCTTACAAGGTTGGCCCGCGACAGGATTGCCCTGTCAGTAAGACCAAAAACTGAATCTGAATCCTTTCAAGCCCTTCAACACTTTTAACAATTCATCAGGAGCAACCATGCTGTACCCCTACCCTGGCGCGTCAGGCGCACCCGTCACCTTCAAATCCCATTACGACAATTTCATCGGCGGCAAATTTGTGCCCCCCGTTGAAGGCCAGTACATGGACGTGATCACCCCCATCACCGGCAAAGTGTTCGCCCGTGCTGCGCAGTCCACCGCGCAAGACATCGAACTGGCGCTGGACGCTGCCCACGCCGCTGGGCGTCGTCGGGCAAATCATCCCTTGGAACTTCCCGATTTTGATGGCCGCCTGGAAGCTGGCCCCCGCCATTGCCGCCGGTAACTGCGTGGTGCTGAAGCCCGCAGAATCCACCCCCATCAGCATCCTGGTGATGGCTGAGATGATTGCCGGCCTGCTGCCCCCAGGCGTGTTTAATTTCTTTGACAAAGCCATCGAAGGCCTGGTGCTGTTCGCCTTCAACCAGGGCGAAGATGGACAAAATCATGACCTACCTCGATTTGGGCAAGCAAGAAGGCGCACAGTGCCTGATCGGCGGCGACCGGGCGATGCTGGACGGTGATTTGTCCCAGGGCTACTACATCCAGCCCACGCTGTTCAAAGGCCACAACAAAATGCGCATCTTCCAGGAAGAGATTTTTGGCCCCGTGCTCGCTGTGACCACCTTCAAAACCGAAGCCGAAGCCCTGCAAATCGCCAACGACACACCTTACGGCTTGGGCGCAGGCGTCTGGAGCCGTGACGGCAACGTCGCCTACCGCATGGGCCGCGCTATCCAGGCTGGCCGTGCGTGGACAAATTGCTACCACGCCTACCCCGCGCACGCCACATTCGGCGGCTACAAGGAATCCGGCATTGGCCGCGAGACGCACAAGATGATGCTTGACCACTACCAGCAAACCAAGAATTTGCTGGTGAGTTACAGCCCTAACAAGCTCGGGTTCTTTTAAGCGCACAAAAGCGCATACGGGATAAGCCGACGGGGCTTGGCGAGCGGGGAACCGCTTGCCAAGCCCCGTCGGTTTTCACGGCAACGGTATCGCGCTGGGCAGTTAACCCGCCAAATACCCTACCACACCCAGCCCCGCAGCCCGCCCACTGGCCAGGCTTGCTGTCATCAAATACCCTCCTGTAGGCGCTTCCCAGTCCAGCATTTCACCGGCGCAGAACACACCGGGAACGCTGGTCAGCATGGCGTGGGCGTCCATCGCCGCCCACGGCACGCCACCTGCGGTGCTGATGGCTTCGTCTATCGGGCGCACGGCGGTCACACGAATCGGGACGGCTTTGATGGCAGCGGCGAGTTGGGGCAAATCAGCCATGGTGTCCTTGCTTAGCAGCTCGTGCAGGATGGCGCTTTTGATGCCATCCAGGTTCAAGCGGCTTTTCAGGTGGCTGCTCAGGGAGCGGGAGCCGCGCGGGTGAGTGACTTCGGCCAGCACCCGCTCGAAGGTTTTGTCGGGCAACAAATCGAGGTGGAAGGTAGCGCTGCCGCTGCGGGTGATTTCGTCACGCAGCAGAGCGGAGGCTGCGTAAACCAGGCTTCCCTCTACGCCGTCCACGGTGGCAACGAATTCGCCTTTGCGGCTGAAGCTTTGGCCCAGGCTGTCGGTGAAGCGGATGGCGACGGATTTGAAGGGCTGCCCTGCAAAACGGGTGCTGAAGTGGTCGCTCCAGCCCGTGGCTGTGGCACCGCTGGTGGCATCCACGTAGCCGACCTCAAAGCCGCAGTTGGACGGTTGCAGCGGCTGCACAGGCACGCCGCGCTGCTCTAGCAACGCGACCCAGGCACCGTCCGAGCCGAGTCTGGCCCAGCTGCCGCCACCCAAGGCGAGAACCACGGCATCGGCGCGGTGGGTTTTCTCACCCTTGGTGTCTCCCGTGGAGGTGGTGAACGTCAAACTGCCGTCTTGCGCCCAACCCGTCCAGCGGTGGCGCATGTGAAAGCGCACGCCGTTGCCCGTAGCCGGGTAGCGCAGGCGGTGCAACCAGGCACGCAGCAGGGGTGCGGCCTTCATGTCTATAGGGAAGACGCGGCCCGAGGTGCCGACGAAGGTGTCCACGCCAAGGCTTTTGGCCCAGTCTTTGATTTGCTCGGGGCCGAAGTCGTGCAGCAAAGGAGACAGGGCGGTTTGCGCTTGGGGGGCGGGGCTAAAACGGGTTTCGAACAGGGCCAAGGGTTCGGAATGGGTAAGATTCAGCCCGCCCTTGCCGGCCAGCAGGAATTTACGGCCTACGCTGGGCATGGTATCGAACAGGTCAACGCTGAATCCTGCATCCATCAGCGTCTGCGCAGCCATCAGGCCTGCGGGGCCGCCGCCAATGACGGTAACGGTTTTAGGTTCAGCTTTCATTCAATTCAATCAAGGAGCCTTGCGGCGTTAAAAAGGCAGCACGCACGGCTTGGCCGGGGGTGTTTTTTTGCACAGCGCTGCGGTAGCCATGCAGTTGGGCGCAGTGTTCAGCGTTGCGCAGCGGGTCAGCGGTGGACTTGTAATCGAGCACCCACCACGTCTGCGTGTCGCTGCGTTGTACCAGACGGTCAATGCGGCGCTGCTGGCCATGAACCGCCAAGGGTACTTCATTGCCGTGCCATGCGATGAGATCGGCGTCCCACACCCAGGCGGCATCGCCTTGGCGAATGGCCTGGGCGGTGCGGTGGGCTTGAGCCGCTTGGGTGGGGTTGAGGTCAAAGCTGTGGGCAACGGCGGCGAGATGGTCGCCCGTCCAAAGCACTGCAGGCAGATCTGAGGCCAGGGGCAGGCCTTCGAGCAGGCGGTGCATGGCTTTGCCGATGCGGGCATCAGTGTCGTCGGCATCGGCAGCAGGGCCGGTCGGTGCAGACTTTCCTTTTTCTACTGATTTTGCTATTGAATATGTAGCTGGTGTAGCACACCCAATCTGCACAAAAGGCAGTTCTGGCAATGAAAAAGTCTCCGCCACTGCGGCTGTGGTGTCCGTAACGAGCTCCACAGCCTCCAGGCTGACGGCTTGCACGGCTTGCGTCAGCGGCTGCACCCTCGCCCACCAACTGCCCGCAGCAGGCCGGGCGGGTGTGGCACTGGACAGCACCAGCGTGTGGCGGGCGCGGGTCATGGCAACGTAGAGGGCGTTGAGTTCTTCGCGTTGGCGGGCGGCCTGCTCGGTAGCCAGGGCTTGGGCGTTGCACAGCGGTGGGCGGGTTTCGCTGGCCAGAAAGGTGAAGCGCGTGGGCGCTGCCGCTTCACCGGGCCAATCGACCAACACCCCCATGGTCTCGGCCCGTGTGGGGGTGCCATCGGTGTCGAGCAGCAAAACCAGCGGGGCTTCCAGGCCTTTGGCACCGTGGACGGTCAGCAATTGCACGGCGTGGGCGTTGGCGGTGGTGGGGGCTTTGACGCGCCCGCCTTTGAGCGCACGCACCAGCGCGTAGGGCGTGGCATAGCGGCCACCGTCGAACTCCAGCGCGGCGGCCAAGAGTGAACGCAAATTGACGATGACGCGCTCGCGGGCTGCTGCGGGAGCGGCGGACGCGAAACGGGCCAGCACATCACCGTGGTGGTAAATGGCATGCAGTGCATCGTGCGGCGGGAGTGCGGCCAACCAGCCTTGCCATTGGGTCAATGTGGTGGCTATCGCCTTCCAGTCTTGCTTGCCATGCTCTGCTTTTGGAAGCAAACCGCGCCAGCTGGTTCCTTTGTCGGCCAGACGAGCCATCAGTGCCAGTCCGATCAAATCCTCATCGTCACAGCCAAACAAGGGCGATTTGAGTGCCTGGGCCAGCGCCAGATCGTTCGTGGGCGACAGCAGCGCGTCAAGCAGGGCCACGATGTCTTGCACCTCGGGCGCGTCGCCGAGCTGGGTTTTTTCGGGTTGCAGAGCGGGGATGTGCAGGCGGCGCAACTCGTCTTGCATCAGCGTCAAGACGGCGCGTTTGCGGGCCAGCACCATGAGCTGCTGGGGTTGTAACGGGTTTTCTGCTTCGACCATGCGGGTCGCCAGCCACGCGGCGGCTTGGCGGCATTCGAGCGTGTGGCGGGTTTCCTCAGGCGTTTCGCGGGGGGTGCTTAAGGTGTCGCGCCATTGGGTGCTGTCCATACCCTCTGCATTGCCCTTGCCGGCATCCGCCGCGATGGCTGGCAAACTGAGAACGGCACCCGTGAATTGGGAATCGGTGGTGTGGGCCCGGAAATCGGCGTAATCACCCACCTCTTGCGCAGCCAGCATCACCGTGTTGACGGTTTCTACCACCTGGGTGGCGTTGCGCCGGGTGTGGTCGCAGCTGAGCAAATCGCCACCCAGCCCCGCACAAACATAGGCTTGAGCCGCCAGAAACACCTGCGGCTCGGCGCGGCGGAAGCGGTAAATACTTTGCTTGGGATCGCCCACGATGAAGACACGGGGTGCTTCGCCGCTGCCGCTGCCCGCGTAGCTGCTGAGCCAGGCGTAGAGCGCCTGCCATTGCAGCGGGCTGGTGTCCTGGAACTCGTCGATCAGCAGGTGTCGGATGTTGGCATCAAGACGCTGCTGCAACCAGCCGCTCAGTTCGGGGTGGGCGAGCATGGCTTGGGCGGCATGTTCCACGTCGTTCATGTCGATCCAGCCGCGCTCACGCTTGAGGGCAGTGAAAGCGGCCAGCAGCACGCGGGTCAGCCTGGCCATGCGCTGCTGGTGCTCCCAGGCCTGGGTCTGGCTGCGGGCGCTTTGCAGGGTGACAGCCAGGTCTTGGGCCGCGCGCACCTGAGCGATGTTGGGCACTTTTTCACTGAATTTACGGGGTGTGCCTTGGGCGGTAAGCAAAGCGGACAAGGCGGCGTCGGAATCCCCGGCGGTCAGGGCTTGTTCCAACTCGGAACCCTTGGCGGCGAAGCTGACGGCGCTGGCACGGCCCAAATTGGCGGCGGCGGTATCGAATTCGGCACGGTAGACCCCGCCAGGGGCCAATGCGTCTTGCAGCGCGGCCAGTCCGACCAAGGCAGGAAACAGCTGGTCGGCGGTCTGGACGGACCCCTCCACCACGCCGTGCGCATCAGCCAGGGCAAATTCCACGCGCTTGCTCAGCGCGGAAGCCAGCGCCCGCAGCGTCTGGAAGCGGCCATGCGCCTCAACCGTGGCGGTGAAGTCGCCCAGCAGCGCGGCGTCTTGCGTCAGCGTCTCGAAAAAGCGCGGCCAGACTTGGCGAACAGCGTCGGTGTCGTCTTCCAGCAGCTCGTAGACGCTGGGTAAGCTGAGCTCTTGCAGCAACGCTAAGGGGGCGGTGCGCAACAGGGAGGCAAACCAGCTGTGGAAGGTGCGAATCTGCACGGGGCGGCCCGCTTCGAGCACGGTTTGATATAGATTTTGTAGCGCACTTACGGCATCAGACAAGCGCATCCCCCCTTTTTTCTCTGAGAATCCGCGCGCCTTCAATTCGGGGATTAATTTTTCTGCGGGCGCGTTCGCGAACTCGGCCAGCCACTCGTTAAGACGCTGGCGCATCTCACCAGCGGCTTTTTTGGTGAAGGTGATAGCGAGGATTTCGTGGGGCTGGAGCGGTGCTTTATCCGCCCCTCCCTGCCCACCTTCCAGCAAGGCCCGCAGGATGCGCGACACCAGCATCCAGGTCTTGCCCGCCCCAGCGCAGGCTTGCACAGTGACGCTGCGGCGGGGGTCGCAGGCGATTTCATAGAAGCGTTCGGCGGAAACGGGGTCGCCGTTGTGTTGGTAGGCGGGGGCCATGTTGTTGTCGGGGACAGTGTTCATACAGCCTCCCAAAAGTCTTTGCGGCACAGGCCACGAGCGGCGCAATAGTCGCAGGCGATGCCCTCGCCCAGCGCGGCCAGCACGGCCCCATCAGCGATGCGCTGCATGTCGTCCAGGATGCCTGCGATCAGCGTATCGCGGGTGTCCACGACTTCGGTTTGCTCGATCAATTGGGTGCCGTCTTTTTCGTTCAGGTTGAGGTAGGCGGCACGCAGGCTGTCGTCGGGCAGCAGGGCGGCGTAGAAGGCGATTTGGGTGTCTTCCAAAGGATTTTTCAGGCGCTCTTTGGTTTTAGTGGGAGGTTCGGTTTTGTAGTCGAGCAAGAAGGCGGACGCATCCAGCGACACGGCGCTGGCGTCGATGCGGTCGATGCGGCCGACCAGGGTGATGGGGCCCAAGCCCATCTCATGCCAGGTTTCGGCGCTGACGAAATGGGCGCCGGTGGCTTGAAACTCGGCCAGCCAGTCCAGGTAGCCATCGCGCAAACGGGGCCAGGCGGCTTGGTACGGCAGGAATTCACCGGCGCTGAATTTGCGGCGCTGGCGCACGGTGTCGGCGCACTGGTCAAGCAGGGTGCGGCGGGTGGGTAAGTCGCCGGGCAAAGCAGGCGTTTGGTGGAAGTCTTTCAGCACCTCGTGCAGCCAATCGCCGAAATCGCGTTTTTCCAATTCGGAATCCAGCTCGCTCATCGCTTGCAAACCCAGTTGGCGCAGAGCAAAAAAGCGGTAGGGACAGCGGCGCAAATCCTCGTAGGCGCTGGCGGACAGGCGTTTCACGGGCAGAGCCTGGCCGCGTGGGCGGGGTTGGGTGGTGGGCTGGGCGGTGATGGCCCTGTTTTTTAAGTACAAATGGCTTTTATCGCTTTCTGGATGGGCAGTTACAGCTATGGTATTCATAGCATTTCGAGATTGCTGCGCCAGCAGGTGCAATTGCAACAAAGGGCTGGGCAACAGGGTTTCGCCGCCGTTGTCGGTCTTGCGGTAAAGCACATCCACGCGTTGGCACTGCAAGGCTTGCTGCCAAGCCATACGCTGCATGGCCGCGCCGTCTTCCCGTGTGGGTAAGCCCAGGGCGACGCGCTCAGGGCCTGTCCAGCTGCCGGGCAGCTCGGGCGAAGGGCTTAAGCGCACTTCATCGCAGGCAGGCAGCACCACGGCATAGAAGGGACGGGCCAGAAGTTGGCTGAGGGGCAAGATGACGACGTGGCTGTCCCCCACCGAGGGCGGCAGGTAGCTGGACGCCTCCAGCGCGTGGCGCACCCAGGCAGTGAATTCGTCCAAACGCATTCGGCGGTCAGCGAGGGGCCAATCGCGCAAGGCTGACTGGGCTGCGTCGCTCAGATGCAAGGCCGTGATGAGTTCTTGGGCGGCGCTGTCTTGCTGCATCAGGGCCCAGACGCCGCTGGTTTGCAGGTGCGCCACCATGTCAACCAACCACTGGCGCAAAGAGCGTGGGGACTGCATCAGTGCGAGCTGCTGCTGCAAACCCTGGGCAAAGGCGATGAGCTCGTCGGGCGGCGCCTCCTCTGTCGCGGATGGGGTGGTTCTACGTGCCAACACCGACATATCACGGTCGCGCCACAAGGCGCAGCGGGCTTGTCGTAACAGGTGTTCCAAGCGACCAACCAGCGCTTCAGGAAACGCGGGTGAGTTTTTGAGCCAGTCCAGCACGGCATCGCTGCTGGCTTGCCAGCCACAGGCCTGCAGCTGCGTCATCAGCGTGGCGGCGGCGCGGGTGGTAGAAAGCGTCCAGCCGGTTTCGTCGCGGATCGAGAGGCCCCGGGTTTCCAGCATGGCGCGGATGCGGCGGGTGAGCGTGCGGTCGGTGGCGACCAAGGCGACGGGAGGGACGGCAGGCTCTGCGTCGCCGTCGGACTGGCGCGCTTGTGCTTCTGATTGACGCGTTTCTACGTGGCGCAACACACAGGCTGCGGCCAACAGGGCTTCCTCTTCAAAGTCCAGGGCGGCGTGGGTGTGGACGTGGCCTTGCGGGGCGCTGGCTAGCAGTGGCAAGTGGACGATTTTGTTGCCGAATTGCGCGGCCAAGGCCTCCGATAAAGGATCGTCCTGGAAACCTTTGAGGACAATGAGGCAGTCCACATGGTGCGTCAAACCAGCAACCCACAGCACATCGGTGGCGTAGGACGAAAACGCGGCCCAGGTCAGTGCCACTTGCGTGATGGCAGATTCAAGACGCAAGGCTTGAGGGGGCGGGCTTTCACCGTTGAGAGCGCTTAAGGCCTCTCGTACCTGCGCAGCCCACGCCAGGCGGTCACCTGGGGCGACGGCGGCTGCGCGAATGGCCAAGGGGCCGCAGGCTTGCAGCAGGCGCGGCATCAAGTCCATATCCGCTTGCACAAAACCAGCGCGCTCCAGCAGACTGCGGGCGGTGAGGCTGTCCAGCGCGGCGTCAAAGCGGTAGTCGTCACCCGCACCAGCACCAGCGCCCGCCTGCGGGGCTTGTGCGCCCAAGGTGAGCGCCCAGTTTTTGGTGGTCTCAAAGCGGGGGGCAAAGCCATCAGGCCACGTTTGCGCCCATAAGCGGTTGGCCAGCGCCAGCAGCTGGCCATAGGGCAAAAGAACCACCACGCGGGAGGGGTGGATGCCGCGCTGGGTGATTTCGGAGGCGATGCGGGCCAGCAAACCGCCTCCAGGGGACAGCCACACGGTGCTGCTTGTCAGGGAATTCAACGATTTTTCTATCAAAGTCATAGCCTGATGCTACAGGCTGGCCGCAGGTTAGAGCCCTTGCTTTCTGTCACAATGCCTCCAGTTTTTTACCCAGAGCAAACCACACCCCTGCAGTGGACTCTGTTCAGCTCAGAACCTCACAGACCCAACGCCGAAAGATAACCATGGCCAACGAACTCATCAAACACACGACTGACGCTACTTTTGAAGCGGACGTACTGAAATCCGCCCAACCTGTGCTGGTGGACTACTGGGCTGAGTGGTGCGGCCCTTGCAAGATGATCGCCCCCATCCTTGACGAAGTGGCCACCGCTTACGCAGGCAAACTGAGCATCGCCAAAATGAATGTGGACGACAACCGCGACATTCCCGCGAAATTCGGCATCCGTGGCATTCCTACGCTGATGTTGTTCAAGGGTGGTGAGTTGGCAGCCACCAAAGTGGGTGCCTTGAGCAAGGCGCAGTTGACGGCGTTCATCGACCAGCAACTGGTGTAATTCACACCTGCAGCACTGAAGGACTTGGTTGTCCTTCAGTCTCAGGTAACAGCAACGCCCTGTGTTGCTGGGTAACTTTCACCCCCCTCCCCGTTTCCTGTCATAATTCTTTCGTTCGCTGTGTGGTCTATAGGACTTGCGGCTCGAACATTGGATTGTTGAAGCCCTGATGACCCTGGCGCTTCCCTCAACTCCAAAACCCATCCCACTCCTCAACGTTCCGCGCTTTTCCATTCCGCGTTACCCCACTTGAGCTCCTGTACGGAGTAAACAATGCACTTAAACGAACTCAAGGCACTGCATGTGTCTGAAGTCCTCAAGCAGGCTGAAGCCCTTGAGATTGAAAATACGGGCCGTATGCGCAAGCAAGAGCTGATGTTTGCCATCATCAAAAAACGCGCCCGCGCTGGTGAGCAAATCTTTGCCGACGGCGTACTCGAAATTTTGCCCGACGGTTTTGGCTTCTTGCGCAGCCCCGACACCAGCTACACCGCCAGCACTGACGACATCTACATCAGCCCCAGCCAGGTGCGTCGCTTCAACCTGCACACCGGCGACATGATCGAAGGCGAAGTGCGCACGCCGAAAGATGGCGAGCGTTACTTTGCGCTGACCAAGCTCGACAAGGTCAACGACGGCCTGCCCGAAGACAACCGCCACAAGGTGATGTTCGAGAACTTGACGCCGCTGTTTCCCAAAGAACAGTTCCGCCTGGAACGCGACATCAAGAGCGACGAGAACATCACTGGCCGCATCATCGACATCGTGTCGCCGATTGGCAAAGGCCAGCGCGCGTTGATCGTCGCCCAGCCCAAGTCGGGCAAGACGGTGATGATGCAGCACATCGCTCACGCCATCACCGCGAACTACCCCGATGTTCACCTGATGGTGCTGCTGGTGGACGAGCGCCCTGAAGAAGTGACTGAAATGCAGCGCACCGTGCGCGGCGAAGTTATCGCGTCCACGTTCGACGAACCCGCCGCTCGCCACGTTCACGTCGCTGAAATGGTGATCGAGCGCGCCAAGCGTTTGGTCGAACTGAAAAAAGACGTGGTGATCTTGCTGGACTCGATCACCCGCCTCGCCCGCGCTTACAACAACGTGGTGCCTTCCAGCGGCAAGGTACTCTCCGGCGGTGTGGACGCAAACGCGTTGCAACGCCCCAAGCGTTTCTTCGGCGCGGCCCGCAATGTGGAAGAAGGCGGCTCGCTGACCATCATTGGCACAGCTTTGGTCGATACCGGCAGCCGCATGGACGAAGTGATTTTTGAAGAATTCAAGGGCACCGGCAACAGCGAAATCCACCTGGAACGCCGTTTGTACGAAAAGCGCGTGTTCCCTGCAATCAACTTGAACCGCAGCGGCACCCGCAAGGAAGAGCTGCTGCTGTCCCCTGAAGTGCTGCAAAAGAGCCGCATCCTGCGCCAGTTCATGTACAACATGGACGAGATCGAGTCGATGGAACTGATGCTCAAGAACATGCGTGCCACGAAAAGCAATGTCGAGTTCTTTGACATGATGCGCAGAGGTGGCTAATCCGTCTTCCTTCGTTATATAATCGAAGGCTTTGGCGAAAAGTGCTTGGCAATGGTTGCATAAGTGGCTCTCGCGCTTGAAACTCAAGGAAACCCCATGAAAGCTGGCATTCACCCCAACTACCGTGAAATTTTGTTTGTTGACTTGTCCAACAACTTCAAGTTTGTGACCCGTTCTTGCGTTAGCACCAAGGAAATGGGCACGACCGAAGACGGCCGTGAGCTGCCTATGTACAAGCTGGACACGTCCAGCGAGTCGCACCCCTTCTACACGGGCACACAAAAATCCGTGGACAACATGGGCGGCCGTGTTGAGCGCTTCCGCAAGGCTTTCGGCAAGACCACCGTGTTGGCTGCCGCGCCTGCTGCTGCCGCAGAATAAGCACAGCCTGCACTGGCGCAAAAAGGGCAGCGTGGGCAACCACGCTGCCCTTTTTTTCGCTTGTTTATGGCTACTGTTAACCACCACCCCATGAATCCCCCCAGCCCCGCTCTGGTCGCCCAAAGTGCCGTGCGCCGTTTGCCGCGTTTGGCACTCTGGTTGCTGTGCCTCGCCTTTGTGCTGCCGGGTTTCGTTGGCCGCGAGCCTTGGCGCAGTGCCGACATCATGGGCTTTGGCGTGATGTGGGAAATGGCGCAAGGCACGGCCTCATGGTGGAATCCTCAACTTCTAGGCTACCCCACCATCGACGCACTGCTACCTTATTGGCTGGGTGCGTGGGCGATACAGCTCAGCCCGCCTTGGTTGCTGCCTGATGTGGCGGTGCGCATACCCTTTGTCCTCCTGCTAGCTGCGGTGCTATTGGCCACCTGGAACGCTGTTTATGGCCTGGCCCGTACACCACAGGCTCAACCTGTGCTGTTCGCGTTCGGTGGCGAAGCAAGACCGACGGACTATGCCCGTGCCATGGCGGATGGCGGTTTGCTGGCATTGTTGGCATGCTTGGGCTTGGCATTGCTCGCCCACGAAACCTCTAGCGCATTGGCGCAACTGGCCTTTGTCGCCCTGAGCTTTTTCGCCGTGGTGCATTTGCTGCGTGGCAAAAGCTTTGCAGGTATCACTTTGCTGGTGGGGTTGGTGGGTTTAGCGCTTTCAGGGGCACCCACGGTGGCGACGCTGCTGGGCTTGGGCAGCACCGCCATTGTTGGCTTTGGCCCGGCAATACCTCACGGCAAGAACACAGATCCTGATTACAGCAACCCAGGTGCTGCCCTGTTAACACCATCCTCTTGGCCCAACGCGGGCATCGCTACGCTCATTGCACTGTGTACCGCAGGCGCAGCCGGTTTAGCCTATAGCCTGGATTTATGGCAGTGGCGACTTGAATCTCCAAGGGGAGACTTCCAAAGCGCCAAAGGCTTGGCGCGCTTGCTGCTCTGGTTTGGATGGCCTGCCACGCCACTGGCGGCATGGACGTTATGGCGCTGGCGGCGGCTCTGGCGCAGCCCTCACCTTGCTCTCCCGCTATGGTTTTTGACGGTGGCACTGGGCACTACTTTGTGTACACCATCGGCAGACCGTTCGCTGCTGTTGGGCTTGCCTGCGCTGGCTGCCTTGGCTGCGTTTGCCTTACCTACACTCAGCCGTACCGTGACCGCACTGATTGACTGGTTCACGCTGTTGTTTTTCTCAGGCTGGGCTATCGTGGTCTGGGTAGTGTGGATCGCCATGCAAACAGGCGTACCAGCCCAACCCGCTGCCAACGTGGCGCGGCTGGCACCGGGCTTTGTGCCTGCGTTTTCGCCCCTGGCTCTCGCCGTGGCGCTGACGGCCACCCTCGCCTGGATCGCCCTGGTGCGCTGGCGTGTGGGGCGGCACCGCGCCGCTATCTGGAAAAGCCTCGTGCTGCCAGCAGGCGGTGCCACGCTGGGCTGGGTACTGGTGATGACACTCCTGCTGGGGCCGCTGAACTTTTCACTCAGCAACACCCGTTTGGTTGAGCAACTGAAGGCGGTCATCGACCCAACCCCCGGCTGCGTAGAAGCCCACAGCCTGAGCGCCGGACTGGTCACCAGCCTGCGCTACCACGGCAAAGTGCAGGTTGAAGACCAAGACAGTGACTGCCCCTGGTTGCTCTCCAACGACAATCCCGCTGACCTGGGCCCCGGTGTGAACACGCTGCGCTGGGTGCAACAAGGTCCCGTTCTGTCTGGCCCACGGGGCGGTGAAGCGGTTCAAGCTTACCGTCGGTTAAGCACCGCAGATAAATAGCGCATCCATGTCTGAACTCAAAACCATAGCACGCCATGCTGGCAGTGTATGGGCGGGGCAGCTGGCAGTGATGGCATTTGGCGTGACAGACACACTTGTCGCGGGACGCTATTCCGATACGGCACTGGCCGCGCTGTCTGTCGGTACCGCCGTCTATATCAGCGTTTACGTGGGGTTGATGGCCGTGCTGCAAGCGCTGCTGCCGGTTTGGGCTGAATTGCAAGGGGCAAAGCAGTTTGCAGATGTCGGTCGCTCCGTACGCCAAGCACTCTACCTGTGTGCCATCACGGCGGTCATCGGTCTTGTCGCCCTGCTGTTTCCTGGCCCTTTGCTGCGCTCGACGCAGGTACCCATCGCTTTGCAGGGCGAGGTGGAAAGCTACCTCAGCGTCCTCGCACTGGCCTTGGTGCCTGCCCTGCTGTTTCGCCTGTACAGCACCTTGAACCAAAGCCTGGGTAAGCCGTTGCTGGTGACGGCGCTGCAACTCGGTGCGCTGGTCCTCAAAATTCCGCTGTCAATTTGGCTGACCTTTGGCGGCGCGGGTGTGGCCCCCATGGGCGCTGTGGGCTGCGCTTGGGCGACGGTAGCGGTTAACCTGGGCATGCTGCTGGTTGCCGTGGTGATGCTGCGCACCCAAGCGCTGTACCACCCTTACCGCCTTTGGCAAGCCCTGGAAGCACCCGATTGGCCTGCCATCCGTGCCTTTGCCAAGCTGGGTGTGCCTACTGGCCTTGCGGTGATGGTGGAAGTGACTTCGTTCACGCTGATGGCTTTGTTCATTGCTCGCCAAGGCACGGTAGCGTCAGCCGCGCACCAGATCGCCTCGAATGTGGTGGCCGTGCTGTACATGATGCCGCTGTCGATTGGCATCGCCACCAGCGCACGCGTCAGCTTCTGGCGAGGTGCAGGCAACTCAGCGCAGGCACGGCACGCCATATTTAATGGATTTATGCTTGCAGTGCTTACCTCATCAGCATTTGCAGCTATCTTGTTTGTAGCGCGTGAGGGCTTGGCAAGCCTCTATGCCCGCAATGTGCAAGTGGCCCTGGTGGCCGCCGAGTTAATGGTCTGGATTGCTCTGTTCCACCTCGCAGATGCGCTGCAAGCGGTGAGCGGCTTTGTGCTGCGCTGCTACCGTATCGCGATCGCTCCACTGGTCATTTACGCTGTGCTGCTGTGGGGTGTCGGCCTGGGCGGCGCGTATGTGTGGGCCTATGTGGGCTGGGGCTCCATCGCACCAAGACCAGAACCCAGCACATTTTGGATTTGCAGCGCGTTAGCACTGACGCTGGCTGCGGGGACGTTGATGGGGTTGCTGGCTTGGGTGGTAAGGCAAACGGATCACAAACGGTAGGCCTTTAAGCCACAAACCATTTCTTCAGCGCACCCGTCCCCCAGGCACGCCTATCGAAAACCGTGACCCCTGCCCCGGCGTGCTGCTGATTTTCAATTCAGCACCATGCCGCTGCAACACATGCTTCACAATCGCCAGCCCCAATCCTGTGCCTCCCGTCTCCCTGGAGCGACTGCGGTCTACGCGGTAGAAGCGCTCTGTCAAGCGGGGGATGTGTTCAGGGGCAATGCCAGGGCCGGTGTCTTGCACTGAAAACACCACACCGCCCGAGCTTGTGCCAAAGCCATCTCCAACGCCGCCGTCCTGTATCTGCCAGTCCACGCTGATAGCGCCGCCAGGGGGCGTGTAGCGCACGGCGTTGCTGACGAGGTTGGAAAAGGCGCTTTGCCATTCGCTGGGCGAACCGGCCAAGGCCACATGAGGCGCTGGGGTAAAGCTCAGCTGGTGGGGTTTACCCACTGTGGCAGTCAGGCTGGCTGACAGCGCACGCGCCTCTTGCTCGCACTGGGCCATCAAATCGGGCAGTGACGTCCATGCTTGCATACTGGGCAAGGGGCTGCCTTCCAGGCGTGACAGGGTGAGCAAATCACTGACCAAGCTTTGCATGCGCTGGGACTGCAAGGCCATCATGGCGAGGTAGCGTTCACGCTCGTCTGCGTCCAGCGGCAGGTTTTGCAAGGTTTCGATGAAGCCGGACAGCACCGTCAATGGCGTACGGATTTCATGCGACACATTGGCCACAAAATCGCGCCGCATCACTTCGGCCTGCTCCAGTGCGGTGATGTCACGCGACAGCAACAGATTGCGGCCTTCGCCGTAGGGGTGCATCTGCAACGATAACCTCACGGGACGGCTGAAGGTGCTGCTGCGGCCTTCAATCATCACCTCGTGGCCAAAATTTTGGGCTGCCATATAGGCGGCAAAAGAGGGGTCACGCACCAAATAACCGATGAGCTGTTCGCGGTCACGCTCAGCGTGAAACCCCAAATGACCGGCAGCAGTTTCGTTGCACCACTCAATGCGGCCTTCGGCATCCAGCAGCACCACGCCATTCGGAGAAGCCTGAATGGCAGCCAAGAAGTCCTGTAGACGCTCGTCACTGCTTTGGGTTTTCTGGTTCAGATTGCGCACCACACGACGGGTACGGTCAGCAACCTCACCCCACAGGCCATGGCGCATGGGAGGGTCACGGCATTCGCCTTGGCGCAGCCAAGCCAGCAGGCGTGCACCCCTAAAAGCATCGAATAAAAACCACAGAAACCCTGTCAGGGCTACGCCCAGCAGCGCACCACGCTCCCGGTCAAGGGTCCAACCACCCAGGCCTGCCAGTGCTTGCAAGACCACATAAGTCGCAATACGTCCGATCATGCCGCCACAGAAACAGCCATGGGCATCGCTAAAGGTGCAGCCACAGGCGCGGAAGTTACCACCGGCTGCGCCGTCAGCCGATAACCGGCACCACGTACCGTCTCCACCATGGCACCCGCACTGCCCAGGGCTTCGCGCAGCCGCTTGATATGGACATCCACCGTGCGCTCTTCAATGAACACATGGTCACCCCACACTTTGTCCAGCAACTGGCCTCGGCTGTGAACGCGTTCGGCATGCTTCATCAGGTAATGCAGCAGTTTGAACTCGGTAGGGCCGATTTTGAGCTGCTGTCCTTGGTAGGCGACACGGTAGCTTGCAGCGTCCAGCACCAACTCGGCAATGGTCACGCTGTCCGTCACCTGCTCGGGTGCACGGCGGCGCAATACAGAGCGGATACGGGCCATCAACTCTTGGGTGGAGAACGGTTTGGTGATGTAGTCGTCAGCACCGGCATCGAGGCCAGTCACTTTGTCGGGCTCATCGCCTCGGGCCGTCAGCATCAAGATGGGGATGGCCTTGGTGCGGGGGTCAGCGCGCCATTTGCGTGCCAGCGTGACACCGCTTTGGCCCGGCAGCATCCAGTCGAGCAAGATCACATCGGGCAGCACCGCATCCAATTCACGCTGGGCCGCAACGCCCTCTTCCGCCCACGTTGGCTGGAAGCCGTTGTGGCGCAGGTTGACAGCGATCAGCTCGGCAATGGCCGGCTCATCTTCCACAATCAGGACGCGAGGGAGGTGTTTCATTGTGCGATTGACAGTGCAGTTAAAGTTCAGGCTTGAACAGCGGTTTCGATGTCTTCCATCGACGTGTGGCGCACGTCGGTGCCTTTGACGATGTAAATAATCAGCTCGGCGATGTTTTTGGCATGGTCACCGATGCGCTCAATCGCCTTGGCGAGGAACAGCAAATCCAGGCTGGGCGAAATAGTGCGCGGGTCTTCCATCATGTAGGTGACAAGTTTGCGCATGAAACCGTCGAACTCCTGGTCGATCAAATCGTCTTCTTTCAGAATGGTGACGGCCACGTTCATGTCCAGACGGGCAAAACCGTCCAGCGCTTTACGCAGCAAGCCTGAGGCCAATTGCGCGGCTACCCGCAAATCAGATGACGGCAAACCACGTCCGGCACCGCTCTCGATGATGGACTTGACCATGCGCGCAATTTTGGTGGCTTCGTCGCCTGCGCGCTCCAGATTGGCAGTGGCCTTGGAGATCGCCATCAGCAGACGCAAATCGCGGGCAGTCGGTTGACGCCGTCCAATGATGTTGGACAAATCGCGGTCGATTTCAACTTCCATGGCATTGACGCGCTGCTCGATGTCCAGCACTTGCGTCACCGTTTCCAGGCTCAGGTGAGACAGCGCGTAAATGGCTTGACCGATCTGCGATTCAACCAGCCCGCCCATCGCCATGACGCGGGAGGAAACGCCGTTGAGTTCGGTATCGAACTGGGTAGAGAGGTGTTTATCAGGCATGTCGTTCTCCTTAGGGCGTTAAATAGGCACGAGAGGCTTAGCCAAAACGGCCAGTGATGTAATCTTCGGTTTCTTTGCGTGTGGGCTTGAAGAACATTTGCTCTGTGGTGCCAAACTCAATCAGGTCGCCAAGGTACATGTAAGCGGTGTAGTCGCTGCAACGCGCTGCTTGCTGCATGTTGTGGGTAACGATCACCACGGTGTACTCGCTCTTCAACTCGGCAATCAGCTCTTCAATTTTGGCGGTAGAAATCGGGTCCAGCGCCGAGCAAGGCTCGTCGAGCAGCAGCACTTCAGGCTTGATCGCGATGCCACGGGCAATGCACAGGCGCTGCTGTTGACCACCGGACAGGCCAGAACCGGATTGCGTTAACTTGTCTTTGACTTCCGTCCACAGCGCCGCTTTGCGCAAGGCCCATTCGACCCGCTCGTCCATGTCGGCAGCATTCAGGTTCTCGAACAGCTTGACGCCAAAGGCCACGTTGTCATAAATTGACATCGGGAACGGCGTAGGCTTTTGGAACACCATGCCGACTTTGGCACGGATCAGCGCCACGTCTTGCTTGGAGGTCAGCAGGTTTTCACCGTCCAGTTCGATCGAGCCTTCAGCACGCTGCTCGGGGTACAGCTCGAACATGCGGTTGAAGGTGCGCAGCAGCGTGGATTTGCCGCAGCCAGACGGGCCAATGAAGGCGGTCACTTTTTTCTCTGGGATTTCCAGGTTGATGCCCTTGAGGGCGTGGAACTTGCCGTAGTAGAAGTTCAAGTTTTTGACTGAAATCTTGGAATCAGTCTTCGCAGGGGCGGTCATGGTGGTCATGGCAGTCTTGGAGGTAATTTTTGAGGTGATTCTTACTTCACACGGGTCACATAGCGAGCCAAGATGTTCAGACCCAGCACCGCGATGGTGATGAGGAACACGCCAGCCCAAGCCAACTGTTGCCAGTTTTCATACGGACTCATCGCAAACTTGAAGATGGTGACAGGCAGGCTGGCCATAGGCTCGCTCAAAGAAGATGTCCAGAACTGGTTGCTCAAGGCGGTGAACAGCAGCGGTGCCGTTTCACCGGCAATACGGGCCACGGCAAGCAGCACGCCCGTGACCACACCAGCACGGGCAGCTCTCAAAGTAATAGCAATGATGACTTTCCACTTGGGCGTACCCAGGGCATAAGCAGCTTCGCGCAGACCTGGTGGCACCAGTTGCAGCATATTCTCGGTAGTACGAATGACGACGGGAATCACGATCAGCGCCAGCGATACCGCACCTGCCCAGCCCGAGAAGCTCTTGAAACGCGAAACGATGACGGCATAAACAAACAGGCCAATCACGATGGAAGGTGCTGACAGCAAAATATCGTTCACAAAGCGGGTAAGCGAGCCCAACCAGCCTTTGAGGTCGTATTCGGCCAAATAAATGCCGGCCATCACGCCGATAGGGGTGCCCACGAAGGTGGCTAAACCGACCATCAGGAACGAGCCGTAAATCGCGTTGGCGATACCACCGGCTTCGTTCGGTGGGGGTGTCGATTCGGTCAAGGTCATCATCGTCAGGCCACCAAGGCCCAAGCGCACGGTTTCCCACAGAATCCAGGTCAACCAAAACAGACCAAACGCCATGGCCATCAGGCTCAAGGTCAGCGCGATCTGGTTGACGCGCTTGCGGCTGTTGTACTTGGCTTGCCGGGTGGCATTCAAGGTTTGCCGGGCAATCAGTGAATCACCGAAAGTTGAAGCAGAAGAAGAGGAAGATGTAGGTGTACTCATGATTTTTTGCCTTCGCTCTTCTTGAGTTGCGAGAGCAGTACTTTGGAGAGCGACAGCACCACAAAGGTAATGAAGAACAGCACCAGTCCGAGGTACATCAGCGCAGCTTGGTGCAGGCCTTCGCCAGCTTCGGCAAATTCGTTCGCCAACGCGGAGGTGATGCTGTTGGCGGCCTGGAACAGACTGACCGAATCGAGCTGGTTCATATTGCCGATCACAAACGTGACGGCCATGGTTTCACCCAATGCGCGACCCAAACCCAACATGATGCCGCCGATCACACCGGCCTTGGTGTAAGGTAGCACCACACGGGACATGACTTCCCAGGTAGTGGAACCCAGGCCATAGGCAGACTCTTTGAGCAGCGGCGGAGTTACCTCAAACACATCGCGCATCACCGAAGCGATGAACGGAATAATCATAATTGCCAAAATAATGCCCGCAGACAAAATGCCGATGCCCACAGGCGGGCCAGACACCAACGCACCCAGCACCGGCACACCCGCAAACAGCTTTTGCAGCGGCCCTTGCACGTAGGTCGCCAAAATCGGCCCAAACACCAGCAACCCCCACATACCGTAAACGATGGAGGGGATGGCTGCTAGCAATTCGATAGCTGTCCCCAGCGGCTGCTTAAGCCATGCGGGGGATAATTCCGTCAAAAACAGCGCGATGCCGAAGCTCACGGGCACCGCAATCAGCAACGCAATGGCCGACGTGGCCAGCGTGCCGTAGATCATCACCAAGCCGCCGTACTCGTCCTTCACCGGATCCCAAACAGAGCTGGTCAAAAAGCCCAGCCCGTATTTGTGGATGGCAGGCCAAGCACCCGCAATCAATGACAACAAAATGCCAGCCAACAAGGCCAACGTCAACAAGGCAGCACCTTTGGCAGCCAAGCCAAACAGCTTGTCGCCCAACTGGCCCAGGCCAGCAGCTTTACGGGGAGGAGGATTGGTCATATCGCGTCTGTCGCTCCGGCTGGCAGACTTGCCAGACAGGTCGAACGGAGCTTGGTTCACAGGGAGTGTAGAGGACACGGCTTGGGCCTTTGATGCAGGTTGTGCAGGGAGGAGCCGGTTTACTTGGTGGCTACGGATTTACCGGCGGCGTCATGGATATCACCCCACGATTTGCCGATGATGGCTTTCACCGCGTCAGGCATAGGCACGTAGTCCAGGTCGTCCGCCGTTTTGTCGCCGTTTTTGTACGCCCACTCAAAAAACTTCAGGCTGGCTGTGGCTTGCGCAGGCTTGTCTTGCACCTTGTGCATCAAGATGAAGGTGGCACCGGTGATAGGCCATGAATCTTTGCCGGGCTGGTTGGTCAAGATTTGGTAAAAACTTTTGGCCCAGTCTGCCCCCGCTGCAGCGGCTTTGAAGGCGGAGTCATCAGGCGTGACAAAAGTGCCAGCACTGTTTTGCATCAGCGCGTAAACCATTTTGTTTTGCTTCACATACGAGTACTCGACATAGCCAATCGAGTTGGGCAGGCGAGAAACGAAAGCGGCGACGCCTTCATTGCCCTTGCCACCCGCGCCCACGGGCCAGTTCACGGCGGTGCCCTCACCTACTTTGCTCTTCCACTCAGGGTTCACTTTGCTGAGGTAGTTGGTGAAGATGAAGCTGGTGCCTGAGCCGTCAGCACGGCGCACTGGGGCAATCATGTCATCAGGCAGCGACAGTGTGGGGTTCAGGGCCTTGATGGCGGGGTCGCTCCACTTGGTGATTTTGCCCAGGAAAATGTCGCCCAAAACAACGCCATTGAGCTTGAGTTGACCGGGTGCAATGCCTTTGATGTTGATGACGGGAATCACACCGCCAATGACGGTAGGGAACTGCACCAGGCCCTTGGCTTTGAGTTCGTCGTCTTTCAGAGGCGCATCAGACGCACCGAAATCCACGGTTTTAGCGTCAATTTGCTTGATGCCAGCGCCTGAGCCTACCGATTGGTAGTTGATTTTGACGCCGGTGGATTTGTTGTAATCCGACGCCCATTTGGCGTAGAGCGGCGCGGGAAACGAGGCACCGGCACCCGTTACGTCCTGGGCTTGGGCGGTTTGAACCGCAGCTATGCCAAAAAAACTGATGGCCGTGGTGGCGAGGATGCGGGCGAAATGGTTTTTTGTAGCGTTGCTGGTAGCGTTCTTCATCAGATGACCTTTCACAGTTGAGGATGACTTGAGGGCAACTGTAGAGAGGCTTTGTGACAGTGGCATGACAAGTTATTGTCATTCTTGTGTCATTTGCACGTCATGGCAGGCACGTATCCTGCAGTGAACACATCATCAAAGCCATGAATGCTATGCTGACCGCCACCCAAAATAACACGCACTATGCAAAACGGAACACGCCTCGCAGCCGTCGATTTAGGCTCTAACAGCTTTCGCTTGGAGATTGGCCAGTTCGACAACGGCCAAATTCACCGTGCCGAGTACTACAAAGAAATCGTGCGCCAAGGCAATGGCCTGGACGATGAACGCAACCTGAGCGCCGAAGCTCTTCAACGCGGCTGGGACTGCCTGGCCCGCTTTGGCGAACGCTTGGCAGGCTTTCAGCCCTCTCAGGTGCGTGCTGTGGCCACGCAAACGCTGCGTGAAGCTCGCAACCGTGATGTGTTTTTGGACAAAGGCCAAGAACTCTTGGGCTTCCCCATTGATGTGATTCCAGGACGCGAAGAAGCGCGGCTGATTTACCAAGGCGTCACCCACCTGCTGCCCCAATCGCAAGAGCGCCGTGTGGTGATTGACATTGGCGGGCGTTCTACCGAGATGATTTTGGGTCAAGGGTTTGACGCCCACGTGATGGAGTCGTACCGGGTAGGTAGCGTGGCGTGGTCAATGCGCTACTTCCCCCAAGGCCTGTTTACCCCTGCGGCCTTTCAGATGGCCGAAATCGCCGCCACCGCCGTTCTGGATGAAGCCACCAGCCTGTACCGCCCTGACACGTGGGATGTGGCCTATGGCTCTTCTGGCACAGTCGGTGCAGTGGCCGATGCCTTGAACGCCGCAGGCTTCCCCCAAGACGTGATTACCCAGGAAGGCCTGGATTGGCTGCGTGACAAACTCATCAAGGCGCAATCGGTAGACCGTCTGAAGCTCGATGGTGTCAAAGATGACCGCCGTGCCGTGATGGGCGGAGGCTTGAGCATTTTGCGGGCCATCTTCAAGCTGCTGGAAATCTCATCCATGCAGGCCGCTGAAGGCGCACTGCGCCAGGGGGTGCTGTACGACATGCTCGCCCGCGAAACCGATCAAACCGATCTGCGCGCTCGTACCGTGCAGCGCTTGGCGGACAAATTTGATGCCGATGCACCACAAGCCCAGCGCGTAGAAAAAGTGGCGTGCAGCTTGCTGAACCACCTCATCGCCAGCAACCCGGCCCCCGCACATCCAAGCACACTTCAGGACAACGCCCAGCACCTGAAAAAACTCGCGTGGGCGGCTCAGTTGCACGAAGTGGGCAGTCAAATATCACACAGCGAGTACCACAAGCACGGCGCCTACATCCTGCAATTTGCTGACGCACCCGGCTTTGCCACCCATGAAATGCAACGCCTGAGCTTGCTAGTGTTGGGCCACCGGGGCAAACTGCGCAAGCTGGAAGCCGATTTGGAGGACGAAGTTTTCATCCACCAACTGCTGTGCCTGCGCCTGTCGGCCCTGCTCTGCCACGCCCGACGCAACCCCGATTTGGCAGGCCTGCGCCTGCAGCAACAAGGCCGTCAATTCACCCTGCGCTGCACAAGCGCCTGGGCGGCACAGTTTCCGCAATCGGTGTATTTGCTGCGCGAAGAAGTGAGCGCATGGCAAAAAACCGTATGGACGTTGGATGTGCAGGTGGGGTGAGTAAAACGGGGGGCTTGCCAAATCCCACCCAAAGCGTATAACGAAGTTGTCGAGACGTTGCACCGTCCCGACAGACAAGGACACGCCATGAACAGGTATTCCCACCCCGAACATTTCTGGAACCGTGACCTGGGGGACATGCTGAAAGAGGCGCTCAGCGGCGTCTGGACTTTGACGCTGGCCGTGGTCATGTTTCTCATGCTGGGCCTGCCGGTGATCATTCCCGCCCTGCTGATGTGGTTCACACAAATCATCACGGGCTGGCCTTGAGTTGATTTGGGTCAATGGTATAAACCATATAAACGGTTTATACTGTTTACACCATTTAACTTCATTGAGAGACCATGACTGCAACTGCCACCCCAGACAGCAAGACCCCTGCCATTGGCGCAACCGCCATCATTCCGGCGATCAGCACACCCACAGCACAAGCACCGGCCAAAACCATCAAGGCCAAGCCTGTACCCAAGCCTAAAGTGGCAGCAAAAATCGTCAAAGCAGTGGAAAAAACCGTGGTGAAAGCTGTTGTGAAACCCGCCGTTAAAGTGGCTGAAAAAGCCGCCGTGAAGACGGTCAAAGTGACCAAGCCAGCCAAGCCAGCAAAAGCACTCAAAGCCGCCAGTGCCGTCAAAGTTGAAAAATCTGCCAAGGCAGAAAAAACAGAAAAAGAAAAAAAACCAAAGCTGGTGCGTGACAGCTTCACCATCCCCAAAGCAGAATACGACCTGCTGAGCTCACTCAAAGCGCGGGCCATTCGCCTGAAGCAGCCCGCCAAGAAGGGTGAACTGCTGCGTGCAGGCATCAAGCTGTTGGTGGGCTTGAGCGATACGGCCTTCCGCGCCGCTCTGGTCGCCATTCCCGCCTTGAAGACAGGTCGACCAGCCTCTGCCCCTGCGGCCAAAAAAGCTTAAATCGGCCCCGGTAAAGCAACAAACCCAGAGCAGCCAGCTACAGCAGCTCTGGTGACTGCACCGTCACAATCACCGTCTGCCACTGCCCGTCCCTCAGACGGCTGCGCAGCCACCAAACGGCACCTTTCTTTACCGAGCATTCGCTCTCCTTCAAGCCCACCAGCTGGGCGATGGTCTCGCCAAGGCAGGGCTGGTGCCCCACTACCAGCACCACGCCCTTGGCCATAGGCCATTGCACCAGATCAAGCAAGGTTTTCGCGCCGTTTTCAGTAATGGGAACCAACTCGTCATGCAGCTTGTACTTACGGTCCAGCGCGAGCACCGTTTGCTCGGTGCGGCGTGCTGGGCTGGCCAGGATACGGGTGCTTTCTGGCAGTTGACGGTCCAGCCATTGGGCCATGCGGCGGGCTTGCTTTTCACCTCGGGGCGTAAGCGTGCGGCTCAGGTCGTCACAACCGGGCGTCCAGTCGATGGCCTCGGCGTGGCGCCACAGCAATAAATCCATACCTTACCGGCCCCGTCCGCGCCGCTCGCCTAAAGCGGCAGCACCGCTGTAGCGGGCCATCAGCGCATCCTGGGCACCATGCAGAACAGCTGGGGCATCGGGCAAACTGCTCACCCGCTGGTAGTGGCCATCGGGTTGCAAAACCCAGGCGTCCTGGGTGTCGTGCAGATAGGCCACCAGGCATTCGTCAATCACCCGCTGGCGCAAAACCGGGTCAGTCACTGGCCAGGCCAGCTCAATGCGGCGCATCATGTTGCGGTTCATCCAGTCGGCGCTGGACAAATACAGCTCTTCGTCTTCTTCGCAGCGGAAGTAGAACACCCGCGAATGCTCCAAAAACCGACCGATGACCGAGCGCACACGGATGTTGTCTGTCAGGCCAGGTACCCCCGCTGGCAGCGTACAGGCACCACGCATGATGAGGTCAATACGCACACCCCGCTGTCCCGCAGTAACCAGTGCACGCACCAGCGCTTCATCGGTCAGAGCGTTCATTTTGACGACGATACGGGTGGACTTCCCCAGGGCTGCCGCCTCTCCCAAGGCTTCAATTTTGTCGATCAACTTTTGGTGCAACTGAATCGGGGCGAGCAGCAGGCGGTTGAGTTTGGGCAGTTTGCTTTGGCTGGCCAGATGGACAAACACATGCTCCATGTCCATCGTCAACAACCGGTCAGCCGTCAAATGGCTGATATCGGTGTAAAGCCGGGCGGTTGACGGGTTGTAGTTGCCCGTTGACAAATGCCCGTAGCGCCGCAGTGTGGCCTGATTGCCCTTGCCCTCACGGCGCGTCACCAGCAACATCTTGGCATGGGTTTTAAGGCCCACCACGCCATAGACCACCTGCGCACCAATGGACTCGAGCATCTCGGCCCAGTTGATATTGGCTTCTTCGTCAAACCGTGCTTTGAGCTCCACCACGGCCGTCACTTCTTTGCCCTGGCGCACCGCCTCTTGCAGCAAATCCATCAGAACCGTGCTGCTGCCGGTACGGTAAATGGTTTGCTTGATCGCCAGTACGTCCGGGTCATGCACCGCTGCACGCAAAAAGGCCAGCACGCCATCGAAGCTTTCGAACGGCTGGTGGATCAGCATATCCCCCTGTTTGAGGCGGTCAAAAAAGCTCTGCCCCGGGGCCAAATGCACCGCATTGCTGGCGGTGTAAGGCGTGAAGCGCAAAGCAGGCGCGTCCATCAAATCGACCAGCTCGGTCAGCCGCACCAAGTTCACCGGGCCGTGGACACGGTAAAGCGCCAAATCGGGCAGCTCAAACTGCTTGAGCAGAAAGCTGGAAAGGTGTTCAGAGCAGCTGGCCGACACCTCCAGACGTACCGCTTGACCGTAGTGGCGGTGCTGCAAACCTTCTCGCAGGGCAGTGAGCAAATCTTCCACATCGTCTTCGTCTACCGCGAGATCAGAGTTTCGCGTTACTCGAAACTGCGAAAACTGGCCGACATGGCGCCCTGGAAACAGCTCAGCCAAATGCGCACGGATCACACTCGAAAGCGATACAAACAGCGTGAGTTTGCCTGACACCTTTTCGGGCAGCCGAATCATGCGGGGCAGCACGCGAGGCACTTTGACGATGGCAATGTCGTTATGGCGGCCAAACGCATCCGCCCCTTCCAGCCGAACGATAAAGTTCAGCGACTTGTTCGCCACCTGTGGAAACGGGTGTGCCGGGTCAAGGCTGACGGGGATCAGCAGAGGGCGGACTTGCCGCTCAAAATACTGCCGTACCCAGCGCCGCTGCTCCTCATTACGCTCGCCATGGGAAATGATTTTGATGCCCTGTGCCTCGAAGGTGGGCATCAGCATGTCGTTGTACAGCGCGTACTGGCGGGCTACCAAATCATGGGCAGCAGCTGCCAGCGCTTCAAACGTAGCTACCGAATACGCCCCTTTGTGATCGCCCGCCTGCACCGCAATCAGGTGCGGCGCAGCACGGACTTCAAAAAATTCATCCAGATTGGAAGACACGATGCACAGGTAGCGCAGACGCTCCAGCAGAGGCACATCAGCACGATAAGCCCAATCAAGCACCCGCTCATTGAAGGCGAGGATGCTGTGATCGCGGTTGAGAAGCTCGATACCTCTCGGAAATGGCACATTCATGCGTTGTTGTACTTGTAGTGATGGGCGCAAGCCCATAAAAATGGATTTGATTATGTGCTTCTAATATGACAGAAATGTGACACCGTAAAGCACATCGCAAGCCTGGTTTGGCACGCACAATGGACGGCATGAACACCCTCAAAACAATCAAAACCTTCAACGCCGGACGCGATGCCGAGCGCTTGTCACTCAAGTATGCCCACATGCGCACCGATCCCTTTGTGTTCTTGCGCGGCACCTGCCACCTGTTTTACGACCACTTGTCCCAAATCGCCCCACTGCTCACCTCGCCCAGCGTTTGGGTCTGTGGCGATTTGCACCTGGAAAATTTTGGCAGCTACAAGGGCGACAACCGGCTGAGCTATTTCGACATCAATGACTTCGATGAGACCGCCCTGGCCCCGGCCAGCTGGGATGTACTGCGGTTTTTAACCAGCCTGCGTGTTGGCGCCCAAACCCTGGGTATCAACCCCGACGAGGTCACAGCGCTGTGCCACAGCTTCCTTTCCACCTACGCCAACGCACTGGTCGTGGGCAAAAGCCGCTGGCTGGAGCGCGACACCGCTGACGGCGTCATCGGCCAGTTGCTGAAAAGCTTGCGGGAACGCCGCCGGGTGGATTTTTTGGACAAACGCACCGAGCGCAATGGCAAACAACGCCAGCTGCGCACGGACGGCAAAAAAGCGCTCAAAGCCAGTGACAAGCAGCGCCTGAAAATCACTGGCTTCATGGATAAATTTGCCAGCCAGCAACCCAATCCCGAGTTTTACCGGGTGCTCGATGTCGCCCGGCGCATTGCGGGCACTGGCAGCCTGGGTGTGGCACGCTACGCGGTGCTGGTTGAAGGCAAGGGCTCGCCTGACGGTAACTTTTTACTCGACCTGAAGCAGGCGCTGCCCTCGTCACTGGCCTCGCATGTGAAGTCGCTGAAAATTGAGCAACCCGCATGGCAGAGCGACGCACACCGCGTTGTCACCGTGCAAAGCCGCGCGCAAGCCGTACCGATGGCCTTTTTGCAACCGGTGCGGGTCGGTAAAACGCCCTATGTGCTGCGCGATCTGCAACCTGTGGAAGACCGTCTGGCACTCAGCCAGGGCAGCCTGAGCAAACCCGAGCTTCGCCAAGCCATTGACACCATGGCCAACGTGCTGGCATGGGGGCAGCTGCGCAGCGCAGGCTTCCACGGCTCAGCCATAGCAGACACACTGAGCGACTTTGGCCGCAACCCCAAGTGGCCTAAAAAACTGCTCAGCGCCTCCGCTGATTGCGCCGTGCTGGTGACACACGACTGGGTCAACTATGCCGAAGCGTTTGATGAGGGGTACTTCAAAATTACAGCGTAATCAGCTTTCCGCGCAATCTGGACAGGCACGATAAGCTATATTTTTAATAGCGCACAAAACAACAAGACGTCACACCACTTACACATTACCTCACTGTAATAGCGGCTTTAACGGTACCGCTCAGACATGCCTTCCGTGTTTTACCGGCTCATTGCCGTGCAGTTCATATCGGCACTCGCCGACAACGCCTTATTGATTGTTGCGATTGCCCGTTTGGTGGAATTGGCCGCTGATGACTGGGCAATACCGCTGCTCAAGCTCAGTTTTACCCTGTGCTACGTTTTCCTGGCACCCTTTGTAGGACCATTGGCGGATGCTTGGCCCAAAGGCCAGGTGATGATGGCCGCGAACGGTCTCAAAGCCTGCGCCGCATTGATGCTGTTGACAGGGGTTGACCCAATGCTGGCGCTGGCCTTTGCAGGCCTGGGTGCGGCCATCTACGCACCCGCCAAATACGGCCTGGTGATTGAGTTGTTACCGGCTCACCAGCTTGTGCGGGCCAATGGCTTTGTCGAAGGCAGTACGGTGTGTGCGGTGATTTTGGGGACAGTGGCCGGTGGTTTGCTGGTCAGTTCCGGTTTGCGGCAAATTCCCATGTCCGACAGCCTGAGCGATTTTGCGCGCTTCTTCGCACTTGACAGCACGCTGCACGCGGGCATGGTGAGCCTGCTGTTGCTCTATGCCCTGGCTGCGGTGATGAACCTCGGTGTTGTCGATAGCGGAGCACGCTACCCCCATCACACGCGGCACCCGGGAGCCATCGTCAAGCGGTTTTTTTCTGAAAACCGACAGCTGTGGCGTGACCCTTTGGGAGGCATCTCTATGGCCGTCACCACGGTGCTCTGGGGCATAGGTGCAACGCTGCAATTGATTGTGCTGCGTTGGGCCACAGAATCGCTGGGGCTGGCACTCGACAAGGCCGCTTATTTGCAGGGTGTCACGGCCTTGGGCGTCGTGGCGGGAGCGGCACTGGCCAGCCAGTTCATCAGCTTGGCAAACGCCCCCAGGCTGCTGCCCATTGGCATGGTGCTGGGGCTTTTGGTACCAGCGATGAGCGGCATACATTCTCTGGTCTGGGCAGCGTGCCTGCTGATGCTGGTAGGGGCGCTGGCAGGCTTTTTTGTGGTACCGATGAATGCCCTGCTGCAACACCGGGGCAGCCGCTTACTGACCGCTGGGCGCTCTATTGCCGTGCAGGGATTCAACGAAAACGGCGGCATTTTGTTCATGACAGCGCTGTATGCAGCGGCCACCGCATGGCATGTCCCGCTGCACAGCCTGCTGTGGTGTTTTGGCCTGCTGGTTGCCAGCGCGATGGCCATGGTGTTCATCGCCTACCGCAGCAGCACCAAGGCCATGGCGTGATACACGCCTGTAGCCATTTGACTTGAAACTGTCACCAAACCATCATCATCCTGATGCTTTAGCGCTTTAGCCTCGTGTGCAACCGCCATGCACAGGAGCACACCGTGGAACCCTTTGATAACCCATCACAACCCCTTCGCATCGCGTTGGTGACAGAAACTTTCCCCCCCGAAGTCAATGGCGTGGCCATGACGCTGGGCCGCTTGACCGCCGGGTTACTGCAACAAGGCCACACCGTGCAGTTGGTGCGGCCCCGCCAGGGGGCAAGCGATGAGGACGATGCAGACGCTGCCGCCCCCGCAACACTGGAACAGGTGCGGGTCAGAGGCATTCCCATTCCCCGCTACACCGACTTGCAATTCGGCCTGCCAGCGGCACGCCGCTTGCGCAAACTCTGGCGAGAGCAGCGCCCCGACATTGTTCATGTGGCAACGGAGGGGCCACTCGGCTGGTCTGCGGTAGCAGCGGCACGCCAACTCGGGCTGCCAGTCACCAGTTCGTTCCATACCAACTTCCACAGTTACTCCAGGCACTATGGCGTGGGTTTGCTGAAAGCCCCCATCGAGGCCTATTTACGCCACCTGCACAACAAGACACAAGCCACGCTGGTGCCCACGCCCACGCTGGCCCGTGACCTGCAAGAACGTGGCTACCACAATGTGGCGGTGATGTCGCGCGGCGTGGCCATAGCCCAATTCAACCCAGCACGCCGCTCTCAGGCCCTGCGTGCGCGCTGGGGCGCCGGAGAAGACACGGTGGTGGTGCTGTACGTGGGCCGATTGGCCAAAGAAAAAAGCGTGGGCACTGTGCTGACGGCCTTCAGCGCCATCCAGGCCCGCGTACCCAGTGCCAAACTTGTGCTGGTGGGCGATGGCCCCTTGCGCACAGCCTTGCAAGAGGCCTGTCCACAAGCGGTATTTGCAGGCGTACGCACCGGCACCGAGCTGGCAACACATTACGCCTCAGGCGATTTATTTCTGTTTCCCAGCCTCACTGAGACCTTCGGCAACGTGGTGCCCGAGGCCATGGCCAGTGGCTTGGCGGTGGTGTCTTACAACCAGGCCGCTGCCGCAGGCCTCATCACCCACAACCACAACGGTATGCTGATCCCGCCAGGCGACGCCCTGGATTTTGTGAATGCCGCCGCCATGCTCGCCAGCGACCCACAACGGCTACGCGCTCTGCGCCAACATGCGGCACCTGGCGTGGCTCACCTGGACTGGTCTGCCGTGGTAGACAGCTTTGTGCGCACGCTGCGTGCAGCGACAGGCACAGGGGTAGGCCATGGCGAAAACGGTCAAAGTGCAAACTCATTGGCCTTACCCAGCTATTTTTTTAATAGCAAACAAAACCCCAGGCCGCCACTTAACCCTTTCAGCCCACCCAGCGCATGAGTGCTTGGCCCATGCGGATGCCTGTGCCGTTATCCAGCCCCTTGCACAGCGCAAAGCCTTTGGGGGCCAGCATGATGATGGTGGAGCCGTGTTGAAACCAGCCCATCTCCTGACCTTGACTGAACGGAGCGTTGCAGGGCATCACCTTGGGGCCACCGTACTTCAGGTGCAGCAGCACATCCAGGAAGTGCAAGCGAATGCTGGCCACCAAGATCGCGGCGACCGGCACCAGCGCAATGGCTTGCCCACGTGCCGGGCCATCACCGGTAAGGCGGGTTTTGAGGAACGCCCGTTCGTTCTTGCAAAACAGCTTTTCGACCCGTTTGAGTGCAATCGGGTTGACGTTCCAGGTGTCGCCGCTGAAGTACGTCACCTTTTCCACCGTACAGGTTTGCGGCGCATGGAAGCGGTGGTACATGCTGGACGTGAGGCGCAGCGTGACGAAATAGCCATCGCGCCATTCACCACCGGCAGCCTCTTCTCCGATCAAGTCTTCCAGCGTGTAAGGAAAGCCTTTGGCCTGAAACACCTGCGTGCCTTGAATCGGCCCATGCGCACCGACGATGCCGTCCGACGGGCTGCTGAGCACCGCTGGGTCAGCGGCAACAGGACGCAAACCATCTTTCAGTTCCCGGGTAAAGCAATCGTGCATGGACGTGAAACGGGTCTTTTTGGCCTCGCTCAAATCCAGCGCCGAAAAGTACGTCCATATGGCAATCGACGCATCGCGCACCAGTGGCTGCTCGATTTTGCTGAACCAGCCCATCAACCGGGTGAGCGTGTTCCGGGGCAAACGGTTGGTCAACAAAAAGTTCAGGTCTTCCTGGTTCAAAGCGTGGTGAATACGTTGCCGAAGGGTCATTTTTTTAAACATGTTGAAAAGGAAATAAGCAATGAGTGAACTTGTGAATCTGCAAACCCTGGGCCTGTACGGCGTAGGGGGTGGTGGCTTGCTGTACGGTTTATCGCGCCTTAAAACCCGGCTGGAACTCTCGCTGGCCAAGCACAAATCGCTGGCAGGACATCCGCGCATGGCACGCCGGGTGGCGGCGCAATTGCCCAGCTACAGCTATACCGCGCAACAGATGTTTGGTGTGGACGGCGCGCCAGATGCCGTTATTCGCAACCGCCAAACAGCGTTCAACGTGCTGGCCGATCAGTTCCGCACGCGCTACGCCCAAAGCTTGGGCCTCAGCGCCCAGACGGAGAGCGGCATCTCGGACATGCAGTTCATCAGCGCCTACCGGGTGCCGTTCCAGTTTCGCGAACTGATGGGAAAGCAGCTCAAAATCGCCTCGTTCGTCGCCGCTACCGCAGGCGTGACCGTGACAGATCTGGACGGCAACTGCTTTTACGACCTCACCGGCTCGTATGGCGTGAACTTGCTGGGCAATGATTTTTACAAAACCTGCATCGCCCAAGGCAGTGCCTTGGTCAGCGACTTGGGGCCGGTGCTGGGCGCATACCACCCGGTCGTGGCAGACAACGTACAGCGCTTGCGCCACATCTCGAAGCTGGACGAGGTGTCGTTCCACATGTCGGGTACCGAGGCCGTCATGCAGGCTGTGCGATTGGCGCGTTACCACACGGGTAAAAAGAATCTGCTGCGCTTTTGCGGCGCGTACCACGGCTGGTGGGGCGATGTGCAGCCTGGCATTGGCAACCCTGCCCGTGCGCATGACACCTTCACGCTCAAAGAAATGGACGACGACACCCTGCGCGTGCTGCGTCGCCGCAACGACATCGCCTGCGTGCTGGTCAACCCCTTGCAAGCGCTGCACCCCAACGCCAGCGCACCGGGCGATTCGTCGCTGCTGGACAGCTCGCGCCGCGCCCACTTTGACAGCGCTGACCGTGCGGCCTACACCGCGTGGCTGCAAGCCCTGCGCAAAATTTGCACAGAAAAAAACATCGCGCTGATTTTTGATGAAGTCTTCGTCGGCTTTCGCCTCGCACCCGGTGGTGCCCAAGCCTACTTTGGCGTGCAGGCAGACATGGTGACTTACGGCAAAACCCTGGGCGGCGGCTTGCCGGTAGGTGTGGTGTGCGGCCAAAACGCCTGGATGAAACGCTTTCGAGATGACGCCCCAGCCGATATTTGTTTTGCACGCGGCACCTTCAACGCCCACCCCTACGTGATGGGCGCCATGAACGTGTTCCTGAAAAGCCTGGACACGCCTGCCATACAGGCTTTGTATGACGATCTGGACGGCACCTGGAACCGGCGAGCGCAGGCTTTGAATGAGCGCTTGCAGCAAGCTGGTTTGCCGGTACAAGTAGCGAATCTTTCGTCGATCTGGACGGTGCTGTACACCCAGCCCGCTTGCTACAACTGGTTGTTCCAGCACTACTTGCGCCTGGAAGGCGTGGCACTGAGCTGGGTGGGCACGGGGCGCATCATCTTCAGCCTGAACTACACCGAAGCCGACTTTGAAGCCGTCATGACCTGCTTTGTCAGCGCAGCCCAGGCCATGCAGCGAGACGGCTGGTGGTGGTTCAACCCGGCACAAACCAATAAAACCATCAAGCGCCGTGTCTTGCGCGAACTGTTGGCCCATCGGTTCTAGCCGCAAGAAAGAGCTGATTGGGCCGAAAGGCTCAATCAGCGGGTGGACGTGGCTTGATGCTGACGCGGCTCAATCAACTCACCCCGTATCAGCGCCATCGGGGCCTTGTAGTACAGCAGGATGTCGTGGAACGGATCGGTCAGAATTTTGGTCATCCACACCAAGCCCGATTGCACGCCCTTGATGAAAAACAAATGCACGGTGCGAAATACCAACCCACCCACGCCTACGCCCAACCACAGCAAGCCCGTGTGCCGGGCAAAGCCGATGAGATCGGTATGCGCCTCAAAAAGCCCACAGAGTGTCGGATCAAGCACCAGCAACAGCGCAGACGTGGCCCAAATCGCCATCAGCACAACCTTGCGTTTCAAGTTGTAACCCACCTTAATGGCTTCCTTGTGGTCATTCGTAGCGTGGTTCACTTCGTCATAGCCTTTAGGCTCGAAAAAGAAATGCCCGGCCTGACGACTGGTCATGGACACCAGCCACGCCAGCAAGGCAGAAATAGCCGGATCGACCAGCAGAATAGCGTAGGCAGCTACGAAACTGATAGCACTCACCAGATGCAAGGATTGGTTGATGCGGCTGTGGTGGTAGTAGCGGTGGTCATCCCAACGCTGGAGGGTAAGTTCGTCGAAAAAAGCGGACATTGCGGGACTCCTTTTCCCGCAATGTAGGCAATGGCGATGACGGCACGGTGACAGTCCGTGCAGGTTCGAGCTGGCATCTACGGTGATGCTGATGACTTACCGGCACAAAGTTACTTTTTTATCAGTCAAGCACTGACACTTTATTTCACAGTTGAAGCCCGCAGCGCCGCCTTCAACTGCACGCCCAACTCTGGCTTGTCCGCGAACGGGTCTGTCGGATTTCGGGCTTGCAAAATGTCTTCCAGCCGGGTTTGTACCGAGCCAATCGCTTTGGGGTGGCTGTAGATGTAGAACTGGTTGGCAGCGATGGCGTCGAACACTTTTTGCGCAACGATAGCAGCGGTAATTTTGCCGGAACCCACGGCTTTGCTGGTCATGGCTTCGCCGATGAGCTGGCTTTGAGTGGGTTTTGCATCCGCATCCACCATGTCTTGCGGGCGGTTGCGCTGGCTGTGGCTGATGCCCGTGGCAACGAAGAAGGGGCACAGCACGCTGGCACTGATCTGGTCGGTGACCAAGGACAAATCCTGGTACAGCGTTTCGGTGAGCGACACCACAGCGTGCTTGCTGACGTTGTAGACGCCCATATTGGGTGGGTTCAGCAGACCGGCCATGCTGGCGGTATTGACGATGTGGCCTTGGTAAGACGGGTCTTTGGCCGCAGCTTCCAGCATCATCGGTGTGAACAGGCGCACGCCGTGGATGACGCCCCAGACGTTGACGCCTAGCACCCATTCCCAGTCCTTTACAGAGCTTTCCCAGATCAAACCACCGGCACCGACACCGGCGTTGTTGAAGACGAAATGCGGTGCGCCAAAGCGGGCTTTGACGGCCTCGGCCAGGGCTTCCATTTGGGCAGCGTTCGACACGTCCACCTTGCGGGCCAGTACCTGCGCGCCAGCGGCTTGCATTTCCGCAGCAGCCTTGTCGAGCGCATCCTGCTGCACATCGACCAGCACCAGGTTCATGCCCAACGCGGCCCCAATGCGGGCGCATTCCAGGCCAAAACCTGAGCCTGCACCGGTCAGGACGGCGGTTTTTCCTTTGAAATCAACAATCATGCTTCAGCTTTCTTTAAAACATACCCGATACGGGGGAAATGGACGTGAACGGTGCCTGCGCGCGCGTCTGTACGGCGCAGGCTGTAGTGGGTGCGGGTAGCGGCAATCAACGTGCCCTCGGTGGGTTCAGGGCCAAAGGCGTCGCCCGCCAAGGTGACGAGACTGCCCAGCGGGATGCCGTGTTCGTCCTGGAACGGCTCATCGGCCAAAGCCACTGGGGTGGACGCGGCGGCCAGCGCGATGGCATCGGTGGCGCTGAATTTCTCCATAGCGCCCTGCCCCAGCGCCGCCATGCGGTCCATCCAGGCCAGCACATTGGGGGTAGCGTCCAAGACACCGGCCATCACCGAGGTGCAATGGCGCGTGAACCACAGTGGGTGGTAAGCCGAAAAATCAGCGATGCAAGGCTCTTCACCCAGCAAAAAACATTGGCCATCGAGCATATTGGCCAAGCGGCGCAGGTAGCTTTTGTAGGTGGCAGCGGCATCCCCTGGGGAAATGCGGGGCACGGCAACGCGCATTTTGGCGCGGTCTTCGCCAAACGCCTTGCCTATAGGCCCCCATTGTTCAGGCCCACCGGGGCTCATCCCCGAAAACATTTGCGCCGCCCCTTTGGGTGAAAAGTTGTAGGCCATCGCCGCCCAAAACAGTTTCTCGTCCGCCCACTGCGCCAGGATGCGTGCCAACCCTTTGTGGCCTTCAGGGTAGAGGGTAGGTGTCGGTTGACGGTGTTCCAGCACATCACAAATCAATGCGGTATCGCAGTAGATATCGGCACCAATTTGCAAAAATGGCGTCTTGCGGTAGCCCCCTGTGAGTGCCACAGCATCGGGCTTGGGCAGCGTCATCGGGATGATGACGGACTTCCAGGCCAGCTGTTTGCTGCCAAAAATCAACCGTACTTTTTCCGAGAACGGTGACGTGGGGTAATGGTGAAGGATGAGGTTGCTCATGGGGTGTCTCCGGTTGATTTTTTCTACGCAAGTGGATTAAGGCCGGGAAGTGCGACAGGCGTAGCTTGAGGCCTGTGTTGCGTCATTTCCCGTGAAATGTGGGTAGTTGGGGTACAGGCACATAGGCCGAGAAGCAAGATTGGCATGAGGCGCAAGCGCTGCTTGGCTTGTCTGCACCAGGGCATCCGCCGGTGGTCTGCCTGTGGACACCCACCTGTCCAGGGGATCAAGCAGGTCAACCATAGTAGGCACTGCGACCTTGCTCGTCACAGACCGCGCGTTGCCCGTATGGGTAGAACCCGGAGAAACATACAGTCTGGCCGACTGGTCAACGGTAGGCTGGCCCAAACGGTCTGCGACCGACTTGTAGTAATTGATGCCCATCTGCGGGCTCTGGGCCCGGTCAGCCCCGTTTTCCCGAATGATGAGTTTGCCGCCACGGGCGAAGAAAGCCGACAGGTCGGGGTTGGTAGAGTCCATCAGCGCCGAGGTGTGCTGAACGCGTGACATGAACGCTTCGGGGCGGTAAGTCCGCACGTCGAAATTAGCATCGCGGGCAATGGCATAACGGAGCCAGTTGCTGCCATACAGCCATTGCGTGGCGGCGCTTGCGGCATTCGGTGGCACGGTCGGGGCGGCGCTGCCCGTCACCCAACGTACCAGGTTCACCGCTGTCGGGCCGTCCAGGTTGTCCTCATGCCCGTAGAACCAGCCAGGGTACGACGTGATGCCATTGGCGAGCGGAAACGGGAATACATAGGGCGAATGGATGGTGCGCATCAGTTCGATCTCGGGCACCGTCAGGCAATGGTTCCGAACCTCTGCACCTTGTGCACCATTCACACTGTCCGGGCAGCGCAGCGTCTGCAGGTTCACGCGGCCCTGGCACGCCAGATAGTTGTTGACGACGCCATCTGCCAAACCGTCCAGCGCATCACAGGTGTCTGACGTTGCCTTGGCGATCAAGGAAACCTTGGTGGGTGACAGCCAGTGCGTGAACTGGGGTGTTTCATTCCGTACGAAGGCATGGAACAGGCCGGTCCAGTTGATCACGGGAACAATGCTGACGATGCCATCGTAGTCGGCGGGGAAGCGCTGGGCCATGGTCAGGCCTTCCCGGCCGCCTTCTGATCCACCAAAATAATACATTCGGCTGGGTGCCCGGCCATAGAACGTGCGCATGATGCTCACGGCAACGTCCCGGGTCTTCTTGTACGAAGCAAATGCGAAGTTTTCGAGCATCTCGTCATTCAGCGCGAAGGTGCCAGGCTCACCAGCAGGAAAAGCACTGGCTTGGTGGCCAGAGTCCGTCCCGAACGTGGCATAACCCCGTGTGATGGGAAGTGGGTCTGCGGGCGCAGCGTCACGCAGCGGCGTCAGGCCGGTGACCAGCACGCCGTTGTACCCCCCACCGCCATACTGCACTGCCTTGCCATTCCACTGCATTGGCAAATTGACTTGAAAATGGATCAGCTGTGCTGTCCGATCGCGCGGTGCCACTGTGCCTGTGATTTTGCAAAACTCAGGCGTCGCCAGGTTTTTCACGCTGCCATTGACCGAATCCGGCACCGCAGGAACCAGGGCGGCTGAAGACACGCTGATCTGACCGCTTGGCAAACCTATTTGCGATGTCGGAATGGGCATCCCGACAAGCGCAGCGCATGAAGTCGCCGTCGGTTGAACCAACGGAACACTGCCGCAAGCCACGAGTGTGATGGCAGCAGACACCGATAAGAAGGTACGAAAAGAACGGAATGGCATCAATTGGGCACCTGATTTTCAATGTGATAGGTGGGCATGGCTCGCGCAATAATCCCGCTGAAATCCACCCTGCTGGGCAGCGTGCCAAAGGCATAGCCCCAGTCGCCGCCCAAACGTGAGGTACAAAATGCAGAAAACACAGCGGGCGTGGAATGCTGGTAGAGCAACGCGGCCTGCACCACCAGTGCCACATCTTGCGCCAAGCGGCGGGCACCCATTTCATCGCAGGCTTCGTCCACCCGCAGGGGCAAGGCTGCAGCCATGCGGTCGAGTGCCGGGTGCGCACCCTTGGCAGGAGCCAGCTCGTGGGCTAGCGCGGCAGCAGTGTCGGCTTTGCGCAGGGCACGCATCAGGTCGATGGCCATGATGTTGCCAGCGCCTTCCCAAATCGAGTTCAACGGCATTTCACGGTAGGTGCGGGCCATGATGCCTTCGCCGTGCTCCTCAACGTAGCCATTGCCCCCCAAACATTCCATCGCCTCTTGCGCAAAGTGGCTACCGCGTTTACAGATCCAGAATTTGGCGACGGGTGTTAACAGCCGCGCCATGACTTTCTCGTGCTCGATATTTTGGTGGTCAAAAGCCCTGGCTAAGCGCATGGAAAGGGCTGTGGCAGCTTCACTTTCGATAGCAAGATCGGCCAGCACGTTTTGCATCAGTGGCTGCACAATCAGCGGCTTACCGAAGGCACAGCGCTGGCTGGTGTGGTTCAACGCGAGACTGAGCGCATTGCGCATCAGGCCGCTGGTGCCCAGGGCGCAATCGAGGCGCGTCATGGTGCCCATTTCCAAAATTTGGGGGATACCACGGCCTTCCTCACCAACCAGCCAGGCGGTAGCCCCATGGAATTCGACTTCAGAACTGGCGTTGGCCTTGTTGCCTAACTTGTCTTTCAGACGCTGAATATAGAGGGCATTCAGGCTGCCATTGAAGCTGCCATCTGGTAGCACGCGGGGCAAAAAGAAGCAGGTCAGGCCGGCTGGTGCTTGGGCCAGCACCAGAAATGCATCGCACATGGGGGCCGAGAAAAACCATTTATGGCCCACCAGGCTGTAGCGCTCTCCCCAGGCATCGTTCCCCACGCGCGTGGCGGTGGTGGTATTGGCCCGCACGTCCGAGCCACCTTGCTTTTCCGTCATGCCCATGCCCATGGTGACACCAGCTTTGTGGCTGAACAATTTCAACGCCGGGTCATACCCCAGGCTGGTGAGCTTAGGGCCCCATTCCGCGTAGATGGCAGGGTTGCTGCGCAGCGCGGGTGTGGCGGCATAGCTCATCGAGATGGGGCACAGCATGGATGGCTCCAGCTCGGTGAACATCGTGAACGCAGCGGCGCGGTGTAAATGGGGCGATAAATGGGAAGATAAGTCGGGCGATGGGGCCGCCGAGGCGGCACCTGCCCAAGGCGTACCGTGCAGACCCGCGCCCACAGCGGCTGTCATCAGCACGTGGTAGCTTGGGTGAAATTCCACCTCATCAATGCGGCGTCCAAAGCGGTCGTGGGTGTGCAGCTGCGGTGGATGTGTGTTGGCCAGGCGCGCATGGCCTTGCATCGCTTCGCTGCCAATCGTTTCACCCAAGTGCCGCAACGCGGTGAGTTCGAGCTGGGGCGCATTGAACTTCAGCGCATCCTTCAGGCCACGGTTGGTCTCAAACAGGTTGTAGTCGGTCAGCGGCTGAGGCTGGTTAAAAACTTCGTGGGTACTTGGGTTCGCCGTGGCTTGCATGGTTGTCTCCTCGCGATGCCGTGGTGGGAATGGTGCCAGTGGCTGTTGTTTTTGTTATGTTGACGGGAATGGACCCAGCGTTGATTTACTCCTGAATTAATAGCAATCAACGCCAGTCCAGCTTGCTCCTCAGATCAATTTAACCAGTTGTTTACCGAAATTTTTGCCTTTCAGCAGCCCCAGGAAGGCTTGCGGCGCGGCAGCAATGCCCTGGGCTACCGATTCACGCGGCTTGAGCTTGCCACTGGCCACCAGACCGCCCAGCTCCGCCAGCGCTTCGGGCCAGACTTCCATGTGCTCGCTGACGATGAAGCCTTCGATCTTGAGGCGGTTAATCAAAATCGCAGCAGGGTTGGCCAGGGGCATGGGCAAGCCATCGTAGCCCGCAATCATCCCGCACAGGGCGATACGGCCAAAGGCGTTGATGCGGGTCAGCACGGCGTCAAAGATATAGCCTCCTACGTTTTCAAAGTAGCCGTCAATGCCTTGGGGGCAGGCTTCTTTGAGAGCTTGGCTCATGGCGCGCGCGTCGGTGTGCTGTTTGTAGTCAATGCAGGCGTCAAACCCGAGTTCTTCAGTCACATAACGGCACTTGTCTGCGCCCCCGGCAATGCCCACCACACGGCAACCGCGCACCTTGGCCAGCGCACCAAAGGCACTGCCCACTGCACCGCTCGCCGCCGTGATGACCACCGTGTCACCGGCCTTGGGGGCGATGATCTTGACCAGGCCATACCACGCCGTCACGCCGGGCATACCGACTGCGCCCAGGTAGGCCGAGAGCGGTACATGGGTGGTGTCCACCTTTTTGACGGCGCCCGGCACGCTGGCATCGACCACGCTGTATTCCTGCCAGCCCCCAAAGCCCACCACCTTGTCGCCCACGGCGTATTTGGCATGACGGCTCTCAACGATTTCACCCACCGTGCCGCCCTGCATCACTGCACCCAAAGGCTGGGGCACAGCGTAGCTCTTGCTCTCGTTCATGCGGCCACGCATGTAGGGGTCCAGGCTCATGAAGTGGTGGCGCACCAGCACTTGGCCGTCTTGCAGCGCGGGGGTATCAGACACGACCAGCTTGAAGTTGCTGGCCACGGCTTCGCCCGTGGGGCGGTTATCGAGGTGGATTTGGTGATTAGTGGTCATATCAGTTTTCAGTGGATGTGGTGGTGAGTGTCGGGGTGGATGCCGCAGCATCCGATTTCGGCGTGATGTACCGGAACGTTCCTGTGCTGTGCGCACAAGCTTTGCCGTCAGCATCAAAAACCGTCGCTTCGGCAAAGGCCATGCGCCCGGTTTTGTGTTGCAACGTGCCGCGCGCCGTCAGCACGCCCAGCGAGGGTTGGAAGAAGGTGGTTTTCATCTCGATCGTGATGACTGAAGTGCCGCCGTTGGCGCTGCGGGCGGCTTGGGCCATGGCCACGTCCAGCAGCGTCATCAGCACGCCGCCATGGGCCAGCTTGAGGTGGTTTTCCTGGTCGGGGCGCACAGTCATGCGCAATTCGGACTTGCCGTCGGCAGAGGCGATCAATTCGATACCTTGCGAATGGACGAAGGGAATGGGCGAGGGGTAATCCATAACGGTCAGATAACGATTGATTTAAGCACCCGTCACCACACTCACACCGCCGTCCACTGCCAGCCACTGGCCGGTGATGTGCTTGCCTGCATCCGAAGCGTAGAGCAGCGTCAAGCCTTTCAAGTCTTCGTCGTCGCCCAAACGGTTCAAGGGGGCACCGGCGGCCATTTTTTCTTCGCCCAGTGCCTCAATCAAGCCAATCGCCATCTTGGTTTTGAAAAAACCGGGGCAAATGGCGTTGACGGTGATATTGTGGTCGCCCCATTCGGCGGCCAAACCCCGGGTAAAGTTGATCACGGCACCTTTGGACGTGGTGTAGGCGATGGTGTCCATGCCCTTGGGGTTGCCGTTCAGGCCCGCGATGGAGGCGATATTGATGATGCGTCCGCCTTTGTTGGGGATCATGCTGTGCTTGGCGATGTGCTGGCTCAGGATGAAGTAACCGCGAATGTTCAGGTTCATCACCTTGTCCCAGGCGGGAACGGGGTGGTCTTCAGCAGGTGCGCCCCAGCTGGCGCCAGCGTTATTGACCAGAATATCGACGCGGCCAAACTGGGCAAGTGTCTCATCGGCCAAGCGGCGAATGTCTTCTTCCTTGGCGCAATCGGCAGCGATGAACTGGGCGTCGATGCCAGCGGCTTTCAATTCCGCCACAGCGACTTCCAAGTCCGCAGCTTTGCGCGAGTTAACCATGATGCGGGCACCTGCCTCGCCCAGTGCGTGCGCCATTTGCAGGCCCAGACCGCGCGAGCCGCCGGTCACGAGGGCGGTTTTGCCTTTGAGGTCAAACAGTTGTTGGATGGTACGGGTCATGGAAAATCTCCGGTGAGTTGTGAGAAAAAAGCTGAAAGTAAGCTGACATGCAGCCCAATTTATGCGTCTCAGATTGTGCGGTATTGCCGATGCAGGGATTGTCCCGAGGGCGATATGGCGGAGGCGTTTGGAATAGCTTCGCAGGGAGCACGTGTGCTGACGATGGGCGTATCTTTGCACGCAATATCCCTGGTGAATGCGTTGCAAGCTTCACCGTACCGCGACATTGACATGACCCCCGCTCGCACGTCCATGCCCGTCCGGGACGTTGCCCTGTGAAGGGTTGGCTGCTCGACACCAATGTTCTGTCTGAGTTACGCAAACCCCGACCAGAACCCAATGTGGTGGCCTTTGTCGCAGCGCTTCCCCTGGATGACCGTAGTAACGCGGAACACGGCGGACTGTGCAGAAACACGGGTGCCGTTGCCCGCCGTATGCTCAGGTTCAAAGCCAATCCAAAGCCTGACGTGAAACACTCCGGGCATTGATTCATCCCCATCTACAAGGACGTGACGCCCATGACCACCTGGACACTGTTTGCCGACACCACCGCTGTATGGCAACAACCCGACGCCTGGGCTTGGCTGGGTCGGGTTTTTGCCTTCAACCTGGTGATGGAAGGCACGCGCTACTTCATTGCTGGGATTGTGGTGTGGGGCTTGCTGCATGTCCTGCTCAAGCGCCGACTCGCTCACCGCCTGATCGACGCCTGGCCCACGCGTCGGGATATTCGGCGTGAAATGGTTTATTCGCTCAGCTCGCTGCTGGTCTTTGGTGCCGTGGGCTTGGGCACCTTTGCGATGATCGTCCACGGGCACATGGAGGTGTACGGTAAAGCGAACAGATACGGTTGGGTCTGGCTGGTGTGCAGCCTGCCCGCCATGATCCTGTGGCACGATGCCTATTTTTACGCCACGCACCGGCTGCTGCACACCCCCTGGCTGTTCCGGCGGGTGCACGGCGTCCACCACCGCTCGCGCAACCCGTCACCCTGGGCGGCTTACGCGTTCCACCCGATAGAGGCACTGGTGAATGCCCTGGTCACACCTCTGGCGCTGTGGGCGGTGCCGCTGCACGGCGGGGTGATTTTCTTGTTTGGCCTGCACCAGATACTGCGCAACGCCCACGGCCACGCTGCGGTGGAAACCATGCCACGCGGCTTCACAGCGCATTGGCTGGGCGGGCGCTTCACCACCACCACACACCACCATTTGCACCACGAAACCGCCAAAGGCAACTACGGCCTGTGGTTCACCTGGTGGGATCGCTGGTGCGGCACGGAACGGGCGGACTATGTGGCGCGGTTTGATGCGGTAACAGCCCGCAGCCCACAGACAATCCCCCCATGAAAATCCTGCTGATTGAAGACGATCTGGACTTGGGTGCCGCCTTGCAACGTGCGCTTGACCAGGCGAGCCTGCAATCCGTCTGGGTACGCCGCTTGGCTGACGGCGCGGCTTGTCTGCAAGCGAACGACACCGACTGCGTGCTGCTCGACATCAACTTGCCCGATGGCGAAGGCTTCACCCTGCTGGAACAACTGCGCCGCCACCACAACACCGTCCCCGTGCTGGTGATGATCGCCCGCGATGCATTGGACGACCGCTTGCGTGCGCTGAACGGCGGGGCGGACGATTACGTCATCAAGCCCTTCATGGTGCCCGAGCTGATTGCACGTATCCATGTGGCCATTCGGCGCTCGGCGGGGCAAGCCGTCACGGCATGGCAGTTAGGGCCGCTGGTGATTGATCCGCAACAGCAAACCGTCACCCTGAACAGCATCCCCCTGCCCATGACCCCGCGTGAATTCAGCATCCTGTGCGAACTGGCCCGCCAAGCCGGACGCGTGGTGCGGCGCGAGGCCTTGGTACAACGGGTATGGGCTGGCGAAGACGAACCCAGTGCCGGTGCGCTGGAATTCCAAATCCACGGCCTGCGGCGCAAACTGGGTGCGCACGCCATCCGCACCGTGCGCGGCGTGGGCTACCTGATGCCACGCTGAAGGCGCAAACGCTTTAACCCGCCACCATGCTGCAAAAACTCATCCACCCTTCCCTGTTCCGCGAGCTGTTTGGCTGGCAACTGCTGGTGATGATGGTGGCGATCACCGCCAACTTCGCCTACAACATCACGCAAGCCTACAAACCCCGGACTGGTGGGCTGGACACTGAAATGGTGTTGGAAGCCGATGCCATTGCCCGCTTCAGCGCACTGAACCCCACACCCGCCCATGCGCAGGCGGTGGCTCATCAGGTCAGGCAGCTCAATGAAATCAACAGCAAACTGCCCATCAAAGGAGGGGATTTTGGTTGGCAAGTGTGGACAACAGATGGACAACTGCTGTCCACTGACGGCATGGTCGCCAGTTTCGCCAAGCTACCGCCGGGCAGCGTGGAAGCACGAAGGCGTCACGATCTGGGCGACTGGCGGGTGATCGCCGCGACCAGCCCGGACGGCAAAATCTGGGCTGTGGTGGGCCATACCCAAAACTTTTACCGTCAGATCGACGACAAAATCATCCACCAAATCATCCTCATCCCGCTGATTTACACCGTCCTGCTGATGGCGGCGCTGTGGCTGGCGACGTGGCGCGGCCTGCAACCCTTGCAGCGGCTGGGCCAGCGCATCGCGGAGCGCAATGCGGGCAGCCAGGAACCCATTGGCGACCCCGCCCATGATCCGCTGGAGCTGCAACCCATCACCGCCGCGCTCGATGCCTACGCCGTGCGCGAAGCGAATTTGCGCGCCACCGAGCAACGCTTTTTCGCGGATGCTGCCCACGAACTGCGCACCCCTCTGGCCGTGATCGGTGCGCAAGCCCATGTGCTGGGCCAAGAGCGAGACCCCACCCGCCAAGCCGCTCTGCTACAAACTTTGCAGCATGGTGTGCAGCGTGCAGGCGCTGTACTGACACAAGTGCTGGTGCTCTCGCGACTGGATGCGACAGGTTTGAACGCGGCTAA
>JANXSZ010000016.1 GCA_025356445.1 Betaproteobacteria bacterium | reverse complement strand
TCGCGCTGTCGACCAGCCCTGCACTCACGTTTGACAAAATGAATGCGTGGGTCACTGAGGTCAACCGTTGTTTGGCACTGCCCAAAGTCCAGCGACAGGCCGATGTCAACTGCGACTCGAATGCCAGCGGAAGCCGGTTCACCTCACCCGATTTCAAACAAAACAGCAAAGATTTTGAGGCTGAGTTCAGCACTTTGGTCAGCGAAGCAGATAAAAGTGTCGTGCAAGGCAGCACATTGCGCAATGCCTCCATTCTGTTTCTAACGCGTGCGACAGGGAGCACAGTGGATGACCGCGCTGTGGTCGAAGTCACTATCCGCCAACCCAGAACAGGCCCTTTGGCTGGCAATATCGCCGAACCTATCGAGTACACCAAAATACTGGTGTTCAAGCGCGACGACACACTGACCCGCGCCGCAGCAGGCAACTGGATCCTCCATGGCAACCAAAAGAGCTTCAACTGGAGCATGCAGCCTCGCAATGCGGCGGTGCAACAGCTTAATGCGGCATCAACGAGCGTAAGCTATGTCAGATCAAGTATTGAAATGACATTCAGCACCACGGCTTACGATGCCACATCGCAAACGTACAAAGCCAGCGATGTATATGCCGTGCGCATCAAAGGCCCAGGCTTACCCACAGCAGGCATTGTTTTAACCCCGCAGTCTGTGAACAATTCTGGAAATTTTGCCATTCACAACAAAACGGGCACCATCCCAACACCGGGCACCACAGCACCACGGACCCATCGTGATTTCAGGTATCCCGCTTTGGGCTTGAGCACCAAAGCAGCCGTTAATGTGTGCGGCACCACCAACGTCTACTGTGCAGATGCGGCACCAGACTACGCGCAGCTACAAGCCTATAACCGCTACACCGCAGAAATCTACACCAATGCAGGCGGCGGCGTACCGATAACCGAAACAACCACCCTGCTGGCCCCTGTGCAAAACCCAACAGGGCTGTTGACCACTCTGCGCCATGATTTGACCCCCTCCACCAATGTGGTGCAAGCCCCCCAGCCCGGCATGTCCTCTGTCACGGTATCGTGGGTGCGCACGCCAGGGGCAACACGCATTGAGAGCGCGGGCTTTTACCGCCAGAGCAGTGGCGCCACCAATATCGTGAATCTGAGTACCAACTTGGCCGACGCCTTTACATTGAACCCCACATCAACCAGTGCCATAGTTTCCAATGGCGCTTTACCTCTACCCGCCACACCCAATGCGACTGGGGAATACCGCGAGGTCAACCTCTATGGCACAGCAGCGCGAGCAGCTTGGATCCAAGCACTGGCGTGGTCTTTTGATTGATTGAGGCCAGCGTAGCTAGGTACGCTGGCCTCTTCTGGCAAGACATTACCCCGCTTTGGCGGGGTTTTTTACGCCAGCGATGCACCGCCATGAAAAATAAGTGTGAAGCTCACCGATAAGCCGGATTCTGTGCGCTCAAGGTTGCCCTCGAGTGTGACCGCCATTAATCTTGGCTGGGAATCACTTCCCAGCTCAGTGCTACCTACCCGCCAACTCCGGGGGCCCCGTCAACGTTGGCCTACTTGGTATTGCTGCGCGTAGAGATTGCCCGTTTCACCCGCACTAAAGCGGCTCGTCTCTGTTGCTCTGATCCTCACCTCACGGTGGACAGCCGTTAGCTGCTACGCTGCCCTGTGCAGTCCGGACGTTCCTCCAGTGCTTGGTTTCCCAAATTGCACCAGCGGCGGTCTGGTGAGCTTCACGGGAGATATTATCGGCGCTCTTTCAAAGTGACTACGCAATGAACGTTTTGCTTGATAACCACGAGCCTGACCCGAGGATGCCCATGCTGCGACTTTCTGAACTCAAACTGACTTTGGCACAGGCCGAAGCTCCCGATGCGCCTTTGCTGGCCATGTGCGCCAAACTGCTGGGTCTTGACGAAAGCAGCATTGCCGATCTGCACATCTTCAAACGCAGCTTTGACGCCCGCAAAGCAGATCTGCAAGCTGTCTACATCGTAGATATTGGCCTCATTCCCACTGTCGACGAGGCTCTGCTGCTACAAAATCTGAAGAGCAATCCGCATATCCAACCCAGCCCTAACATGCTGTGGCACGCCCCCGTACAAGCCCCGGCGGCATGGTCAACAGATTGGCCCCCAGAAACACCCCGCCCTGTCGTCGTCGGCTTTGGCCCCTGCGGCATCTTTGCCGCGCTGGTGCTGGCGCAAATGGGCCTGCGTCCTATCGTGCTGGAGCGCGGCAAAACCGTGCGTGAGCGTACCAAGGACACCTGGGGTTTGTGGCGCAAAAAAGTGCTGCATGCCGAATCCAACGTGCAGTTTGGGGAAGGCGGTGCGGGCACGTTCTCAGACGGCAAGCTGTACAGCCAGATCAAAGACCCGCGCTTTCTGGGCCGCAAGGTGATGGAAGAATTCGTCAAAGCAGGTGCGCCACCCGAGATTTTGGTGGCTGCGCACCCGCACATTGGCACCTTCAAACTCGTGAAAGTGGTGGAAAACCTGCGCGAGCAAATCACAGCGCTGGGCGGTGAAATCCGCTTTGAACAGCGGGTGGTGGATGTACGCCTCGAAAAAAATGATAGCAGATCCAGCCTGCGTGAATTAACTGTTTTTGATCAAAAAACTGGCCAAACCCATGCCCTGCGTGCTGACCATGTGGTGCTGGCACTGGGCCACAGTTCGCGCGATACCTGCACCATGCTGCACAAGCGCGGCGTCTACATAGAGGCCAAAGCGTTTTCCATCGGTTTCCGTGTCGAACACCCGCAAGGTTTGATCGACCGTGCCCGCTGGGGTCGCCACGCGGGCCACCCTATGCTCGGCGCGGCAGATTACAAACTGGTTCACCATGTAACGAGCGGCGCAGGTCAAGGCAGATCGGTCTACAGCTTTTGCATGTGCCCCGGCGGCACGGTGGTCGCAGCCACCTCAGAGCCCCACCGTGTCGTGACCAACGGCATGAGCCAGTACAGCCGCAACGAACGCAACGCCAATGCGGGCATCGTGGTGGGCATTGATCCGAGCGACTACCCCACCGACCCCCATGCCTTTGAGGCCGCGCTGGGCGGGGACTTCACCGGGGAAGTCACGGCGAATCACCCGCTGGCAGGCATTGTCTTGCAGCGCCAACTCGAATCTCACGCCTATGTACTGGGTGGCAGCAACTACGAGGCCCCTGGCCAACTGGTGGGCGATTTTGTGGCGGGCCGTGCGTCCACCCAACTCGGCAGCGTGGAGCCGTCGTACAAACCCGGTGTGCTGATGGGTGATTTGTCCACGGCCCTGCCGCCCTACGCTATTGCAGCCATCCGCGAAGCCATGCCCGCATTCGGTAAAAAGATCAAAGGCTTTGACCTGCATGATGCGGTGTTCACCGGGGTAGAAACACGCACCTCGTCGCCGCTGAAGATGACGCGTGGGGAAGACTTCCAAAGCCTGAACGTGCGCGGCCTGTACCCGGCGGGGGAAGGCGCCAGCTACGCAGGTGGAATTCTGTCGGCAGGGGTAGACGGGATCAAAGTGGGAGAAGCGGTGGCGCGGGCGGTTTTAGCAGACCGAAACACCGCCGCATCCGCATAAAACCCAGCCTCTTCATTCGCCGCCCACCAGCCAGGCACACCCAGCACAGGCAACGGGGCGAAGGGTTTGGTGGCAAGGTATTCAGCGCTTAAATCCGCCGCCAGCCCAGCATCCAGCGCTGCCAAGTCAATATTGCCAATACGGCCAATCGCTCCTATTTTAATAGCTGATGTAGCCCTGTAGACGTGCGCCACCATCGGTTTTCGTGGGGAAACCAGCTTTTCAAGCAGGGCGTGGCCGAACAACAGCAGTTGGGCCTCTTGCCACAAAGGGCGCAGCGTGACGAACAAGCGCTGCCAGTCTTTGGCGATCAACGCCTCCCACAGCGCGGGTGGCGCTTGCAGGAAGGCGGCGTTTTCATCAAACAGCGTAAGCGCATCGCGCACCGGGCCGCGCACGGGCTGGATGCCTGAAGTCTTGATGTGCGCCGCCTGCAGCTGGTTCAGCCGCCGCTTGGTAGCGGGGAAGTGCAGCCAGCACAAGCCATTGAAAAAATCATGTAAACCCTCACGGGTAGGGCAACAGCCGCTATGAAAAATGTAGTCTTCGTAGGCTTGATTGGCAGGTAGATCGGCTTGAGGAACGAAGCGCACCGGCGCGTTGGGAACATGGCTCAGGGCCTGGGGTAAGGACAGACCCGAACGCCATTCACGCTCAATAACTTGCCCGACAGACTGATAAGGCTGCAACCAGGGCATGACCCAGTTGCAGGCAAGCACCGTCAACCCACCAACTTCCACGGCAAGGCTTCGCCTGAACGCAAGGGCTTCAGCTCGGCATCCCCAAAAGTGAAACTCTCTGGCGGCGTCCAGCTTTCGCGCTTCAAGGTGATGGTGCTGGTATTGCGCGGCAAGTTGTAGAAATCGGGCCCATTGAAGCTGGCGAAGGCTTCCAGTTTGTCCAGTGCGCCTGCAACATCGAAGGCTTCGGCGTACATCTCGATCGCTGCATGGGCTGTGTAACAACCGGCGCAGCCACTGGCGTGCTCTTTCAGCGCTGCGGGGTGAGGGGCACTGTCGGTCCCCAAGAAAAATTTGGTGCTGCCACTGGTCGCGGCTTCAACCAAGGCAACGCGGTGGGTTTCGCGCTTCAACACGGGCAAGCAGTAGTAGTGGGGACGGATACCGCCCGTGAAGATGGCGTTGCGGTTGTACAGCAGGTGGTGGGCAGTGAGGGTGGCGGCGGTGAAGGGATCAGCATCGCGCACGTAGTGGGCGGCTTCTTTCGTGGTGATGTGCTCGAAGACGATTTTCAGCTCAGGAAAATCGCGGCGCAACGGGATCAATTGCGTGTCGATGAACACCGCTTCGCGGTCAAACAGGTCGATGTCAGGCGAGGTGACTTCACCATGCACCAACAGCAGTAAGCCTTCACGTTGCATGGCTTCCAGCGTCTTGTAGACGCGGCGCAAATCGGTGACACCGGCATCGCTGTTGGTGGTGGCCCCAGCAGGGTAGAGCTTGGCGGCGACCACACCAGCGGCTTTGGCACGCACGATCTCGTCGGGCGGAAGTTTGTCCGTCAGGTAGAGCGTCATCAGCGGTTCGAACTGCATACCTGCGGGCACAGCGGCCTGGATGCGGGCTTTGTAGGCCAACGCCTGCTCGGCAGTCGTCACCGGGGGCCTCAGGTTCGGCATGATGATGGCGCGGGCAAACTGAGCGGCAGTGTGGGGCACGACGGTGGCGAGGGCGACACCGTCACGGACATGCAAGTGCCAGTCATCAGGACGAGTGAGGGTGAGTTCGGTGGATATATCGTGATTTTTGGAGGGCATGGGTGGGTTCATTTCAGAGTTCGCCTTCAGGCACAAATTTGCTCAGCAGCCACACTTTGAAGCGCAGCCATGTGGTGGTTTCGGGCTCTTCGTGGTGGACGATGTTGGTGCGGGGATTACCATCAACGTCTTCTTCAATCCATTCCACAGATTGACCATCGGAGCTGAGTTTGACGTGCTGGTCGAGACGATGGTGGCGATGGGGTAGGCGTGGTCGCTGTTCCAGTAGCCGTCAAACGTACTGGACAGATCGCGCACCACCGGGCCGACGATGAAGACGTCCAATCAGCGTCCAACACAGGGGCGGCGATGGCGGCAAGCGGGCTTTGGGCGTAATCGGTGATGGCGACCGACACAGGACGTACCGGGCTGCCAGGCAGGCTTGCGCATGCGGGCAGCAACAACGCCAAGGCAAGACCCCAAAAACCACACCGCAGAGTGGAAAAATTAAACATAGGCCAAGTCTACCGGCTGCAACAGCCGGTGGGTATCCCCACAAAGGCAAACAAAAAAGGCACCCGAAGGTGCCTGATGCAGGAGCAGTGGCCGGTCAATGCTGCAGGATTTTGTTCAAAAAGTCTTTGGTACGCGGCTGGCGGGCTTCCAGGTTATTGAAGAAGTCGTCTTTGGTGCAGTCTTCCAAAATTTTGCCGCCCACGTCGATGAAGATCACGCGGCTGGCTACTTTGCGGGCGAAACCCATTTCGTGGGTGACGCACATCATCGTCATGCCTTCTTTGGCAAGCGTGACCATCACGTCCAGGACTTCGCCCACCATCTCAGGATCAAGCGCGGAAGTGGGTTCGTCAAACAACATCACCATCGGATCCATGCTGAGCGCGCGGGCAATGGCCACGCGCTGCTGCTGACCACCGGAGAGCTGACCGGGGAACTTGTCTTTGTGCGCCATCAGACCCACGCGGTCCAACATCTTGAGGCCACGCACTTTGGCATCGTCAGCGCTGCGGCCCAGCACCTTGATTTGGGCAATGGTCAGATTTTCTGTCACGCTCAAATGGGGGAACAGTTCGAAGTGCTGGAACACCATGCCGACGCGACTGCGCAGCTTGGGCAGGTCGGTCTTGGGGTCGTGCAAAGGCGTGCCATCAACAAAGATTTCGCCCTTCTGGAAGGGTTCCAGCGCGTTCACAGTTTTAATCAGCGTGGATTTTCCTGAGCCTGAAGGGCCACACACCACCACCACATCACCTTTTTTGATGCTGACGTTGCAGTTATTCAGCACCTGTACCGGGCCATACCACTTGGATACGTTTTTAATTTCAATCATGAAGAGACTCCAAAGTTCTGATGAGTTCTGACCGGTTAGCGAATGATGGCAATCTTGGCCTGCAATTTTTTGACCGCGTAAGACAGGCCATAGCAGATCACAAAATAAACCACGGCAGCCAGCAGGTACGCTTCTTCAGGGCGACCATAAATCTTGCCTGCGGTCACAAAACCTTTCAGCAAGTCATAGGCACCAATGGCGTACACCAGCGAGGTGTCCTGGAACAAGATGATGGTCTGCGTGAGCAGCACCGGCAGCATGTTGCGAAACGCCTGGGGAAGCACGACCAGCTTCATGTTTTGCGCATAGGTCATGCCCACCGCTTGACCCGCATGCACCTGCCCACGGGGAATGGACTGGATGCCTGCACGCATGATTTCGCTGAAGTAAGCGCATTCAAAAGCAATGAAGGTAATGATGGCCGACAACTCCGCACCAATCGGTCGACCGATCAGGAACGGAATCAGCAAGAAGAAACCCAAAATCACCATCACCAGCGGTACCGAGCGCATGCCGTTGACGTAGATGGTGGCGGGGATCATCAAGGCTTTTTTGCCAGACAAGCGCATCAGCGCGAGCAAGGTGCCAAAGAAGATACCACCAATGGTGGCTATCGCTGTCAGCTCCACGCTGAACAGAAAGCCCTTCATCACGAACTTGGTGATGATCTCGAAGTTGAAGAAACTTAAGTCTAAGCCGCCCATGTCAATGCCCCCCGCCCGTACCACCCGCGACGATGAAGCCGGGGATTTGGAGCTTTTTCTCTACAAAGGCCATGACCCGGTTCACAGCAAAAGCCGAAGCCGCGTACAACAGCGTGACCACCACGAAAATTTCAACACCGCGTGAGGTTTCTTCCGCCGCTTGGGTAAAAAAGAATGTGAGTTCAGCAATCGACACCGCAAACGCCACTGAAGAGTTCTTCAGCAAGTTCATGGATTCGCTGGTGAGTGGCGGCAAGATGATGCGAAACGCCATGGGCAAGATCACGTAACGGTAGGTTTGGAAGGTGGTGAAACCTACTGCCATACCGGCATAACGCTGGCCTTTGGGCAAAGCCTGAACACCCGCGCGCACCTGCTCAGCGATACGGGCAGAGGTAAAGAACCCCAAGCCAAACACCACCAACAAGAATCCGGGTATCGCCTGCATCGCAGGAAATATCTTGGGCAGCACGAAGTACCACAGGAAAAGCTGTACCAATATCGGGATATTGCGAAACAGCTCGACCCAGCAGTTGGCCAAGCGCACCAACCATGGGCTGTTAGGCAAAGTGCGCAGGGTGCCCATGAGCGCCCCCATCACCACCGCAATCACCCATGAACAGCCAGCGACGGACAACGTCCAGCCCCATGCGTCCATCATCCACGACAGGTAGGTTCGCCCACTCCCGTCGTCTTGTAGAAATACCTGCCAATCACCGACCATACAAATCTCCGTCAAGAAGTTAAAAACACAACGTCAAGAAGTCACATCGGCACACATCAGCCCCCTGTGACTTCTTGCGAAATTACTTCTTGGCGGCGTAGTCTTCCATGGGTTTGTCATTGGGGTTGGCCCAAGCGGCCTTGGTGCTTTCGCTGGCAGCGTAGCCGACACGGGTGTTCTTGGGGGGGATGGGCTGCATGAACCACTTGTCCCACAACTTAGCCATTTCGCCAGACTTCATCATGCCTTTGACGGTGTCGTCACCCAGTTTCTTGAAAGCCGGGTCGTCTTTGCGGATCATGATGGCGATGGGTTCAACGCTGAGCACTTCACCCACGATTTTGAAGTCCGCAGGGCTCTTGGCGGTGGCGATGTTGCCAGCCAAAATGGCACCGTCCATCACGAACGCATCAGCGCGGCCGGATTCAAGCAGCAAGAAGCTGTCCGAGTGGTCTTTGCCAAAAATTTCTTTGAAGTCCACGCCCGTCGCGCGCTCGTTCTTGCGCAGTGTTTGCACCGATGTAGTGCCGGTGGTGGTTGCCACGTTTTTGCCGTTCAGCTGAGCAATAGCAGTGATACCTGAGTTGGCTTTCACAGCAATACGAACTTCTTCAACGAACGTGGTAGCCAGGAAGGACACGTCTTTTTGGCGTGTCGCGTTGTTGGTGGTGGAGCCGCACTCGATGTCCACCGTGCCGTTTTGCACCAAGGGGATACGGTTTTGTGAGGTTACAGGCACGTACTTCACTTCCAGCTTCTTACCGACTGCTTTTTCGAGATCGGCAATCACGTGCTGACAAATCTCATAGTGGTAGCCGGTGTATTTGCCATCGCCCAAGGTGTAAGACAACGCGCCCGAAGAATCGCGAACGCCCATGGTGATAACACCGGAGGCTTTGGCCTTGGCAATGGTGTCGTTAGCCTGTGCGAATGCACCGCCTGCAACTGCAAAAAGAGCCAATGCGATCAATGATTTCTTCATGAAAATTCCTTTTGTGAAACTATAAAAACAATAGCAACGTAACGTGTAATTTTAAGTTTGAAGCACCTGATGTATCACCCGGACATTCCCGGAGGGGTTTGTCTTGGACGCCATTGGAGCGACTTCCTTCTTCAGCAGTGGCAATTTTCATGCCACTTTAAGCGCTTTGAGTTAACGCAATAAGCGAATCAATTTGGACGAGTCAGCTTATCAGGCACCAACAAAGCCTCCAACTCAGCCACTGTCATGATGCCCAGTGACTCAGCCACGTCACCAATCGGCTTACCCGTCGCAATGGCGGTTTTAGCGATTAATGCCGATTTTTCGTAACCAATGATCGGGTTCAGCGCCGTCACCAGTGTCACCGATTCACGCACCCGCTTGGCCAGCAACTCGTGGTTGGCCTCGATGTCCACCACGCAGTTCACCAACAGCGTGCGGCAGCCGTGGTTCAAATGCTGAATGCTTTTGAAGAGGCTCCACCCCATGATGGGTTCGAACGCATTGAGCTGCAACTGCCCGGCTTCTGAGGCCATGGTGACCGTCATGTCATTGCCGATCACCTCGAAAGCCACCTGGTTCACCACCTCGGGGATCACGGGGTTGACCTTGCCCGGCATGATGCTGGAGCCGGCTTGCCGAGGCGGCAGTTTGATATCGCCAAACCCGGCTTGCGGGCCACTGGAGAGCAAGCGTAAATCGTTGCAAATTTTGCTGAGTTTGGTGGCCACACGCTTCAAGACCCCCGAGAGCTGCACAAAGGCGCCCGTATCTTGCGTCGCCTCAATCAAATTACCCGCCTTTTTCACAGGCACACCGCTTTCGACAGCCAGATAGCGGCAAGCCATTTCAGCGTAGCCGCGCGGCGTGTTGATACCAGTGCCGATAGCCGTGGCACCGAGGTTGATCTCCTCGATCAGCGCACGGGCTTCACGCAGGCGAGCCTCGTCTTCTTCGATCATCACTGCGTAGGTGGAAAACTCTTGGCCCAACGTCATGGGCACCGCATCTTGCAGTTGGGTGCGGCCAATTTTGAGCACGTCCTTGAACTCATACGCTTTCAGGGCAAACCCTGCCCGGAGTTCAGCCATGGCATCCAATAAACCGCTGATGGCGAACCACAGCGACAGGCGCACGGCGGTGGGGTACACATCATTGGTACTTTGCGACGCGTTCACGTGGTCGTTGGGGTGCAGCACGTCATACGCGCCCTTGGCATGGCCCAGTTTCTCCAAAGCGATATTGGCGATCACCTCATTGGCGTTCATGTTGGTGGATGTGCCTGCACCGCCCTGGATCACGTCCACCACAAATTCGCTGTGGTGCAAGCCGTTAATCAGGTCATTGCACGCCGAAATGATAGCGTCAGCGCGCTCCTGGCTAAGAGCACCCAGCTCAACATTGGTACGTGCCGCCGCTTTTTTGACAAAACCAAAGGCCCGGATCAAATCCGGCATGGCCGAGATAGGCGTACCGGAAATAGGGAAATTTTCAACAGCGCGGGCCGTATGAACACCCCAATAGGCGGTGATCGGGATCTGCTTCTCACCTAAAAAATCGTGCTCAGTGCGGGTAGCAACAGTCATTCGGACTCCAGTAGGTTGACAGGGGGTTACAAGTCACTGAACTGTAATGAGAAGCCCTTGAAAATACCAATGCCCTTTGCTGAAACAGTTATGCAAAAAATTTATAGATTCAAAATGCACCGTCTACCGTGGTTCAAGCCCACGCCGGCGCACCTCAAGACGGCACCGCATTCGCCGCCAAATACGTCCACAAAGCCTGCGCTGTCCCCTTGGCAGCCTCTTTGCCCAGCGGTTTTTCACGGTAAGCGCGAATATCGAGCTTTAACGCCAGTTCGGGGGTATCTGCCGTCATGGCGCTCACCAGCTTTTTGGCGCGAAGCTCTTTTTTCACTGCACTTGAAGGCAAAAATGCAATCCCATGCCCTTCCATCGCCATCGCCTTGAGGCCTTCCGCCATATCGGTTTCGTACACCCGATCCAAGTGAATGGCGGTGCGAGACTGCTTCAACAGCAAGTCAACCAACCGCCCCAGGTAGGCCCCAGGCGCATAACCCAGGTACGGCAGCAGCTGCCCTGCACGACCCGGCAGGCGGTAGAGCGGCTCGCCATCGGCGTTGGGGCGCACATAGGGTGCCAAAACTTCCTGGCCCAAACTCACCATTTCATAGCGATCAGCGTCCAGCTGGTAAGGCTGTGAGGGGTGATGAAAGGCGATTAACAGATCGCAATTACCCTCTACCAACCGCATCACCGCATCATGCACATTGAGGGCAATCAAGCGACTTTTGATAAGGCCAAAGTCTTCGCGCAGGCGCGTCACCCAAGCGGGGAAAAACGTGAACGCCAAGCTGTGCGGTACAGCAAACTCGATCACGTCTTCACCCACGGTGGCATGACCCCGCAGCATGGCGCGGGTGCTTTGCAGCGCCTGCAACATTTCCAGCGACTGCGAATACAGCGTTTCACCCGCAATCGTGAGACGTGTGGGGTACGAACTGCGGTCTACCAGATCGGTACCAGCCCAAGCCTCCAGCGCCTGGATGCGGCGTGAGAACGCGGGTTGGGTGACGTGGCGCAGCGTAGCAGAGCGGCTGAAGCTACGGGTTTCAGCGAGGCTCACAAAGTCCTCAAGCCATTTGGTTTCCATGACGGCATTATCAGCGTGTCTCACCGGGGGCCCCATGGGCACACCCCTAAAGCAAGATACAACTATTTACATCAGAATACGCCACCTAACAACCATGTAACGGAGACAAACACCATGCACAAAACATCGCAGACCACACGCCGCCAGCTGCTGCAATCCGCTGGGGCTACCGCGTTGCTCGCCAGCATTGGCCAGCAGGCTTGGGCTCAAGCCAACAGCATTGACACCCTGAAAATCATCACCGGGTTTGCCGCAGGGGGCACATCGGACACGCTGTGCCGCCGCTTGGCCACCAAGCTCGCCCCCGAAGTTGCCAAATCTGCCGTGGTGGAAAACAAGACCGGTGCAGGCGGACAAATCGCTGTGACCTACGTCAAAGGCCAGCCAGCGGACGGCAGCACACTGCTGCAAACCCCCACCTCCATCCTCACCATCTACCCGCATATCTTCAAAAAGCTGCCGTATGACCCGATGGTGGACTTGACGGCGGTGTCCATCGCCTGCGTGTTCGATTTCGGTCTCGCCGTCGGCCCCAGCGTACCGCTCAGCGTGAAGTCGGTACCCGAGTTTTTGGCCTGGGCCAAAGCCAACCCCACAGGCGCGAATTTCGGCTCCCCTGCAGCAGGCTCTACGCCACACTTCATCGGTGCGCTGTTGGGCATGAGCGCGGGCGTTGACATGAAGCACGCGGCCTACCGGGGCACACAACCCGCCATGCTGGATTTGCTGGGCGGCAATATTTCCGCTGTATCTGGCCCTATCGGCGACCTGACACAGCACCTGCCCACGGGCAAAATCCGTATCCTGGGTGTCTCAGGCGCCAAGCGCAGCCGGTTCGCCCCCGATGTGCCCACCTATGCAGAGCAGGGTTTGAAGGACATGACCCACAGTGAGTGGTTCGCCATGTTCCTGCCACCCAAAGCCTCACCGGAGCTGGTCGCCAAAATGAATGCCGGGCTCAAAATGGCCCTGGCCACCAAAGAAGTGATCGACGGCCTGAGCGGCTTTGGCCTGGAAGCCATGTCCTCTACCCCGGCGGAGCTGACCGAACTGCTGCGCCGCGACACCGCAAAGTGGGCACCCATCGTGAAACAGATTGGGTTTACGGCGGAGAGTTGAGTCCAGGCACAGTGAGGAAAGATTACTCCGCACTCTGCTGCAAAGCCCACATGGCCGCATACCGCCCACCCAAAGCCAACAGCGCCGCGTGGTTGCCTCGCTCGATGAGCTTGCCGGCATCCATCACCAAAATCTCATGCGCGTCCACCACCGTCGAGAGCCGGTGTGCGATCACCAACGTGGTTTTGTTGCGTGCTGCGCTTTGCAGCTCGGTCTGAATCGCCCGCTCGTTCGCACTGTCCAGCGCGGAAGTGGCTTCGTCAAAAATCAGAATCGGGGGATTTTTAAGCAGCGTGCGGGCGATGGCGACGCGCTGTTTTTCGCCACCTGAGAGCTTCAAGCCCCGCTCGCCGACCATTGCGCCGTAGCCTTGGGGCGTGCCGCTGATGAAATCATGGATGCGGGCCGCGCGAGCAGCCTCTTCGACTTCAGCGTGGGTAGCGCCTGGTCGGCCATAAGCAATGTTGTATTCGATGGTGTCATTGAACAGCACCGTGTCTTGCGGCACAATGCCAATCGCTTGACGCACGCTGGCCTGGGTAACTTGGCGAATGTCTTGGCCCGCAATCGCAATAGTGCCATGCTGCACGTCGTAGAAGCGGTACATCAGCCGCGCCAAGGTGGATTTGCCCGAGCCTGAGGGGCCTACCACCGCCACAGTTTTCCCCGCCGGAATCACAAAGCTGATGTTGTACAGAATGCGCCGCCCCGGCGCCGTCGCGTTGCCCATGTCGTACGCGAAACTGACGTTATCGAATTTCACCTCGGGTTCACCATCAATTTTGATAGCAACCGCAGCCGGTGCATCGGCCACTTCACGCTCTTTTTCCATTAAAACGAACATTTTGTCGAGGTCAGTCAGGCTTTGTTTGATTTCGCGGTAGATCACACCCAAAAAGTTCAGCGGGATGTAGAGCTGGATCATGAAAGCGTTGACCATCACCAAATCGCCCAGCGTCATGCGGCCATCCACCACACCCTGGGTGGCACGCCAGAGCATGGCCACCAAGCCGCAACCAATGATGAGCTGCTGACCGGTATTAAGCAGGCTCAGCGTGGTTTGGCTCTTGACGGCAGCGCGGTGGTAACGGTTCAGGTTGTCGTCGTAGCGCTTGGCCTCGAAGTCTTCGTTGTTGAAGTACTTAACGGTTTCGTAGTTCAGCAGCGAATCAATGGCGCGGCTGTTGGCGGTGGAGTCCAGCTCGTTCATGGTTTTGCGAAACTGAGTCCGCCATTCCGTCACCGTCACCGTGAAGCTGATGTACACCACCAACGCGATAAGCGTGATCCAGGCAAACCACACGTCGAACTTGACGGCCAACAACGTCAGCACCAGCGTCACCTCGATCAGCGTGGGGATGATGCTGTAAAGCGAATAGCTGATGAGCGAATGCACGCCACGTGTACCGCGCTCAATGTCACGCGTCATGCCACCGGTTTGGCGCTCAAGGTGAAAGCGCAGGCTGAGGGCGTGCAGGTGGCGGAATACCTGCAGCGAAATGCTGCGCGCTGTGCCTTCGGTGGCTTTGGCAAAAACCAGTTCGCGCAACTCGGTAAAGAGCGAGGTCGACAAGCGCAATAAGCCGTAAGCCACCAGCAGGCCGAAAGGCACCACCAGCAGGGCTTGGGTGCTGCCCGGCTTGAGACTCATCGTGTCGACCAGCTGCTTGAGCAACAGCGGCACGCCCACGTTAGCGAGTTTGGCCCCCACCATGAAGCTCAAGGCTGCTATCACCCGCCATTTGTACTGCCACAGGTAGGGAAACAGGCGCTGCAATGTGCCCCAGTCAGAGCGGGGTGGTAACGAGGTCAGCGCGGTTGAGCGGGTAGCGTTTGCAGAGGGTGCAACAGCGAGTACAGGAGAGGCAGTTTCGCCAAGGTGGCGCATGGGAGACAATCTTTTCAGTTTTAACAACCGTAGATTGTCGCCATGTCCACCAATTCAAGCGCCCTTGTTGCTCTGCCGCTCGATAAAGAGCTGGTAATGAAAGTCATACCCATGCCTGCCGATTGCAATGCCAATGGCGATATTTTTGGTGGCTGGGTGATGGCACAGGTTGATTTGGCAGGCTCCGTCATCCCGGCCCGACATGCGGGCGGGCGCATGGCGACGGTGGCGGTGAACCAGTTCATCTTCAAACAACCTGTGCGGGTAGGCGATATTTTATCGTTCTTCGCGTCCGTCACAAAGATTGGCAACACATCGGTCACGGTACAGGTCGAGGTTTATGCCGAACGCTTTAGGGCGCAGGGCCGGTACATCAAGGTAACAGAAGCGTCGCTCACCTATGTGGCGATTGACGAAACGGGCAAGCCACGCCCTCTGTCCAAAACCATGGAAACCTAAAGCCAGAGCGGTATAGGAATACCCTCGTATGCGGAACAACCCTGAGCACAGATTGCCGCCACGCCGCTATAAATACTGAAGTGCGACCACTTCGGGTACGCGCACCTCATGCGGAGAGTCTGTGCAGTTTCTACAACTGGTTATCAGCGGCGTCGCTCAGGGCTGTATCTACGGCCTGATCGCACTCGGCTTTGTATTGATCTACAAAGCCACCGAAACCGTGAGCTTTGTGCAGGGCGACCTGATGATGCTGGGTGCGTTTTGCGGGCTGGCGGGCATGACATTCATCGGCTTTCCATTTTGGCTGGCGGTCATTTGCGCCATCGTCGCCATGGGTATCTTTGGCATGCTGCTGGAACGCATTGTGATTCGCCCCATCCTGGGGCAACCCGCATTCTCCATCGTGATGCTAACGATTGGCATCGGCTACGTGGCCCGTGGCCTCATCACCATGATTCCCGGCATCGGTACGGAAACCCACAGCCTGCCTGTGCCCTACAAGGATGTGGTGTTTCGCCTGGGGGGTGAAACTGGCCTGATTCTGAATGCCGAGCAACTCACCATCATCGGTAGCACGGCACTGCTTTGCGGGCTGCTGTTCGCGCTGTTTCGCTACAGCAAGCTGGGCATTGCGATGCAGGCCAGCTCGCAAAACCAGCTCGCTGCGTACTACATGGGCATTCCCGTCAAAAAGATCAACGGGCTGGTGTGGGGCTTGGCCGCAGCGGTAGCCGCGATTGCAGGCATCCTGCTAGCACCCATCACCTTTGTCCACGCCAACATGGGGCTGATTGGGCTGAAAGCTTTTCCCGCAGCCGTGGTGGGCGGCTTTGGCAGCTTGCCAGGGGCCATTGTGGGTGGGCTGGTGATTGGCGTGGTGGAGTCGCTGTCAGGCTTCTATTTGCCCGATGGCGTGAAAGACATTGCGGCCTACGTCGTGGTGCTGGTGATGTTGATGGTGAAGCCCAACGGATTGTTTGGCGAAAAACTCCGCAAGAAAGTCTAGCCCGATGCGCTTCCTCTTCAAAACCGATTACGGCCAAGACATTGCCTTGGCCAAGCACGCTGGTCATGTGTTCTGGTATTGCGCACTGGGTTTGCTGCTGCTGGCCGCCCCGTGGCTGTTCCCCGAATACTGGCTGGCGCAACTCACTTTTGTGCTGATTTACGCCATCGTCGCGCTGGGCTTGATGTTGCTGGCGGGCTTCACGGGGCAGTTCTCCATTGGTCACGCAGCGTTTCTGGGGGTTGGCGCGTACACACAGGCGGTGCTGACCAACATGGGCTGGCCCTTCCCCATCGCCTTGGTGTGTGCAGCCCTGCTCTCTGCGCTGTGCGGCGTGATTGTGGGTTTGCCTGCGCTGCGAGTGAAGGGCATTTACCTCGGTATCGCCACCTTGTCTTTCGGTTTTATCGTCGAAGAAGCCTTCGCTCGCTGGGATAAAGTCACCGGTGGCAATGCAGGCATCCACATCAAGGCACCTGACATGTTTGGCTGGAAGCTGTCTTCAGGCAACGAGTTTTACTTTCTTTGCCTTGTCATCACCGTGGTATGCACGCTGGGCATTTTGAACCTGCTGCGCAGCCCCACGGGGCGGGCCTTTGTCGCCATCCGCGACTCTGAGATTTCGGCGCAAAGCATGGGCATTCATTTGGCACGCTACAAAACGCTGTCGTTTGCGCTGTCTGCGGCCCTGGCTGGCATTGGCGGGGCACTGTATGCGCACAAACTGCAATTCATATCGCCTGACCAGTTCAACATCGTGCAATCGATTGACCTGCTGCTGATGGTCGTGATTGGGGGCTTAGGTTCTGTACACGGTGCTTTCTTGGGGGCCATCTTTTTGATCTCCATGCCGCAGCTGATTGCCATGACCAAGGACTACCTGCCTGAAGCCATTGGGCAAGCCCCTGGTTTACAAGGCGTGGTGTACGGCGTGGTGCTGGTGGCCTTTGTGCTGTTCGAGCCACAGGGCTTGTACGGGCGGTGGTTGAAGGTACGCACGTACTTCCAACTGTTCCCGTTCTACCGCAAGGGCATGTTCAAGCGGCAGAAATCGTTCCAAAAATCTGACCGGCTCCGTTAAGCCATGACCACCGACATCCTCCTCTCAGCCCAAGATTTAAGCGTGCGTTTCGGCGGCGTGCTGGCCGTCAATAAAGTGAGTTTTGACGTGAAGCGTGGCGAAGTGTTCACGCTGATTGGCCCCAATGGCGCAGGTAAAACCACCGTGTTCAACCTCATCAGTCGCATCTACACGCCCACCACAGGCAATATCACCTTTGAAGGGCAAAACCTCAACGCACTGCCCCCGCACAGCATCGCCAAACTGGGTATTGCACGCACCTTCCAAAACATCGAACTGTTCGAGCACGCCTCGGTACTGCACAACCTGCTGATTGGCCGCCACACGCACCACCATGCCAGCCTGTGGAACGAGATTTTCTTCAGCCGAACCGTGCGTGCCGCTGAAGTGCAAGCCCGCGAAAAAGCCGAAGAAATCATCGACTTCCTGGACTTGCAACACCACCGTGACAGCATGGTCGCAGGCCTGCCCTACGGGGTGCGCAAAGTGGTGGAACTGGCCCGCGCCCTGTGTACCGAACCCAAGCTGCTGCTGCTGGACGAACCCTCATCCGGTCTGAACGTGGAAGAAACCGACGACATGGCGTTCTGGATTCAAGACATTCAGCACGAGCTGGGCATCACCGTGCTGATGGTGGAGCACGACATGACGCTGGTGTCCAAGGTCAGCGACCGCGTGCTGGCAATGAACCAAGGCGAAGTGCTGGCCTGTGGACTACCGCGTGAGGTGCAAATGCACCCTGGCGTGATTGAGGCCTACCTCGGCACCATTGACGATGTGAGCAACCTGCGCCGGGAGCCAGCATGAGCGATACCCCTCCACCCGTGAGCGACCAACCCGTCTTGAAGCTCTTGAACGTCGAGAGCGCCTACGGCCCCATCAAAGCGATTCGTGGCGTCAGCCTGCAAGTACGGCGCGGCGAAATTGCCACGGTGCTGGGCTCGAACGGCGCAGGCAAAACCACCATTCTGAAAACCATCTCTGGCATCATCGACCCGCGCAAAGGCAGCATCGAATTCAAGGGGAACGACATCACCACCCGCGACCCCGCCTTCATCGTGCAGCAAGGTCTGAGCCATGTGCCCGAGGGCCGCGAAGTGTTTCCGCTGCTCAGCGTGCGCGACAACCTGGTGATGGGCGCCTACACCCGCAACGACCGCGACGGCGTAGCCCAAGACATGGAAGCCGTGTTCAGCTACTTCCCCATCCTGCGCGAGCGCGCTACGCAAGACGCAGGCTTGCTGTCAGGCGGGCAGCAGCAGATGCTGGCGATATCGCGCGCCATCATGGCCGCACCCGATTTGATTTTGCTGGACGAACCCAGCCTGGGCTTGTCTCCCAAACTTACCAAAGAAATCTTTGAAATCGTGGTGCGTATCAACCGCGAACGGGGCACCACCATCCTGCTGGTGGAGCAAAACGCCAACATGGCGCTGAATGCGGCGGATTACGGCTATGTGCTGGAAAACGGCCGCATCGTGATGGAAGACACCTGCGCCAAACTGCGTGAGAAAGACGACATCAAAGAGTTTTACCTCGGCATGAAAGAAGAAGGCGTGCGGGGCGAGCGGCGCTGGAAAAAGAAGAAAAACTGGCGATAAGCAGAGCACAGGAAACCTTATGTCCAATTTATGGGATCTCTCCAATATCCAACCCCAGCGCGAAAGCGTGCTGGACGGCGACACCATTCCTGCGATGTTCTGGAACGCCGTGGAAGAACGTGGCCCCAATACCTGGATGCGACAAAAAAAGCTGGGTATTTGGCGCAGTTGGACTTGGGATCAAACCGCCACCGGTGTACGAGAGATAGCAGGCGGTTTGCTCAGCCTGGGCTTTGCGCCCGGTGACTGCGCTTCCATCCTCGCCAACACCGTCATCGAATGGGTGCTGGCCGATTTGGCAGTGCTGAGTGCAGGTGGGGTTGCCAATGGCATCTACCCCACCGATGCCGCCAGCCAGGTCAATTACCTTTGTGAAGACTCGCGCACCACCATGCTGTTTGTCGAAGACGACGAACAACTCGACAAAGCCCTGGAAGTTCGCGCATCCTTGCCCTTGCTGCAAAAAATCATTGTCTTTGACATGGAGGGTCTGCGCGATGTAGACGACCCCGGCATCATCAGCTTGGCGCAACTTCGCGCCTTGGGCCGCGACTACAACGCCAAACACCCTGATTCGGTAATGCAGCGCTCAGCCACTTGCCGCCCCCAGGATTTGGCGATTTTGGTTTACACCTCGGGTACCACCGGCAAGCCCAAAGGCGCGATGCACAGCCACGGTGGCCTCACCACCACGGTGCGCGGCTACAACCTGCTGGTGGCACAAGACGCGAAAGACGAGCGCATGTGCTTTTTGCCGCTGTGCCACATTGCCGAACGCATGGGCGGTGAGTATTTCGCGATGTACGCCGGCTCCATCCTCAACTTCGTCGAAAACCCCGAAACCGTGCCTGAAAACGTGCGCGAAATTTCGCCCACCGTCTTCACCGCCGTGCCGCGTGTGTGGGAAAAGTTTTACTCGGGCGTGATGATCTCTCTCAAAGAAGCGGGCAAAGTGCAGCAAGCCGCCTACGGCTGGAGCATTGGCGTAGGCACCGAAATTGCCGACAAGGTGCTCGCCGGGGAGCCGGTAGACGGCTTTCTCAAGCTCAAATTCGGCATCGCCCGCTGGCTCTCGCTGAACAATGTGCGGCGCTTGATCGGCATCCACCGTGCGCGCTTTTTGGTGACCGGTGCCGCACCTATTTCGCCGGAACTGGTGAAGTGGTACTTGGCCTTGGGTGTGCCCATGCTGGAAGTCTGGGGCATGACCGAAACCTGTGGCGCATCTACCGGTGTACCCGCCACACGCATGAAGCCCGGCTCGATTGGCCCTGCAGCCGAATACAACGAGGTCAAAATTGACCCGGTGACGGGCGAAATCCTGGTGCGTGGCCCCAATGTCTTCATGGGCTACCTGAATTTGCCTGAGAAAACCGCAGAAACCATAGACCCCGACGGCTGGTTGCACACCGGCGATGTGGGCGTGATGGACGTGGACGGCTACTTCAAGATCACCGACCGCATGAAAGACATCATCATCACCGCCGGGGGCAAAAACGTCACCCCCAGCGAGCTGGAAAACGAGCTGAAATTCTCACCCTACGTGACCGATGCGGTAGTAGTGGGTGACAAACGGCCTTACCTCACCGTCATCATCATGATCGACCAAGAGAACGTCGAAAAATTCGCGCAAGACCACGATGTACCGTTCAGCAACTATGCCTCGCTCACACGCAGCCCTGAGGTGCAGCAGCTGATTCAGGACGTGATGGAAGGCGTGAACAAGAAATTCGCCCGTGTCGAGCAAATCAAAAAATTCTATTTACTCGAAACCCAACTCGGGGCGGAGGATGAGGAATTGACCCCCACGATGAAGCTCAAGCGCAAATTGGTGCAAACCAAGTACGCCGAGCAAATAGACGCGATGTACCGTTAACAAACCCAAGCCGTTCACTCTGTCCCTCCTTCTCTTCACCTTTTGAAAGACGCATCATGAAGATAAAAACCACTGTAGCTCTTGCTGCATCGGCACTGACAGCTATTCTTTCAGGAGCGCCTGCACTGGCACAAGCCCCCGCCCCTGTGCAAGGTGTCAGCAAGACAGAGATTTTGATAGGCACCATCCAAGACCTCTCAGGCCCGCTCGCAGGCTATGGCAAGCAGGCCCGCAACGGCATGTTGCTGCGCATTGATGAGGTGAACGAGCAAGGCGGCATCCATGGCCGCAAACTCAAACTGGCGGCGGAAGACGATGGCTATGACCCCAAAAAATCGGTATTGGCGGCACAAAAACTGGTGAATCAGGACAAAATTTTCATCATGGCCGGGCACATCGGAACAGCGCAAAACATGGCAGCCATGCCCGTGCAGTTTGAGAAAAACATCATCAACTTCCTGCCTATCACTGCTGCGCGTGAGATGTACGAGCCGTTCCACAAACTCAAATACTCGTTCGCCGCCACCTACTTTGACCAAATGCGCATTTCATTGCCAAAGATGATCAAAGAAAAGAGTGCGAAAAAAGTCTGCACCATCTACCAGGACGACGACTTTGGCCTGGAAGTCTTCCGGGGTGCCGAAGCCGGTTTGAAGACCCTGAACATGGAGTTTGCAGAAAAAACCAGCTTCAAACGCGGTGCCACCGACTTCTCCAGCCAAGTCGCCAAGATGAAGGCCGCGAGCTGTGATTTGGTGGTGCTGGGCACCATCATCCGCGAGACGATTGGCACCATCGCTGAATCGCGCAAAAACGGCTTCAACCCCGTCTTTTTCGGCTCCAGCGCCGCCTATACCGACCTCATCCACAAGCTGGGCGGCAAACCGATGGACGGCCTCTACGCCACCATGAGCGCGCAGCACCCCTACCTGGATGAAGCCTCACAACCGCTGCGCTTTTGGGCCACCAAGTACAAAACCAAGTTCAACGAAGACCCCACCGTGTTCTCGGTCTACGGGTACAGCATCATCGACGTGTTTACCCGCGCAGCCCAAAAAGCAGGCCCGAATCTGAGCACAGAAAGCTTTATCAAGGCAATGGACACGATGAACATCCCCCCTGATATTTTTGGTAATGCCGAAGCCAGCTACACCGCGACCAAACGCCTGGGCAGCGACCTTACCCGCTTGTCACAAATTCAGGATGGCAAGTGGAAAGTTATTTCAGACTACGTAAAACCATAAAGCCGTGAAGGCCTAAAGGCGCAAAAACGCAGCCCTCAACCAAGCCGTCTGGAAAAGCTTGGTTTTCAAGCTTCACCCACCATACAGTCGCACAACTTAGCCGCAGCCAGCAGCACGCCTTCACGGCGTGTGGCAAGCGAAACCATGATGCGCTTGTGCGCTGCCGGGTTAGACAAAGACACAAATCGAATCTGCTCACTGGTGAAGGTGGCCGCCACACCCGGCAGCAGAGCCACCCCCAAACCACTGCCGACCAGTCCCACCAAGGTTTGAATCTGTGTCACCTCTTGTGCCACCCGAGGGGTGAAACCGGCATCACGGCACACGTCGACCACCACCGCGCGCAAACCCGGCACATGGGTTCTCGAAAACATGACGAAAGGCTCATCGTGCAGCAGCGCCAAATCAATGCGCTTGCGCTTGGCCAGTGCATGCGCACGTGGCAGCACGGCAATCAGGTCATCTTGCTCTACATTGCGGATCGCCAAGTCATCGCCACTGCCATCCACCGGGGTACGGATAACGCCGACATCCAGCCGCCCCTCGCGCAACATGTCCATGATGCTGACCGTGGTGCCCTCGACCAGCTCTAAGCGCACACCGGGATAGCGTGCCAAGAAGACAGGTAACTTGGCAGGCAACAGCCGGTACGACGCTGAGCCGACAAACCCCAAGCGAACAACGCCCCACTCGCCCAAGGCCGCCAACCGTGCGCTCTGGCGAGCTTGCTCCGCATGAATCAAACTGAGCCGCGCTTCGATCAAAAAGGCCTCCCCTGCGGCTGTAAGCGTCACGCCGCGTGCGCTCCGGTCAAACAGCAACACATCCAGGGATTTTTCAAGTTTTCGAATGGCCACCGACAGTGCCGGCTGTGCAATGAAGACCTGCTGTGCTGCCCGGCGAAAGCTGCCCGCCTCGGCAATCGCAACAAATTGGCTGAGCTGCCTGAGCTCGAAATTGACCATGGGGTTTCTCCGCAGAACCTATATGCACTGTATATCGCTGAATGCTAACAAGATATTAGACAGACATACCCTTTGTTTCTACGATCTACGCCAGGACACCAAGCCATGTCCATCGGTGCCCATAGCCACAGCCCGATACAGCCCATCAGGAGACAACCGTGAAAAAACCCATGAAAAAATTGCCTTTAACGCTGGCCATCGCAGCCGCACTCACACTCGCCAGTACAGCCCACGCGCAAACCTCTGCAGCACCCGTGAAAATTGGCGTGCTGGCCGATTTAAGCTCCATTTACTCCAGCATTGGCGGTAAAGGATTGGTTGACGCGGCGCGCATGGCCATTGAAGACTTTGGGGGCACGGTACTGGGCAAACCCATTGAACTCGTCTCGGTAGACACGCAAAACAAAGTGGATGTGGCCTCAGCCAAAGCGCGCCAGTGGTTTGACACCGAAGGCGTTGACATGGTGACGGATCTTCCTTCTTCGTCCATTGCCTTGGCTGTCAGCAAAATTGCCGAAGACAAGAAAAAAATCATGATGGTGACGAGTGCTGGTTCATCAGACCTCACCGGGAAAAACTGCTCGCCCTACACCATCCACTGGACCTACGACACCTACGCCCTGTCCAACGGCACCGCGTCAGCTGTGCTGAAGGCCGGTGGCGACTCCTGGTACTTCATTGCTGCCGACTATGCGTTTGGCCAAGCCCTGGAACGTGACGCCAGCGAGGTGATTAAAAGCGGAGGCGGTAAAGTACTGGGTTCCTCGCGTCACCCCTTAAGCGCACCGGATTTCAGCTCGTTCATCGTCCAAGCCCAGACCTCCAAAGCCAAAGTCGTGGCGCTGGCCAACGGCGGGCAAGACACCATCAACGCGATCAAACAATCTGCGGAATTTGGTGTGAGCAAAGGCGGACAAAAAGTAGTCGCCTTGCTGGCCTTTCTGTCAGACATCAAATCCATCGGTCTGCCGATGGCACAAGGCCTGTTCTTGACCGAAGCCTTTTACTGGGACCAAAACGACAAAACCCGCACTTGGTCAGAGCGGTTCTACAAACGCAACGGTGTCATGCCAACGATGACGCAGGCGGGCACTTACGGCGCGGTATCCCACTACCTGCGGGCCATCAAGACCGCCGCAAGCAAAGACGCCGACAAAGTCATGGCACAAATGCAAGCCCTGCCCATCAATGATTTCATGACGACGAATGGCAAACTGCGCATAGACGGGCGCGTGGTTCGCGACATGTACCTGTACCAAGTCAAAACCCCTGCCGAATCCAAAGGCGAATGGGATCTCTACAAAACTGTTGCCACGACACCTGGTGACACCGCCTTTCGCCCCCTGAACCAAGGCGGATGCCGCTTGGTGAAATAAGCCCTGGCAAGCACCCTTTTCAGCTCTGAAAGACCCTCATGATCAGCTATGAAATTCAAGCCTTCGGAACACCCTTAGTCCGAGCAGAACGACCCACCCCAACGCCGCAAACCCATGAGGTTCTGCTACAGGTACAGGCGGCCGGGGTATGCCATACCGATATCCACACTTGGCACGGCTGGTATGACCTGGGCGGCGGCAAGCGCCTGACCATGGGCGACAGGGGCGTCACCCTGCCCTTGACCCTGGGCCACGAAATTGTGGGCAAGCTGGTGGCCACTGGCGCCGACAGCAAGGGGGCTGAAATTGGACGCAACTACTTGGTCTACCCCTGGCTGGGCTGCGGTACTTGCAAGGTGTGCCGCCGTGGACAAGAGCAACTGTGCCCTACACCTCGGTTTTTGGGTATCTTCCGTGCGGGCGGTTACAGCGACCATGTGATGGTTCCCGATGCCAAGTATTTGATCGACATCGGTGACATGCCCCCAGCACAAGCCGCACCTTATGCCTGCTCAGGCCTGACCACCTTCACCGCCATCAAGAAAATCAAACCCGCCATCCTGCAAGAAGAACCAGTTGTGGTCGTGGGTGCCGGGGGCCTGGGGCTGATGTGTATCGGCTTATTGAAAGCCATGGGCAGTGTGGGTGTGGTGGTGGTTGAAACGAATGCCGAACGACGTGCAGCCGCCATCGCCGCCGGAGCCATGGCCGCCATCGACCCGGCGGCGCCCAATGCCGTCGCACAATGCAAAACAGCCTTGGGAAGTGCCGCCTGGGCCGTGATTGACTGTGTCGGTTCTGGCCAAACGGTGCAGCTGTCGCTCGACCTGCTTATCAAAGGCGGACAGTTGATTGTGGTGGGATTGTTCGGTGGCGAAATCACCCTGCCCACAGCCACCTTGCCGATGCGCGCCATCAGCATGGAAGGCTCTTATGTCGGCAATATCGCTGACCTGCGCGAATTGATTGCCTTGGTCAATGCCCAAAAAATTCAGCCCCTTCCGACCCAATGCTGCGACCTGCACCAGGCCTCCTCGGCCCTCCAGGATCTGGAAATGGGTAAAGTCATTGGCCGTTTGATTCTCCAGCCCAGTGCATAAGACCAGCGCCGAAGAATGAAGCAGCAGACCATGCGCTAAACCACCGTAGGCGTGTGCGATGGCAAGGGGTTGGCACTGGCTGACCCCAACCGCATCGCTTGGCGCACTTCAAGGCGCAGACCCAGCCCAAAAGCCGCTTCCGCCACGATGAACAAGGGGCCAATCAACAGGCCGATCACGTCATCGACAAACGCGGGTTTTCGCCCCTCGCAGTAATGGCCGATAAACTGAATCGCCCAGCCCACACCAAACAAGCCCACACCCCAGGCCAGCCAAGCTGAGGTGCTGCAAGCCACCGTCTGCGCGGCCACCCAGGCACAGACAGCGAACAGCGCCACCATCACCGCACCAAAACGCAAATCCATGCGCAGGTAGTAAACGAGAACGGGCAGCATCACCAGAATGGCCGGCGTCAGAGCCCATCCCCCCAGCATGAACACAGGGCGCGACAGCAAAATCACCACCGCCAACACAATCATCGGCACGCCTACAAAATGCGTAGCAATATTGCGGGCATCCTGGTGGTAGTCAGCGTATTGGCTTAAGTTTTCAGTCAATGTTTTCACAGCATGTACTCCGTGTCGATCAAGGGGAGAAGCCAAGAACCTAAGAAACTATATATGCCCCAGCGCCTGTGGACAACAGCTTGCCATCTGCCCCCACAAACTCCATGCGCGTGGACGCCACACGCGACCCCAGACGCATCACCTCGGCCCGCAACTCAAAATAAGCGCCAATGCCGGGGCGCAGGTAGTCAATACGCAAATCGATGGTGCCCAGCTTGCCAAAGCGCTCCAGCCTTTTGGCAGGGGATTCGTCCATGTGCCGCGCGCCAATAGCAGCCATCACCGCCAACCCACCCATCGCGTCCAGCCCTGCACTGATGACACCGCCATGCAAGCGGTGGTGGTCATAGTGGCCAATCAGCTCGTTACGCATGTCAATGCGCGCCGTCACGCGCTCGGGCGTGACGCTGGTGATTTTCAAACCCAGCACGTGGTTGAAGACGATTTTTTCTTCAAAAATCGTCTTCAGGCCAGTGATGAATTCGGGTTCAAAGTCCGGCACCAAAACCGAGGAAGAAGCGGGTGTTTTAGGCATGAAAAATTGTTCTTTGAGGCGGAATGTATAGCGGGAGAAAACAAAGTGGGATTGTCACAGCCCCAACTGCTTTGCAGCCAGCTCCTTCATGACCTCTTCAGCGCCACCGCCAATCATCATCACCTTGACTTCCCGGTAAATACGCTCAGCCTTGGTGCCGCGCATGAAGCCCATGCCGCCCAGGATTTGCACGGCCTGGTCGGCGCAAAACTGCATGGTTTGGGTGGCGTGGTTCTTGAGCAAACAGACTTGAGCCACCCACTCTGGCGACATATCGCCCGCATCGGCGCGGACGGTTATGGCGTCTACCCAGGCGGTAGTAGAGGCGATGCGCATTTGCATGTCCACCAATTTGTGGCGGATCACCTGGTGCGTGACCAGGGCTGCACCAAAGGTTTTGCGTTGGCGAGCCCAGTCCAGCGCCTCGTCGAAGCAGGCTTGCGAAAAGCCCAGTGCCATCACGGCCATGGCAAGGCGCTCGCCGTTGAAATTGGTCATGATGATTTTGAAACCACCGCCCTCCTCGCCCAGCAGGTAGCGGGCAGGGACACGTACCTTGTCCATGCGCAGGTGGGCGGTGTCTGAGCACCACCAGCCCATTTTTTGCAAGGGCGAACGCAACAAACCTACGGCATCGCCCGGCACCAAGAGCATCGAAATACCGCCAGCGCCTTTGCTTCCCGCCTCACCAGTACGCACGGCCATCGTGATCCAGTCGGCACGCATCCCCGAGGTGATGAAGACTTTTTCACCGTTGACGAGCCAGTCCCCACTGCCGTCATCCGCGCGTACCGCCGTGGTGCGCAGACTGGCCACGTCGGAGCCACCTCCCGGCTCGGTGATGGCGAGGGCGGCGATCTTGTCACCCCGCAGCACGCCGGGAATCACCTCGTGCTGCACGGCCTCGCTGCCATGGCGCAGCACGGGTGGCAGGCCGATGTTGTGCGAAAACAGGCTGGCCATCAGCCCACCGCTGCCGCTCAGGCGACACATCGCCAGGGTGACCGCGTTGCGCAGGGCGAACGAGACCGGTGTGCCGCCCAGCGCTTGTGGGTAGCCCATGCCCAGCAGGCCCAGGGCGGCGGCTTGCGTGTAGAGCGTTCGTGGGAACGCCCCGGCTTCGTCCCAGGCGTTGATGTGGGGCACGATCTCATCGTGTGTAAAGCGGCGTACCGCATCGGTAAGGCTTTCAATGTCAGCGCGGAGGTCGGGTGTCATGGTGATTCGTCTGATTCGTTCAGGTGGTTATTCAAACCGCAACAAGACTTGGCTGGTGGCGACTTGCTGGCCGACCTCGGCGATGACGGCAGCGACCACCGCATCGCGTGGTGCCGTCAAAGCGTGTTCCAACTTCATGGACTCCAGCGTCAGCAGGGTGTCGCCGCGTACCACTTTGTCGCCGGGCTGGGCGGCAATGCGGATCACCTTGCCGTTGAAAGGCGCTCTCAATTCCGTAGCTGCTGATGCCTTCCCAGCCTGCGTCACAGGTTCAAATGACAGGTCTTCAAGCCACATATCGACGGTATCCACCTGCACATGCCAACGCTGGTCTGCAGTGCGGCAGGCGTGGGCGGTGTGGCGCACACCGTTGAGGGTGATGGCAAGGCCGGCATCTGACGCAGCCGACTGCACCAACGCCTCGTGCGTTTGATCGCCCTGCACCACCTGCACACGGCCCTGACCAAGCTCACGTACCGTCAGCACCAGCGTGTCCTGGCGGTGGCGCAGACGCACGGGGCGGCCAAACGGGCTGGGAAGGTGCGCCGAACCGATTTTTGAAGCAAAAATAACGGCCAGTGCGCACGGGATAGTCAATACTTGCTCTTCTTTTTGTAGCGCTTCACGCACCGCATCGCCCTGGTGAACCAAGAACGGAATCAGCGCTTCACCAGCGTAGAACTGGGGATGTGCCAGCGTGGCACGCAAAAAGGCCCGGTTGGTCGGCAGGCCCAGAACGCGGGTTTGCGCCAGTGCCGCACGGAGCTTGGCAATGGCCTGCGCACGGGTGGGCGCATGGGCGATGAGCTTGCCGAGCATGGAATCATAGAACGCAGGCACTTCGCCACCGCTTTGCAGGGCGTGGTCGATTCGCACGCCATCCGCCAGCGCCGGCGCAGAAAACGCCAGCACGCGACCTGAATGCGGTGTGTAGTGGGCATCCTCAGCGCACAGCCGCACCTCGATGGCATGGCCGTTGAGGTGGACTTGGCCTTGCGTCAAAGGCAGTGGCTCGCCTTGGGCAATACGCAGTTGCCATTCGACCAAATCCAAACCTGTCAGCATTTCAGTCACAGGATGTTCAACTTGCAAGCGCGTGTTCATCTCCATCAAGTAGAAATCTGCCCCGTCGAGCAAAAACTCCACCGTCCCCGCGCCGACGTAGCTTGCCGCCAGCGCCAACTCCACCGCACAAGCGCCCATCCGCTCCCGCAATTCGGCATTGACCGCAGGCGAAGGGGACTCCTCGATGATCTTTTGATGTCGCCGCTGCACCGAACAATCACGCTCGCCCAGGTGGATACCGTGGCCGTGGGCATCGGTGAACACCTGCACCTCGACGTGGCGGGGTTGCAGCAGGGCGCGTTCGATCAGCAACTCGTCGCTGCCAAAACCGCTCAGCGCTTCTGATCGGGCGCTTTGCAGGGCGGCGAGCAACTGTTCAGGCAATGCCACCAAACGCATTCCGCGCCCACCGCCACCGGCGGTGGCTTTGACCATCACGGGGTAGCCGATGCGTCCAGCTTCAGCAACGAAACGCGCGTCTGACTGGTCTGCGCCTTGGTAGCCGGGCAGGCAGGGCACCTTGCGGCTGAGGGCGAGTTGCTTGGCGCTGGCTTTATTGCCCAGGGCGCGGATGGCGGCGGGTGGCGGACCAACCCAGGTCAAACCAGCGGCTATCACCGCTTGGGCAAAGTCGGCGTTTTCGCTCAAAAACCCGTAGCCGGGGTGGACGGCATCGGCCCCGGTGGCGAGGGCGGCAGCGATGAGTTTGTCCACGCGCAAGTACGAATCGGCAGAGGCGTTACCGCCCAGCGCGACGGCGGTGGTGGCCTCAGCGACATGCAGGGCTTGCGCATCAGCCTCCGAGTACACGGCCACCGTCTCCATGCCCATCGCGTGGGCGGTACGCAGGATGCGGCGGGCGATCTCGCCACGGTTGGCAATCAGCAAGCGGTTGATTAACTTGGGATGGATTAACTTTTTCATAGCAGACTGTGCTTGCTGGTCATGCTGGACGGGGCTTTTTGGCAATGCCCATGAGCTTGGCCAAAATGCCCAGCATCACCTCGTCCGCACCACCGCCAATCGAGCCTAAACGGCCATCGCGGAACATGCGTGAGACTTTGTTTTCCAACGTGTAACCCATGCCGCCCCAAAACTGCAAACAGGTGTCGGGCACCACGCGGTTCAAGCGCCCGGCTTTGAGCTTGGCCATGCTGGCCAGCTCCATCACATCCTGGCCGCTCACGTACAGCTCGCCCGCCCGATAGGTCAGTGCGCGCAGCGATTCGACTTCGGTTTTCATCTCGGCCAGTTTGAACTGCACCCACTGCTGGTCAGCCAAGGTGGCGCCAAACATCTTGCGCTCCTGTGCCCATTCCACCGTCCACTGGATGCAGTTGCTCAGCGATTGCAGGCAACTGGCCGCCGCCCACAGGCGCTCTTCCTGGAACTGCTGCATCTGGTAAATGAAGCCTGCGCCTTCCTGGCCGATGCGGTTGCGCTGGGGCACACGCACCTCGTCGAAATAAATCAAGCCTGTGTCGGACGAGTCCATGCCAATTTTGCGGATTTTTTGGGCGACGGAAATGCCGGGGTGCAGCTTGCCGACCTTACCGCCACCGCCACCGTCCCGCATCGGCACCATCACCAGCGTTTTGTTTTTGTGCGGATTGCCTTCACCCGTGTTAACCAGCATGCACATCCAGTCGGCTTGCAGGCTGTTAGTGATCCACATTTTTTGTCCGGTGATGACGTAATCGTCACCGTCTTTGCGGGCAAAGCTTTTGATACCCGCCACGTCGCTGCCCGCACCGGGTTCACTCACACCGATGCAGCCCACAGCATCGCCACTGATGGCAGGGGCGAGGAATTCGCGCTTCAGTTCTTCGCTGCCAAAGCGGGCCAGTGCGGGGGTACACATGTCGGTTTGCACACCAATCGCCATGGGTACGCCACCGCAGTGGATTTCACCCAGCGTTTCGGCCATCGCCATGCTGTAGGAATAGTCCAGGCCCGCACCACCGTAAGCCTCGGGTTTGGTCAGACCCAGCAGCCCCAAATCGCCCAAACCTTTGAACACCTCGTGCGCCGGGAAAATTTCAGCGGCTTCCCATTCGTCCACATGCGGGTTGATTTGCTCGTCGATATAGCGCTTCAGGGTTTTCTGGATTTCGCGGTGTTCGTGGGTGAAGTTCATGGCGTTGTCTCCGTTGGGTTTTCAATAAGGGGCGAAGGCTGATGGGTGTGGTTCTACATTCGAGCTACGCCAAACTGCATCGGGTTAAGAGGGCGCTCAGCCGCCTCAGCACACAGGCTCAAGCACTGCGCCAGCACAGCGCGGGTATCCCGCGGGTCGATCACGCCATCGTCGAGCAGCAGGCCGCTGGTGTAGAACGCATCGGCTTGTGACTCGAACACGCTGACGATCTTGTCGAACTGGGCTTGCGACGCGGCTGGATCAGGCACGAGGCCTTTGCGTGCCATCGCCGCCTCGGTGACGATTTGCATGGTGCGGGCAGCCTGCTCGCCACCCATCACCGCCGTTTTAGCGTTGGGCCAGCTGAACAGGAAACGCGGCGCATAGCCCCGTCCGCACATGCCGTAGTTGCCCGCACCGAAGCTGGCCCCGCACTGGACCGTGATTTGCGGCACGGTGGCGCTGGTAACCGCCTGGATCATCTTGCTGCCATGCTTGATCATCCCGCCCTGCTCACTCTCTTTGCCCACCATGTAGCCCGTGGTGTTTTGCAAGTAGACGATAGGCTGGCCGAGTTGGCATTGGCGCTGGATGAAGTGGGTGGCTTTGTTGGCACCGGCTACATCAATCGGGCCGTTGTTCGATATAAAACCGATAGCATGTCCCGCAATACTGGCCTGTACGCAGAGGGTTTGAGGGCCGTAAAGCGGTTTGAATTCGAGGAGATCGGAATCGTCAGCAAGGCGGGCCATGATTTCACGCATGTCGATGGGTTCGCGAAGTGTTTCGGGCATCAAACCGAGAAGGTCTTCGGCAGGGTAATGCGGTTCTGGGGGGGGCAGTCGGGTTGTGTGACCCTGCTGCACCTGTAGCCAATCCAATCGTGCAACCACTTCCCGGGCCATCCCCAAGGCTTGGCGATCATCCTCAGCCAGGTATTCGCCCAAACCCGACAAGCTGGTGTGCATCTCCGCGCCGCCCAGTTCCTCTTCTGTGGCAACTTCCCCCGTCGCAGCCATCAACAACGGCGGGCCAGCGAGGAAGGCGCGGGAGCGGTTGCGCACCATGATGACCACATCACTCAGACCCGGCATGTACGCACCACCGGCTGTCCCGGAACCATGCTGCACGGTGATGACGGGGATACCCGCAGCAGACAGTTGTGCCAAATTACGGAACAGCGCACCACCGAGCACAAAACCTTCCACCCGGTAACGCATCAGGTTGGCCCCCGCGCTTTCCACCAGATGAACGAAGGGCAGTTTGTTGGCCAGGGCCAGCTCTTGGACGCGCAGAATTTTGTCCAGCCCCATCGCCTGGATGGAACCGGCTTCGATGCCCGAGTCGCTGGCAACCACCATGCAACGCACGCCGCTGATCCAGCCGATACCGGCAATCACCCCACCACCGGGCACCGACTGTGCAGGGTCTTTGTGGTCTTGGGCGTAGCCTGCAATGGCGCACAGCGGCAAATACGGCTGGCCGGGGTCAAGCAGCAGCGCCACCCGCTCGCGGGGCAGCAACTGGCCGCGTTTGTCGAACACGGGTTTCGACTTGGCCGACGCCTGCGCGGCGCGGTCTTCAAGGGCACGCAGTTGCTGGAGACGGACCAGCATGGCCTCGCAGCGCTGGGCGGCGAGCGGGCTTTGGGCGTTCCAGGAGGAGGCAAAAACAGTCATTTTTCAACCCTACCGTTACGGGGTAAATACTTCAGACAACAACTTCAGGCAAAAACTTTAGGCGTCACAGCGCGGTGGAAGCCCTCAAACGGCTTCACCGCTTCCCGCGTCTGTACAGCGGCCTCGGCGGTGAAGTCGCCCCAGCCCATGCGCACCTGGGGCCGTGCGCCGTCCACACGCAACACGCTACCGCTGATGAAGGACGCGGCCGGGCTGAGCAAAAACACAATCGCCGCCGATGTTTCCGCCTCGTTGCCAAAGCGCCCCAGCGGCACGGTGTCTTTCATTTGGCGCAAGCGCTCGCCCGCTTCAGGCGGGTAATGGTCCATGCCGCTGGAGGCGATGTAGCCGGGGGCCACGGCATTGACGCGCACACCCGCCTTCGCCCATTCCAGCGCCGCCGTCTCGGTAAAACTCACCATGCCAGCCCGCGCCGCGCCGCTGTGGCCCATGCCGGGCATCGAGCCCCACATGTCGGCCACGATGTTGACGATGGCCCCACCGCGCTCGTGCATGGCCTGCACATAGCATTCACGCGCCATCAAAAACCCGCCCGTCAGATTGGTGTGTACCACCGCATCCCAGCCCTTGGCGCTGATGGCTTCCAGCGGCGTCATGTACTGGCCGCCCGCGTTGTTGACCAACCCGTCAATGCGGCCCTGCGCGGTGACGATAGCGGCGATGGTCTGCTTCACAGCCTCTTCTTGCCGGATGTCGCAGGTGTGAAAGCTCACCGTGCCGCCCATCTCCAGGCTGTCAGCGGCGATCTCGGCAGCGGTGGTTTGCAGCTTTTCCAAGTTACGCCCCACCAGCACCACATGGGCACCCAGTGCAGCCAACTCATGCGCAGTGCAGCGCCCAATGCCCGAGCCACCGCCGGTGACGATGATGATTTTGCCAGCCAACAGGCCGGGGGTGAAGATGGAGCGGTAGTGTGGTGCAGTCATGCGGTGTCCTTGTTTAAAAAAAGAGCGATAGCGGCGGTGGTCAAGTCGTCCAATGACGCGCCGCCCTGGGTGGCTTGACGCGGGTCGTACCACTGCGCCGTCCAGTTCAACGCACCAAAAATCATCAGTCGGGCCAGCTTGACCTCACAGCCCAAGCGCCCAGCCGCGTGAAGCGCCAGCAGCACCGGCGTCCACACGGATTCGTACTCGTCCTTGATGAAGGTGATTTGCTTGCGCTGGCGCGGATTGAGGCTGCGCCACTCGTACAGCATCACCGGAATGAAGTCGGCATCGGGGCCGAGCAAGATATCAAGGTGGTTGCGCACCAACACGGCCAAAAGGGCCTCTGGTGCATGGTGGATGGGCGTTGAAAGCTCTGAATTCAATAGCATCGAAGTCCCCGAACTCAGGGCTTGCAGGGCCGCGCTCTGGCGTGCAATGGCGGCCCGCATGCCCTCTTCGATCACGGCAAACAGCAGGGCACTTTTGCTTTTGAAGTGGTAGAACGGCGAACCACTGTGCATGCCCACCGCTGCGGCAATGTCACGCGTGGTGGTGGCATCAAAACCCTGGGTGCGAAACAGCTTGGCCGCAGCGCTCAGCAGCGCTTGGCGGCGGTTGCCATCATCACGTTCGTCGGAAGTTTTAGGGGGGCGTCCACGGGGACGTTTGGGAAGCGTTACACCTGAACCCGTGTCTTCAAGGGTGCGCTGTGCGGTGTGGGGCGTGCTGGATTTGTCCATGGCGATGGACGATAACAAAGGTTTTTATTTTTAGCAAGCGTTTGCTTTTTAAAAATAAACTTCCACATCAGCTAACTCCCTGCACCCACCCCACCACCTTCACGCCATACCGCGTCGCCTTTCCCACACCCTGCACCCACAGCAGCTCTTGGCGGAGCAAATCCGCCAAATCCCGTGTCGCCGTGGCCTTGGAAGCGCCGGTGATCTTGGTGTATTTCTCGGCGGTCAAGCCGCCCAGAAAGCCACCGTCACCTGCGTCCAGCAGTTTTTGCAGCACTTTGCGTTGCCGGGCATTCACGGCGCCATCGGTGTGGTCTGACCAAAAGCTGGCTTTTTGTAGGGCGCTGGCCATGATGGTGCAGGAGGCTTCGCAGGCTTGGGTGAACGTCTGCGCGAACCACTGCACCCAGGCGGTCACGTCCAATCCACCGGTTTGAGCGGTGTGCAGTGCATCGTAGTAAGCGCGGCGGTGCGCCAACAGCTGGGTGGAAAGGCTGACCATGCGCGAGGCCGCGCCTCGGTCTTGGGCCAAGGCCAGCTCGACAATGGCACGGCCTATGCGCCCGTTGCCGTCTTCAAAAGGGTGGATGCTCTCGAACCACAGGTGGGCCAATGCGGCGCGAGTGATGCCATCTATGGGGCCGTCACTGGAACCGTTCATTGCAATGTCTATAGGCTGCCTCGGCGTGGGGCGTGTGGACTCAAACCACGCTAGAAACCGCTCCATTTCAGCAGCCACTGTCGATGAGGGTGGCGCGGTGTAATGCACCACTTCACGGCCCAGCTGCCCGCTGATGATCTGCATGGCCTCAGTGTGGTCGCGGTAACGTCCCACAGCGATGCGGTGGATGCCCGAGGTGCCCGCAGGGAATAGCGCGGACTGCCAGCGGCACAGCCGATCAACGTCCAGCACTGCCGCATGGCCCGCCACCGCATCTTGCAACACGTCGATCAAACCCTCGACATCGCGGCTGCTGGGGCCGTCATCGGTCAAACCCAAGCGGCGCAGCACCGATGAGCGCACCGAGTCGCGGTTCAACCGCTCGCCTTCAATCGCCGCTGTAGCGATGGCTTCATCCACCCACACTTGCTGATGCAGACCTTCGCGCGACATCAAACCCAGCGCCGCCGCTTGCCCCAGCACCTGCCCAAGCTGGCGTTGCGCGGTCTGCACAGAGGAGGCAAGACGTGCGGCATCGACCGTCAAAGCGGGCCAACCGGGCTGCTGCCAGATGTAACGGGGGGCAGCGGCGGGCGGTAGAGAAGGACGAATGAGTGGCATGAGCCGCATTTTAACTTAATACGGCTCAATTTATGAGCCGTATTTTTGAAATTGGGGCTCAAAATCCATACTGACTTACACCGGCACCACAAAGGGCTTTGGGGGATACGCCAGCGCAAACTGAAACGTCATTGGGTGAAATCAGACACGCATAGGCACGGTGAAGGCCTAGCCGTCTTCACATCACCTCGCGCCGCTCCGTCACACCAGCAGGCAAGCCTTGCCCTACCCCGCGCCGCAGATCTTGCAGCCCGAACAGGAAATCCCAAAACTGCTTGGCCTGCACCTTCAGGCGGTAGTCCGCCTGGGCGAACTGCTCTTCCACGATTTCGGTGATGCGGCTGTCCAGCGTAGCTTGGGGAACGGTGAGGTAGGCCTCGGATTCGGAACCGTCACGCTGCACCTTGGCACCGGCTTTGACCGCAATGCGCAGCATGGCGGTGTTTTCGCTCAGCGCGTGGATGAACAACAGGTCAATGCCTTCGTTGCGGGCATGCATCACTGCGCGGTCAAACAAACGGCTGCCGTAGCCCTTGCCACGGGCTTTTTTGAGCACAGAGACGCCAAATTCAGCGCATACCTTGTGCTGGGGGTCTTCATTTTTGGCGAGGTGCGCCATGGCAATCATCTCTAGATTGCGGTTGTAGATGCCAAAAATCTCGTCACGCTCAAAGTCGAGGCTGTCCACATAGCGCTGGATTTGCTCGTCCCCCGCCGCATAGCCAAAGCGCAGGTAGCGGTCTGCGGGCTCTAAATCCATCAGGTGCTTGGCAATGCGCTCACGGTGGCTTGGGCCGAGTGAGCGTATAGGCACATGGACTTTGCCGGGAACGGCAGGAACAGGAATGCTTGTTTCAGTCATAAGGCCACTATAAGGGTTTTCCCTAGTTGCTACACCCTATTACAAACACCCCCAGGCCAAGCCCAGAGAAAACAGGGTCGTCAATGCGCATTGCGTCACATGAAGCGACGCCTTAACTCACTCCCATTGGAATCACACCATCAACACAGGCTCTTGCATCGCCTCGATCTGCTGCTCCAGCATCTGCACCTGACCACGCCAGTAGTCGCTGCTGCCAAACCAGGGGAAATTGACTGGGAAAATCGGGTCTTCCCAGCGGCGGGCCAGCCATGCACTGTAGTGGATGAGGCGCAGGGTACGCAAGGGCTCAATCAATGCCAGCTCCTGGCGATTGAAGTCACGGATTTGCTCATAGCCGTCCAGCAAAGCCGAAAGCTGCTGCGTGCATTCCCGGCGGTCTCCGCTCAGCAGCATCCACAGGTCTTGCACGGCAGGGCCGGTGCGGGCGTCGTCCAGATCGACAAAATGCGGGCCACCACCAGGCAACTCAGCGGGCGTCCACAGGATGTTGCCGGGATGGCAGTCACCATGGAGGCGAATATTTTTTATTTTTAAACCCAACTGCCCTGTTGCGCGCTCTCCTAGCGCACTGGCAGCTATCAATTCAAGAGCATTTTTGTACGCCACTTGCCACGCACCTTGCACATCCAGGGGAATCATCTCGTGCGCTTGCAGCCACTCAGCAGGCTCGGCTGCGAAAGTGGCGATGTCCAGCGCGGGGCGGTGAACGAAAGGTTGGGCTGCACCCACAGTGTGAATGCGGGCAAGGAAGCGGCCAATCCACTCCAGCACCTCAAAATCGTCCAACTCAGGGCGACGCCCCCCACGCCGGGGACTGACCGAGAACGCGAAGCCGCCGAAGGTGTGCAGCGTTTGGCCTTGCAGGCGCAGCGGGCCGATGACGGGAATGTCTGCCGCCATCAGCTCGGCAGCAAAGGCGTGCTCTTCAAGAATTTGCGCTGGCGTCCAGCGGTTGGGGCGGTAGAACTTGAGAACAACGGCGTCGAGAGAAGCGCCATCTGTGCCCTCAATGTGATCCTCGCCATCGGCTTCCAGATGCGCGAGGTACACCCGGTTTTCATAAGAGCTGAGCGCCATCAGCCGCCCGTCAGCGTGCAGACCGACGCTGGCGAGGGCATCGACCACCACGTCGGGCGATAAGGTCTCGTAGGGGTGGCGGGCGTTGGGAGTGGGAGAAGAAGAGAAAACAGAGGTCATGGGCGATTGTCGCGCCATGCCTCTTGAGGCACTGAAAGCCTGCTGACTACAGCCTACGTCACACCGCTGGCTTTGAGTTCGGCCAGCCGCTCAGCGCTCAGCCCCAGCATACCGCTCAGCACCTCGGACGTGCCCTCACCCAGCACAGGCGGGGCCAAGCGCACCGGCAGGCGTTGGCCGTCCAGCTTGTACGGTGGCGCCAGCACATGGGTGCTACCGGCCACCGGGTGAGGCTGTTTTGTGACCAGTCCACCGGTCACAGCACGCTCGGAGGTCATCGCCTCGTACAGGCCCAGCACCTCACCGCAGGGGATGCCGGCCTTGGCCAGACGCGCCAATAGCATGGCGCGTGAGCGTGATTTGATTTCGGCCAGGATGACAGGCACCAGCACGTCGCGGTTGGCACCGCGCACCACGTTGGTTTTGAAGCGTTCGTCGTCGGCCAGATCAGGGCGATCGATCACCTCGCGGCAAAAATCGCTCAAACTGCTTGTTGTTGCCAACCGTGATGACCAGCGGGCCGTCTTCCGCGTCGAACACGCCGTAAGGCACGATGGACGGGTGCGCGTTACCGTAGCGCAGCGGGTCTTTTTCCATCAACAGGGCTTCGAGGCCGTAGTAGGCCGTGATCATCAAGCCGCAGTCGAACAGCGCCATCTCGATGTGTTTGCCTTTGCCGGTTTTTTGGCGCTCAAACAAGGCTGCCAGTACGGCTTGAGCGGCGTACATGCCCGTGAACAAATCGACAGCTGCCACGCCGAATTTAAGCGGTGGTTGCTCTGCGGTGCCGTTCATCGCCATCAAACCAGCTTCACCCTGGATCACCAGGTCATAGCCGGGCCGGGCAGCTTCGGGGCCGCTGCGGTCGTAGCCAGAGACAGAGCAGTAAATGATGTCGGGTTTGATGGCTTTGAGCTGTTCGTAACCCAGGCCCATTTTTTCGACACCACCGAACTTGAAGTTCTGGATCACCACATCGCATTGCAAGGCCAAATCACGGGCGATTTTCTGGCCGTCTTTCGTTTGCAGATCGAGCGTGACGGAACGCTTGTTGCGGTTGACGCTGTTGAAGTAGGCCGTCTCGGTTTTGCCCACGCGCAAGCCCCAGTCGCGGGTATCGTCGCCACGTTCAGGGTGCTCAAGCTTGATAACTTCCGCGCCAAAGTCGCCCAGTACCATGCCGCACCAAGGGCCAGCGAGGACACGGGAAAGGTCGAGGACGCGGATACCGGACAGAGGCAACCCGGAAGAGGTAGAGGCTGAACCGGTGCTCATGCTGACCGCCCCAATGCGATGTAGCGTTGCAGGTGGTGGTCTTCGTCGCCCATTTGGTGGTCGATCATCACCAGGCGTTTGGCGTAATGCGCCAGTGGCAGTTCCCAGGTCATGCCAATGCCACCGTGCATCTGGATGCTTTCTTGTGCGACCAGCGTACCGATACGGCCAATGCTTTGTTTGGCGGCGCAGACGGCACGTTCACGCGTCAAACGGTCTGCACCGATGGCGGCAGACGCATTGATGACGGCGCTGCGCGCCTGCTCAACTTCCAACAGCACATCCGCCATGCGGTGCTGCAAGGCCTGGAAGCTGCCAATGGGCACGCCAAACTGGCGGCGGGTTTGCAGGTATTCCACAGTACTTTTCTTGGCGACTTCCATCGCACCTACCGCTTCGGCACAGAGCGCGAGCAGGCCATAGCTGGTGGCAAGCTCCAGTGTGGCAAAGCCGTTGTCGGCGCTGCCCAGCAAGGCGTCAGCCCCCAATGGCACGTTGTCCAGCGTCAGTTCAGCCGCGCGGCCACCATCGACCAAACCATAGCTGCGGCGGCCGAGACCGGGCGTGTTGCCGGGCACCAGGAACAGCGAAATACCTGCTTCAGACTCGATATCGCCAGAGGTACGTGCGGTCACCAAAAACAACTGTGCCTGTGCGCCTTGCACCACCACGGCTTTGGCACCGTTCAGCGTCCAGCCGCTAGCCGTCTTCACCGCGTGGGTGCTGACGCGGGACAGCTCATAGTGTGAGCCCGGTTCGTCATGCGCCAGCGCGGCCACAGTGCTGCCGTCCATCAGGCTTTCCAAGGTTTTCTTTTGCGCTTCAGTGCCTGCTGCGCTGAGGGCTTGACCGACGACCAGTGCCCCCAGGAACGGCTCGACCACCAAGCCGCGCCCCAGGCACTCGAACACGACGGCGATGTCAAACCCGGTGCCCCCAAAGCCACCATCGGCCTCAGAGAACAGCGCGGACAGCGTACCCAGCTCGGCCATGCGGCGCCACAGATCGGCATCAAAACCAGGGCTGGTATCGGCCTTCAAAATGCCTTCACGGGTGTCAAAGGTGTACTGCTCCGCGATGAAGCGGTTCAGCGTGTCCGCCAGCATCCGGCGGTCTTCGGTATGTTCAAAATTCATGGCAGGGCCTCACAATCCCAAGATCATCTTGCTGATGATGTTTTTCTGGACTTCATTGGAGCCACCGAAAATCGACAGCTTGCGGTTGTTGAAGTACGCACTGGCTGCGCTGGCCGCACCTGGTGGCCCCACGGGCGCATCGGTGTAGCCCTCTTCCAGCGCTTCGGCAATGAAAGGCCGCGCATAAGGCCCCATGGCGCGGCGCAGCAGCGAGGTGATTTCCTGGCGAATTTCGGTACCACGGATTTTGAGCATCGAGCTTTCAGCGCCCGGCACACCACCACCCGCCACGGCAGCAATCACGCGCAGGTTGGTGGTTTTCATGTTTTCCAGGTCAATCTCGATACGCGCCAGACGGGTGGCAAACATCGGGTCTTCAGCGAGGGGGCGGCCATGGCGTTGCACGGTCTGGGCGATGCGCTTGAGGCGCTCCAGCGCGGCAACCGAGAACCCGACACCTGCGATGTTGGTGCGCTCGTAGGTCAGCAAAAATTTGGCGCATGTCCAGCCCTTGTTTTCTTCACCCACCAGGTTTTCAGCGGGCACGCGCACGTCGGTGAAGAACACCTCGTTGACTTCGTGGTCGCCATCCAGGGTGACGATGGGGCGGATCTCAACGCCAGGGGTGTTCATGTCCACCAGCAGGAAGCTGATGCCTTCTTGCTTGCGGGCATCCTTCAGGGTACGCACGAGGCAAAAAATCATGTTGGCGTGCTGGCCCAGCGTCGTCCAGGTCTTTTGGCCATTGACGATGTAGTGATCGCCCTGCGCGTCCGTGCTGCGCACCGCAGCGGTTTTGACAGAGGCCAGATCGGAACCGGCACCCGGCTCGGAATAGCCCTGGCACCACCAGTCGGAGCCGTCCAGAATACGTGGCAACCAACGGGCTTTTTGGGCTTCGTTGCCGTACTTGATGAGCACAGGCCCCAACATGCCAACACCGAACGGCACGATGCGGGGCGAGCAGGCCAGCGCGCATTCGTTTTCAAAAATGAATTTCTGGATCGCTGTCCAGCCAGGGCCGCCATGCTTTTCGGGCCAGTGGTTGGCGAGCCAGCCGCGTGCGTTCAGGATGGCGTGCCATTCGACCATGTCGGCACGGGTGAGGTGCAAGCCGCCTTTGACTTTATCGGACAAGCGTGCAGGCAGTTTGTCTTTCAAAAAGCCCTGCACTTCGGCGCGGAAGGCTTCTTCAGCGGGGGTGAAATTCAGATCCATGGTGGTGCTTGTCTCCGAGGCTGGGACGGGTTCAGTAAATTTCAAACAGGCCAGCAGCACCCATGCCACCGGCGATGCACATCGTGACCACGGCGTATTTGACTTTGCGGCGACGGCCTTCGATCAGCACATGGCCAGCCAAACGGGCACCGGTCATGCCGAACGGGTGGCCGATGGAGACGGCACCGCCGTTGACGTTCAAGCGCTCATCCGGAATGCCCAGTTTTTGCTGGCAGTAAATCGACTGCGAGGCGAAGGCTTCGTTCAGCTCCCACAACCCAATGTCGTCCACCGTCAAACCGTGGCGCGCCAGCAACTTGGGCACGGCGAACACCGGGCCGATGCCCATTTCGTCTGGCTCGCAACCCGCGACAGCCAGGCCCCGGAACGCGCCCAGCGGCTGCAACCCCAAGCGCGACGCCTCAGCCGCTTCCATCATCACGCAGGCAGAAGCACCGTCGGCCAGCTGCGAGGCGTTGCCTGCGGTGACAAAGTTACCCGGCCCGCTGACAGGTGACAGCTTGGCCAGCGCCTCGTAGGTGGTGCCACGGCGGTTGCAGCTGTCTTCCGACACGGTGACCGCGCGGCGGGTCACGGCTTTGGTTTCTTTGTCCGTCACCGCCATGGTGGTGGTGCAGGCGATGATTTCGTCCTTGTAGCGGCCTTCAAGCTGCGCGACTTCGGTTTTGCGCTGGCTTTCCGCAGAAAACCGGTCTTGTGCTTCGCGGCTGATGTTGTAGCGCTGGGCCACGATGTCGGCGGTGGCGATCATCGACAGGTACAGCTCAGGCTTGTGTTCGACGATCCACGGGTCCATGCCGGTGTCACCGTCTTCACGGGTGCGGATAGACGAGATGCTTTCCACGCCACCCGCGATCATGGCCGGTGCGCCATCCACCACGATGCGGCCCGCCGCGATGGCGATGGCTTGCAGGCCCGAGGCGCAAAAACGGTTCACCGTGGTACCGGCGATCGACAGCGGCAGCCCAGCGCGGATGATGCTCTGGCGCGCCACATTGCGCCCTGTGGTGCCCTCGGGGTAGCCGCAGCCGAGGATGGCGTCTTCGATCATGGCTGGGTCAATGCCAGAGCGCTCTACCGCTGCACGCACCGCAAAAGCCGCCAGCGTGGGGCCGGGCGTGACGTTAAATTCGCCCCGGTGGGATTTGGTCAAGGGGGTACGGGCGGTGGATACGATGACGGCTTCGCGCATGGTTGTCTTCCTTGGGAGGTCTGGTGAGAGGATTGCGGAGAATTTTTCGCTGTTGGCCTCTGATTATTGGTTTGAATAACATTCTTGACAATCCCAGCAAGCCATGACACTCTGTCAAATAATATTTGACAATCTAGCGCATTTTTTCGTCCCCATTCCTTCAATTCAGCCCGCATGGACGTTTCCTCCCTCACCCTTCTGGTTGAAATTTTGGACGCTGGCAACCTTAGCCTTGCCGCCAAAAAACTCAAGATCACCCGCGCCAACGTCAGTTACCACCTGATGCAACTGGAAAAATCGGTGGGCGTGCAACTCGTGCGCCGCACCACCCGGCGCATGGAACCAACGGAGCTCGGCCTGCGCCTTTACCAGCATGGCCGCGCCATCCAAAACGAAATGCTGGCCGCGCGCGAAACCATCGCCATGCTAGGCAAAGGCCTGCAAGGCCGTGTGGGCCTGAGCGTGCCCAGTGGCTACGGGCAGATGGTGATGTCCAACTGGCTGATCGAATTCAAACGCCTCTACCCCGGCATCGTGCTCGACGTGCTGTTTGAAAACCGGGTGGACGATCTGGTGCGCGACGAAGTGGACATTGCCGTGCGCGTGCTGCCCGAGCCGCCCCCCATGTTGGTGGCACGCGATTTGGGCAGCGTGCGCTATCTGGCCTGCGCCTCCCGCGACTATGCGCAGCAGCATGGTTTGCCAACCCAGCTGGAGCAACTGCGCACGGCCCCGCTCATCACCTCAGGCGTGGTGGGGCGTCAACTGCGGCTGCGGGCCTACCAGGGCGAAGAACGCCAGGAAATCATGCTGGAACCGACGCTGATTTCAGAGCACTTCCCGTTCCTGCGCGAGGGCATCCTGGCAGGCGTGGGTATCGGGCTGGTACCCGACTACGTGGTAGCCCAAGACATTGCGCAGGGTCGGGTGGTGACAGCGCTGGACGAATGGCGCTTAAGCATCTTTGGCACCCGGATGTTTTTGTTGCGGATGCCCGACAAGTACCAGACGCTAGCAGCGCGGACATTGATTGATTTTGTGGTGGAGAAGGCCCGAGAGACACAGGGCGCTGGTTAAATGATGAAAACTCGCCCTATCAGCCAATACGCCCCCATGCCCATGGCCGCATAAGAAACCACCTTTCTTGACATGATGGCCCATGCAGCGCCGCCTACATAAACCAGTGAGTTCAAGGCGAAGACGGCCACAGCAGCAACACCCAATTGCCCAATTTCAACGCCCAAATTAAAACCGAGCAGCGTCACGATCTTGTGCATGGGGTCAATGCCCAGTTCTGTGAGCGCGCCAGCCAGCCCCAGGCCATGAACGAATGCACAAGCAAATACAAGCATGAAGCGAAGCTCCGCTCGCGGTTGCTTGTCACGCAAAGCAGACCAGCGGTCGAACCCAGCGGCGCCCACAATCGTAGCAGCGATGGCAGGTTCAACCAAGGCGGATGAGGCATCCAAACCCCACAGAACGCAGGCGCTCAAAGAAAGCGCATGACCAACGGTGAAGCATGTCAGTAAAAGCACAAGCTGTCGCACACCCCAGCCAGCGGACAACATCACTCCTAAAAAAAGCAGGTGATCCCAGCCGAAAAGTATGTGGTGCATGCCTTGGCGCACTTGGTCACCAAAAACAACCCCGCTTGAAGGCAATACATCGCGTTGCGCTCGCTCGGGGGTCAGCGTCATCAGTTGTGTTTCAGCACCGCGTGTCACAGAGACTTGCTCCATTTTCATCCCGGCCCCTGTGCCAAAAAGTCGCATGGAGAACATCAACCCCGTCGCCCCGGGATCTACCGCAAACCGCCCCAGTACAGCGACCTGTGGTGCAGGTGCAGCGGGCGCTTCATCTGTCGGAACGGTGTTGAGCATCACGCCGTCCAAGGGATAGGTTTTCTGCGGGTCAGCGAGTTCAATGCCGCGCCGCACCTGGGCGTCTATGTCACTGGTGTGCGTGCGCAGCTCATCCAATGAAAGCAAGCCATCGCCGTCGTCATCAATGCCAGTGAAGGCAGACACCGGCAGCGACAGAACCATGTAAATGCCGGATTCGACGATGTTGAGTGTTCCGCGTTGAGAAACAATCAAGTGCGCATGGGCCGAAGAAAGACCTACCCACAGTACCCAACAGACCCGCCATACCCAAGATACCCAGGGCCGCTGCACACTCACAGCCGGCCTTTGACACACCGTTGCAAGTAAGGGTAGCTGTCGGTGGCGTAGTAGTGGTAAATCCCGGACGGAAACTCTGGCGTCACGCCAGTACGGCCGTTGCACTCGTCCAGATCACCAGAGCCTGCTACGTACTCGTAATCCTGAGAAAATGTGCCCAATGCATAGGCTACGGTGGAAGGGCGATTGGTGCTGGATACCGATTTAAGCCGGTAGCTGCTGGTTATCACCCTGACGGGGGACGCCGCATTGCTCGCCACGTTGTAGCCGTAGCGGGCGTAAATCGGGAAACCATCAGCAGCCCACCCGATGAGAGTCATGGCGATGCCTTTGCCCAGTGCATTGACAAACCCCACAGGTATCCCATGGTAGTGGTAAGCCCCATTGGGCTGTACGTGTGCATTGTTGCTGTCGGTACCGAAATTGAACGCCGTTTGTCCCAGCGCCTCAATGCTCCAAGCCCCCGTGTTGTTAACCAATCCACAGTTGGCACCCGTGTTGTCGCAAGAGCCTGCGGTTGCCGCATCCACTTTAACCCCATTGAGGATGTACCCGGTATCGCCTAAAGGCCCTCCGCGCTGCGTTACCGTGGAGGAGGCTGTCGGGTTCACAAACAGCGAAGCAGATACACGTTGTGCTGTGATTTTGTTAGGGTTATTAGCGTTAGGAAAAACGCCGACAGTATGGTCAGGCAAGCCGTTCGCCGACAATATTCGGGCTGTGCTGTTACACGACCAATTGGCAGTGCTGGTAGCGTTAACGGAGGCAGAACTGTTGAAAACGCTTTGCGCATAGCTGCACAACACATTTGCCGTCGTAGCGGCGGTTGGCGTACTCACGGCAACGGTAGTTGTATCTGTACCCGGTGTGCCAATGCTTGTCCCAGTGGTTGCGCCTGTGCCAATGCTCGTGCCCGTACCTAGACCTGTACTTATGCTTGTATCGGTACTGCCACCTCCACCGCCGCAGCCAGATAACACCAAACCCATAAGGAAGGGCAGCGCTTGTAAACGAGATTTTTTGCAGTACATATTCGCACCACGCCTATTTCTTGGCAGGTTGATTCTTGGCCATAGGGCCATCCTTGGGACGGCAGGCCAACGGTTTCCCTTCAGGTGCCCAGCAAGTGCCTGTAACTGTTCGCTGAGGTGAGGTAAACGTGCAGTTTTGGCCGCTCTTGAGCGCCTGGCAAGCCGCAATGGCTTCGGCGGGAGGTTTAGGCCTCTCGCCACCCCCATTGGGAGCCTGCGCAAGAAGAGCACCAGAAAACAAGGATGTGCAGACCAGCAAAGCCGTCTGGCACGACAAGGTGTTCAAAATCTTCATGGGTTAACTCACGTTGTTTGGGCAGCAAAGGCTTGACCATGAAGAAATTATGGAAGGACAATGTGGAGGAAATATGTGTAATTTGCAGAACACACTCATCATTTCAATGGCCAATAAAAAACATTTATGCACGCTCTTTTCTCCAAAAAGCCCAGCAAATTGCGCTTGATTTGTGTTGTGGCCTGGATGAAAGGGCTGCTTTGCACAAAGTGGCAAAAAACCAGCATGGCCTTGCTGCGCAGCATCGTGCTGTTACTGGCTGCAGGTACAGCACTGAACGCCTACCCAGCCCTCAACGCCGTAGATGTTGCCAATAACCAGTCTGAACTGGCGCTGAGCCGCCAACTGCAAATTCTGGAAGATCCAAGTGGGCAACTCACACTGGGCACCTTGCTGGCAGAACCTCAAGCATGGCGCAACAACGCAACAGACTCGCTGAACTTCGGGTTCTCGCGTTCTGCTTGGTGGGTGCGCATTGGACTGCGCAATACCAGCAACACCACTGTCACAAAGGTTCTTGATCTGGGCACCCCCTTGGAAGATGAAGTCGATATGCACATCGTGCGTGCGGACAACGGATCAGAGAAGCCGGTTTTAACAGGGGATCGCCGTCCCTTCAATACGCGCCCCATCCTGATGCGAATACCTAACCTGCCCATTGTTTTAGGGCCAGGGGAACAGCTAGAGGTTTATCTGAAGCTGGCGGCCCATGATGGCTTGCATGAACCCATCGTGCTGAAGCTTTGGAAACCCAATGCATACGCGACACAGATGCAAACCGAGACAACCGTACTGGGCATTTACTACGGTGCACTGATCACTGTGCTTTTGTACAACCTCTTTTTGTACATCTCGACGCAGGATCGAGGCTTTGGGTTTTACACACTTTACATCACCGCATTCTTTGTCTGGAGCTTCACATTCCGAGGTTTTGCCTTTCAGTATTGGTGGCCGGATTCACCCGTTTTAAACAACCAAATTTTGCCCCTGGGTGCTGCGGCTTGTTTTTTCACGTTTGGTCTGTTCATTACCCATTACCTGGATACCCGCCACAGTGTGGCACCCTGGTTGCACAACACCCTGATAGGAACCGCCTGGGGCAGCCTGCTGAGTGTCACGCCAGCATTCTTCAATTTTTACGCATTACCGTTTGTACTCAGCACACCTCTGGAAATCGTCATGATGGGGGTAGCAATGATTGCAGGCGTCGATTTGATGCGCCGAGGATCAAAACCTGCACGCTACTACTTGATCGCATTTACGCTGCTCGCAGTGGGCGTGGTGCTCTACTACCTGCGGGTTTTAGATCTTGTACCGTCCAACGCCATCACTGAAAACTTCTTGCAAATTGGCTCTGCGCTTGAGGTGCTGCTGCTAGCCTTTGGATTGGCTGACCAGATGAACACCCTCAAAGCGGACAAACTGAAAGCTGAGCGTGAGGCACTGGCATCACAAACGGCATTGAATAACGAGCTGGAAATCCTGGTCAGCAGCCGAACAACAGCCCTTGAATCGGCCAACCAGCGCTTGGCCAATTTGGCGATCACCGATGCACTCACGGGCGCCTACAACCGCCGACACTTTGATACCTGCTTTGAACTGGAGGTAGCGCGGCATTCGCGCCATCAAACACCGTTGGCATTTTGCTTGCTGGACATCGACAACTTCAAGCGCTACAACGACCACTACGGTCATCCGGCGGGCGACGAGGTTCTTAAACAAACCAGTAAAGCCCTGCGTGGACTTTTAAACCGGACTGGCGATCAGTTTTTCCGTGTTGGCGGCGAAGAGTTCGCCTTTGTACTCACCGTCGATGAGCCGCTGGAAAAAGTACACGCCTTTGTAGACCATCTGCGCCTGGCGCTTGAGCGGCTCAGCTTGCCACATACCGGCAATCCCGCTGGCGTCATCACCGCAAGCTTTGGTCTGGTGCTGCTGCAAAAAAACAGCCCTACAACAAGCACAACTGCGGTTTACGCCTTGGCAGACAAGCTGCTGTATGACGCCAAGCACGCTGGGCGCAACCGGGTGGTGTGCCAAGCATTCTGACGGTGAAAAACAGCACAGCAACGCAGGCGTAGGCTACGCCACCCCATCCACCACCTCAGCCGCCGAGCGGAACGCGTCCACCGCTGCGGGCACGCCGCAGTAGATGCTGGCGTGAAGCAGCACTTCCTGGATTTCGGCCACTGTCGCCCCATTGTTCAACGCGCCACGCACATGGCCTTTGAGTTCTTGTTGCTTGCCTAAAGCGGTAAGCATCGCCACGGTGATGAGGCTGCGGGTCTTCAAATCCAGGCCTTCGCGCTGCCACACGTCACCCCAGGCGTTGCGGGTGATGTACTGCTGCATCGGCATGGTGAATTCAGTCGCTTTGCCCAGGGCATTGGCTACGAAATCTTCACCCATGACTTGTTTGCGCCGGGCTAAGCCCTGGTCATAGTCTTTGTGGGCGTTGTTAGTGGTTTTTGGAGGCGTATTCATCAGGTATGGGTGTTCAAATTTAAATAAAAACCGGTCTCAGTGCAATACAGATCGGCTCAAGCAGCTATTATTTCAGGAGCGAAAGCACATGACCGATGCGCGGGTCACCCCGCCCGGCCAGCACGTGCATGTAGGCAGCTTGCACGGCATCAGCGCCTGCATGGTGCTCCACGGTCAACCACGGTGCGTCAGCGTGGCTGACTTTGGCGGTGAAGCTGCGCCATGCGACCACCAACCGTTGCCCCAAGCCCGCGCCACCCCACTCGGCCGTGCGTTTTTTGATCTGGGCAGGCGCAAAAAACAGCGTGGCGCGCGGGCCTGGCAGGTCTTTCGCACCGCCAAGTTGCTCAACGTGGGTGCCACCAATCGAGCTGCTGTGCTTCAAATTCACAAAGCGGGTATGGATCGCGCGGCGCAGATCGGCGTTGCCTGCGAAGTCGATGTAGACAGCTGCGGCATCGGCGTTGATCTGGTCTAGCTGGTCATAGCGCAGCACGCGGTGGTAGCACCCCAGGCTTTCACAAAAGGCCACATTGCCTGCCGAGGTCAATCCGACCACCTCAATACCGTCACGCTGGGCGAGCTGAAAGGCGGTGCCGTAGGCGGTTTTGCTGGAAGCGCTGGAAAGCAGCATCACGCCACGCTGAGGGTGTTGTATAGACGCAACGGAACAAAAGAAGCTGTTGTCAGCCAAAAAATCGTCAATCAGCCACGAGGTGATGAATAGCGGGCGCAACAAAGCCTGAATCGCCTCGGTATCGGCGGTGTAGAACGGGTCGGTGCTGCACCGCAGGTACTGGTTGTACACGGCTGCCAGCGGGGCACGGTGGGCAGCACCATCGACAAAGCTGCTGGCCGATACCCGGGTGGGCATGAGCACCACGCTGGATGCCATGGGGTAGTAACCGTAAAACTTTTCACCCACGGCAACACCCTCTGCGCGGCTTTCCACCACGGTCGCAAAGCCCCAGACGGGAATACGGCCCCACGCGGATGCCGTGCCCTCAGCCTCGGCCGCCAACGGGTAAAAGCCCCAGTAGTTCATCGCATCGCCAAAGGCGGCGTAGGTGATGTTGTTGGATGTGAGGGCAAAGGATTCAATGCGCAGGCGGATTTTGCCCTCAGCCAGCGCAACCTCGGGCAGCTCGCGCACAGAGGTGGAGGTCAACTCGGTTTTGTGGACTTGGAAATCAAGGGTGGTAGCGGGTGTGGTCATGGCAAAAACGCTATAAAACGCTAGGGTGAGAAAGCCAGGTTGAAGAATTAAGTGCGACTGGGACATGCCCCCATAAAAGAAAACCCCCGTGCTGCCAACGCAACACGGGGGTTTCACACAGTCGCAGACTCAGGTTAGCCGCAATGACATAGCCCGTCAAAGTGCGCTCGACCTACCAGTCACCTGCGCAACAGTTACCTGATCGCTCAGGGCTTAATTAAGGCTAATTGGGGCCTAATTCAAGCCAAAGTTAAGGTTACGTCGATATTACCGCGAGTCGCGTTGGAATAGGGGCACACGCCGTGCGCCGTGTCGATCAAATCTTGGGCCACTGCGCGGTCCATACCGGGCAAGCTCACCACCAGCTTGGCAGCGATGCCAAAACCGGCGGGGATGGGGCCCAAGTCAACGCTGGCGTCGATGGCGGCATCAACGGGGATGACGAGCTTCTTCATGCCAGCGACGTGCTTCATCGCACCCATGAAGCAAGCCGAGTAGCCTGCGGCGAACAATTGCTCGGGGTTGGTGGCATCGCCCTTGCCGCCGAGTTCTTTGGGAGGGGCCAAACGCACGTCCAGCAAGCCATCGCTGCTGCGGGAAGTGCCTTCGCGGCCACCGGTGGTGTGAGCGTGGGCGGTGTAGAGAACTTTATCGAGATGGGTGGTCATAGCGGACTCCTGGAGGTTGAATGCTTCGGGATTGAAGCGGGGTGGTGAAAACAAAAAATTTAAACGGTTATGTCACGTCAAGCAATGAACCGCTGACGCAAGGCTTGCACCTGCTGCGTCAAGGCCACGAGTTCAGGCAGCGGGCATTGGGCGGTGCTGAGGATGCATTCAGGGATGTCGGCGGCGCGGACTTTCAGGGCACGCCCCGCAGCGGTCAAGGTGATATGGACACGCCGCTCGTCGTCCACCGCACGGATGCGGGCAACCCAGCCCGAGACTTCCATGCGCTTGAGCAGCGGCGTGAGCGTGCCGGAATCCAAAAACAGGCGTTCGCCCAGCTCAGACACCATCAGCCCATCACGCTCCCACAGCACCAGCATCACCAGGTATTGCGGGTAGGTGAGGCCCAAATCGGCCAGCAAGGGCTTGTAGAGCTTGGTCATCGCCAGCGAGGTGGAATACAGCGCGAAGCACAGCTGGTTGTCGAGCAACAAGGCGGGGTTGGATGGCGCTGTAAGTGCGGGCTTTAACGTTGTCATGGTCAAATTATATTCAACAATTTAATTGTGTGCAATATAAATTGTCAAAAACTGCAACACCGTGTCAACAGCGTTGCAGAGGAGTAAAGGGAAAGCGCGGATTCAGGCAGGCCTTCAGCGCCCGGTGAACGCCGCAGGCCGCCGCTCTACAAACGAGCGTACGCCCTCGGCAGCGTCTTCACTGTTCGATAAACCATGCTGCGTGGCGATAAATTCACCCATCGCCGCCATCGGGCCGTCTTCCACCGCTTTGAGCGCGTTCAAGCGCGAGGCGACCACAGCGAGCGGGGCTTGGGCCGCAATGCGATGGGCAATGGCCACCGCTTCGCCCAACTCTTGGCCCGCAGGCACTACTTTTTGCACGTAGTGCAGGCGCAGCGCCTCGGCAGCACCGAACTCGTCGCCAGTCAGCAAATGCAGCATGGCATTGCCCAGGCCCGCACGCTCGGCCATGCGCAACGTGGCCCCACCTGTGGCCATGATGCCGCGCTTGACTTCGAGTTGCGAGAAGCGGCAGTCGTCCGCCGCGACCACGATGTCTGCCGCCAGCATCAGCTCGATACCCACAGTGAAGGTGATGCCCTTGACCGCCACCACCATCGGCTTGGTGCGGCGACGGTAGCCGGGCAAGCCCAGGTCGTTGGGGTCAACCAGACCGAGTGGCACGGCTTTTTCGCCGCGCTTCATCAGCGGGGCAACGGAAGGCAAATCCAGACCAGCCGTGAAATGGTCGCCCATGGCATGCAGCACCCCCACGCGCAGGCTGGGGTCGTCGTCCAGACGGGTGTAAGCCTCACCCAACTCGCGGAACATTTTGAGCGTGAAGCCGTTACGCTTGTTGGGCCGGTTGATGCCAATCAGCAGCACATGGCCTTGCATGGTGCAGTCAATGCTCCCTTCGGGATGAATGGGGTTTTCAGGGGTGGTGGACATGGTTTTTTGAGGCAGTGAGGAGGGGTCACTATTGAACACCAGCACCTCAGAATCAACCGTCACCTACACGACCTTGTCCCCCGCCTCATGCTCAGTACGTATACACGCCCTGCCCGGTCTTGCGCCCCAAACGCCCTGCGGCCACCATTTCTTTGAGCAAGGGGCAAGGGCGGTATTTGGAGTCGCCGTATTCGGTCAAGTAAACGTTCATCACCGCCAGACACACGTCCAGACCAATCATGTCGGCCAACGCCAGAGGGCCAATCGGCTGGTTACAGCCCAGCTTCATGCCAGCGTCAATGTCTTCAGCCGTCGCCAAGCCTTCGGCCAGCACGAACAGCGCCTCGTTAATCATTGGCACCAGGATGCGGTTGACAACGAAACCGGGCGCGTTCTTCACCGTGATGGGGGTTTTGCCCAGGGTCACGGCCAAGGCGGCGACAGCGGCGTGGGTGGCATCGCTGGTTTGCAAGCCACGGATGATTTCCACCAACGCCATCATCGGTACGGGGTTGAAAAAATGCATCCCGATAAAGCGGTCAGCACGTTGTGTGACAGCGGCCAGCTGGGTGATGGAGATAGACGAGGTGTTGGTCGCAATCAGCACGTCCGCAGGCAGCAGGGTGTCAAGCTGCTTGAGGATTTTGACTTTCAGCTCGAAATTCTCCGTCGCCGCCTCGATGACCAGCTGGGCAACGGCCAAATCGGCGTAATCGGTCGAGCCTTTGACCCGGGCCAGCGCGGCTTCTTTGTCGGCAACGGTGATTTTGTCTTTCTTGATCAGGCGGTCCAGGCTGCCTGAGAGGGCTGCAATGCCTTTGGCGACAGCCGCATCTGAAATGTCCACCATGACCACGTTCACGCCGGACGTGGCGCAGGCCTGGGCAATCCCATTGCCCATGGTGCCGGCACCGATGATGCCGACGGTGGTGATGGCTTGGCCATTGGCGTTCGTGACTGAGGTTGCACTCATTAGGGTTTACTCCTGAAATTGATAAAAAAAGCAGAGGGAAGCGGAGGAATTACGAGGTAATAGCCTGAATGGTATCGGCAATAGCGAGGGTTTCGGGTAACGTCGCGGCTTCCCAGCCCCTACAGGCAGCGCATTTCAGAGACACCAGAGACACGAAACCATGTTCGATTACCTCATCATCGGCGGCGGCTCAGCGGGCTGCGTGCTGGCGGCGCGCCTCACGGAAGACCCCAACATCACCGTTGCCCTGCTGGAAGCGGGCCCCGTAGACAGCAGCATGCTGATCCACTGCCCGGCGGGATTGGCGCTGCTGGCCAAGGGCGGTCAAGCCAATTGGGCCTTCAGCACCGTGCCACAACCCGGCCTGAATGGGCGCACAGGCTACCAGCCGCGTGGCAAAGTGTTGGGTGGCTCCAGCTCGGTCAACGCGATGATTTATGCCCGAGGCCACCGCGCAGACTACGACCACTGGGCCGCAGAGGGCAATGCAGGCTGGGGCTATGACGACGTGCTGCCTTATTTCAAACGGGCGGAACACAACGAACGCGGCGCAGACGCCTTCCACGGCACGGGTGGCCCGCTGAACGTGATGGATTTGTGCAGCCCCAACCGCTTTGGCCCGGTGTTTGTCGAAGCAGCGCAGCAAGCAGGCTTCCCGCACAACCCGGATTTCAATGGCGAAAACCAAGAAGGCGTGGGGATGTACCAGGTCACCCACAAAAACGGTGAGCGTTTCAGCGCTGCCAAAGCTTACTTGACGCCCAACCTGAGTCGCCCGAATTTGCACGTCATCACCGGCGCGCACACCACACGCATCCTGCTGGAGCGCAAAAAGGCTGTGGGCGTGGAATACCTGCAAGGCGGGGAGCTGAAGCAACTCAAAGCCCACCGCGAAGTGCTGCTGTGTGCAGGTGCCTTGCAATCGCCCCAGTTGCTGATGCTCTCTGGCATTGGCCCCAAAGCGCATTTGCTGGACGTGGGCTTGGCGGTGCAGCACGATTTGCCCGGTGTGGGCCAGCATTTGCATGACCATGTGGACGTGGTGCAGGTGGTCAACGCACCCCGCCTGAAAGATTTGTTCGGCCTCTCGCCTGCTGGCTTGGTGCGGGGCATCCAGGGCATCCTGGAATGGCGCGCTCACCGTTCGGGAATGCTGACCACCAATTTCGCTGAAGCCGGTGGCTTCATCAAATCCGACCACAGCGAGGCGATACCCGATTTGCAACTGCATTTCGTGGTGGGTAAGCTGGTAGACCATGGCCGCAAAACCACGCTCGGCCACGGTTACTCGTGCCACGTCTGCCTGCTGCGCCCCCAAAGCCGTGGCTCGGTGCAATTGGCCAGCCGTGACCCGCTGGCCGCGCCACTGATTGACCCGAACTTTTTGGGCGACCATGACGACATGCAGCGGCTGATGCGGGGTTTCAAGCTGATGCGCCACATCCTGCAACAGCCTGCTCTGGCAGGCCATGGCGGGCGCGAACTGGCCAGTTCAGCGAAGGCGCAAACCGATCTGGAGATGGAGCTGTTCATCCGCGACCATGCCGACACCATTTACCACCCTGTGGGCACCTGCCGCATGGGATCAGGGCCGCTGGATGTGGTGGACGCGCAATTGCGGGTACACGGCATCACAGGCTTGCGTGTTGTCGATGCGTCCATCATGCCCCGCGTGGTGGGAGCGAACACCAACGCCCCCGTGATCATGGTGGCCGAGAAAGCGGCAGACATGCTGCGGACATAAACTATCGGACTTTTACCCTGCCCTACTGGACGCCCCATGACCATCGCTGCACCCATCGCCTCGCTTGATCTCGCATTCACCAACGCCCGCACGTTCAACAAATTCACCGACCAACCCGTCAGCGACGATACCCTGCGCCAGCTGTATGACCTCGCCAAATGGGGACCAACCTCCATGAACGCACAGCCTGGCCGCTTCATCTTCGTGCGCAGTGCCGAAGCCAAAGCCCGCCTGAAGCCCGCCTTGGCCGGTGGCAACGTGGACAAAACCATGGCCGCACCGCTGACGGTGATCGTCGCCGCCGACAGCCAGTTTTACGAGCACCTGCCCACGCAGTTCACGGCGATGAACGCCAAGCCCATGTTCGAGAGCAATGCGGCCCTGTCTGAAGCGACTGCAGCGCGCAACAGCAGCCTGCAAGGTGCGTATTTGATGATCGCCGCCCGCTTACTGGGCTTGGACTGTGGCGCCATGAGCGGCTTTGACGCTGCCAAAGTCGATGCGGAATTCTTCCCTGATGGCCGCTTTAAAGCCAATTTCCTCGTCAACCTGGGCTACGGCGACGCGTCGGGTAACTACCCACGTGGCCCACGCTTGGCGTTTGACGTGGCCACGCAAATCCTCTGAGCGGCCTTGTCTCGCGCCTGAACCATGTCTGACCGCCTAGCCGTCCTGCCCCAGTACCTGCTGCCCAAACAGGCACTCACCCAGTTTGCAGGCTTCGTCGCCAACGGCCAGCGGGGGGAAAAGACGCATAGCCTCATCCGCTGGTTCATCAAGCGCTACAGCGTGAACATGGCTGAGGCGGCAGACCCACGTGTCGAGAGTTACGACAGTTTCAACAGCTTTTTCACCCGCGCCCTGCGGGCCGACGCCCGTCCGCTGGCCGATGCACCTTGGGTGTGTCCGGTGGACGGGGCCATCAGCCAGTTTGGGGCTATTGAACGCGATCAGGTCTTCCAGGCCAAAGGCCACAGCTACAGCACACAAGCGCTGGTGGGCGGCGATGCGGCACTGGCGGCACAGTTCACCGACGGCAGTTTTGCCACGATTTACCTCAGCCCCCGCGACTACCACCGCATCCACATGCCCTGCGAAGGCCAGTTGCGCCGCATGATTTACGTACCGGGTGCGCTGTTTTCGGTCAATCCAACGACCGCGCGAGGCGTACCGGGCCTGTTTGCCCGCAACGAACGGGTGGTGTGTGCGTTTGACTCCGCCTACGGCCCGTTTGTGCTGGTGCTGGTGGGTGCGACGATTGTGGGCAGCATGGCGACGGCTTGGCACGGCTTGGTGAACCCACCACGCTTACCGACCACCCGGGAATGGCGCTATGACAATCAGAGCATCGTATTAAAGCAGGGCGAAGAGATGGGTCGGTTTTTGCTTGGATCGACCGTGGTACTGCTGTGGCCAGAGCAAACCCTGCGCTTCAACCCCGACTGGGCCGCGGCCAAGCCAGTGCGCTTGGGGGAACACATGGCGGAACGTGCTTAAGCGCGGCACAAACACTCAGTGCGGCTCAGGCGAAATCAGCTTAACGCTGGGAAAATAGGTGCGGTAGCGCTGGACATCACGGGTCAGCAAGGGCAGACTGCGTACCGCAGCATGGGCACCAATGAAAAAATCAGGCAGCACATTGTGCTTGGTACCACCTGAGCGACGGTAAGCCACAAAAGCTTTACCGGCCAAAAATAACGCGGGTTTAGGCAACGTATCGAAGCCAATCTGCAAATCGACCAAAACCTGATCCAAGGCTTCCACAGTGGAAAAAGTCAGCGACAACTCCGCATAAATAATATCGTTGATGACCAGTGGATGCAACCGCGACTGCGCTCGCAATTGAGCCACCGACCAATCTGTCCAGACGGGATCGTTCTCCAACACATCCACCAGTACGTTGGTATCTACCAGCAACATGGTAGTTAGCCTCGCAGCAAGGCCATCAAGTCATCAGTGCGCCAAGGAACATCGGCGCGACCCCGCGCCGCCTCAAAGCGATCATTCACGGCATCAGGTACAACACGGTCAGCGCGTTGAATTACCACATCCCCCTCTTGATTAACCGCAAAATCCAGCAGTGAACCGGGGTGCAATCCCAGCGCGTCCCGAATGTGTTTGGGCAAGGTGACTTGGCCTTTAACAGTCAATGCAGTTGGCATAGTATGGTGCTTTAAAAATAAGTATTACCTAATTTTACCAAGTAACACCCTACCCTGTACACCTCCTAAAGCCTTCTTTTAGCCCTGCAGCAACCGCCCCCGCCCCTGCGCCTTGGCTTGGTACAGCGCTTTGTCGGCCCGGGCCAAAAGCAGGGCCAGCGCCGTGTCATCAGGGGTGAGTACCGCCATTCCGGCGCTGTAGTCCATCGAAAAACCTAGCTCGGCCATCGACGTGCCACGCAGTTTTTCGCGCAAGCGGCCATCCACCACCAGCGCGGCGGCCACGTCGGCATGGGGTAGCAGCACACAAAACTCTTCACCGCCCAAACGCCCGACCAAACCGCCTGCACGTTGGTTTTCAGACAACAGCCTGGCGAACAGCTGCAAAGCCCGGTCGCCCACTTCGTGGCCGTGGGTGTCGTTGATTTGCTTGAAGAAATCAATGTCCAGCATCATCGCAACCATGGGTACGGGATACCGGCGGGCTTGGGCCAGCATGGCTTCGGCACGGGCAGTGAAGCCACGGCGGTTGAGCAGAGAAGTCAGCACGTCCACCATCGCCAAATTGCTCAGGCGCATTTCAACCTCTTCCCGCCATGCCACCATCGCAGACAGCGTGCACACCACCATGGTGATGTTGGTGGCCAACAGTGCCGCCAAATTGACCGGGTGCAGCGCGCCAAAGCTGGGGTATGACGGGGTGTAAAACGCCCCCAAGGTACCCCGGGCGGCCGTAAATACAGCCATCATCACCATGCAGACCAACAGCAACCAGCGCCAGCGCCGCCCCGCCAGACGGTGGGGATACAACGTAGCACGGGCAACGATCAGCATTTGAGCAGCCAGCAAATAGTTAGCCCAGCCCACGCGGAAGGCATAGCTGTCAAAGCCCAGGCCATAGCCCAGCGGCATCAGCACCATCAGCACTTGCAAGCAACGCCCACCGGGCCGTCGCCCCAGCCACCCGCTCAGCGCGTTGAACAGCAGGCCCTGAGTGAGCGACATGAACACCATGGACACGACCGAAAAGGCATGGTCAAACCAGTAATCGGATGCCACCAAAAACACCCACGCCAGCATCTGCGCCATCAGGCTGCCTTGGCTGAAACGTGCCGCCTTGCTGACGCCACGGCCCATCAGCAGGGGCAGCGCCAGCGACACCGTCAGCAAATTGACGGTGGTCATCGCCAGCAGAGTGGGCGCGTGGAACTGCATGAAGTGAGCGAAGCTTGACGGTAAAGGTTAACGAGGAAGGTAATGAGACGATTCAGCCGATCACTGGAACGCCACTTCTGCAAAACTGCGCAGCTTGCGGCTGTGCAACTGGTCAACACCCTGCTCACGCAGCATCTCCATCGCGCGCATACCAATGCGCAAGTGCTGGTCTACGCGTTCGCGGTAAAAATGGTTGGCCATGCCCGGCAGTTTGATTTCACCGTGCAGCGGCTTGTCGCTCACACACAGCAGAGTGCCGTAGGGCACGCGGAAGCGAAAACCATTGGCGGCGATGGTGGCGCTTTCCATGTCCAGCGCCACGGCACGGCTTTGGCTGAAACGGCGCTGGGGAGTGTTGTCGGGCAACAGCTCCCAGTTGCGGTTGTCGGTACTGGCCACAGTGCCCGTGCGCATGATGTCTTTCAACTCAGCACCGTGCTTTTGTGTGACTTCAGCCACCGCTTGCTCCAGTGCAACCTGGATTTCTGCCAGCGCAGGGATGGGCACCCACAGTGGCAGCTCTTCGTCGAGCACATGGTCTTCGCGCACATAGCCATGGGCCAGCACGTAGTCGCCCAGCTGCTGGCTGTTGCGCAAGCCTGCGCAGTGGCCCAGCATCACCCAGGCATGGGGGCGCAGCACCGCAATGTGGTCGGTGATGGTTTTGGCGTTCGCTGGCCCAACACCGATGTTGACCATGGTGATGCCGCTCCCGTCCGAGCGCACAAGGTGGTAGCCGGGCATTTGCGGCAGGCGTGGCGGCGGCACACCCAGGGCATCGCCCGGTTGTGGCGCAAAACCGGCACGGCGCGTAACCACATTGCCGGGTTCGATGAAGGCGATGTACTCACTGCCCGCATCGGACATGGCTTCATGACCCAGGCGCACGAATTCGTCGATATAAAACTGGTAGTTGGTGAACAGCACAAAGTTTTGAAACCACTCGGGCGCGGTGCCGGTGTAGTGGCGCAGGCGGTGCAGCGAATAGTCCACCCGGGGCGCGGTGAACAGCGAAAGAGGTTGCGGTTCGCCGGGGCGGGCCTGGAAAGTACCGTTGGCAATGCCATCGTCCATCGCGGCCAGATCGGGTAAATCAAACACATCGCGCATCAGCGTACGGCGCTGGGCCGTCATGCTGCCTTCAATGTGGTCATGCTCAGCAAACGAGAAATGCACCGGGATAGGCTGTGAGCTGGTGCCCACTTCCAGTGCCACACCATGGTTTTGCAGCAGTAAGCGGAACTGCTCCAGATAGTACTGGCCGTACAAATCAGGCCGCGTCAGCGTGGTTTCATAACGGCCAGGGCCAGCGACGAAACCAAAACTCTTGAGCGCGCCATCGGCTGACGCCAAAGCTGTGCGCGACACGGTGTCGGTATGCAAGCGCACAAACGGGTAGCAAGCCCGGGTTTTACGCAGGGTGCTGTGTGTGCCCTCTTGGGTCGAACCGGCAGCGGCATCGCCAGCCACAAAGGCATGCATGGCTTCGCGCAAATGGGCAATGCTGGCATCGTAAATCTGGCGAACCTGGGCCAACGCGGTGGCCGGATCGGTGTGACGGGTAGGGGCAAGAAACGCAGGAAGATAGGGCATGGCAGCATTGTGCAACGCCAGCGCACCCCGGAGGCAACCTAGGGGCTTGTTACAACGGCCGCTACACCGTTAATTTCAAGTTAAAAATGCAAATTGAGCAATACTGACGGTCTTCAATAGCTATATTTTCAATAGCAATCAAGATGCCAGGCGGTCACGCAGTTCACGTTTGAGCACCTTGCCAATCGCGCTGCGGGGCAACTCGTCCACAAAATGAACCGCAGCCAGACGCTGGGTTTTACCGACGCGGGCACTGACCCACTGCATCAGGTTGTAAGCCGGCGTCTCGTCATCGGGTTGGCGCACCACAAAAGCCACCGGGGTTTCGCCCCAATCGGTGGACGGCACACCGACGACAGCCACTTCGAACACGGCAGGGTGTTCATTCAGCACGGCTTCCAGATCACTGGGGTAGATGTTGAATCCACCCGAAATGATCATGTCCTTTTTGCGGTCAAACAGCGTGAGGAAGCCTTCGGCGTCAAACCGCCCCACGTCGCCCGTGCGGATGAAGCGCTTGCCTTGCGGGTCAAACCATTCGGCTTCACGGGTTTTCTCAGGGCGGCCGTAGTAACCCGTCATCATCCCAGCGGAATGCCCCACCACTTCACCAGCTTCGCCCACAGGCACCTCTTGGCCCGCCTCATCGATCAACCGGATGTCATGGCCTTCAGCGGGTTTGCCCACGGTGTGCAGTTTGTCAGGGTAAAGGTGCGCATCCAGAATGCAGGTTCCACCGCCTTCGGTCATACCGTAAAACTCGACCAAACCACCCGGCCAGCGCTTGAGCACGTCGGCCTTGACCGCAGCGCCAAACGGCGCACTGGTAGAGAACTTGACCTGGAAGCTGGACAAATCAAAATTATCAAATTCAGGCAACGCCATCAGCCGCTGGTACTGCACGGGCACCAGCATGGTGTGGGTAGCACGGTGCTGCTGCGCCAGTTGCAAATAGCCGATGGCATCGAACTTGGGCATCAGCACCACGCAGCCCCCAAAACTGAGTGTGGGGAAGAACACCACCAGCGTGGTGTTGGAGTACAGCGGGGTAGACAACACGGTGACGGTGCTGGCCGTGTAGTTGTACGTGCTGCCACGCCGCACATGCGTCCAGCGCATCCCGTGGGACTGCACGATGCCCTTGGGCTCACCGGTGGTGCCTGAGGAATAAATGATGTTGAACGCATCCTTGGCCGTGATGTTGACGGCGGTAGGCTGCACGCCTGGAGCGGCCAGCCACGCCTCGAAGGGGCTGCCCACAGCGGAGCCGTCCAGTGCAATACGGGGAACAGTAAGCGGCACAGCGCCGGGGCCAGGGTTCTTGAACACCGGACCAACGGCCTCCACCGCATACGCATCGGTGAACAGCAGCCGCGCCCGGGCATCACCCACCATACGGTGCAAACTCTCGGTGGTGGAACTGGGGGCCAGGGGGGCCACGACCACACCGGCGCGCAGAGCGCCGAGGAACAGGGCGACATATTCCAGTGACGAGGCAGCACACACGGCCAGCGCATCACCAGGTTGAAAGCCATCGCGCTGCAAGGCACTGGCCACGCGGTTCATCCGGGCGTCCAATTCAGCGTAACTGAAGCGGCGCGTGCCCTCCACCAACGCCGTGCGGTCAGGGGCGTCAGCGGCGTGCTGGCGGATCAGGTCGGGGATAAGGCCGAATTCGTGGTCGAGCAGAGTGTTCATACCCAAATGATAGAAGCCCCACAGGGGATTAAAGTCGCTGAAGTTACTCTGATTTACCCGCACCCGCCCTACCCTTGCAGCGCCATCGCACTGCGCATCCACCCCACAAGGCTCTCATGATTGACCTCTACACCGCCGCCACGCCTAATGGCCACAAAATATCTATCGCTCTGGAAGAGTTGGCGCTGCCCTACACCGTCCATGCACTCAAGTTCGCCGACAGCGAACAAAAGCAACCCTGGTTTTTGAAAATCAACCCGAACGGCCGCATCCCCGCCATCATCGACCGAGCCGAGGACGACTTTGCGGTGTTCGAGTCCGGTGCCATCCTGATTTACCTAGCTGAAAAAACGGGGCAATTGATACCTACCGACGTCAAAGGCCGTTCACAAGTCATCCAGTGGCTGATGTTCCAGATGGGAGGCATCGGGCCGATGATGGGGCAAGCGAACGTGTTCTTTCGCTACTTTCCCGAAAAAATCCAAGCGGCGATTGACCGCTACCAAGGCGAAAGCACGCGCCTGTTCCGCGTCATGGACAGTCACCTGAAAGACCATGAGTACCTTGCTGGCGATTACTCGATCGCCGACATCGCCAACTGGGCCTGGGTGCGCACGCACAAATGGTCAGGCGTGGCGATGGACGACATGCCTCACCTCAAGCGCTGGACAGATGCCATCCGCGCGCGCCCTGCGGTGCTCAAGGGCATAGAGATGCCACCTTCCAACCTGAACATGCGGGTGGACGACGAAGCCAAAGCCAAGCAATTCGCTGAAGAAGCCCGCAAGATGGTGGAAATGGGGAGTTCACGATGAAGTTTTACACCTCTCCGCGCGCACCCAGCCCGCGCCGCGTCAGCATCTTTCTGGCTGAAAAAGGCATCACAGGCCTGGAGGAAATCACCGTCAGCATCGCCGCCAATGCGCACAAAGACGAAGCCTTCCTCGCCAAGAATCCACTGGCCAAAGTGCCTGCGCTGGAGCTGGACGATGGCCGCATCCTGACCGAAACCCGTGCCATCTGCACCTACCTGGAAGGCATGTACCCCGAGATCAACCTGATGGGCGTGGACGCCACCGAGCGCGCCTTCATCGAAATGGCGGATCGCCGCATCGAGCTGTACTTGTTCAGCGGCTTCGCCAACTGCATCCGCCACACCCACCCCGGTTTTGTAGCGATTGAGCAACCTCAATTCCCCGACTTCGGGGCGTCCCAAGGCGAGAAGGTGCGGGAGGTGGCACGCTGGCTGGACAGTGAGCTGGCGCACCGCCCGTTCGTGGCGGGCGAGCGCTTCACCATCGCCGACATCACCACCTTTTGCGCGCTGGAGTTTGGCCGAGGGCTGATGAAGTTCGTGCCGGGCAACGAGGGCATGCCGCACTTGCAGGCCTACCGGGACAGTTGGGTGCTGCGGGCGAGTGCAAAGGTGCTGTAGCAGAGCGACAGCATCCCTGTACCGCTACCCTCCCACAGGCACCCGCATCGTCACAAATTCCTCCGCAGCGGTGGGGTGAATGCCAATGGTGCTGTCAAACACCGCCTTGGTCGCGCCCGCCTTCATCGCTACGGCAAAACCCTGTACGACCTCACCCGCGTCAGCCCCCACCATGTGCAAGCCCACCACGCGGTCGCTGGCGGTGTCCACAATCAGCTTCATCAGCGTGCGCTCGGTGCTGCCACTCAGCGTGTGCTTCAGCGCTTTGAATTCACTTTTGAACACGGTAATCTGACCGAACTTGGCCCGCGCCTCGGCCTCGCCAAAACCCACAGTGCCAATGTTGGGGTGGGTAAAAACTGCCGTAGGGATGAAGTCATAAGCCATCTGCTTGTGCCCGCTGCCAAACAGGTGATCGACCAGCTGCATCGCCTCGCCCAAGGCCACGGGGGTCAGTTGCATGCGGGCAGTGACATCGCCCAGCGCGTAAATCGACGGCACCGAGGTTTGGTACTGTGCGTTCACCTCGATCGCGCCATCTTTGCTCTGTTTGACACCCACAGCTTCAAGCCCCAGACCAGCCACCAGCGGCACACGGCCTGTGGCGTAGAGCACCGCGTCCACAGTTACGGTGGAGCCGTCTTCCAGCGCCACCACCAGGCCTTGCGCTGTGCGCGTGATGTTCGCCACATCCGCCTGCAACCGCAAATCCACACCCGCTTTGCGCACCTCAGCGGCGAGGAAGTGGCGCACCTCGTCATCAAACCCACGCAGCACCTGCTCGCCACGGTAAAGCTGCGTGACTTGCGACCCGAGGCCGTTGAAGATGGACGCGAATTCGCACGCGATGTAGCCCCCACCGACCACCAGCATGCGCTGAGGAAACGGTTCGAGATCAAACAGATCGTTCGAGGTGATGACCAGCGCGCGCCCTGCGATGTCAGGCACGCTGGGGGTGCCACCGGTGGCAATGAGGATGTTTTTCGCGCTGTAGCGCTGCTGACCCTCTGCACCTTTGACGCCTTTGACCGCCACGGTGTGCGCATCCACCAGCGTCGCCCAGCCGGTGATGAGCTGCACGCCCGCGCCGGTCAGCAGATTCTGGTAAACGCCGTTCAAACGGGTGATTTCCGTGGCGCGGTTGGCCTTGAGCACCGACCAATTGAAACGCGGCGGCGCAGGAATGGACCAGCCAAACCCGGCAGCCTCGTGAAACGCTTCTGCGTAATGTGCGGCGTAGCTGTAGAGCTTTTTAGGGATGCAGCCCACGTTAACGCAGGTGCCCCCCAATGCCCCGCCCTCCACCACCGCCACACGCGCACCGCGCTGGGCGGCCATGCGGGCAGCACGCACACCGCCGCTGCCGCCACCGATGACCAGCAAATCAAAATCAAAAGGGGAATCCACGTCATTCATACTGTTCCTTCAACTCGTTTTGTTTACACCTGTGTAGCATCTTGGCATGATTTGCTCGCCCTTCAAGACGATGGCTGTTCCGAACACCTCTGGCCCCGAATTCACGCTGATTGAAGAAACCACCTGGGAGGCTCTGCGTGCCAGTGGCCGTCACCAGGGCACTGCGCATAACCATACCCCCCTGTTTGACCGCCCCGTGCTGGTCAAAGGCGGCCTGAGCCATTGGCCTGCCTACCAGCGCTGGTCGTTTGAGCATTTGGCGCAATGCGTTCGGACACGCCACGCCGACGGCCGCACACTGACCACCCAATTCACCGACGGGCTGGTCGAGCAAGGCATCACCCAAGGCCGCCCTTACCTGCCCGTGGCGCCCTATCTGCAAACCTTGGCTGAGGCCGCACTGGCCCCGCCTGACCTGGAAGCCGCGCTGCTGCCGCTGTCACAACGCCAAGCCCTGGCCCCTGGCGAGCGGTTTCACCTGAACTGGGCGCACATGCAGACCTTCGAGGCCAACCGCATGTACTTGGCGCAATGGGACATCCTGCGCGAGTTCCCGGCACTGCGGCAAGATTTCAACCTCAAAGACCTGTGGCCGGGCCGCCGCTTGACCTGGGAATTCATCTTCCTCGGCCCCGCCCATACCGTGACCGGCTTGCACAACGACTTCCCGCACAACTGGTTTTGCCAGCTGCGCGGCGTGAAAGAGTTCATCTTGTTCCCGCCTGACCAAAGCGCGCACCTGAGTCCCTCACAAAAATACGACTGGGGTGCCACGCTGAGCGACATCAATATCGCCCAACTGCACACACCAGAGCAAGCCACCGAACGCGCCCAATTCGCCAAGGCCAAGGGCCTTTACGCCCGGGTGGAAGCCGGTGACGCCCTCTTCATCCCCAAACGCACCTGGCACGCCGTGGTGTCCCACCAGCCCTCTATCAGCCTGGGCGTGTTTGGGTTGACTGCCGGTGAAGTGATGACAGGCGGGGCGCTGGCAACGGTGCAGGATGCGCTGCACCGGTTGCACATGTACCGCTGGGGGCGGTGTACCTGCCACAAGTCGGCACTGAGCAGCCGGGGGTGAGTGGGTGCGGAATGACACAGCTCAAACAGCAATCGCTCACTCGTCAGAACCCAAATCCTTGCATCACCCTTGCACAGAACATACACATGTGACGACTGCAAAGCACTTCGGGCACGATGCGCTTATGAAAGCAGAAGAAATGTAGACGAGCATCCATCCTGGGAGTCCCAAGCTAGACGACGAATACGCTTGCGAGTGCAGGAACAAACCAATGTCACGGCTTTGCGGGTCGTTTAGCGTCTTTTGGGGATCGTTTGCAACGCAGCCATAAGTCACTCACGCCCCCCAACGATCTTCCGCCATGACCGGCGCCGCATCAGGAACCTTGGCAAGCACAGCGTCAAACTTGGCTCGACTGGCGCGTTTTGCCCGTTCCTCCAGATAGTCCAGGGTGGACAGTGCTGCCAACTTTTCCGTCACGGCGCTGGTGATGAATTGGTTGATGGATATATTGTCTTTCTGTGCCCAATCTTTAAGGCGCTGGTGCATAGACTCGGGCAGCCGAAGGCTCATTGTGCTCATGGTTGGACTCCAATTTGAAGCAAAAAATCAGCGGGCCATAAGGCTTGAATGCCAAACCGCCCGATGCCGACAAAATCTTTGGTGTTAAAGGTCACGATGTGCGTACATTGGGAGGCAACCGCCACCTCTAAAACCAAATCATCTTTGGGGTCTCGCAAATAAGGCCGCCACAAAAAATAGACGCTCTGGTGCTTGGCAACACCACAAATAAAATCCAAGACTGTATCGGCATCGTCTGCTGAAATGCCCAAGTTATCCCGGTTGAGTACATCTTCATACTCAAATGCGAGCGGTACTGAAAGATGAACCTCAAACAACCCCGAATCAACAAGCGACAGCAACTTGAAAGATGCACCACGCCTTGATTTCAGCGCTGCAACAAGCACATTGGTATCTATGATGATCTTTATACTTGACATAACGGTATCGTATACGATGCCATAGAAATCTTCAACAGCCACTTTTATACCACTATACGAAGCAACGGCCGTACACCACCTTGGGTACATACGGACCACTTGATGGCCTCACCCCCGATAATCGGGCATGACCAATCCATCCTCCAAAGCTGCCGCAACATCTAGCGCCACCAGCACAGACTTCAGCTCACTCCCGCTGAACCCCGCCACGCTGGCCAATTTGCAACGCCTGGGCTACACCAGCATGACCCCCATCCAGGCGGCCAGTCTGCCTACGGCCCTGTTGGGCAAAGACCTGATTGCGCAGGCTAAAACGGGCAGTGGCAAAACTGCCGCCTTCGCGCTGGCGCTGCTGGCGAACCTGAATTCCCGCCGCTTTGCGGTGCAAACCATGGTGCTGTGCCCCACGCGGGAACTGGCCGACCAAGTCAGTGTGGAAATCCGCCGCTTGGCCCGCGCTGAAGACAACATCAAGGTCGTAACGCTGTGCGGCGGGGTCGCCATGCGCGGCCAAAACGCCAGCCTGGAACATGGCGCGCACATCGTGGTGGGCACGCCGGGCCGCATCATGGACCACCTGGAACGCGGCCATCTGAATTTGGAGGCGATGAACACGCTGGTGCTCGATGAAGCTGACCGCATGCTGGACATGGGCTTTTTTGACGACATCGTGACCGTGGCCAAGCAATGCCCCAAAGAGCGCCAAACGCTGCTGTTTTCGGCCACCTACCCGGAAGGCATCGCCAAAATCAGCCAGCAGTTCATGCGCAACCCCGTCACCATCACGGTGGAATCCCAGCACGAGGAAAGCAAAATCCGCCAGCGCTGGTACGAGGTGCAAGACAACCGTCAGCACAGAGACCGCCTGGAAGCCGTGAGTTTGCTGCTCAACCACTACCGCCCCGCCAGCACGATTGCGTTTTGCAACACCAAGCAGCAGTGCCGCGATCTGGTCGCCGAGTTGCAAGAAAAAGGCTTCAGCGCACTGGCCTTGTTTGGCGAACTGGAACAGCGCGAACGTGACCAAGTGCTGGTGCAGTTTGCCAACCGCAGCTGCTCGGTGCTTGTGGCCACCGACGTGGCTGCACGCGGGCTGGACATTGCGAACCTGGAAGCCGTCATCAACGTGGACGTGACCCCGGACAGCGAAATCCACATCCACCGCATTGGCCGCACGGGCCGTGGCGACCAAGAGGGCTGGGCGCTGAGTCTGGCCAGCATGAACGAGATGGGCTTCGTCGGCAAGATCGAGCAAATGCAGGGCCGCGAGTCCGAATGGCACAAGCTGACAGAACTCACCCCCACCAGCACCGAACCCCTGCGCCCACCGATGGCGACGCTGCAAATCGTGGGTGGCCGCAAAGAGAAAATTCGCGCTGGCGACGTGCTGGGCGCGTTGACGGGTGAAGCCGGCTTCACCAAAGAGCAGGTCGGCAAAATCCATGTGAACGAGTACTCGACCTACGTGGCCGTGGACACCCGCATCGCGCAAGAGGCGCTGCACCGGCTCTCGAATGGGCGGGTGAAGGGGAAGATGGTGAAGGTGCGCTTGCTGGATTGAGCGCACAACACCAGACAGCGGCGCGATAGACTGCGCGCATGAAAAACCCCGCGAAAGCCCTCATTACCCTGTTGCTGCTGGGAGCCTTTGGCGGCGCGGCGTACTTCTCAGTTCACCAGACCACGCTGGCACCCGGCAGTGCGAGCGCCATAGGTGGCTTACTGGGTTCCGCAGTCCCCGTCGAACTGACGGGCCTGATCGCGTTGGATGTGGAACCGTACTTCAAAGACTCCCGTGTCATCAAGGTGCTGGCGGACAACCGCATCACGGCCAACGTCAAACGCATTGGCTCGCGGGACATGGCGGCCCAGGCAGTGCCGGGGCAGTCGCCGGATTTCTTTTTCCCGTCAGGCGTAGTGGCGGCGAACCAAATTGGTGACGCCGCCAAAAACGCCAAACTCGCCACCACGGTGTATTCGCCGTTCTACACGCCCATGGTGATCGCCTCCTGGACACCGATCGCGCAGATTCTGGCAGCGAACGGAATGGCCAAAGAAGTGCAACCCAAAGTCTGGAACGTGGATACCGCCAAACTGGTGCAGGCCATGCTCGACAAAAAACGCTGGAAAGACCTGAAAGCCGCACAGGCGTATGACGTGGGCAAAAGCGTACTGGTCTCCACCACCGACGTACGAAAAAGCAACTCTGCCGCAATGTACTTGGGCCTCACCAGCTATGTTATCAATAGCAACGATACTGTCACCGACAAAGCCACAGCGCAAAAAGTGGCGCTGCGGGTGGCTGAATTGTTCAAGCGCCAGGGCTACCAAGAAAACTACGTCAACGGCAATTTTGACGACTACGCCAGCATCGGCATAGGCAAAACCCCGCTGGCTTTCATCTACGAAAACCAACTCATGGCCTACGCACTGGCCAAAAAAGGCGTGGCAGCGGACATGGTGCTGATGTACCCGCAGCCCACCATCATCAACAAAGTGGTGTTCGTCGCCGCCAGCGAGCGGGCGAAAGCGTTGGGCGAGTTGCTGAGCACCAACGCGAAGTTGCAGCGCATCGCCGTGGAGTACGGCTTTCGGATCGGCGACACCGCCGCCTTTGCGCAAGCGGCCAAGGCGACCGGGCTGGCCGTTGAAGAGCGCATCACCCAAGTGATTGATCCGCCGAGTTTCGAGATCATGGGCGAGATGATTGAGGTGATTGCACGGGAGATGGGGCAATGAAAGCAACCATGAACACAGCTGTGAAAACCAACACAACAACATTCAACTGGCCTTACACCCTGCTGCTGTGCATCGTCGCCCTGCTGTCAGCCTGCAAAAAGGCTGAGCCACCGCCCCCCGCCCCCGTTAGCACCGCAGCGCCCTTTGCCGTCATCCAAGACTTCAAAGTGCTCGCCACCAGCGATTTGCGCGACGCCCAGCCGCTGGAGCAGATGGTTGAAAAAGCCACTGGCGTGCGTTTGCGCTTTCGCTTTGGCGGCACCATGGAAAGCACCGAGGCCGTACAAAACGGCAAAGCAGAGGCCGATGCCGCGTGGTTTGCCAATGCCAAGTACCTGCTCTCCGACCCGCAGGGGCAAGCCCGTGTGAAGCTGCAAGACAAAATCATGCTGTCGCCCCTCGTGGTGGGGGTGAGTGAGAGCCATGCCAAAACCCTGGGCTGGGACAAGCCCGAAGTCGCCGCCAAAATCACCTGGAAAACCATTGCGGATACCGCTAAAAACGGCCAACTGAAATACGCGCTCTCCAACCCCGCCACCTCGAACCAGGGCTTCATGGCCTTGATGGGCGTGGCCGCAGCCGCCTCGCAAAAGGCCGAGGCGCTGACGGCAGCAGACGTTGACCGTGCGGCCATCAGCAGCTTCATCAAAGGCTACAAATTACCCGGTGACAACAGCAGCTACCTGAGCGACAAGTTCATCGAACAACAAGGCCTGCGCCTGAACGCCTTCATCAACTACGAAAGCTGGCTGCTCTCGCTCAACCAGTCGGGTAAGCTCAAAGAAAAGCTGACGCTGATTTACCCACAAGAAGGCATCGCCACCGCCGACTACCCGCTGATGCTGCTGAACGATGCCCGCCGTGAGGATTACCAAAAAGTGGTGGCCTACCTCAAAGGCGACGAAGCCCAAACCTGGCTCGCCACCACCACGCTGCGCCGCCCGGTGAACGCCGACGTGGCCAAGGCACAGGCCAGCCTGTACCCCCAGGGCAAACTGCTGGTCGAGCTGCCGTTTTCGCCTGACCGCGCCCTGGCCGATGGCTTGATTGACGCCTACCTGAACGACTTCCGAACCCCTATCGCGTCCACCTTTGTGCTGGACGTGAGCGGCAGCATGAACGGCGGCGGACGGCGTGCGCAACTGGTGCAAGCCTTGCAGTACATCGCAGGCGACGATGCCTCACTGACAGGCCGCATCGCTCGCCTGACCAGCCGCGAGAGAATCTGGATGCTGCCGTTCTCAGAAACACCTCAATCGCCTGTCTACTTTGAAGTTCCAGCTACCAAAATTGCAGCAAGCAGCACGCTGAACAACACAGCCAAAGGCGTTCAGGTACAAACGGACACCGCCTCCAAAAAAGAGCTGCTGGCCAACGTGCGCGACTACGCCGACAACCTGCGCATGAACGGCGGCACCGCGCTGTATGACGCAGTGCTGCTGGCGCTGGAGAACATGAACACTGAACGCCAAAAGAACCCGAACTACCAGTATTCGGTGGTCGCCTTCACTGATGGCGAAAACAACAAAGGCCGCGACTTGGCCGCCTTCAAAGCTGCCTACGCCGCCCTGCCCGAAGACGCGCGCGCGATTCCCGTCTTCATGGTGGTGTTTGGCGAGGCCAATGAGCGGGATTTAAAAGATTTGGTCACCACCACGGGTGGGAGGCTGTTCGATGCCCGCAAAGCGTCGCTGTACAGCGTGTTCAAGGATATTCGGGCGTTTCAGTGAGGGTCATGGCGCTGCGTGGCTTGATGCAACGTCTAGCCTTCCTTGAGAAAGCGGTTTTACGTGATGAACCTCAAGACAAGGATTCCCCATGTAGCCTCAGGTGGCTTCAAGCTTAAACTGCATCCAACAATCTGATGCTAAACACCCTCACCCGCTTCACCCAATCCCCCGCCAACTGGTGCGGTCTGGGGCTGGGCACCTTGGCGCTGCTGTTGTCGGGCAGCGGCTTGGCGCTGTGGGGCGGGGCGATGGGCAGCGTGGGGCTGGCGGCTTTGGGCTATGGCGCGGGGTTTGGTGTGGGTGGGCTGTGGCTGGGCTTTCCGCGTCTGCGTGGCAACCCGTGGGACGAACTGGATTTCAGCGATGAAGGGGATGCCCGTACCGCGATGGGCCATGCGCTGTCTGCGGTGCAGCAGCTCGTCAACTACAACCCCGACAACCGCCTGAGTGCGTCCCTGCAAGCGCAGGTGCTGGGGCTGTGCCAGCAGTTGAGCACCTTGCTCGACCAGTGGGAGCGCAGCAAGGGCCAGTTGTCGCTGGAAGAGGGCTTCCACGCCCGGCATATTGCGCTCAGTTACCTGCCGGATGCGCTCAAAACTTACCTGTCGATCCCCAAGCAGTTCGCCGCCACGCAAGCCTTGAGCAATGGCAAAACGGCGCAAGACACCTTCAAGCTGACGCTGGACGACCTGAGCGGCAAGGTGCGCCAACTCACCAACGATCTGGCCAGCCAGGATGCGCAGGCGTTTTTGAACCATTCCCAGTTTTTGCATGAAAAGTTCCAAACACGATCTCTCCCCGGTAGCCACAGCAGCGCCTGACCGGCAGCGCTACGCCAGCGCGGCAGGCCCGGTCAACCGCCACCATCGCCCTGGCTTTGGGGTTGACGCTATCCGGTGCGGGTTTGTTGATCGCCGGGCTGCAGGCTTCGCCGGTGCGGGCGGTACAGCCGTCACTTCACTTGCCTTCGAGCCGCAAGCCTTGACAGCGCTGGACACCGTGTTGGCTCACCTCGCGCCCCAAGTGCCCACTGCACAGCGGATGGTGGCGATGGTGGCGATGGTGGACGGTGCCTCGGCGCTGGACATGCTGGGCGACCAGCTCAGCCAGCTTCAAGCAGAGCTGTCACGCCGCGAAGCGTTGCTGGCGCAGGTCACGAGTGAAGCCTTGCAACAGCAGCAGCGGTTTTTGCGGGCCAAGCATTCTGGCGGGTAGCAGCCCCGTATTCTTCAAACCCAAATGGCCCTGTGTGCATACTGGATGGGCATAGACAGCTACATATTCAATAGCAAACCATACCCTTACCGGTGCGCCATCGGGTTTATTGCGTGTCTTGCTCCAATGCGGGTGCGCCGCCTCTGTCCATCAAATCGGCCTCGTGGTTGTCGCGCACCGTCTTGGCCACGGTGAAGGTGCTGCTGACCAGGAACAACCAGCTCACCACCATGTAACCCTTTTGCCAGTCGTCAATCTTCATGCGCCACAGACCCCAGGCGGTCAGGGAGAAGGCGGCGGCGAAGGCCACCCACACGGTAATCACCCACGAGCCGGTGTCGACCTGCCCATCGCGGTTGTCGCGGATGGTTTTGGCCAGCGTGAAGGTGGAAAACAGGCAAAAGAACAGACCAATCGCCAGGAACGCGCGGTCAAGCTCCAGGCTGGGGAGTTGCAGCACGCCTGCGGCGCACGAGCCGATGGCGGCGGCGAACGAGATCCAGACTTACGTGCGCCAGCCGCTGGTGTCGCGCTGCATGATGTATTTGGGGCTTGCCATCGTGTTTCCTTCAGAGTTTGCTATGGTTTTTGAAATGTGCAGGCAGGTGTTACAGCGCCACGGGCCCGCTCATCGCCACCTTCGTCGCCTCACGTGCCTTTTGCTGGCGCACGCGGTCAACGTACTGGGCGGAAAGCGCTAGCTGCTGCTGCATGAGGGCGTTGTTCTGTCCCATCACGTCGATGGCCTTGGCGCGGAAGCTGTCCATCGCGTCCATGGCCTTGAAGGTCTGGTCGAACATCTCCTTGATTTTGTCGATGCCGATCATGGGGTTGGACGAAAACTGCGCGGTGCGCTCCACATGGGTGTTGAGCTGGCGACCCGTCTCGGCGATCAGGTTTTCGATGCTGGTGTTCACACCGGTCAGCATGTCCATCACCGCAATCTGGTTACCCGTGGCCCGCGCCACGGTCTGCGCCACGGCCAGTGCGCTCATGCCGGTGGTGGCGACGCGGGTGCAGCCGTTCATCATCTCGCGGCCCGTCTTTTTCAGCACGTCCAGCGCCAAGTAGCCGTTGGTACACACCGCTTGCTGGGTCAGCATGTCGGTGAGGTTTTGCCGGGCGTAGAACTGCACCTCTTGCTGCAAAGCCTTGGCCCGCTCGGGGTCGATGGCTTGCAGGCTGGTGACTTTGGTGGCGATTTGGGTGTCGAGCTTTTCAGCAAAGTGAATCGCTCCGCCCAAGCGCTGCATCGCGTCCCACAGCTTGGTGCGCACCGCTTCCACTTCGACCACATCGCGCTGCATGTCGTCGCGGGCGGCGTAGAGCTGCTGCATACTTTTTTGGAGCTGCGCACCGGCGCTCTCATACTTGCGAAAGTACGACTGCAACTTGTTGCCAAACGGGATGATGCCCAGCAGCTTTTGCGGCTGGAACAAATCGCCTTGTTTGCCAGGGTTCAACTCGTCCAGATGCCCGCGCATGTCCTGGATCGCCTTGAACGCGCTGGTGTCCTCCACGCCCACAAAGTTACGCTGCATGAAGCGACCTTGCATCAGGCTGGAGGCGATAGAGATTTCTTCTTTGCCGAGCTGGAACGCACTGTCAAGCTTGGCTTTGAAGGCCTCGGTGTGCAGATCTTCGGTCAGCAGCGCAGCGACGAAGCGCTCAACCTGGTCGTCCACAGCGGTTTTGAGTTCGGGCTTGAGCGGGACGGCGCTGTTGGCGATCTCGGGCGCGAGTGGGGTCAAGACCTCGGGCGGGGTAAGCTGGAAGCTGGGGGTGGCTGTGGTGGTGGTAGGTGCGGTTGACATGGTCGTGGCTCCGTTTAGCGGGGGAAGCAATGAGGGAGAAATGCTATCGCTCAGTCGGCTGAAATCCAATTCAAGTCCAACCAACGGTGAGTTGCGCATTAACGCGGTGAAGGTAGGTTTGATGTTATTCGCTTGCAAAGTTTGCCTCCTACGTCAGCGCACTGGCACGTACACCACAGGTATGACAAAACAGGGCGAGGGGATCCGTCATTTAGGCACTTCTTTAAGTCGTTGCTTTAGACGATCGGAAAACTCTTGCGCGATGCGTGACAGTTCCACCGTCGCATAAGCAACCATTTTTTTAGATGCACTTACGCCATGCACGGAACCATAAAAATCAGCCATCGCATTGAGCTCATCCAAGCTAAAAGTTCGGATAAGCGATTCTTTCGATAGGTCTTTATAAACTTGAAATGCTTCTTTAGATTCCAAAATCCTACGCAAAGCACCATCATTGGGTTGATTTTCACTGGCTACATACAAGATTATTTGCTGATATATAGCCTCAGAGCTGCTGGTATTTACGTACCGCTCAACCGCCTTCTCTTTTGCCAAAGTGTCATCTTGAGCTATAGCAAGTGAGGTTGCAGAAACTACAACCATCAGTCCAATTTTCAGGGCTATAGTTTTCAAAGTAGGAACAAAAAATGCAGCCATGACTCACCTTTCAGGATTTTTTAACAGGGCAGTAACGTTATGGAACAAAAATTCAGGTGCGGCACACGGCACTGAACGGGAAGCTTCAGATTAAGCCCCATTGGGTTAAGCATCTCTCGCCTAAAGGACTACATCATGGACGCTCTCAAAGCGTCGAACGAATGATGCCTTGCGGCGCATCGAAAGAACCTGAATTTCATCGAAATACCTCATATTCACCTTATAAGTATCTTTAAACGGTACTTTTTGTATTTTTCCAGAGCATCAAACGACAGCCCGAGCCCGCGTTCCGCATGAATGGCAAAACGGGGCAAACGCACTTTTTCGGGTGGTACAACTGCCACAGAGGTCAAACAAGCCGATGCCGCAGTGCGGGCAAAAGTCGATCTTGTCGTTTTTCACATCCACCGGGCGCTCGCAGCCTGGGCACACGCATTTGCCCAAGCGGGTCAGGGCCACGTCGTAGCTGAGTTCTTCGCGGCGCTGCACGGCGGGTTGCTGTTCTGCCAGCTTTTGCCGCTCCATGTAGCGGTTGAGCGCCACGATGGCGTAGCGGCCTATCAGCACCGTCATCACAATGCCGACGATGTAGCGCACGTAGCCGCCGTAGCTGGGCGTGTAGGGCACCAGTTCGACAAAGAAGGCCACCAAGGCGAAGTAGATGAAGCCCCACACGAAAGGCCAATAGGGGCTTTTGCGCTTTTTGACAAACAACCACCCGGCCACTCCCAGCAGCGGTAAACACAGCGCCAAGCGGTAGCCAAACACTCGCAGCGCTTGGCTGCGCAGCTCGGCATACAGCCCGACTCTGGCGGCGTTTTCCATCACCCCCAGCTCAGCGGTTTTTTGTTTTTCGCGCTGCTCTGCATCCAAATGCGCCTGCTCTTGGGCTTCTACAGCGGCTTTGGCGGTGCGCTCAGTGGCTCTGAGTTTTTCAAGCGCCGCCGTGCGGGCTACCAATTCTGCATCTTGCGCAGACTGCTGGGTGGCGCGGCGGGTGGACACCCAGTTGTCAAAGGTTTCTTGCGCCGCTTCCACGTCAGATTGTGCGGCTTGGTGCTTGAGCTGCGCTTGCTTGAGGGCGGCTCAAGCCTGGGACGATGCCTGCGCTGCTTGTTTGATGTCCAAGCGCAAACGCTCCGCAGCGGGACGGTCAGCGATGAAATCGGCCAATACCTTGTGCTGCTCCACCTGCGGCAAATCCGCCACGATGGTGCCGCCCAGTCCGGTTAAAAATCCACCAAAAATAACCGCCACCAGCCACAGGCCACGGTGGAACCATTTTTCAGACAAGCGCAATGATTTGCTCATGAAAACCCTTTTATCAGACTGACAACAAACCAGCGACGGCATGGCGCAAGGCATCAGGATTCAGGTCTTTCGCCTTCACCGCCGCGCCCACATTCAACCCCACCGGGTTGAACATCCCGCGCCGAAAGGGCCGCACCATCGCGCCACCCTGCTCCACACGGCTGAAATACGAACCCCACAGGTTCGTCAGCGCCATCGGGATCACTGGCGGGGTGATGCCATCCACGTTGGCCCTCTCCAGGATCTTCATGATGCCGCCCTTGAAGGGTTGCAGCGTCCCGTCTTGGGTGATGCCGCCTTCAGGGAAAATGGCCAGTAAATCGCCCTCGCGCAGCACCTCGGCAGCGCGTGCAAAGGCGACTTCGTACAGGGCGGCGTCTTCCTTTTGCGGCGCAATCGGGATGGCTTTGGCCAAGCGGAACAACCAGCCCAGCACAGGAACCTGGAAGATGCGGTGGTCCATCACAAAGCGAATCGGGCGCGGGCTGGCTGCCATCAACAGCACGGCATCGACGAAGCTCACATGGTTACACACCAGCACTGCCGCGCCCTCGGTGGGAATGTGCTGCTCGCCCGTCACCTTGAAGCGGTACACCATGTGCGTCATCACCCAGGCCACAAAGCGCAGCAGGTACTCGGGTACCAGCAAGAAGATGTACGCGGCCACCACCGCATTGGCGATGCCCGTGAACAAGAAGATTTCGGGAATCGTGAAGTGCGCGCCCAGCAGGGCTCCTGCAATGACGGAGCTGGCGATCATGAACAGCGCGTTCAGGATGTTGTTCGCCGCGATGATGCGGGCACGGTGCGTGGGCTGGCTGCGCATCTGGATGAGGGCGTACATGGGCACGCTGTACAAACCAGCGAACAGGCTCAGCAAGGCCAAATCCGCCATCACACGCCAATGGGCCGAGATGGCGATGAACGCGCCCACGCCCATCGTCTCAGCGGCGGGCAGACCGCGCGAGGCAAAGTACAGGTCGATGGCAAACACGCTCATGCCGATAGCACCCAGCGGCACCAGCGCGATTTCCACCTGACGGCGGCTCAGCACTTCGCACAACAGCGAGCCAGTGGCAATGCCGATAGAAAACACCACCAGCAGCAGCGACGCCACCTGCTCGTTGCCGTGCAGCACATCCTTGGCGAGGCTGGAGAATTGGCTCAAAAACACCGCACCAAAAAACCACATCCAACTGATCCCCAAGAGCGAGCGGAACACGACGATGTTCTCGCGTGCCAGCATCAGATTGCGCCAGGTCTCGGTGACAGGGTTCCAGTTGATTTTCAGACCCGGGTCGGTGGCAGGATTGGCTGGGATGAACTGTGCAACCAGGCGCCCCACCACGGCAGCCGCTACACAAATAATAGCTACATACGCCGATCCCACCTGCGGTACAGCCACTAAAAGTCCACCAATGATATTGCCCATCAAAATAGCGACGAAGGTGCCCATCTCCACCATGCCGTTACCGCCGGTCAACTCGCGTTCGCTCAGCACCTGGGGCAGGTAGGCGAACTTGACCGGGCCAAACAGCGTGGAATGCACGCCCATCAAAAAGGTGCAGAGTAGCAGCACGGGGACGTTGTGGTTGATAAAACCGTAGGCGGCAATCAGCATGATGACCACCTCCAAGTTCTTCACAAAACGAATCACCCGGGTCTTGTCGTACTTGTCCGTCAACTGCCCACTGGTGGCCGAGAACAGCAAAAACGGCAAGATGAACAGCGCCCCAATCACCAGCCCCGCCATCGCAGGCGGAAGCCAATCCACGCTGAGCTGGTACGTGACCATTACCGTGAAAGCGAACTTGAACAGGTTATCGTTCGCCGCGCCGGAGAACTGCGTCCAGAAAAAGGGCGCAAAGCGGCGCTGCTTGAGCAGGGCGAACTGGTTCGGGTGCGTGTCGGGTTCCGGGGCAGCAGAAAAAACTGTGGCGGAGGAAGTCATGCGAAGAGCTTTCGTAACGAGATAAGCGAAAAGTTCAGGAAGTTCAAACAGGGCGAGAACGCTGAAGGGGCCGAGGTGCATTCACACCTCGCCGAGTGCCCGGCGATTGTGCAGCAGGGTGGTGACGGCGCGGCCACAGTGCAGCACACACCGGCCATGCAGCGCAACCCGCCACCAAGTGCTTGAGCGTATGGCCCGACACGCTCTGTGCGGTCAGCGCAAAAAGGCTGTGATCGGCCAGTTCAAACACTTTGGCAAGCCCGTAGCAAGCGATGACCGCCCACCAGCCCCCCAATGCCCCACAGTGCAAACGGCAGGTTACTCAGCACATCGAGCGCAAAGGGTACGCCCAGCCAGCCACGCTGGTCGGCAAAGTGGTGGTAGGTGGCACTTTGGGGAACGGCGGAGGCGAAGCTGGCGATGAGGAGCAAACCGACGCAGGCGATAGCCAGGGCACGTTCGCGAGAGGTGAGGGGTGGCGAGGTTGTCATGGTGAAGTCGTGCAGTGGAGCCTCGACTTTGCGCCTAGATGCCATGCAAAAGGATTGCATACCGCCACAGTGTTAATTTTTAGGATTTAAAGTATTCTTAAACGATACCCAATCACCACATCACCCACCATGAGCACCACCGCCGATCTCGTCTTGGCCCTCAAAAAAGAGCTGAAGACTGCCCAGATGACTTACGCCGACTTGGCTGTGAAGCTGGATTTAGCCGAATCCAGCGTGAAGCGGATGCTGGCCAAGGGCGATATGCCGCTCTCTCGCATTGACGCTATCTGCCGGGCACTGAAGCTCGATTTCGCTGATTTAGCCCGCCGAGTGGCCGATGCGCAGCCGCTGCTGAGCGAGCTGACACAGGCCCAAGAGCGGGCCGTCGTGGTCGACAAAAAACTGCTGCTGGTGGCGATCAGCGTGCTGAGCCTGTGGACGCTGGAGCAAATCGTGGCGCAGTACCGCATCAGCGAGGCTGAGGGCATCGCCTGTTTGGCGCAGCTTGACCGCATCGGCATCATCGAGCTGCGCCCGCTGAACCGCTACCGACTGAAGCTGGCCAAGACCTTCCGCTGGCGGCCGCACGGCCCGGTGATGGAGTTCTTCCGCGACCATGCGCTGCTGGATTACTTTGCAGGCAGCTTTGACGGTGCAGACCAAGGGCTGCTGCTGGTGCATGGCTCGGTCAGCAAAAGCCTGGCCCCGGCGTTCATGGAACGCATGCAAAGCGTGGCGCAAGACTTCGCGCAGCAGCATTTGGCAGACCAAAAACTGGGCGAGAAAGACCGTGAGGGCTACACGCTGCTGCTGGCGATGCGGCGCTGGGAATTTGCGGCGTTCACGGCGCTGCGGCGGTAAGTACAGTCACCCTGCAGTTTTCAGAGTTAAATCGACTTTTTTGCATTTACTCTGAAAACCCTTAACAATCAAACATCTACCTGCTCAAAGCTCGTCGTAATCTCCGCCGTCTTCGCCAGCATGATGCTGGCCGAGCAGTATTTGTCGTGGCTCATGGCGATAGCGCGTTCAACCGCCACAGCAGGAATAGCCTTGCCCGTCACCGTGAAATGCATGTTGATCTTGGTGAACACCTTCGGATCAACGTCTGCCCGCTCGGACGTGAGCTTGACCGTGCAACCGCGCACGTCGTGCCGCCCGCGCTTCAAAATCAGCACCACGTCATACGCCGTGCAACCACCGGTACCCGCCAACACCAGCTCCATGGGGCGGGGAGCGAGATTTTGGCCGCCGTTTTCAGGTTTGACCGCATCAGGAGCGCCGTCCATGGCGACGACGTGGCCGCTGCCGGTTTCGGCCACAAAGCCCATGCCTGAGCGGGTTCCCGCGTTACCTGTCCAGCTAACTGTGCATTCCATCACTTGTTCCTTGGGTTGGTGACTCTAAAGTTGAGCCGAATTGACCATACTTGCTGCAATGCAACATTTTTCGCGCTACACTGCATTCACGCATGAAATTTCATGCACCGATTGTCTCCTCCACCCTCTGAAAAGGTGGATTAAGCCCCAAGCTGCAAAGCTCGGGGCTTTTTTTTGCCCTGCACTATCATCGCGGCCTCAAGGATATGCCATGCCCACTGCCCTCACGCCCCTCACTCCTGCCGATTACCTGAAAAAAATCCTCACCGCCCGTGTCTACGACGTGGCGGTGGAGTCCGCACTGGAAACAGCCACCACGCTGAGCCGCCGGCTGAACAACACCGTGCTGTTCAAACGCGAAGACACGCAGCCCGTGTTCAGCTTCAAGCTGCGCGGGGCTTACAACAAGATGGCGCACCTCAGCCCCACTGAACTCAACAAGGGCGTGATTTGCGCCTCGGCCGGCAACCATGCGCAGGGCGTGGCACTGAGTGCCAAAAAACTCAAAGTGCGGGCCGTGATTGTGATGCCGACCACCACGCCGAAAGTCAAAGTTGATGCCGTCAAAGGCTTTGGCGGTGAAGTGGTGCTGTTTGGCGACAGCTTTTCGGACGCGTACACCCATTCGCTCGCTCTGCAAAAGCAAGAAGGCCTGACCTTCGTCCACCCCTTTGACGACCCGGACGTGATCGCAGGCCAAGGCACCATCGCGATGGAAATGCTGCGCCAAGTGCAAAGCCTGCGCACCGAGGACGGCCAGGCGATGAAGCTGGATGCGGTGTTTGTTGCCATAGGCGGTGGTGGTTTGATCTCGGGTGTGGCGAACTACATCAAGGCGATTGACCCGCGCATCAAGGTGATTGGTGTGCAAACCAACGACTCTGACGCCATGCTGCAATCCGTCAATGCCAAAGAGCGCGTGACGCTGGCCGATGTGGGCCTGTTCGCGGACGGCACTGCCGTCAAACTGGTGGGGCAAGAAACCTTCCGTATCGCCAGCGAGTTGGTGGACGATTACGTGGTGGTGGACACCGATGCCGTGTGCGCGGCCATCAAAGACGTTTTTGTGGACACCCGCAGCATTGTGGAGCCCTCGGGGGCACTGGCGGTGGCAGCGATCAAGCAGTATGTGGCCCAGCACCAGACCCAGGGAGAGACCTACGCCGCCATTTTGTGTGGGGCGAACATGAATTTTGACCGCCTGCGCTTCGTTGCTGAGCGGGCTGAGGTGGGCGAATCACGCGAAGCGCTGTTGGCCGTGACCGTGCCGGAAGAGCGCGGCAGCTTCAAACGCTTTTGCACGCTGATCGGTGACATGCCCGGTGGTCCGCGCAATGTGACCGAATTCAACTACCGCATCAACGACGCGCACCAAGCCCACGTGTTTGTCGGCCTGACCACACAAGGGCCGGGTGAGTCAGCACATCTGGCCCAAAACTTTACCCAGCATGGTTTTGAAGCGCTTGATCTGACGCACGATGATTTGGCTCAGCAGCATATCCGTCACATGGTGGGTGGCCATTCTTTGCTCTCAAAAGATGAGCGGCTTCTGCACTTTGTCTTCCCCGAACGGCCCGGTGCATTGCTGAAATTTTTGAACCTGATGCAGCCTGGCTGGAACATCAGCCTGTTTCACTACCGGAACCAGGGTGCGGATTACGGGCGAATTTTGGTGGGGATGCAGGTGCCCGAAGCGGATACCCGTGCGTTTGACGAGTTCCTGGAAACGCTGGGCTACCCGTACAAGGAAGAAACCAACAACCCGGCCTACCGCTTGTTTTTGAAGGCCTGAAGAGGCTTGCAGGTCTGGCAAACGGCGAGTCGCTATTTTTTAGCGCTCGGCAGTTCCAGCACAAACAGTGCGGGCGCATTCACCGTCTCGCCCAAGGTTGCACGGCGTGCCTCGACGCTCTGCAACACCAGCCCGTCGTCCACTTTGCCGCCTACCCGCACCGGCTTGGCGGGTTTACCGTCCACAGCAATCAACGCCACGCCGCCCTCAGATCGGCCTGCCACCATGCCCGCCAGCGTAAACCGGGAAGACAAGGGCACAGCCTGGGCGACTAGCGCTTCGTATTTCATAGCACCCAACGCCCTTGCAATAAGCGCAGGATCGGCTTCCAGGCCTTTAGGGCTGGCCACGGCAGCAGTCATGCTCGGCGCAGGTGCAGCCCAGAGCTTCAGCCCCCAGTAGGCCACGCTGGCGGCGGCCAAGGCCCAGACGGCGAAGGTCACAACACGAAAGACAAGGACATGAAACAGGTGGGCCAGCATAGGGCGATTATCATGGAAGATTGTTGAAGACCCACAGCCCCGAGACCTTAGCAATGACCCCATTTGCCCGCCCCCCTTCCAGCCTTTCAGGCGCGCCACGCAGCCCCTCGCTGCGCCGCTTTGTACAGCGAGGCTTCACCTTGATCGAACTGATGGTGGTGCTGGTCATCATCGGCGTGCTGGCCGCGTTGATCGTGCCCAATGTGCTCGACCGCGCCGACGATGCCCGCGTCACCGCTGCGCGCACCGATGTCAGCAACCTGACACAAGCCCTCAAGCTTTACAAGCTAGACAACCTGCGCTACCCCACGGGTGAGCAGGGTCTGCAAGCGCTGGTTGCCAAACCCACCGCCGCGCCCATGCCATCCAACTGGAAGCCCTACCTGGAAAAACTGCCCAACGACCCGTGGGGCCGTGCCTACCAGTACCTGAACCCTGGCGTGAAAGGCGAGATTGATGTGATGTCTTTCGGGGCAGACGGCCAAGCTGGTGGCGAAGGCAAAAACGCGGATGTAGGCTCCTGGCAGTAGCCAGAATTTTCCGGTGCGCATCAAGCCAAAGGGTTTCACCCTCCTTGAGCTGCTGGTGGTCGTCGCCATCATCGCCCTGGGTACGGCGGGTGTCGCCTTTGCCCTGCGCGACGGTACGCAATCCCAGTTAGAGCGTGAAGCGGCCCGGCTGTCGGCCTTGCTGGAGTCGGCCCGTGCCCAGTCCCGCAGCAGCGGCGTGCCGGTGCGCTGGGTAGCGAACCCCCAAGGGTTTCGCTTTGAAGGCTTGCCGCCCAAAACCTTGCCAGACAACTGGCTCAACACCGATACCGCCGTGCAAAGCACCCAGCGCACCATCACCTTGGGGCCAGAACCCTTGATTGGGAAGCAAACCATCGTGCTGACCAGCCGCAGCAACGCAGGCCGCACAGTGGCGATTGGCACCGATGGGCTGCGGCCCTTTGGCGTGCTGAACAGCGAAGCGGGTGTGCCTTGAGACTCTTGAGGCGATTGCGCCTGTCCCGTCACAACGGCTTCACCTTGATTGAAGTCCTGGTGGCCCTGGCCATCGTTGCCATCGCGCTGATTGCAGGGCTGCAGGCCACCGGCGCACTTGTCAACAACGCCCAGCGCCAATCCGACATGCTGCTGGCGCAACTCTGCGCTGACAACGCGCTGGTACAGGTTCGCCTGTCGCCCCAAATGCCGCCGGTGGGTGACAGCACCGCCAGCTGTACGCAGTCAGAGCGTGTGTTCGATGTCAACCTCACTGTGCGCCCCACACCCAATCCCAGCTTCAGGCGGGTGGATGCGCAGGTCGCACAGGGCGGCTACAGCCTGTTGCGCTTTTCGACCGTGGTGGGGCGCTATTGATGAAACGCTATAAAAATAGGAGCTTTTACAGCACACCCAGCAAGGGTTTCACACTGATTGAGCTGATGGTGGCGATCAGCGTGCTGGCCTTGATCGCCATCCTCAGTTGGCGCGGGCTGGACGGTATGGTTCGGGCACAAACCACGACGCAAATCCGTGCTGACCAGATTGTGGTCACCCAGTCCACCCTGGGCCAGTGGAGCGCGGATCTGGACGCGCTGGTGCAAATCAGCACCCTGCCTCCGCTGGACTGGAACGGCCAAGTGCTGCGCATGACACGCCGCAGCCTCTCGGCACCCGCTGACGGCCTGCTGGTGGTGGGCTGGACGACGCGCGTGGTGAACGGCCAAACCCAGTGGCTGCGCTGGCAGTCGCCGCCCCTGCTTAACCGGGGCGATCTGCAAACCGCCTGGACCCGGGCGGCCAGTTGGGCGCGCAACCCCAGTGACGATGACAAAAACCGGGAAGTACAGCTCAGCGCCCTCAGCGAATGGCAAGTGTTTTACTACCGGGGCAACGCCTGGAGCAGCCCGTTTTCCAGCGACAGCAACGGACAAACGGGAGCAGCGACCGATGTGACCATGCCCGATGGTGTGCGGCTGGTGCTAACGCTGCCATCCAACCATCCGCTGGGTGGCAAATTGACCGTCGATTGGGTCCGCCCCACCATGAGCGGAGGCAAGGGATGAAACAGCAAAAAGGAGCAGCCCTGCTCGCCGCCATGCTCACCGTCACCTTGGTCGCCACCATAGCCAGCGCGGCCATGTGGCAGCAGTGGCGCAGCGTAGAGATCGAATCCGCAGAGCGTGCCCGTACGCAAAACGCCTGGGTGCTGACGGGCGCGCTGGACTGGGCACGCCTCATCTTGCGTGAAGACGCCCGCAACGGCGGCGCAGACGACCTGAGCGAACCCTGGGCGGTGCCCTTGGCCGAATCGCGCTTGTCTACCTTTTTGGCTGCAGCGGACACCAGCGCCAGTACCGACACCGGGGACAGCGCGACCGAGAGCTTTCTTTCCGGGGGGATCAACGATTTGCAGGCACGCTTGAACCTGATGAACCTGGTGGACGGCAACAAAATCAGCCCGGCCGGATTGGCCAGCTTCACGCGCTTGTTTGAATTGCTGGGCCTGTCCTCGTCCGAGCTGAACACCCTCGCCAGCAACCTGCGCCTGGCCCTGGACACCAGCGCCGAAAATACAGCAGGCACACAGTCCCCACTGCTGCCCCAGCGCCTGCCCGAGCTGACGTGGCTGGGCCTCACACCCCTCACCATCGCCGTGCTGCAACCCTATGTGGTGGTGCTGCCCAGCCGCACAGCAGTGAACTTGAACACCGCGTCCGCCGAAGTGATTTACGCCGCAGTCACAGGATTAGACATGGCGCGCGCGCAACGGCTGGTGAGCGAGCGTGAACGCACACCGTTCAAAACGCTGGCCAACGTCACGGCCCTGATCACCGGCATTGAACTGAACGCGACCGAACACAGCGTCAACACACGGTTTTTCGAAGTGCGCGGCCAGTTGCGTACCCCGCGTGGCGTGGTGCAAGAGCAGTCGCTGGTGCAACGCGATGGGCTGGAGGTGCGCATCCTGCGTCGGGAACGCATCACGCCCAACCTGGTCACAACGCCAGAGACCCGCCGCTGAAGCGGCCTCTCACAGCGGCAAGTCGCGTCCCTACAATCCACCCCACGTATGTCTGTTCTGATTGTTTACCTCCCCGCAACACCGCCCGGCTTGGCGACCGAATACCGGTATGCGCAAAGCCGTGACGGCCAAACGCTGCTGACCTATGGCGGCGCCACTGCCAGCACCCTGCCCCCTACCGGCGTGGGCCACGATGTGGTGGCCGTGGTGCCGGTGCGCGCTCTCTCATGGCACCGGATTGAGCTGCCCAGGGGCACGCTGAATAGCGGTGCCGCCCGGCTGCGCACGGTGCTCGAAGGCCTGCTAGAAGAACGGCTGCTCGACGAGGCACAGACCCTGCATTTCGCGCTGGCCCCCCAGGCCACAGCAGGCAAGCCCGTGTGGGTGGCGGTCTGTGACAAAGCATGGCTCAAAGCCTGCCTGGGCCCGCTGGAAGCCGCTGGTCGCCCAGTGTCGCGCATCGTGCCGGAATTCGCACCACTGCTATCGGATGACAACACGCCCCCCCACACCGCCTTTGACACCCCCCTGTACGCCTTGGGGGAGCCAGGCGAAGCCTGGCTGGTGCAGGCACACACCAGCGGCGTGAGCGTGCTGCCGTTGCTGCCCGTGGTAGCGGCACGGTTCATCGCCCAAACCGATGCCCCCACCACCGTGCTGGCCGAACCAGCGGTCATGGCATTGGCCAGCCGCCTCTTCCCCGACAGGGTGCGCTTACAGCAAGCCCCTGAGCGCTGGGTACAAACACTGCAATCGCCCTGGGATTTGGCACAGTTTGACCTGGCCAACTCCAACCACCAGCGCTTCCTCAAACGCCTTAACGATGCAAGGTTGGAGCTGCTGCACGCCCCGCGCTGGCGAGCCGCGCGCTGGGCACTGCCAGTGCTGATTGCCGCCAATTTAATCGGTTTGAACACCTGGGCCTGGAAAGAAAAAACAGCCCTCACACAGCGCCGTGCCGATATACAGGCGGTGCTGACGCAAACCTTCCCCCAAGTCAAGGTGGTGGTGGACGCCCCGGTTCAAATGGCCCGTGAAGTGGCGCTGCTGCGGCAAAACGCCGGCGCTACTGCCCGCCAGGATTTGGAAAACCTGCTGACCGCCGTGGGCAGTGGCCTGTCGCCCAACGAAAGCTTCCCATTGATACGCCTGGATTACGCCGACGGTGAGTTAAGGCTGGCGGGTGCGGGGATCACCGACAGCAAACTGCAAGACCTGAAAACCCGGCTGGAACCCCAGGGCTACGCGCTGCGCATGGATGGCGAAAACCTGCAGGTCAATATTGCCCCCTCCACGCCAACGACCGGAGTGACGCCATGAACGCAGCCCCCTCCGGCAAAGCAGCGCCAAGCGGCTCACTCGGCCAACTCCAGCAACGCTGGGCGGCACTTGCGCCCCGTGAGCGCCTGGGTCTGAGCGTAGCCGCTTGGGTGCTGGGTGTGGGCTTGCTATGGTGGGTGGCACTCAGCCCCGCCTTGCAAACCCTGCGCAGTGCCAGCACCCAACGTATCGCACTCGACAGCCAGTTGCAACACATGCAGGGTTTGCAAAGCGAAGCCCAAGCGCTGAAATCACAACCCAAATTGACCAGCACCGAAGCCTTGAAAGCCCTGGAGGCCTCGGCCAAGCAGCGGTTGGGCAGCACCGCGCAGGTGAATGCGGTCGGCGATCGCATCACCGTGACGCTGAAAGGCACCTCACCCGATGCACTGGCGCAATGGCTGGCGCAGGCGCGGGCCAATGCCCATGCCCTGCCCGTTGAAGCCAAACTGACGCGCAGCGCGGCGGCCACCCCGACGGCTGTGGCAACCACGCCCGGCTGGGATGGCCTTGTGGTGCTGCGACTGCCATGAAGCAGCCGTCCATCCGGTCTGCTGCACGCCCGTCTGCCCGGCACCAGCGCCAAGGGCCGCGTACCCGCACGCCCTGGGGAGCAGCGCTGGCAGGTGCCGTTCTGGGCATCGCGTTCGCCGTGTCCTGGTTTGCGCCTGCGGCGTGGCTTGCCAGCGCGTTGCTGTCATTGACCGATGGCCGTGTCGTGCTGGCAGGGCCACAGGGCACAGTGTGGCGAGGTTCGGCACAACTGGTGTTCAGCGGCGGTGCGGGCAGCCGCGATGCAGCGGCACTGCCAGGGCGGGTGTCGTGGCAGCTTTCGCCCCACTGGAATGGCGTGAGCGCCTGGGTGGACGCCGCCTGCTGCACACCTCAAGGGTTGACGCTGAAGGTCTTGCCACGCTGGGCGGGCGCCAGCGTGCTGCTGTCAGACAGCCAGTCCCACTGGCCCGCTGCGCTGCTGTCAGGTCTGGGCACACCGTGGAACACCTTGCAGCCCGATGGCGATTTGCAGCTGTCGACCCAAGGCTTCACGGCGGATATCGTGCAAGGCCGCTTGGCGCTGGCAGGCAGCGCCCACATCGAGGCGCGGCACATTTCCTCTCGCCTTTCCACCCTGCGGCCCATGGGCAGCTACCGTTTTAGCCTGACCGGCGGGGCCGTCACCGCCTTGCATCTGGAGACGCTGGACGGCAGCTTGCGCTTGACGGGTGACGGCCAATGGGGCGGCGGGCGGCTGCACTTTTCGGGCTTTGCCACCGCAGCACCTGACCGCGAAGCCGCACTGGCGAATTTATTGAACATCATCGGCAGGCGCGATGGCGCACGCTCCATCATCACTGTGGGTTAGGTCTATGACGCGCTCTTCCTCTCAAAACGCTACGCTATTTATAGCTTTCAGTGCCCTACTGGCTTGCTCTACAGGCCTTTTTAATGCACAAGCACAACCTGCTACCCCCGGCATCATGCCAATGGCACCTCCGCCCGGTACACCGCCCGTGGTGCAGGGCAACCCGGCACCGCTGCCAGCACCAGCCAGCAACAGCAACACCGCCCGTGCAAGCGGCAGCGATTCCGCTGCGCCGCTGGCCAGCTTCAAGCCCGGAGAGGCTGTGACGCTGAACTTTGTGAATGCTGAAATTGACGCCGTGGCCCGTGCCGTGGGTGTGATGACAGGGCGCAACATGGTGATTGACCCACGCGTCAAAGGCAACATCAACATGAACACCGAGCGCCCCGTGACGCCACAGGTCGCCTACAACCAGTTCTTGGCCATCATCCGGCTGCAAGGCTTTACCGTGGTGGAATCGTCCGGGCTATACAAGGTGGTACCCGAGGCTGATGCCAAGCTGCAAGGCGGGCCCGTGTCGGTCGGTGCCGTCAAGGGCACGGGCAGCCAGATACAAACGCAAATTTTCCAGCTGAACTTTGAGAGTGCCAACAACCTGGTACCGGTTTTGCGGCCCCTCATCAGCCCCAACAACACCATCAACGTGAACCCCGGCACCAACGCGCTGGTCATCACCGATTACGCCGAAAACCTGCAACGCATCGCCCGCATCGTGGCCGCGCTGGACGTGTCGAACGCCTCTGATGTGGAGGTCATCCCGCTGAAGCACGCCATTGCGTCCGATATGGCCGTGTTGGTGGGCAAACTGATTGAGTCCGGCGCCACACCTGGTGCGGCGGGTGCTGGCCAAGCCGATACAGCCTACCGCACCACGCTGGTCGCAGAGCCGCGCAGCAACAGCTTGATCTTGCGTGCGGCCAACCCGGCCCGCGTGGCGCTGGTCAAGTCGCTCGTGGCCAAGCTCGACCAGCCGAACAACCTGAACAACGGTGGTGCGGGCAACATCTACGTCGTCCACCTGAAAAACGCCGACGCCACCAAGCTGGCCGTGACGCTGCGCGCCGCACTCACCAGCTCGGGCACATCGGCGGCCACCAGTACTGGCGGGCTGAGCACCACCACCCCCAGCGCCCCCACCACCAGTGGCTTTGGCGGCACCACGGGCACCAGCGCAAGCAGTGGCAGCACCACCAGCACGTCGTTCTCGTCGGCCAGTGGCAGCCAGCCGTCTACCGGCGGGCAGATCCAGGCCGACCCGGCCACCAACACCCTCATCATCACAGCCTCTGAGCCGCAATACCGGCAGTTGCGGGCCGTCATCGACAAGCTCGATGCCCGGCGTGCCCAGGTGTTTGTGGAAAGCCTGATTGCCGAAATCAGCGCCGAAAAGGCCGCCGATTTCGGCATCCAGTGGCAAGGCGCATTGGGCCAGGCTGGGGGCAGCAACATCGGTATTTTGGGTACCAATTTCACGGCGGGTGTGGCCGGCGCCAACATCTTGTCGCTGGCCGCAGGCGCGGGCAAAGTGCTGCCGTCCACTGGCGGCAATTTCGGCATTGCGCACCGCACCAACGGCGTTTATGTACTGGGTTTCTTGGCGAATATTCTGGAAAGCTCGGGCGATGGCAACGTGCTGTCCACGCCCAATATCCTGACCCTGGACAACGAAGAAGCCAAAATCTCCGTCGGTGAAAACCGCCCCTTCCTGACCGGCCAGTTCACCAACACCGGCACCTCGGGCAGCACGGTGAACCCGTTCCAGACCATTGAGCGCAAAGACGTCGGCCTGACACTGCGCATCAAGCCGCAAATCAGCGAAAACGGCACCATCAAACTGCAGGTGTTCCAGGAGGTGTCCAGCGTGCAGGCGTCCACCATCAACAACGCTCAAGGCCCGACCACGAACAAGCGGGTGATCGAGTCCACCGTGATTGTGGACGACGGCGCGGTGGTGGTGCTGGGCGGTTTGCTGCAAGACGAGTTCTCGGGCAACAAGGAGAAAGTACCCGGCGCGGCTGATATTCCGTTCATCGGCAACCTGTTCAAAAGCGAAAGCCGCTCGCGCAAAAAAACCAACCTGATGGTGTTTTTGCGCCCCGTGGTGGTGCGTGACGCCGAGAGCACCGATGCCCTGTCGATCGAACGCTACGAGCAAATGCGTGGCATACAGCGCGCCTCGCAGCCCGTGCCCAGCAAAACGGTGCCCGTCAATGAAGCGCCGATATTCCCCTCCATCGTGTCGCCGAACCGGCCCGCGCTCGAACCCGGCCAAAGCGGCGCCAAATAACCATGCGCTACCCTCTGCCCTACGCCTTTGCCCGCGTGCAGCAGTTGCTGCTGGAGGACAAATCGGGTGAGCTCACCCTCTGGCTGCACCCTGCCACGAACGCCAGCGGTCTGAGCGAAGTCACGCGCAAATACCCGGTGCAGCATATCGAGACCGAAGACCACGGCGCGCTGATGAACCGCATCTCTGCAGCCTACGCCAACGGCGAATCCAACGCCGCCTCGGTGGTCAGCGAAGTCGAAAGCGATGCCGACCTGTCGCGCATGATGCAAGACCTGCCCGCCATTGAGGATTTGCTGGAAACCAGCGATGATGCGCCCATCATCCGCATGCTGAACGCGCTGCTGACGCAAGCCGCCCGCGATGGTGCGAGTGACATCCACATCGAACCCTATGAGCGCCATTCATCCGTGCGCTTTCGCGTCGATGGCCGCCTGCGCGAGGTGGTGCAGCCCAACCGAGCGCTGCATGCTGCGCTGATTTCGCGCCTGAAAATCATGGCCGATCTGGATATTTCCGAAAAACGCCTGCCCCAAGATGGCCGCATCAGCCTGCGCATCGGCACCCGCGCGGTGGATGTGCGCGTCAGCACCCTGCCCAGTGCCCACGGAGAACGCGCCGTGCTGCGGTTGCTCGACAAAAGCGGCGGCACGCTCAATCTGGCCTCGGTGGGAATGCAGGGCGATGCGCTCAGCCGCTTGCAAACACTGATTTCGCAGCCCCATGGCATCATTTTGGTAACGGGCCCGACGGGTTCTGGCAAAACAACCACGCTGTACGCAGCCCTCTCAGAACTCGACGCCAGCGCGGGCAACATCATGACGGTGGAAGACCCCATCGAGTACGAACTGCCCGGCGTCGGTCAAACCCAGGTCAACGCCAAAATTGATTTGACCTTCGCCAAAGCCCTGCGCGCCATCCTGCGGCAAGACCCGGATGTCATCATGATCGGGGAGATCCGCGATTTTGAAACTGCACAAATCGCCATTCAGGCCTCACTGACTGGCCATTTGGTGCTAGCAACTTTGCACACCAACGATGCCACCAGCGCCATCACCCGACTGGGTGACATGGGCATTGAGCCGTTTTTGCTCAGCTCATCGCTCTTGGGCGTGCTGGCCCAGCGGCTCGTGCGCAAACGCTGCCAACCCTGCCAAGGTACGGGCAAGCTGAGCAAGGCGCCCACCGACACCTCAGACGCGGGCGACAGCCTGGAACAAATCGACGCCATGTTCCCTGGCAGCGTGCCCAAGCACTTGTTTTCCATCTGTAGCCATTGCGGCGGCACAGGCTACCAGGGCCGTACCGGCGTGTTTGAGCTGCTCGTGACCGACGACGCTATCCGCGCCCAAATCCATGGCCGCGCCTCGGAAGCCGACATCCGTACCGCCGCGCTGGCCACGGGCATGACGCTGATGCGCGAAGACGGCGAACGCCTGGTGGCGCAGGGCATCACCACGCGTGAAGAGCTGTTGCGCGTCACCCGGGACTGAGCGGCAAGTCAGCCCAGCCTCCAACCAAGACCGCCATGCCTGCCTACAGCTATGAAGCCCTCGACAGCGAGGGTAAAACCCGCAAAAACACGATAGAAGCGGACACCGCCCGTGCCGCCCGCAGCGCACTGCGGCTGCAAAATCTGGTTCCCCTGAGCGTCACCCCCGTCAGCGCCAGCGACGCTGCCAACCGCTCGGGCATCGTCGGCGGGCCAGATGGCAGCTGGCTGGGCCGCTTGATGGCACCCCGCGTATTCAGCAAAACCGGCTTGGCGGTATGGACGCGGCAAGTCGCCGGGCTGGTCGCCGCCGGTTTGCCGCTGGAGCGTGCACTGACGGCCCTGAGCGATGAAGCAGAAGACGAAAAGCAGCGCAACCTTGTGGCCGCCCTGCGTGCCGAAGTCAACGGTGGTGCGCCCTTCGCCAAAGCCCTGTCACAGCACCCCGCTGAATTCACCGACATTTACTGTGCCGTGATTGGTGCAGGCGAGCAAAGCGGTAGCCTGGGGCTGGTGCTGGAGCGTTTGGCTGACGATTTGGAGGAGCAACAAGCCCTGAAAGCCAAGCTGATCGGTGCTGCGCTTTACCCGGCCATCGTCACCCTGGTGGCCATCGCCATCGTGATCTTTCTGGTCAGCTACGTGGTGCCCCAAGTCGCCAGCGTGTTCGCGGGCAGCAAACGTGCATTGCCCTTCCTGACACAACTGATGCTGAACGTCAGCAGCCTGGTGCGCAACTGGGGTTGGCTGATGCTGGGCGCTGTTATTTTGATAGCAGTCACAGCACGACAGGCGCTCACCATCGAGACATTTCGTCAAAAATTTGATGCCGCCTGGCTCAATTTACCCCTGGTTGGCAAACTCGCCCGGGGCTACAACGCCGCCCGCTTCGCCAGCACGCTCGCCATGCTCGCCTCGGCTGGGGTACCGATTCTGAAAGCACTGCAAGCGGCCGCTGAAACCCTGAACAACCGCGCCATGCGCGAAGACGCGCTGAACGCCTTGGTTCTGGTACGCGAAGGCGCGCCGCTGGCATCCGCACTGGCACAAAAGAAACGCTTCCCTGGCTTGCTCAGCATGTTCGCCAGGTTGGGCGAGCAAACCGGCCAACTGCCCGTGATGTTGCAGCGTGCGGCCAACCAACTCAGCACCGAAGTTCAGCGTCGCGCCATGCAACTCGCCACCATCCTGGAGCCGCTGCTGATTGTGGCGATGGGGCTGGTGGTGATGCTGATTGTGTTGGCGGTACTGATGCCCATCATCCAACTGAACCAATGGGTGAAATGAACCATGGCCATCACCCTCAACAACCAACTCGTCGTCGCTATCTCATCGCGTGCGCTGTTTGACCTGGAGGAAGAAAACCAAGTCTTCAATCCATCCGATGACACGGCCTACATGCGACTCCAGCGCGAACGCCTCGACGAACCCGCCAAGCCTGGCGTGGCTTTTGCACTGGTTAAAAAACTGCTGGCCTTCAATGACGATGAACACCAGCGGGTTGAAGTCGTCATCCTGTCGCGCAATGACCCGGTATCGGGCTTGCGGGTGTTCAAGTCCGTTGAAAAACATGATCTGAAAGTCGCCCGTGGCGTGTTCACCCGAGGCCGGGACCCCTATCGCTACCTGACACCTTTGCAAGCCAACCTGTTTCTCTCAGCCAATCCCGAGGACGTGCGTGAAGCGCTGAAGCTGGGCTTCCCCGCCGCTACCGTCGCCACCCACTCGGCCCGCGCCCAAGACCACTTCCCTGATGAGTTACGCATCGCATTTGACGGTGATGCGGTGCTGTTTTCGGACGAAGCTGAGCGCGTTTACCAAGCCGATGGCCTGCCCGCGTTTCAAAAGCACGAAAAAGACCACGCCAGTAAACCGTTGCCTGATGGCCCCTTTAAGCCCCTGCTGATGGCGCTACAAAGATTGCAGCAAGAAGGCACGCCCCGTATGCGGGTGCGCACCGCACTCGTCACCGCACGCAGCGCCCCTGCCCATGAGCGCGCCATCCGCACGCTCATGGCCTGGAACATCAGCGTGGACGAAGCCATGTTCCTGGGCGGTTTGGCGAAAGGCGAGTTTTTGCGCGAGTTCGAGCCTGATTTTTTCTTTGACGACCAAACCGGCCACATCGAATCTGCCGCCCTGCATGTGCCAGCAGGGCATGTGGCAAGTGGGGTATCAAATGTGGAATAACGTCTGTATTTGATGGCTAAACCCGATTTCAACTTTAATCCAGGCGACCTCTCCAGAGTCATCGAAATGGCTTGGGAAGACCGTACGCCGTTTGATGCGATTCAGACCACCTACGGCTTGAACGAATCAGCGGTGATTGGGTTGATGCGCCAGCAGCTCAAAGCCAGCTCCTACCGAATGTGGCGCAAACGAGTAGTTAACCGAACGACCAAACACGCGGCGCTACGGGTTCCTGGCATTAACCGGGCCTATTGCCCCACCCAATACAAGCCTTGAGCGCTCACGCGGGGTTGGACACGCTCCACTGCTTCGTCACATCACCTGCGGCATTCACGCTTTCCATCGCTACGCCAAAACCCCACAGCCGGGCCGTGTGTTTGAGCACCTCCAACGTGCTGTCGCTCAAGGGGCGATCCTTGTACTGGGTGTGGCGCAGGGTCAGCGTGCGGTCGCCGCGCAGGTTCACGTTCCAGACCTGGATGTTCGGCTCACGGGTGCCCAGATCGTATTGCAAAGAGATGGCTTGGCGCAGGCGTTGGTAGCCAGCGTCGTCGTGGATGGCCGAGACTTCCAGCTCGTTTTGTTTTTCGTCGTCGTTGATGGCGAACAGGCGCAAATCGCGCATCAGCTTGGGACTGAGGAACTGGCCAATGAAGCTTTCATCTTTGAAATTGCGCATCGCATGGTTCAGCGTGGGCAGCCAAGGTGTACCGGCGATGTTGGGAAACCAGGCACGGTCTTCTTCCGTGGGGTTATCGCAGATGCGTTTGATGTCGGTGTACATCGCAAACCCCAGCGCATAGGGGTTGATACCGCTGTAGGCGCGGTGACCCACGGGGGGTTGGTAGACCACGTTGGTGTGCGAGGTCAGCCACTCCAGCATCACGCCATCGGTCAAATGGCCATCGTCGTACATCGTGTTGAGCAGCTTGTGGTGCCAAAACGTGGCCCAACCTTCGTTCATCACCTGGGTCTGGCGCTGCGGATAGAAATACTGCGCCACTTTGCGCACGATGCGCACCACTTCACGCTGCCAAGGCTCCAGCAGCGGGGCGTTCTTTTCGATGAAGTACAGCAGGTTTTCTTGCGGCTCAGGGGGAAAGCGGGCAGTGGTCTGGGTGCTTTCTGCCTTTTCCTCTTTGACGGGCACGGTACGCCACAGGTCGTTCACCTGCGCTTGGGCATAGGCGGCGCGGGATTTGCGGTCAGCCACCTCTTGCGCCAAGCTGCGCTTGCTGGGGCGGCGATAGCGGTCTACGCCATGGTTGGCGAGCGCGTGGCACGAATCAAGGAACGCTTCCACCGTCTCCAGCCCATAGCGCTCTTCACAATCGGCGATGTAGGTGCGGGCGTAGACCAGGTAGTCGATGATGGACGACGCATCCGTCCACATGCGAAACAGGTAGTTGCCTTTGAAAAAACTGTTGTGTCCGTAGGCCGCGTGGGCGATCACCAGTGCCTGCATGGCGGTGGTGTTTTCTTCCATCAAATAGCTGATGCAGGGGTTGGAATTGATGACGATTTCATACGCCAGCCCCATGTGGCCACGGCGGTACTTTTTTTCGGTGGAGATGAACTCTTTGCCGTAGCTCCAGTGCCGGTAGTTGATGGGCATACCGACGGAGGCGTAAGCGTCCATCATCTGCTCGGCGGTGATGACTTCGAGCTGGTTGGGGTAGGTGTCCAGGCCGAAGCGCTCAGCGGTTTGGCGGATGACCTCGTGGTAGCGGTCAATCAGTTCGAACGTCCAGTCGCTGGGGTCAGGCAGGGGCGACGTAGCGCGCGGTGGTGCGGGGTGAGGCGCTTGCAGCACGCTCAACGGGCGGCGGTCGCCGGTGACGGGCATGTGGTTCAGATTTTCACCTTTGCGCCGCTCGAGGATAGGATGCGTCGCCGCACTGATGGTGCTGCTGGCGTGGGTTGCGTTCATCGTGTTCATGAAGTCACCCCTTCCTTTTTAAAGAGGTCGCGGAACACCGGGTAGATTTGCGACGACTCGACGGCTTTGCGCATGGCAAAGTTGGCGTGCTCGTCCTCCAGATGCTGGTACTCCTGCCACAGGTTTTGCTCTTCGTCGGCCACCTGCACGTAAGCAAAGTACCGGCAGAGTGGCAAGATTTTTTCAGACAACAGCGTGCGGCAGCGGGCACTGTCGTTGGTGTAGTTGTCGCCATCGCTGGCCTGTGCGCCATAGATGTTCCATTCGCCGCTGGGGTAGCGGGCCACCATGATCTGGTGCATCAGCACCAAGGCGCTGCTGACCACGGTGCCGCCGCTTTCTTTGGCATGGAAAAAGGCGTCTTCGTCCACCTCTTGGGCCTGGGTGTGGTGGCGGATGAACACGATGTCGATCTTGTCGTAATGCCTGGTAAGGAACAAATACAGCAGGATAAAAAAGCGTTTGGACAGGTCTTTGCGCGCTTCGTCCATCGAGCCAGACACGTCCATCAAGCAAAACATCACCGCTTTGCTGGTGGGCACGGGGACTTTGACGCGGCTGCGAAAGCACAGGTCGATGGGGTCAAGGAAAGGAATCTTTTTGAGGCGTTTTTCAAGCAACGCAATCTCGCGCTCCAAGGCTGCAATATCAGCAGTGCGACCTTCGGGGAAACGTTTGAACTCGACCAGCAGAGCCTGTTTTTCTTCAAGTTCACGACGCGGTGCGTTACCCAAGGCGATACGGCGACCCAGAGCACCGCGCATGGAGCGCACCACGTGCAGGTTGTTGGGTGTGCCGTCATGGCTGTAGCCCGCGCGGTGGCTTTTCCACTCGGGGTTGTCGCCTATCTGGGTGCGCAGCAGGTGTGGCAAGGCCAAGTCTTCAAAGAAGATTTGCATGAACTCTTCTTTGCTGAGCGTGAAGGTGAAATCGTCTTCGCCCTCACCAGAATCACTGGCTTGGCTGCCACCACCGCCTGCACCACCTTGGGGCCGGGCAATGCGATCGCCGCGCAGGTAGTCTTGATTACCAGGGTGAACTGTTTCGCGTGTGCCGCCCTGGCCGTGGTGGAAAGTCGGCTCGCTGATGTCGCGCTTGGGGATAGTGATGTTCTCGGCTTGCTCCATGTTGCGGATGTCACGGCCGGAAACAGCGCGGCGCACAGCGTCGCTGATCTGAGATTTGTAGCGGCGCAAAAAGCGCTCGCGGTTGCCCACGGACTTGTTTTTGCCCGCCAGCCTTCGGTCAATGATTTGCAGTGACATGGCGTTCCTCCTTGGTTGTCAGGGGGGTAAGCCCTTTCAGGCCCCTTAACCCCCTGCGTGGGATCTCAGGAACTCTTGCGAACGCGCAAATACCATTCGCAGAGCAGGCGCACCTGCTTGGCGGTGTAGCCCTTGTCCACCATGCGGGTCACAAAGTCTTCGTGCTTGCGGGCTTCGTCAGCACTGGCTTTGGCGTTGAAGCTGATGACGGGCAGCAGCTCTTCGGTGTTGGAGAACATTTTTTTCTCGATCACCAAACGCAACTTCTCGTAACTCGTCCAGCCGGGGTTTTTGCCCTGGTTGTTGGCCCGCGCACGCAGCACAAAATTGACAATTTCGTTTCTGAAATCTTTGGGGTTGGCAATGCCTGCGGGCTTCTCAATTTTCTCAAGCTCGGCATTCAGCGCCACCCGGTCAAACACCTCGCCAGTGTCGGTGTCACGGTATTCGTTGTCCTGAATCCAGTAGTCAGCATAAGTGACGTAGCGGTCAAAAATGTTTTGACCGTATTCGCTGTAACTCTCTAAATACGCCGTCTGAATTTCTTTGCCAATGAACTCGGCGTAGCGAGGCGCCAAATACTCTTTGATGAACCCGGTGTACTTGGTTTCCAGTTCGCTGGAAAACTGCTCACGCTCGATTTGCTGCTCCAGCACATACATCAGATGCACTGGGTTGGCCGCCACTTCGGCGCTGTCAAAGTTGAACACTTTGGAGAGGATTTTGAAGGCAAAGCGCGTCGAGACACCGCTCATGCCTTCGTCTACGCCCGCGTAATCCCGGTACTCCTGGAAGCTCTTGGCACGCGGATCGGTGTCTTTCAAACTCTCACCGTCGTAGACCTGCATTTTGCTCAGCAGGCTGGAATTTTCAGGCTCTTTCAGGCGCGTCAAAATCGAGAACTGAGCCATCATTTTGAACGTGCCGGGAGCACATTTGGCCGCACCGAGGGACGAATCGCGGATCAACTTTTCGTAGATTTTGGTCTCTTCGCTCACCCGCAGGCAGTACGGCACTTTGACGATGTAGATGCGGTCTAAAAAGGCCTCGTTGTTTTTGTTGTTGCGAAAGGTTTTCCACTCGCTCTCGTTGCTGTGGGCCAGCACCACGCCATCAAAAGGGATAGCCCCAAAGCCTTCTGTGCCTTTGTAGTTGCCCTCTTGTGTGGCTGTCAGCAGCGGGTGCAGCACCTTGATGGGCGCCTTGAACATTTCCACAAATTCCAGCATCCCCTGATTGGCCAGGCACAGGCCACCCGAGTAGCTGTAGGCATCGGTGTCGTCTTGCGAAAAATTCTCCAGCTTGCGGATGTCCACCTTGCCTACCAGCGAGCTGATGTCTTGGTTGTTTTCATCGCCCGGCTCGGTCTTGGCAATACCGATTTGCTTGAGCGTGTTGGGGTAGCGCTTGACGATTTTGAACTGGCGAATGTCCCCTCCAAATTCGTCCAGTCGCTTCACAGCCCAAGGCGACAGGATGCGTTGCAGGTAGCGGCGGGAGATCCCGTAATTCTCTTGCAGTATGGGTCCATCTTCGACCGCATCAAACAGCGCCAGCGGCGTCTCATTCACGGGCGAGCCTTTGATGGCGTAGAACGGCACTTGCTGCATCAGGTGCTTCAGGCGTTCAGCGATGGAGCTTTTGCCGCCCCCGACCGGCCCGAGTAAATACAAAATTTGCTTGCGCTCTTCCAGGCCTTGCGCGGCGTGGCGGAAATAGCTGACGACCTGCTCGATTGCGTCTTCCATGCCGTAAAACTCGGCAAAGGCGGGGTAGCGTTTAATGACCTTGTTGGCAAACAGGCGTGAGAGGCGCGGGTCGTTGCGGGTGTCGAGCAGCTCAGGCTCGCCAATCGCACTCAGCATACGCTCGGCGGCAGTGGCATAGGCCAGCGGATTGCGTTTGCATTCCGCCAGATATTCGTCGATGGAGAGTTCTTCTTCGCGGCTGCGGGCGTACCGAGCGACGAAATTGCCAATTGCATCCATAGGGCCTCCTGCTTCAGTTCAGCGGCACCCGGGATAGGACACTGCTGTGTTGGGTTAGGGTCAGATTGCGGCTTGCAAGTTCATTTAATCACTAAACCCAATACCCGATGCACTGGTCTGGTTGCTCTATACCGGTCATATGTCACGTTAGCCCAGTGCAGAGGGAGACGGTTGTCACAAGATCGCAGTAAAGACATCAGCAAGCCCCATGCCAGACAACTACGCCTCCAATAAATAAGCCCCCAACCCAGTCAAGGGTTTGGGGGCTGAGGGCAACGCCGCGCTAACTGCAAGGCAGAAAGCGCAGGGGAGCGGAGCGGTTTAGCGCTGTACGCTGTCCGTGGTGCCAGACTCCATGTTCTTCACGCACTGCACATATTTACCACCTTGCCAGCAACCGCCAGCAAAAGTGAGACTCGACAAGGCCATCAACACGGCTGCAAACATTGCTTTTTTCATACAAAACCCCTATTTAAAAAAATGACCCGACGCCACCTATCTTGTCCCAACACGGCAAGACGGACGGAACCTGTGCCTGACTTTGGAGCACATAGTTATTGTCTGACCCCTGGGGTAAGACAACAACCCCCGGTTCACGGGGTGCAACACGGCTGTCAAGGCACAATTCTCGTATGACCCTCATTACCCGCATCGCCGCCAGCGCCCGCACGCTCAAAATTCAAACCAAGAAAATCTGGGCCTTGTCGCTGCCCTACTTTCAGTCAAGCGAAAAATGGAGAGCACGTGGACTGCTCGCCGCCATCGTGGCACTGAACCTGGGCACGGTCTATATGCTGGTGCTGCTGAATGACTGGAACCGCACGTTTTACGATGCCCTGCAAAACAAAGATCAGCCTGTTTTCTGGAGCCAGCTCGGGGTGTTTTGCTGGATAGCGGCCGGCATCATCGCCGTATCGGTTTACAAGTTTTACCTGACACAGCTGCTGGAGATGCGCTGGCGGCGCTGGATGACCAGCGAATACCTGCGCCGCTGGCTGTCAGGCCACGCGTTTTACCAACTTGAATTGGCACAGTTCACCCCATCAGGCCACCACAGCAACGCACCAGACCAGCCCGTCCCCAAACCGGCGGACAACCCTGACCAGCGAATTCAAGAGGATGTGAATCAGTTCACCAGCTACACCGTATCCCTCTCGATGGGGTTGCTGAATGCGGTGGTGACGTTGGTGTCATTTATTGGTATTTTGTGGACGCTGTCTGGCAGTTTTGGCTTCTCGTTTGACGGCCAGCACTACACCGTGCCGGGCTTTATGGTCTGGATGGCGTTGCTGTACTGCGTACTCGGCAGCGCAGTTACACACTTCATTGGCCGTCCGCTGGTCGCCTTGAACTTCCAGCAGCAGCGCCTTGAAGCCGACTTTCGGCACCATATGGTGCGCGTGCGGGAGTACAGCGAATCCATCGCGCTGGACAAGGGTGGCCCGGTAGAACAAAACTTACTGGAAGCCCGCTTTGGCCGTGTGCTGACCAACTACTGGCAGTTGCTGCGAACGCAAAAGAACCTGCTCTGGTTCACCACCAGCTTTGGGCAAGTGGCCACGGTATTCCCTATGGTGGTGGCTGCACCTCGTTTTTTCAGCGGAGCCATCCAGTTAGGCGATTTGATGCAGGTGGCTTCCGCCTTCAACCGGGTCCAAGACTCGCTGTCGTGGCTGGTGGACAACTATGATCGCTTGGCCACTTGGAGCGCTACCGCAGACCGGCTGGCCAGTTTTGAGGCGAGCTTTGCCATGTTGCAAGCCCCGTCAACAGCGGACACCATGCATCAATCCAGTGGCACAGGCGAAAGCGAAGGCTTGAGTGCCATCAATCTGGATTTGCAACTGGCGAACGGCACCACGCTGTTCAGAGCCGCTCATTTGGCGTTGCACCCCGGCGACCATGTGCTGCTGTCAGGGCCTTCGGGCAGTGGCAAATCCACGTTGTTTCGCACATTGGCAGGCATTTGGCCCTGGGCCAGCGGCACCCTCCATCGCCCGGCAGATTTTGCCGGGACAGCGATGTTCCTGCCCCAGCGCCCTTACCTGCCCCAAGGACGCCTGCGTGATGCCTTGGCCTACCCCGAACCCGTCAGCCACTACAGCGACGACGCCCTGCAACAAGCCCTGCGCGATGCGCTCTTGCCTGACTTGGTTGGCCGGTTGGATGAAGAAGCGGCATGGAACCTGCGGTTGTCTGGAGGTGAACAGCAGCGCTTGGCCATTGCGCGGGTGCTGCTGAAAAAGCCGCACTGGCTGTTTGCCGATGAGGCGACCAGCGCTTTGGACGAAGCCGCAGAGGCTACTTTGTACCAGCGCTTGCTGGCTACCGTTGCGCAGAGCAACGGGGCTATCGTATCAATTGCGCACCGCGCGTCAGTCAAGGCTTTTCACGAACGCAGTTGGACGGTGGGGACAAAAGAAGGCGCGGGTTTGCAGCGTCAGTTGGTGGAAGATTGAGCGCTGGGTTTGACTGCATTGGCCGTGTAAGTCGCCGCAGCCACGGCCCCTTGGTTGGAAGTCACGGTATTACGGACTTTGCTGGACGACGACGCAGCATCGACAACCGAGCCACTGGCAGCCCACACCGACTGAACCAAATCCAGCAGCATTTTAGAAAGTGGTTCTTTGGGCGGCTCGTTACTCGCCTTCTCGGCGGCCAGATGCCGTGCAGCATCTGCAGCTTGCTCTGCAGCGATGGACGCCACAGTCACCTTGGGGGGCTGCGCCAAGGCCGTCACAGTTGCAGACGTCCCATCGCCTGATTTAACGTCTGATTCAGTCTCTGGCACGCCCTTGGGCTGCGTCGATTTAAGAGGAAAAGTATCCACGGTTGAGGTGCCCAAGGCAGAATTGCCTGTGGACGGCTGAGACGCTTGCGGCAACGCAGGATCAGTCTCCGCGTTCTTAGGCTTATCGCTTTGCAACACGGGCCGCGCCTGGGCCAGGCTACCCCGTTGCACGGCCAAAACGGGCAACTCCCGTCCGCTGGAGAGCACAGGGGCAGCAGACTGCCCTGCGGTTTCAGGCGTCACCGTTTGCAGCCTGCTGACAGCAGCCACACGGGCATCTGAGCCGCCTGGGCGCCAGCTGCCGTACCGTTCAACAGGAGCGAGTTTCATGATAGGCCTCGAATGTCGTAAGAGGCCTATGTACGCTTCGTGGCCTCACGTTAGATATAACGGCAGGCTAAACAGAAAATTAAGGTGTTTTTTTAAGTCTTTTGCTGACTTAAGTTTTGACAACAACTGCCGAAGGGTCTCAATACACAGGTCAGTGAACACCGTATTCGTACGAACGACGATCCCATTCCCGCTCAAGGTGCTCCAAGTGGGCGTGCGAAGTGGCTTGGCTCAAAAAGCGGTCATGGGCACTGCCAGCTAACTCGCTATGAGGACTTGGTGACTTGAGCGCATCAAGAAGAAGAAAGAACAATGAAAACATGACGAGCACTTTATGTTAGGGTTTATACCAATATGAAGTGTAAGGCGCAATGTCAGTTTGCTGCAAGGTACAGCGCTAGAGGGCGACATCTAGCTGTGGATGGGCCACAACAAATTCGTCAGTCTGCGCACGGAGCCACTCCAAAAATTGCGCAACTTCCGAACGGTAGCCATGGCGCTCGGGATACACCACAAAATGGGCTTGCACAGGTATAGACCATGCCGGATCAAATACCGGCTGCAGTCGCCCTGATTCGATATAGCTGCCGCCAATCACCGTGCTTTCCAGTGCCACGCCCAGGCCTTGCACGGCGGCATCCAGTGCCATTAACCCCCTGTCAAAGCGCAACGCAAAACGATCTGGTTTTTTCAATGGCAGGTGCAGTGCAAACCAGTCCGCCCACTGCACCACGCCCACTGTCGATTGGATTAGCGGCACCTGAAGCAGGTCGGCCGGTGTGCGAATCTGGTGTCGTTCAATGAAGGCTGCGCTGGCCAGCGGCATGATGGGTTCACGAAATATGGGTTTGACCACCAACTGAGGCCAGGCGGGAATACCGTAGCGGATATCCAGATCCACCTGGCCTAACTCGAAGTCCGAATGCAGGTGTGATGCGGACAAGAACAGCGACACACCGGGGTAAGCCTGCGCGAACTGCCCGATACGGGGCATCAACCACAGGCTGGCAAAGCTCGGGCTGGCATGCACGTACAACGAGTTGCGCACACCCTGGCGCACATCGTCGGTGGCGGCACTGAGCGCGCCCAGTGCGCCGCCGACACGCAGTAAATAAGCCTCGCCCGCAGGACTCAGCTTGACGCCGCGTGACGAGCGCTCAAACAGCTTTACCCCCAGGAACTCCTCCAGCCGTGCCACCTGATGGCTAACGGCTGAGGGCGTGAGGTGCAGCTCGGAGGCCGCCAGCGCGAAGCTGCGCCGCCGGGCAATCGCTTCAAAGGCGACCAACGAAGGCAGAGGAGGCAACATGATAAATAGCGATTTTATTGCAATGCAACATGACAAATTTTCACCTGAACCTGAGATTTTATCGTTTGTACAAACAAGGGGATCTCTCCAAAATCGCGGCAGATTAACAAGGAGACAACACATGTTGCTTAAAGACAGAGTCGCCGTGGTCACCGGCGGTGCCGGCCCCAATGGCCTGGGTTTTGCTACCGCCCGCATGATGGCCGCCCAGGGCGCCACCATCATCATTCTCGATCTCGCGCAAGCCAACCCTGTTGCCGCCGCCGCCCGCCTGGGTGCGCAGCACATGGGCCTGGTGGCCGATGTGACAGACAAGGCCTCTTGCGACGCAGCTGTAGCTGCCGTGCTGGAGGCCAAGGGCCGGATTGATATCTTGGTCAACAACGCCGGCATCACCCAGCCGCGCAAGACGCTGGACATCACTCCCCAAGACTATGACGCCGTGCTGGACGTCAGCCTGCGCGGCACGCTGGTCGCCTCCCAAGCCGTTATACCTACCATGCTGACGCAAAAGCGCGGCGCCATCGTGTGCATTTCATCGGTGTCGGCACAGCGAGGCGGCGGCATTTTGGGGGGGCCTCATTATTCAGCGGCCAAAGCGGGGGTGCTGGGCTTGGCACGTGCCATGGCCCGTGAATATGGCGGTGCGGGCATCCGGGTGAATTGCGTCACCCCCGGCTTGATTGCCACCGATATCAACAAGGGCCTGATCCCCGAAGACAAACGCCAGGCCATTCTGGATGGCATCCCCTTGGGTTACATCGGTGCACCGGATGACGTAGCGGGCTGCGTGGTGTTTCTGGCCAGCGACCTGTCGGGTTACTGCACAGGCATCACTCTGGATGTGAATGGTGGCATGTTGATTCATTGATCGACCGGTACCCGTCATTTCAAAACCCATCTGCAGCGCAGTACCGCTGCAATTAAAACAAGCAGGAGACAACATGACACAACGATTCCACCTTTTCCGCCGCGCCGCGCTGGTGGCTGCAATAGCCTGTACCGGTTCCATGGCTTTCGCCCAGACCCCCATTAAATTGATCCTGGGTCACGGTGCCGCTCCGGGCAATCCTCGACACGAAGCCTCGGTGAAGTTCGCCGAGACGGTGAAAGCCAATACCAACGGCCGTATCGAGATCCAAGTGGCCCATTCCTCGCAGCTCGGTGACGATGCGGCCATGGTGACGGCGCTGCGCTCAGGGACTTTGGACATGTCGGCAAACAGCCAAGGTGCCGTTTCTACCGTGGTTCCCGAGTACAGCGCGTTGGGCTTGCCCTTCCTTTTTTCAGACATCACCAAGGCCTGGCAACTGCTGGATGGCCCCATCGGTCAGGATTTGGCCAAGCGTTCGGAAGCCAAAGGCATGATCGTGCTGGGCTATTGGGATAACGGCATTCGCCACATCTCCAACAGCAAACGTCCGATTAAAGTACCTGCCGACGTCAAGGGCCTGAAAGTCCGCACGCCACCCGACGCCATCACAGTAGACATCATGCAGGCCCTGGGCGCCGACCCACAGCAGATCAAGTTTTCTGAGCTTTACGTGGCACTACAGCAAGGCGTGGTGGACGGTCAGGAGAACCCTTTGGCCAATATCGCCTCGGCCAAGCTCTACGAAGTGCAGAAGTTCATCTCGCTGACCGGCCACAAGTACGAGTCAACGCCCTTTCTCATGAGCAAGCGCTCTTGGGACAAAATGAGCGCGGCTGACCAGAAAGTGTTCATGGCCGCCGCCGCAGAGGCGACACAAATGCAACGCAAGTTGTCCAAAGAGGCCGACGAAACCTTGGTGGCCGAGATCAAGGGCAAAGGCGTGCAGATTGACAGCGTGGACCGCGCCCCCTTCGTGCAGGCGACCCGCACCGTCTATGACAAGTGGAGCGCAGGCCCTACAGGCGAGTTCGTCAAGCGTGTCGTGCAGGCAACCCGCTGAGACTGAACCTGCCATGAGCTTCTCTCAGTCCCCTGGCCTTCAGGCCACGCACAATCTGCCCAGTTTGGCCATCACGCGATTCGCTGGCGTGGTCGACCACCTGATCGGCATGGTGTGCCGTGGCGTTCTCTACGTTTCGCTGTGCGCGATGTTTCTCATCTTGAGTGCCAATGTGGGCTTGCGCTACGCTGCGGGCAGCAGCCTCGCCTGGGCGTCAGAACTTCCGGAGCTGATGTTTCCCTGGCTCATCATGGCCGGGGTCGTGCTGGCGGCCCAGCATGGTTCCCACATCGCCATCGTCATCCTCACCCAGCGCCTAGGTGCATGGCGGCGCTGGGTTTTGTTGACGGGCTCTCTGGTCGTGGTGGGTCTGTACGGCTCGCTTGCCGTCGTCGCCTGGCCACTGGTGGAAATTGCGGCCGATGAGCGCACGCCCATCCTGCAAGTACCAGGCTCGGTAAGTGTCTCTTGCATGATGCTGGGCTTCACGCTGCTGGCCGTGGTGACCCTTTGCAGACTGCCTCAGGTCTGGGTCAGTCAGCCTGACCTCTTGCTTGACGAACCCACAGACCAAGCCAACGCAGGAGTACAGGCATGACTGGATTAATCATTCTTCTTTTTGTAGCTGCGGCGCTGCTGTCCATCCCGATCGCGCATGCCCTCGTACTCGCATCGGTAGGCGGCCTGCTCATCATTGACCGCGTGCCCGTTCACCTGGCGATCGAGCAAATGCTGTCGCAAACGCAGAGCTTCCCGCTGATCGCGATCCCTTTCTTCATGATGACCGGGGCTTTGATGGTCAGCGGCAAGCTGGGCCAGAGCCTGGTGACCTTGTTGTCCATGATGATTGGCCGCGTCCACGGCGGGCCAGCCCAGGTAGGCGTGCTGTCATCGACCATTTTTGGCGGCGTTTCAGGCTCGGCCGTGGCAGACGCCTCGGCCATTGGCTCGATGCTGATTCCCTGGCTCAAGAAGCTGGGTTACCCCGCACCGTTTGCGGCTGGCACGCTGGCAGCAGCAGCCACCATCGACATCCTGATACCGCCATCGATTCCCATGATCGTCTACGCGTTGGTCTCGGGCGCGTCGATCGGTGCGCTGTTCGTTGCAGGCATCCTGCCGGGTTTGCTGATGTGCGCGGGCTTCATGCTGGTCTGCTACGTCCAGGGTCGGCGGCGCAATTTCCCGCGCGACACCACGCCGTTTGAGTGGCCAGCCTTTTGGCGTCAGTTGATTCAAACCGGCCCCGCGCTGGCCATGCCGGTACTCATCATTGTTTTTTTGCGCTTCGGTATTGCCACCCCCACAGAGGTGAGTGTGATGTCCACGCTCTACGCCCTTGTTGTGGCAGGCCTGGTGTACCGCGACCTCACCGTCGCCAAGATCCGGGCTGCGGCCATTGAGGCTGGCATCTCTACGGGTGTGGTGCTGCTCATCATCATGGCGTCCAGCATCGTCGGTTGGATCGTCACCTACGAACAGCTGCCAGCCGAGTTCACGCGCTACGCCAAGGAGACTTTGCAGTCGCCGTGGCTCATCATCCTGGCGATGAACCTGATCATGCTGGCCACCGGCATGTTCATTGACCTGCCCGCAGCGGTGCTGCTGCTCACCCCCATGTTCGTGCCCTTGGCCGCCGCCGTTGGTATGGACACCATCCAGCTGGGCATCATGATGATCGTCAACCTCTCCATCGGGCTGTACCACCCGCCCATCGGAACCACACTGTTCATCACGAGTTCCATTGCCCGTGTACGCATTGGCGACGTGGTGAAGGAATTGATTCCGTTCTATGTTGTCGCTATTGGCTTGCTGATTGGTTTTGCCTACCTGCCTTGGTTAACCCTCCGTTGAAGACGACAGCATGACATACACCCGTCCCCTCCCTGACAGTGCACATGGCACACGCATCGTCTCCGTCTCTGCTGCACCGTATGACGGTTACGACGTACCACGCGTGCTCGAAAGTTTGGCGTCGATCGGTGCCACACACATCGAGCCAGCCTTTATCGTTGGCTATACCGAACCCTTCGACGAATCGGCCTTTACGCCAGAGAAAGCACACCAGTATGCAGCTTGGCTGCGCGAATACGGCCTACGCTGCCATGCGTTCTCCTCGCACATCGATCTGGGTCGGCCAGATGCCCTGAAGGTGTTTCTGGCTCGCATGGATTTCGCACGAGCCCTCGGTGCTGGCGTGATCAATACCAATGCAGCGCACCGCAGCAACGAAAAGCGTTTCTTTACCAACATCGACGTACTGGCCCGTCATGCCGAAAGTATTGGCCTGAAGATCGGACTGGAAAACCCTGGCGATGGTTCGGACAACCTGCTCAACACTGCCAGCGATGGCCCTGCACTGCTGACCCATATCGGCCACCCCATGGTGGGCCTGAACTACGACGCGGGCAACACCATTTCGCACCGACATGGCGTCGCACCTGCGGACGACGCATTGTTGGCCATGCCGCAATGTTTGCACGTCCACATCAAGGATGTGCGCAAGGACGACAACGGTTACTTCTTCACACCACTGGGCCAAGGCCAGATTGACTGCGCACGCATTCTGCGGGCAGTGGCGCAAACCGATCTGAACCTGTCTATTGAGATACCGATGCGCCTGCACCGTTTAGCCAATGCCCAACCGAGCCGAGCCCCCTACCGCGTCCCACTGGCAGATATTGAAGCAGTGTTGCGGCCAGCGCTGGCCTTTGTTCGCGAACGCCTGGGAGCGCCTGCGGCGCTCCGTACTTAATGACGGAGCTTTTCATGAATCGCGTGATCAACAACCCCGACCTGGTGGTCGAGGACATGCTCAAGGGCTGGCTGCAAGCCCATGCCGATGCGGTATGCGCGACGCCCACCAATCCGCGTGTGGTAAAGCGTGTGCAGGCCCCCGAGCCGGGCAAGGTGGGCGTGGTGACGGGAGGCGGCTCCGGACATGAACCGGCTTTTATCGGCTACGTGGGCGATGGCCTGGTGGATGCTGTGGCCGTGGGCGAGATTTTTTCCTCCCCCACAGCCAAGAGTTTTCATGATGCCATGCGCGCGGCCAACGGCGGTGCAGGCGTAGCTTGCCTGTATGGCAATTACGCTGGCGACAACATGAACGTGAAGATGGCCATGCAGATGGCCGAGCGCGAAGGCATCACGGTCAAGACGGTGGTGGCCAACGACGACGTGGCCTCGGCACCCAAGGGAGACGAGCCAAAACGTCGCGGCGTGGCGGGAGAGGTTTTCATGTGGAAGGTGGGCGGGGCCAAAGCGGCTCAGGGGGGCTCGCTGGACGAGGTGATTGCCGCTGCGCAAAAAGCCATCGCCAACACCCGCAGCATTGGCATAGGTCTATCGGCCTGTGTGATTCCGGCGGTGGGCAAAGCTAACTTCACCATTGCGCATGGCACGATGGAAATGGGCATAGGCCACCACGGTGAACCGGGCATTGACGTGCGCCCCACGGCCAGTGCTACCGAGATGGCGGACATGATGCTCAAGGTCGTGTTGCCCGACTTGCCCTTTGCCTCGGGTGACCGCGTAGCGGTGCTGGTTTCCGGCCTGGGGGCCACGCCGCTGATGGAGCAATACATTCTGTACGGCGAGCTGGCGCAGCGCTTGCATGCGCATGGCATCACCATCGCCTTCAAGCAGGTGGGCAACTTGTTTTCCTCGCTGGAAATGATGGGCGTCACGCTCACCGTGATGAAGCTTGACGACGAGCTGGAAGCCTGCTTGCAGCTCCCCTGCCGATCGGTAGGCCTGACGGTAGCTGGTCATATGGACACGCGGCGCACGTACAGCGGTTATGTACAAAGTCTTGCAGGATCGACGGCCAAAGCGGCGGTCATCGTGGCCCCTGTTCCCCAAGTGGTGGACGGGCCTGCCGTGTCACTGGCCACCAGCGGCACGCTGGTGCGCGACCTCATCAGCACCATCGTGGCCAACCGCCAGTACCTCAGCGAGATTGACGGCCTGATTGGCGACGGCGACCACGGCATCAACATGGCCAAAGGGTTCACTGGCTGCGGCACGCGGCTGGACGCTCTGGGTGTCACAGCACAGCAACTGCCCGCCGCGCTGGCGCAACTCTCGCAGGCGCTGATGGATGACATCGGTGGCTCCATGGGCCCCTTGTACGGCGAATTCTTTCTGGGTTTTGTCGACACCCTGACACCCCATCAACAGCTCGACGCGAGCTTGTTTGGCGACGCGCTGGACGCTGCTGTAGCCAATGTGCAGCGCATGGGCAATGCACAGGTGGGCGATAAGACACTGATGGACACCCTGGTGCCCGCGCTGACCGCCTACCGCAAAGCCCAGTTGGCAGATGCCGGTTTTTCAAAGGCCTTGCAAGCCCTGTCCGCTGCGGCTGAGCAAGGCCGTGACTCCACCCAAAACCTACAGGCCCGCATTGGCCGCTCGGCCCGCCTGGGGCCACGCTCCATCGGTGTGCTGGATGCCGGTGCCACCTCCTGCTGCCTCATTTTGCAGTCCATGGCGCGTTCGCTGCAACGCCAACTGGACACCTCCACACCTGTTTGACCTCTACCCGAATGACCACCATGAAAATTGCTATTGGCTGTGATGAGGCTGCTTATGACCTCAAACAAATGTTAAAAAAACACATGACCGACGCTGGCCACGACGTGACCGATTTCGGCACCCATGACGCCCAGCCCGTGCTCTACCCGGACGTAGCCTTTGCCGTGGCAGAACAGGTGGCGAACGGTACCTATGCACGTGCCCTGCTCTTGTGCGGCACCGGTATTGGCATGGCGATTTCCGCCAACAAAGTCAAGGGCGTGCGCGCTGCACAGTGTCACGACACCTATTCCGCAGAGCGCGCCAGCCGCAGCAACGATGCGCAGATCATCACCATTGGCGCACGCGTGGTGGGGCCAGAGCTGGCCAAGTCCATCGTAGACGCCTGGTTGCGCAGCGACTTTGACGGTGGCCGTTCCCAACCCAAGGTGGATTTGATCCAGGCTTACGAAGCGAGCCATTCCGTATGAGCAGCATCACATCACTGCAAGATTGTGCTTACCGCATTCGCCGCTACGCGCTGCGCATGGGCGAGGTGCAGGGCCAGGGCTACATCGGCCAAGCCCTGGGCTTGGCCGATGCCTTGGCGGTGGTCTATGGACACGCCATGAATTACCGGCCTGAAGAGCCCGAATGGGAGGGGCGTGACCGCTTTTTGCTCTCGCACGGCCACTACGCCATTGCCCACTATGCCGCACTGATTGAAGCCGGTGTATTGCCCCAGGAAGAGCTGGAAACCTATGGCAGCGACGACAGCCGCTTACCCATGTCAGGCATGGCGACCTACACGCCGGGCATGGAAATCTCCGGCGGCTCACTGGGCCAAGGTCTGGTCATCGGGGTAGGCATCGCGCTCGGTCTGCGGCTCAAAGGCAGCCCGGCTTTTGTGTACAACTCCATGTCGGATGGTGAACTGGACGAAGGCTCCACCTGGGAGGCCGCCATGTCCGCCGCCCACCATGGCCTGGGCAACCTGATCTGCATGGTGGACATCAACAACCAGCAGGCTGACGGCCCCTCCAGCCAGATTCTCAAATTCGAGCCGATTGCCGACAAATGGACCGCCTTCGGCTGGCATGTGCAGCGCGTGAACGGCAACGACCTGCCTGCCGTGCTGGCAGCTTTCGATACCGCCCGCCAGCATGACCAGGCACAACCACGCGTGATTCTGCTCGACACCCTGATGGGCAAGGGCGTGCCCTTTCTGGAGCAACGCGAGAAAAACCACTTCATCCGGGTTGATCCGCCTGAATGGCAACAAGCCCTGGCGATTTTGGACGCCCAACACGCAGGAGCACAGGCATGAACACCGCCGTCACCACAACACCCAAACCCCGCCTGACCACCTCAGCCATGATCGCCTCGATCGCGTCCGAAGGCCAGCGCACCCGCGCCGCGCCTTTTGGCAAAGCGCTGGTAGAACTGGCCGCCCAGCGCCCCGACATCGTAGGCATGACAGCCGATCTGGCCAAGTACACCGACCTGCACCTGTTCGCCAAAGCCTACCCTGAGCGCTTTTTCCAGATGGGCATGGCCGAACAATTGCTCATGGGCGCAGCGGGCGGCATGGCCAAAGAAGGCTTTGTGCCCTTTGCCACCACCTACGCCGTGTTCGCCACACGCCGGGCGTATGACTTCATGCACCAGGTGATTGCCGAAGAAAACCTGAACGTCAAAATCGTCTGCGCCCTGCCCGGCCTGACCACCGGTTACGGCCCCAGCCACCAGGCCGCCGAAGACCTGGCCATGATGCGCGCCATGCCCGGCATGACGGTAATTGACCCCTGCGACGCGCACGAGATCGAGCAGGCCACCCCCATCATCGCCGCCCACCAAGGCCCCGTGTACATGCGCCTGTTGCGCGGCCAAGTGCCGCTGGTGCTGGACGAATACGGCTACCAGTTCGAGCTGGGCCGCGCCAAGATGATCCGGGATGGCCGTGACGTGCTGTTCATCTCCACTGGCATCATGACCATGCGCGCATTGGAAGCCGCCCAGGCCCTGCAACGTGACCAGGTAGACACCGCCGTGCTGCACGTGCCCACACTCAAACCGCTGGACGCCGAGACAATTACCCGCGAGGCAGCCAAGTCAGGCCGGTTGGTGGTGGTGGCGGAAAACCACAGCACCATCGGCGGTCTGGGTGAAGCCGTGGCCGGTGTGCTGATACGTGCGGGTGTGCATCCGGCCTTCCGCCAGATTGCATTGCCTGATGAGTTCCTGCACGCAGGGGCACTGCCCACATTGCATGACCGCTACGGTATTTCGACAGAGGCAGTGGTCGCCTCAATTAAGGCGTGGTTGTAGGCCTTGCGGCGCGCGACCAAAAACCGCCTGACACCAGAGACAACTTTGTGTAAGCGTCCGGCGAACCCCATCTTGAATTGACGCCCTGCGTCTCGCAAGATCGTGTGCACACAACAGGATCGTGCACACCATGCTTAAAGACTCAGAAATTTTCAGAGATACAACCCGACGCACCCATCGGACTTACACGCCAGAGTTCAAGGCCCAACTGGTGGCGGCGTGCCAGCAGCTTGGTGCCTCGATCGCGGCATTGGCAGGGCAGCATGGAATGAACGCCAATGTGCCGCACCGCTGGCAAGCCAACGCCAGCTAACGGTCGGCCGCGACTACCGTCCGTGTTCAATATGGGACTGGGTTGGCCGGACGCTTACGTTCATGCGGAGCGATCGTCACGTGCCGCAGTTTCCATGGCAATGAGGATTGCGGGCTGGTGCACGTGTAGTTGGAAGCCAGTTTGGCTGCTTCGGTATTGCACATTGCCCGCGTCGACCTTCTCCGCGGTCAAGCGAAAGCTGGGTGCACGAGCAACTCCCGACCTGCTTTCAAGGGCTATGGAACAGGGAGAAGTTTCTGAACATCTTTTTTAATCATTCATGTTGATGTGCACATCAATCAGGAGTCCAAAAGATACGGGATTTGGATCACCCAACCCCGCTGTTCACGGTTGAAAGGCACCAAATGGGTGTCTCTTTTGCATCCTGCAGTGCGCGAGCAGGTCATAACCGATGAATACGAAGAGCTGCATGCCGAGAATGCTTTTGTCGCACGCAAAGGCGAAGCGGCGAATTCACGGATCGGTGTCGTGGAGGGATTGCTGAAGGCCAGCGACCGTTCCTGCTTATTGCGCAAGCCCCTGCTTCACGAGCCAATTTTGAACGAGCGCTGCGACCGCATCAGAATTGCGGTCCATCATCAATACGTGGGAGTTACCCTTCAATCCAGCGTCAGGCAATGACAACTTGTCTGCGGTGCCACCTGCTGCCACCAAATTTGTGCGAAATTTCTCCTGTCTCGTCTGGATGGACTGCCAAAGGGGATACTGATTGATGTTGTCACCCCAAACCCAGAGCATTGGGATTTTTCTCAGTAGGCTGAAATCCGTCTTGTCCAGATCGGGACTGCCGGACGTTTCGACCGCGATGATGGCCTTGATTTTGTCAGGCTGATTCAACGCCGCTTGAAATGCAAAATTTCCACCTTGGCTATGAACCAAAATCACGCAAGGACAGGCTTTCTGGACATAGGCATCGTAGGCCGCTTGCGTTGCAGCGTCATTGGTCGACCACCGCGGCACACCCTGTTTTACGAATTGCTCAAAGGCTTGAGCAGGGAAGACGCTTCCAGGCAGCGCTTGGCGTTGGCCGGGGTCTGCCGAATAAGAGCCACTAGCCCCTATTCGAAACAACTCCCAAGCCTCCCTTTTTGTTCTAAAGAATGGTTCACTCTTGAAAATCTCGGGGTAACGCGCCCATGACGCTATGAATCGCCCCGGGTTTGAACTGACCCCCAGAAGTTGGACGGTTGCCGTTGCGCCAACTATGCGGTGTTTCTCAGCCGGTACTCCACCGGGCTGAGCCCTTTCAGTTTGAGCTTGATGCGCTCATGGTTGTAGTAGTGCACGTAATCATGCACGCCC
>JANXSZ010000010.1 GCA_025356445.1 Betaproteobacteria bacterium | reverse complement strand
CATCCCCTCAAACAAACTCCCGCTCCCGCAGCCACTTCGTAGCAATCCACTTCTCCCCCGCGATCACCGGTGCGCCGCCGTGCAGGCTTTTGGTGGAGGGATGTGCCTTGTCATAGCTGAAAAACACCGCATTCCCCCGCTTGGGGGCCACCTCCAAGTTGACATCGGGGAAGGTGGTTCCGCCGCCTTTTTCGGGTTCGCTGAGGTAGACCAGCACTGTCGCCACGCGTTGGCCTCCGCGCTGCAAGATGCTGCGGGTGCCGGGTTCCTTGGGGTCAAAGTAGTCGTAATGGGGCTTGTACTCGGCACCGGGGCGGTAGTGCAGCACTTGCAAGCCTTCGCCGTTTTCAAGCGGCCAGTCGAACAGTTTGGCGATGCGGGCTTCCAGGCGTTTGACCACTTCGTTGTCGCCCCGGGGGAAGAACATGCCGTTGCTGGTGCGGTCGGCGTTAACTTCTTCGCCGCCAGTTTTGGTGGAGACGGTCAGCGAGCGCGCCAAGCGGGGTTTGGCAGCTTCGATCAAGGCCTCACATTCGTCATCGCTCAGCATATTGCCCAGCACCAGAATGCGCGGATGCTTCATCACGCTGAGCACATGGACTTGGCGGTCGCCGGCATCGAGGTAGAGCGCAGAGTCGTTCAGGTTGGCATCAGGCACGGGTACAGCAAGGGGCACCGCTTCTTGTGCCACGGTAAGCGCTGCCTGCGCCGGGTTGGCCTGACCGCTCAGGTGGGCCTGCAAGGTGGTTTCCATCGCCTGAATGGCCACATCCTCTTGCCAACCGGCATCCTGCATGGATTTCAGCACGTCCTCGGGGCGGTACCCAGCCGTCGCTTGGTCAATGATCCACTGGCGCAGCTGCGGTGTGATGGCCTGTGCTGTGCTTTGCTGTGCTTTCATGCGGATGCCTCCTGCGAAATCCCTTGCTAAGCCGCTATTTTGCGTCGAAACACCATGCGCTCGGGGCTGGACACCTCGGCGTCAAACGCGTAGCCTTCAATGTTAAAGCCTTGGAGCTTTTGGGGCGTGACGATGCGGTACTCTACCGCGTAACGCACCATCAGCCCCCGCGCCCGTTTGGCCATGAAGCTGATGATTTTGTACTGGCCGTTTTTGAACTCCTGGAACACACACTCCACCACGCGGGCTTTCAGCGCTTTTTGATCAACAGCCTTGAAATACTCTTGCGAAGCGAGGTTGATGACCACCGGGCTCACGTCCACCGCCAGCCGCTGGTTCAGGTGCTGCGACAGGGTGCTGCCCCAAAACTTGTAGAGGTTGCTGCCCTCCGCGTTGGCCAGCGCCGTGCCCATTTCCAGGCGGTAAGGCTGCATCAGGTCCAAAGGCCGCAGCACACCATAAAGGCCGCTCAAGATGCACACATGGTCTTGCGCCCAGTCCAGGTCTTTGGGCTTCAGCGTTTTGGCGTCCAGACCACCGTACACGTCCCCATTAAACGCCAGCACCGCCTGCTTGGCATTTTGCGGGTTGAATTTAGCCCGCCACGCCTGGTAGCGCCCCACATTGAGGCTGGCCAGCGCGTCACTCAGGTGCATCAGCCCAGCAATCTCTTGCGGCGATTTGACTTTCAACAGCTTGATGAGTTCGGTTGATTGCTTGACGAACAAAGGCGCGCTGTGCGGCACGTCACCGGCAGGGGTCTCGTAGTCCAAGGACTTGGCGGGTGAGATTAAAAACAACATGGGAGAACATCCTTTGGGCTGGATTATCGAACAGCCTCACGCACCCGCTTAGCGTTGGAATGCCTGACTGGGGTTGCCACACTTGGCGAAAATTTAAAGTTACGTTATAGTAAATTGATTACGTATAGTTAAATTTACAGTTGTTTTACACGCCAACCTCAAGCACCATGACCACCACCCTGCCACCGCCTGCCCCCATCCAGCAGCTGCACCACTACGCTTACCGCGCCCGGGATGCCGAGGAAACACGGCACTTTTACGAGGACATCCTGGGTCTGCCGCTGTACCACATCATCGAAGCGGACCACGTGCCCAGCACGGGCGAATACTGCCCGTACACACACTTCTTCTTCCGCCTGCAAGACGGCTCGTTCATCGCATTTTTTGACCTGGGCGACGACGAAGCATCCTTGCCCAGCCCGAATACGCCGCTGTGGGTGAACCACGTGTCGTTTCGCGTGAACACGGTGGCGGAACTTGAGGCGATGAAAACGCGGCTGGAGGCTGAGCATGTCGAGGTGCTGGGCGTCACTGACCACCACATCTTCAAAAGCATCTACTTCTTTGACCCCAATGGCGTGCGCCTTGAGTTGACGGCACAACTGGCCGATGAATTTGAGATGCTGAAAGAAAGCGCCACCGCCCGCCCCCGGCTGGACGCTTGGACAGCACGCAAAGCCAAGATCAGAGAAGCCAAATTAGCCACCAGCGCAATCTAGATGGCCTTGAGAAGCTACATTTTTTATAGCAAATAAAACAATTCAAAACCCCAACCCCAGCAGGAGACAACCATGCCCACACCCCTCACCCGCCGTGCCCTGGCCCTGACCATCGCCTCAACCCTGGTGGCCAGCAGCTTGCTGACCACCGCGCCCAGCTTTGCTCAAACCAGCAGTACCAACACCACCGGCTGGCCCGCCAAGCCCGTGCGCTGGATCGTCGGCTACCCGGCAGGTGGTGGCACAGACTTTTTGGCCCGCACCATTGCCGCGCAGGTGTCCACCCAACTCGGCCAGCCGGTGGTGGTGGACAACCGCCCCGGCGCAGCGGCCATCATTGGGTCCGAGATCACCGCCAAAGCACCTGGTGACGGCTATACCGTGTTCACAGCAGACAACGGCGTGCTGGTCTACAACCCGGCGCTGTACAAGAAGCTGCCTTACGACCCAGCCAAGGATTTCGCCATGATCGGCCTGATGGCCCGCGCACCGCTGATGCTGGTCGCCGCCCCCAGTGCCGACATCAAAGATGGCAAAACGCTGCTTGACCTGCTCAAAAAGAACCCCGGCAAGTACACCTACGCCACCCCCGGCAACGGCAGCCCCCACCATTTGGCGATGGAGCTGCTGAAAAGCCGCGCCGGTCTGTTCGTCGTCCACGCGCCCTACCGGGGTGCCGCCCCTGCGCTGCAAGACGTGATGGGTGGCCAGGTGCCGCTGATGATGGTGGACACGCCCAGCGGGATCAACGCCGTCAAGTCGGGCAAGCTGGTGCCGCTCATCATGCTGTCTGACAAGCGTATCCCCCAGTTGCCCGATGTGCCTACCGCCACTGAACTGGGCTTGAACGGCCTGGAAGCCTATGCGTGGCAAGGCATGGTGGTGCCTGTCAGCACACCCAAAGACCTGCAAACCCGCCTCACCAAAGAACTGCAAACGGCACTGTCTGACCCCGCCGTCAGAAAGAAACTGTCTGACGCTGCCTGGGAACCCATCCCCAGCGACGCCGCTGCCATGAGCGCCTACACGGCCTCGGAAACCAAGATCTGGCACGCCCTCATCAAAGACCGGGGCATCACGCTGGAGTAAACCATGTCAGTCGCATCCACCTCCACATCAGCCCCCTCCTCCAAAGCAACAGCGCAGGCCTTTGACTCCCCTTTTGTCAATGGCTACGAATTCACCCAGGGCGAAGGCTACACGCTGCCTGAATACCCGTTTGTGGAACCTGAAGAAATCCGCACCGGTCAAGCGCACAGCGCCTCAACCATGCACCCCATCGTGATCGTCGGCGGTGGCATCACGGGCCTGACGCTGGCCTGCTCGCTGGCCCGCCTCGGCGTCAAAGCCGTGCTGCTGGACGAAGACAACACCGTGGGTGTCAAAGGCGCCTCTTCGCGCGGCATTTGTTACACCCAGAAATCACTGGAGATCTTCCACAAGCTGGGTATTTACGACAAGATCGCCGCCAAAGGCGTGCAGTGGAGCGTGGGCCGCACCTTCGCAGGCGACGACGAGGTCTACGCCTTTGACTTGGCCCAGCAGGCCGCCTACAACCTCTCGACCCAGCCGCCGTTCATCAACATCCAGCAGTTCTACATCGAGGGCTTCCTGGTCGAACAAATTTACGCGCTGGGCCATGTGGACATCCGCTGGAAGAACCGCGTCACCGCCTTCAAGCAAAACCGGGACGCCGATGCGCAGGGTGGCGATCATGAATTTGCTACGCTTTCCATAACTACTCCCGCCGGTGAGTACAGCTTGAATGCCCGTTATGTCATTGATGCCACGGGTGCACACAGCCGTTTTCGCGGTTGGTGCAATGCGTCCGTCACCGCCAAAAAGGGCGACGACCGCTGGTGCATTGCCGATGTGCGTTTCACCACCCACCCCCCCACCGAGCGCCACACCTGGATTGAAGCGCCGTTCAACGACAACCGCGCCGTCTGGCAGCACCTGATGGCCGACGGTGTGTGGCGCATCGACTACCAAATGGCCCCGAATGCCGATGCCGCCTACGTCAGCCGCGAAGACGTGGTGCGCGAGCGCCTTGCCCGTCAGTTCGGCCCAGACGTAGGCGTAGAAATCGTCTGGGTCGGCCCCTACGCTTACAAGAGCGAATGCATCGACCAGATGCGCCACGCCAGCGTGTTCTTCATCGGCGACTCGGCCAAGGTGGTCAGCCCGTTTGGGGCACGTGGCGGCAACACCGGCATCGCCGACGCCGACAACCTCGCATGGAAGCTCGCCGCTGTGCTGCGCGGCCACGCCACCCCGCAGCTGCTGGCCAGCTACCACGAAGAGCGCCACGAAGCGGCCCAGGAAAACGTGCAAGTCACCAACCGCACCGCCCGCTATTTGCGCCCCGCAGACGGCATGGAGCGCGTGTTCCGCAGCGCCACCATCAGCCTTGCCAAGCAATACGCCTTCGCCCGCCAGTTCGTGAACACCGGGCGCATGGCGGTGGCCAACAGCTATCAATTTTCTAGCGCCTGTAGCACATCCAGCTTGCACAGCGGTGGTATTTCATTGCAAAACGTGGCTTTTGAATGGGGTGGACAGGCTGCAGGCGATAAGCCGCACAGCCCGCGCAAGCCAGGCGTGGTGAGTGACCTGCTGCGCTGGGCCGACGGGCATTTGTTGGTACTGGCGTTCGGCCCGCTGAACCCAGCCGCCTTGAAGAACCTGAGCCGCCTGAGCCAAGGCGCACCGGTGCGTTGCGTGCAGGTGCTCGACAGACAGGACAGCACCGATGCGTGCCCTGCGCTGGAACACCTGATCGACCGCAACCCACAGGGGACAGGCCAGTTGCGCAGTGCCTGCCGTCTTGCAGCCCCCTCCTCATGGGCCTTGGTTCGCCCTGATGGCTATCTGGCCGCAACCGGCAACGCCTTGAACGGCAGCCTGGTGCAGGCCTTGCAAAAATCACTCGGAATGTGAACATGACAACCACCGCAACGCCCTCACCCACCCTGAACACCCAGCCCCGCATCACCGATGTGGACGGTTTCTACGAACACCTGCTCAACGCCCACGTGGGCCTGAGCAGGGACGATTCAGAAGCCCTGAACGCCCGGTTGATCTTGCTGCTGGCAAACCAAATTGGCGACACCGGGCTGCTCAAGCACTGCGTGGATGCGGCGAGGGAAGTCAGCCGTTAATACGGGCACGGTCGGTGATTTCAAAATTGGGGCTAGGATAAAGCCCTGACATCACCGACACGATCGACACCACCAAGGAAACTTCGATGCCCAAGCGCTTCATGCTGGCCACTTTATATGCCCTGTCCCTCACATTCATCTCAGCCGCTGCCCATGCCCAAACGGCAAGCTACTGTGATGACCGTCTCGTGGTGAACAGCTTCTACAGCGCGGTTCAGAGTAACGGTTCACGCGCTACTTCGTCCTATTTTGCGCAAGTGCAAAACAGGACAACAAAACCCATAAGGTACAGCTTACGGTTTGCTGCACCCAAGGTCGTTGAAGCACAAAATGGCAGCATCATAAGCACCCTTGCGTCCTACGAACAAGTAACGATCTTGCTTGGCAAACAACAGTTCAACAATGCCTTTGGGACCGGGACGTTAAGACAAAGTGATATAAACAAGTACACACAAGCCGTGTGCCACAAATAGCCCGCTACGACGTTATTGCGCCACGGCGCTGCTGAGCTGTGCCCGGTACTGCCCCGGCGACACCTTGAACCAGCGTTTGGCGGCACGGGCAAAGTTGCTTTGCTCGGCAAACCCCAGCAGGTACGCAACCTCGGCCAGCGACATCAGCGGCTGGCGCAAATAGCGCTCTGCCAGTTCCTGACGGGTGCTGTCGAGCAGCTGCTGGAACGACGTGCCTTCACGCTGGAGCCGGCGTTGCAAGGTGCGCTCACTGATCGACAGCAATTGGGCCATGGCAGCCCGCACAGGTTCACCGTCAGGCAACTTTTGAATCATCAGGTCGCGTATTTTCTGGCTAACCTCAGCATGGTCGAGCTGCTTAAGCTGGTCGCTGGCGTACTGGTTCACCATCGTCGCCATGGCGGGGTTGGCCGTGGGCAGGCGCTGCGCCAAATCAACACCCGAAAACAGCACGCTGTTGACCGGGGCATTGAAGTGAATCGGACATGAAAAAGCAACGTGGTAAGGCTGCACATCAGCCGGTGTGGCCTGCGTCAGGGTAATGGAGATGGGTCGCAATGCGGTGGCCATGACCCAGCGACAAAATGTCAATAAAGTGAGCAAGGTTGCCACATAGCGCTGGGGATGCACAGGTATTTTCCCGCCAAACAACGCCAGCGCAATGCGGCAGTTGCGGCCCTCATAGTCCAGGGTGACGCTTTGCGCGTCGCCCAAAATGCGCACATAGCGCACCAACCGTTCCAACCCTTCAGCCAGGTTGGCGCTGGACATCACCACGTAACCCAGCAGTTCGAAGCTCGCCAGTTTGGCCGTGTTTGAGGCGCACAAGCCAATGGCCGGGTTACCTGATCGGGCCTCAGCCAAGGCCCACAACTGGCTGAGTTTTTCGGTAGGGCAGCCTTGTTTCTGGCTGACCAGCGTCTGCATGTCCAGCCCCACCTCACGGCACAGCGCATCACCATCCAGCCCGCTTTGGGCCATGGCATCGATCAAGCCCTGCACCCAGATGGCGGAGATGCGGCGTGGCGCGATGGCTTTGGTGTTGTGTTTGGTGACGTGTTGCATCGCTTGACGGGATGCGACGCCATGCACGCCGTGGTGTGTATCGGTATCTTTTTTCATGCGGTTAACCCCTAGCGCCAAAGCCTTCAGACTGGCCTGTAAAGCCTTGGGTATTTTGCCTTTGAAAAATACCATACGGCAGCGACAAATCCCAGCCATGCTGCGTCCCCCATACCGATATTCTCTTAAGGAAAACCATGAAAGCCGACCTCATTTCAAGCGTCATTCTGCCGTTAGGCCTCGCCTTCATCATGTTCACGCTGGGGGTCGGGCTGGCAGTGGGTGACTTCAAGCGGGTATTCAAGTACCCGCTTGCCTTTTCGGTCGGGGTGCTGTGCCACTTCGTGCTGTTGCCACTGATGGGCTATGCGGTCATCACGCTGTTTGACGTGACAGGGGCGATGGCGGTGGGGTTCATGATTATTGCAGCCTGCCCCACGGGTACCACCTCCAATTTACTGACCTACCACGCCCGTGCTGATGTGGCGCTGGCGCTGTCGTTCACAGCGTTTGCGGGCATTGCGTCCATCTTCACCGTGCCCTTGATTTTGAGCTGGTCTATCGCGCACTTCATGGCAGACAGCCCCAACATCAACTTCCCCTACGGCATGGTGATGGGACAGATTTTCATCATTCTGGGTCTGCCCGTCGGTTTGGGGATGCTGCTGCGTGCCAAAGCACCGGCGTTCACACAACGTTTTCAGGCCAAGATGAGTCTTGCCGCCACCTTGCTGTTTGTGGTGATTGTGCTGGCAGCGGTTAGCAAAAACATGCCCGCCCTGAAAGAGCACGGTTTGACGCTCGCGCCCATGGTGTTCGCCATCAACATCACGATGCTGCTGGTGGGCTTTGGCCTGACCAAGCTGGCGGGTGCGCCATTGCGCCAAGCGGCCACGGTGGGGATTGAATCCTCGGTGCAAAACGGCACCTTGGCCATTGTGATTGCCACCAGCATTTTGATGAACGATGTGATGGCACTGCCCGGTGCGGTGTACTCGGTGCTGATGTACGTGACAGGCATCACTTTTGTAGTCGTGATGCGCCGCTACGCGCCGCCCTTAACGGCTGCAGAAGAAACAACCGCACAAGCGGCAATGCACTGATTCAACCCAGCTCGCCACCATCGACCAGCGCTTCAATGGCCAGTTTGGCCCGGTACTGCCCGGGCGACAGGTTGAACCAGCGCTTCGATGCACGGGTGAAGTTGCTTTGTTCAGCAAACCCCAGCATGTACGAGGCTTCGGCCAGTGACACATGGTCTTGCCGCAAATAGCGTTCAGCCAACTCTTGACGGGTGGTGTCCAGCAACTCCTGGAAGGCGGTGCCTTCGCGCTGAAGCTGGCGTTGCAGCGTGCGTTCGCTGACCAACAGCAGCCGGGCAACATCTGCGCGGCCCGGCTCACCGTCAGGCAATTTACGTACGATCAAGTCGCGTACACAGTGGCTGACTTCGGCGTTACTGAGCTGCTTGAGCTGATCGGTGGCGCACTGGGCCATCATGATGGCCAAACTGGGGTTGGCCGTGGGCAACGCCAAGGCCAAATCTGCACTTGAAAACAACACGCTGTTGGTCGCTGCCTGAAAGTGCAGGGGGCACATGAACGCCTCATGGTACGGCTGTAAACAGGCTGGTGTGGCTTGGGTCAGTGTGACCTGCAAAGGCCGCAGTGCCGGCCCTGTTACCCAGCGACAAAAAGTCAAAAAAGTGAGCAAGGTCGCTTCATAGCGCTGGCGAGGTACGGGCAATCGTCCACCAAAAATCTCCAGCACGAACCGGCAGTTGTCACCCTCTTGAAGCAAGGTGGCGCTGTGCGTGTCACCCAAAATGCGCAGGTAGCGCACCAACCGCGTCAAGCCTTCCCTCAAGTTGGCGCTGGACATCATCACGTAGCCCACGACCTCAAAACTGGCCGGGCGTGCTGTGTGGGGTGCAGAAAGCCCAATGGCCGGGTTGCCCGAGCGGGCCTCGGCAAGTGCCCAGAGCTGGCTGACCTTCTCGGTGGGGCAACCCTGCTTTTTACTGAGCAAAGTGGGCATGTCCAACCCCACTTCGGCACACAGGGCATCGGTGTTCAACCCGCTTTGGGCCAGCGCATCCAGCACGCCACGCACCCAGGTGGCGGACACCCGACGGGTTGATCTGGTTGCTGCTGTGCTGGCGATGTTGGTGGTGAAGGATGTCATCCCCATCTTTGTCTTTCTGTCGTGTCCTGCGGTTAAACCCCTAGCGTCAAAGCCAAAGGAGTGGCTTACAAAGCCTACGAACATTGTGCCCTTGAAAAATATGATCATGCTCATTCAAGCTTTGACCACAACCCCTGAGACTTTTGCCATGACGACCCGACCCTGGACAGCCACCTACCGCGATATCGGTTTGCCTGACACCATCAACGCTAACGCGTACCCTTCTGTTGTCCACATGCTGGACGAGGCAATGCACAAGTTTGCAGACAAGCCTGCTTTCCGCGCCTTTGGACAAACCCTGAGTTACGCTGACGTAGACCGCCAATCGGCCGCTTTTGCCGCGTGGTTACAGCACGAGATGGGCGTCAAAAAGGGCGACCGCATTGCGGTGATGTCGCCTAACTTTCTGGCCTTCCCTATCGCTTTTCTGGGGATAGCGCGTGCGGGTGCCGTGCAAGTCAACGTGAACCCGCTGTACACACCCCGTGAACTGGAGCATCAGCTGAACGACTCGGGCAGCAAAATCATCGTGGTGTTCAACGGTTCGACACCCACGTTGGCTGAAATTGTGGGCAAAACAGGCATCACCACCGTCATTACCGTGGCACCGGGCGACGGCAGTACCGCCGTGCTGCCCAGCCCACCAGTGGACACCCGCTTGAAGGGCACGATCTCGTTTGCGGGTGCTTTGTTGGCGGGAGCGGGATTGGCCCGCACGCCCGTGACGCTCTGCGGTGACGATTTGCTGTTCTTGCAGTACACCGGCGGCACCACGGGTTTGTCAAAAGGCGCTTGTCTCTCGCACCGCAACTTGGTGGCGAACACCGAGCAATTCAAAGCCTTGATGCCAGACGCGATACGCCCTGGACAAGAGGTTGTCGTCACGGCGATTCCGCTGTACCACATCTTTGCGCTGATGGTGAACTTCATCACCTACTTCTCGGTCGGTGCGGACAACTGGCTGGTAGCCAATCCGCGTGACATGGATGGATTTATCGCCATCATGAAAGCGGCCAAGCCCAGTATTTTCCTGGGCGTCAACACGCTGTATGCGGGCTTGACCATGCATCCTGGCTTAAAAGAGGTGGATTTCTCCAACCTGCGCATGTCGGGCGGTGGCGGTGCAGCGGTGGTGGGGGCCACCTCGGCCAAGTGGAAAGCCATCACAGGCAACTTCATCCGTGAAGGCTACGGTTTGTCGGAAACCTCGCCAGTGGTGTCCTTCAATCCCTCATCCATCACCGAATTCACGGGCACCACAGGGGTACCTGTGCCCAGTACCGATATCAAACTGCTGGATGATGAAGGCTGCGAAGTCGCGCATGGTGCATCAGGCGAAGTCTGCGTCAAAGGTCCACAGGTGATGAGCGGCTACTTCAACCAGCCTGACGCGAATGCAGCGGCCTTCACCGCAGACGGCTACTTCCGCACCGGGGATGTGGGCCTGCTAACGCCCGAAGGGTATTTGAAGATCGTTGACCGCAAAAAAGACATGGTGATCGTTTCAGGCTTCAATGTCTTCCCCAACGAAATCGAAGCTGTGGCCAGCGGTTGCCCTGGTGTCGGTGAGTGTGCGTGCATCGGTGTACCGGACGAAAAAACCGGTGAGGCCGTGAAGCTGTTTGTGGTGAAGGCGCCCAACGCCACGCTGACCACCGAAGAGCTGATCGCCCACTGCCGCAAAGAATTGACTGGCTACAAAATCCCCAAGCATGTGAGCTTTATTGATGTGTTGCCCAAGAGTGCTGTGGGCAAGATTTTGCGCCGTGATCTACGCACTGTCGCTTGATACTACCTTCCCCTCTGGAGAACACGATGGCTGTACCAACGAAGGTGAAGGTAAAAACCACGGCACCCCGCAAAAAGGCCCGTGCTACCCCCGAAGCCGCTGCTCAGGCTGAGCAGGCCGTCGCCTCTGCCGCAGAACGCCTGGGTGAAAGTGCAGTCAGCAACACACTGGCCATCAACCCGCTGATTGGCATCCGCGCCAGCGACTTTGGCCATGCTGTGAAAACCCTGTTCAGCGCTGTCGTTAAACAACCGGCCAAAGCCACCCAGCATTTGCGGGCCTATGGCAAAGCGATCAAATCAGCCGCAATGGGCGAATCTGACTTGCCGATTGACCCTAAAGACAAACGCTTTTTAGACCCTGCATGGCAAAGCAGCGCCCTGCACAAGCGCATCTTGCAAGCCCATGCCATCACCGGCGCAGCACTGTCCAAGTACATAGACGCCACCGAGTTAAACGCTCGTGACAAAGCGCGGGCACAGCTCGTGGCCTCTATTTTTGTGGACACCATCGCCCCCAGCAATACCCTGCTGAACCCGGCAGCCCTCAAACGCGCCGTGGACACCGGTGGTGCCAGCTTGCTCAAAGGCGCTAAAAACCTGGTGCACGACATCCGTTTCAACAAAGGCTTGCCTTCGTCGGTGGACAAATCGGGCTTTGCGATGGGTCGCAACCTGTGCCTGTCGCCCGGTAACGTGGTTTTCCGCAACGAGGTGCTGGAGCTGATTCAGTACCAAGCCACGGCAGACAAGGTATACACCCGGCCTTTGGTCATCACGCCACCCCAGGTCAACAAGTTTTATGCGTTGGACTTAACGCCCGAAAAGAGCCTGGTTAAATTCGCGGCTGCACAGGGCTTGCAAGTGTTTGCCATCAGCTGGGTCAACCCCACCCTTGCCGAGCGCGACTGGAACCTGTCGACCTATGTGCAGGCGCTGGATGCAGCCGTTGATGTAGCCCGGCAAATCACCGGCAGCCCTGACGTGACCTTGTGGGGTGCATGCTCGGGCGGCATGACGGCAGCGGCCTACCTGGGCTGGTTGGCCGCTACCGGCCAGAAAAAAGTCACCAGTGTGATCTCGCCCGTGTGTGTGCTCGACCCAGCTAAAACCGCCGATACCACCATGGGGCTGATGTCCGGTGAGCTGGGCTTTAAGGCGCTCAAAGCCAGCGTCAAACGCCGGGGTATGGTGGATGGCTCCGAGATGGCCCGCGTGTTCGCGTGGCTGCGGCCCAACGATTTGATCTGGAATTACTGGGTCAACAACTACCTGTTAGGGAACAATCCACCGGCATTCGATATTTTGTTTTGGAACGCCGACACCACCCGCCTGCCTGCTGCTTTCCACGCCGATTTGATTGACGTGTTTGAAAACAACCCTTACGTCAACGCCGGTGCCATGACGGTGCTGGGTGAACCGATTGACATGGCCCAAGTGGACGTGGAAGCCTATGTGGTGGCAGGTATCACCGACCACATCACCCCCTGGCGCGCCTGCTACGAAACTGCCCGCATTTACGGGGAGAAAAGCACCTTCGTGCTGGCCAACGCCGGTCATCTGCAAAGCATGCTAAACCCACCCGGCACACCCCGGTCGTTCTTCTTTGCGGGCCAATCGCACCAGGCAGACCCAGATGTATGGGCCACAGACACCGCCCGCATGGAAGGCAGCTGGTGGCCGCACTGGATGGCCTGGATGCACGCCCGCTCGGGCGAACTGGTGCCCACACCCAAGAAACTGGGCAGCCGTAAATACCCGGCTGGCGTTGCCGCCCCCGGTGAGTACGTGATGGTGCCTTAAGCGTATTGGGTAATTTGGTATTTACAAAACGGAACACCCGATGACCGCACATGCAGAAATGAACCCGTTAGTGGGCTTAACCGGGGCCAAAACCAAGCCTCAAACAACGCTGAATACACAGCCTGCCCACAGCGCGGTGAACAAACTCAGCGGCGTACAAATCGACCCCGAGTCCGGCCTGCACATCGGCACGATAGACATTGACGGTCAACTGCTTCGCGTGGGTATTCGCCCTCGTCCCGCCAACGCCACGGCCCGTTCCAGTGCCCCGCTGTTGCTGTTCAATGGCATCGGGGCGAACATGGAACTGGCAGGGCCGCTGTTGGCCCAGCTTGACCTGTTTGAATCGCTGATTTTTGACCTGCCAGGCGCGGGCAAATCCCCACCGCCCAAATACCCTTACCGCCTGTTTGGCATGGCCAGACTGGCCCGCAAGCTGCTGGACGAGCTGGGTTATGACACCGTGGATGTGATGGGCGTCTCTTGGGGCGGTGGCTTGGCACAGCAGTTCGCCATCCAATACCCCAAGCGGGTGCGCCGTCTGGTGCTGGCCGCAACCGCCATGGGCGGGCTAACCATGGTGCCCGGCAGCCCAGGCGTGCTGCTGAAAATGGTGAATCCCCGCCGCTACCTCGACAAAGGTTACATGCAACGTGTGGCACCCCAGCTCTACGGCGGTGATCTGCGCACCGACCCGGAGGCCATCAAGCTGTTCACGGACCACGCCAAAGGTGGGTCTAAAAAAGGCTACCGCTACCAAATATTGGCCATGATGGGCTGGACAAGCCTGCCCTGGCTGTGGCGCATCAAACACCCCACGCTGGTGATGGCCGGGAACGATGACCCGCTGGTACCGCTGATTAACGCCCGGCTGCACGCTTGGCTGCTGAGCGATTCGCGTTTGCACATTTTGAACGACGGCCATTTGTTCCTGCTGACCCGCGCCAAAGAGACAGCAGTCATCATTTCTGCCTTTTTGGACGAATCTAAAGCGTAAGCTGCAGGCTGTGCAACCTTTTGGCAGGCCGGTTGCACGCTTTCACATCAACCGCTCAGGAGACACCCTTGGTCACCACCGTTAAAACCAAAAAGACCAGCGCTGCTGCAAAAGAGGCGACCTCTGTCAGAACACGTAAAACAACGGTGAAACCGGCAGCGAAAGCGGCAGGAAAACCAGCCACCAAGCGGGCAATCTCTGCAGTAGCCCCCACCGCCCCTTTTGCAGCGGTACAAGCGTCGGCACCCGCTGCGGAGCGCCAGCCTTTTATCCGTCCTGCCACTGTGGCGATGGTGGCATCGCTGGCCAAGCAATTGCAAGGTTGGGCTGGCACGGTGCTGGGCAATGTGGGTGCAGCCACCGATTTGTCACTGTGGATTGCCAAAAACCGTGTTGATGGCCCTATCGCCAAAGCCGCGCTGAGCAAAACCCAGTCACTGTTACGCGATTTGCGTGAAACTGCAGGCCTCACGCGCGACGACCTCAGCAAAGCGCTCGACCTGGAAGACCGTTCGTTCATGGAGATGGTAGAAAGTGGTCAAGTCACTGCCCTGCCCTTCGATTTGATCCTGCGCTTGGCCTCGGTACTGGGCCGCAGTGACCCGCTGACGCTGATCTTGCAGATGACCCGCGTCTACAACCCCAAAATGTGGAAAACGCTGGAATCACTGGGTATTGGCAAGCTGTTCATACAGGCAGGCCGCGAACGCGAATTTGCCAATATCTACCGCAGCCATGACACAGCGCGTGAATTATCAGACGCAGATTTCGCGACCACGTTGGCCTTCGCCAACGCCGCTTTTGAAGCGGCACTGGCCTTCCAGGCGAAAACCAAAAAACCGGGAAAACCGAAAGAAGCTGCGGCCACCGCACCGGGTTGACCTGCGCAGGCTCAGTGAATGGCCTTGGTTTGACCTTGGGCTTGGCCTCTTCACACCCCTCATTTCTGCTGCCACGTATCCCCAGCATTCAGACCCTGAGGATGCGCCAGGCGCGCAGTGGCCGCAGCGTCCCCCAGCAATGTAGCCCGCCACCAATCGGTGGTGATAGCGGCCACCAACGCGTGGTGGCGTGCTTGTAACGTTCGCGTAATAGGCTCGCGCGGCACGATTTCTGCGGCACGCCCGGTCTGTCCGCCAAAGGTCATGTGGTCTGCATCTTGCAGCAACAACTGGGCTTTCTGCCCTGCGGGCAGCGCTGTAAAGACGGCCATGCGCCGCTCAGGCGTCGCACCATTGCCCACCACGTCACCGTCCCGCGTTCCGGTGAGGCAAAGCACAGGCCGGGTAAGTGGGGCAAATGCAGCAGTGGCATCCCCAGTGACGGGCACCGAGGGTGACAGCGCGATGAACGCGGCCAGCCGAGGCTCGTTCACCCCAACCAAGCCAGGGTAGCTTTGCCCAGCCATGCCGAGCGTGGTGTGGGCACCGAAAGAATGGCCACTCATCCCAACCGCCTGAACCTTCACGTTGGCCCAGCCGGGTTCGGCGCTGTGGTGCCGCCGGGTCATCTCGTCCAGCACAAAACGAATGTCACCTAACCGGGCCTGCAACTGCTGCGCACCAGCCACACTGCGCAAACCCTCACGGTTGGTGAACACCCCCGCTGCCGCACGCACCGCCGGTAAATCACTGCCTGGATGCTGCACATGCACGACGACAAAACCAGCGGCGGCCCAGGCTTCCCCCCACACCGCACCGCCTTCACGGGTACCCCCGAGGCCATGGGAAAACAACACCACAGTTTGCCCACGAGCAGCTTGTGCGACAGTGCCAGCAGAGAGCACTGGCCAACGCACCTTCACGGGCACATCGCGTTGGCGGGTCGTATCCGTCCAGGTTTCATCCACAACGCCAGAGCCAGAGGCCGCCAGCCCATGTCCAGCCCACGCAGCCAGGCCCAAGGCCAGTGCGCTACGGCGGTTGACAGGGCTCATGCGGTTTGTTGCGGTGCTGGGGAAGTGACTCATGCCAATGATTATGGCTTTGCGCAGCACAGTGCATTGCAATCGACCCGGGCGGCCACAGCTACCAAGAGCCTAACACCATTGCCATGAACACACCTGCCCTTACCCTCCTGCTGCTCAGCGTCGCCACCTTGACAGGGGTGCTGTGGCTGCTGGGCGAGCCGTTTTGGGTAGCCCGGCGGCGCGAACGGCAGCAGCGGATGGCTTTTCCTGCGGCATGGCGAAAAATACTGCGCCGACGGGTGCCGCTGGTGCGTCACTTGCCGGTGGATTTACAGTTGCAACTCAAAAAACACATGCAGGTGTTCATCGCCGAAAAAGCCTTCATCGGCTGCGCGGGCTTGAAAATCACCGACGAAATGCGGGTTGTGATTGCTGCCCAGGCTTGTTTGCTGATTCTGAACCGCCCTACCAGCTACTTCCGTCATTTGCGGCAAATTTTGGTGTACCCCGGGGCATTTGCAGTTGACCGGGTCCACACAGACGGTACAGGGGTGTTGCAAGAGCAGCGGCAAGCGCTGTCAGGTGAATCCTGGTCGCAAGGCCAAGTGATTTTGTCGTGGAAAGACAGTCTGGAAGGTGCAGCTGTAGCCAACGATGGCCGCAATGTGGTAATCCATGAATTCGCTCACCAACTTGACCAAGAAAACGGCCTAGCCAACGGGGCACCTCGCCTGCCCCGCCATGCCGACCAACACCGTTGGTCACAGGTTTTCCAGGCAGCTTATGACAGGTTGCAAGTTCAAGTCCACCAAGGTGAAACCGGGCTGCTCAGCCCTTACGGCGCGACCAACCCTGCCGAGTTTTTTGCGGTGGCGTCAGAGGTATTTTTTGAGCAAGCCGAGGCCATGGCGCTAGACGACCCGGCGCTGTACGCGGTGTTATCCGATTTTTACCAGATCAATCCGGTGAACTGGTTGCCTGCCAACAAGGCTTAAGACCGCTTGCTGCAGCTGGTGACCACCAGCTTGACAACGCTGCCATCAATGGAAGTCGGGAATGCCATGTTGCTGGGCCGCTCAGACTGTTCACCAGGGTTGGCGTTGTCCACCAAAATCGCGCCACCAGCCGCTGAACGGCCGCCCTTGACGACAGTGATGCCCACCTTGTATTGCAAGCGGATGTTGCTGATGTTGGAGATCACCACATGGATAGGCTGACCCGAATTGGGCTGGTACACCCTGTCGAGACGCAGCTTGCACATCGCCGCGTCATGCCAGGGTTTCCATTGGCGGTTGTTGCCGGTCACTTCACCAGCAGCCGCGACACCTGCAAAGGCCACCAAGCCCCCTGCAACGAGAATCATTTTCAACTTATGTGCATACATGCCGATTTCCTTGGATAGGTAAGAAAAAATACTTGATGGGAAGCTCAAATGTACCCCTGCGGCCTACTTTTATCGCCCGACAGGAACAAAACGGGACATCTGCATACAATGAATTTTGCGCAATGCCACTCGGCGAAGCCTCTTTCTTCCAGGAAGTCACATGGTCAACGTTCCCCGCACCCTTCTCGCCTTGCTTGCTCTGCCCTTCGGATTGGCCTGCATCACGGCAAACGCCCAAGCCACAACCACCTGCAAAGGCAGGGTCTTTATTGATTCGGTTTACCAAAATGGCATGGGTGGTAACAACTACGAGTATTTTGTGCAAATCCGAAATCAAACCTCAAAGTCTTTGAAATGGACATTGAACTTCCAACACATGCCCAAAACCATCACCCTGTTCAGCCCACAACTGACAGGCGGCACCCTGCAAGCCCATGCCAGCGAAACCATCCGCTTTGGCAAAGGCACCAATGGCAATGTCAACGCGGGCACGGTGAAAGTGTTGTACGACACACCGTCGGGCACAACCCCCAGCGTCATGCTGTCGAAGTGCATCGGCTAAGCTGATCTCACCAGGGCAAGCAAGGCTTGCTCAAGTAACATCAATGCCATGTTAATCCAGCCTAGCCAAGCCGAAGTGCGTCGATTTTTTTGCTCTGTTTATACCAAAGGGCAATCTGGACAAGCTTTAGAAGCTATTGAAACCATAGCAATCCAATGGATTGACGAACACCCGGAATACCACGCCGACTTTGCCGATGCCGAAGCTGCCGTGGCCCGCATGTACGAGGTGGAAGACGACAAACCAAATCCGTTTTTGCACCTGTCCATGCACCTGTCCATCAGCGAGCAATGCAGCATTGACCAGCCACGCGGCATCCGTCAGGCAGTGGAATTATTGACGAACAAGCGCAACTCGCTGCACGCGGCCCACCACGAAACAATGGAATGCCTGGGCACCATGCTGTGGGAAAGCCAACGTGCAGGCCGCCCGCCTGATGGCCATGCCTACATTGACTGTGTGCAGCGCAACGCCACCCGGGACTAGGCGCACAGGTACATCAACACACTCAACGCCACCCAGAAGCTAAAAACCCGCCAAAGCACGGGGCTTCGACGGGTTACGGTGTTCAGGGCTTGCGCGGTTTAGCGAAAACGCGACTCGGGAACCACTTTCAGCTCTGTAGGCAAGCTGGCGAGGTACGACGCTGTTTCGCGGATTTGCGCTTCAAATTCATGGGGGCCGACCGCTTTTTGAGCTGCCTTGACCGTACCGCTCATTGAAGCATGGGCACGACCCCACATGGGATTGCCTTCAACAGAATAGGAGCGCAAGGCCACCAACAGGTAGTCTTTGTGCTGGCCTGCCAGCTTGGGGTAGCTGGGGTCCAGCGGTGTGCTGAAGTTGGCACCATGGCAAGCCGCGCAGTTACCCGTTTTCAACAGGGCAGCCGCTTTGGTACCAGGCTCCATGGCGGGTTTTTCAGGCGGTTTGACGGATTCACCACCGTGTGTGCTGTAGTAGGCCGCTAAATTGGCCATGTCCTGATCTGTCAAACTGGTGGCAATAGCTTGCATGGTGGGGTGCTTACGCTCGCCGCCTTTGTACTGAACCAAGGCATTCACGATGTACTTGGCACCTTGGCCAGAAATCATCGGGACTTTATAGACTTGGGGAAAGCTGGCTTGGTAGCCCACAATGCCGTGGCAGCCAATGCACATAGCATTGATTTTTTCGCCGGCTTTGGCATCGCCTTTGATCTCTTGAGAGAGGGCGGCCCCGGTCACTGAGGCGACAGCGAGGGCGAATACGGTGGTCAACAACTTGTTCATTTTGCACGCACAATCAGGTGGGGATTTGATCTTTCGATCCTCTTTTGATTATAGCTGTCGTCTTTTTCAATATGGCGTCTCGTGCGTAACAAGCAGTTGATGCTTTCGCTGATAGCCTCTTGCATCGCGCTAGCGGATTCACCATCGTCTTTCTCACACGCTCAACGCTTAACTCCAGTACCACGCCCATGAAGTTCAAAGGTTCAGAAAACTACGTTGCCACCCAGGATTTGATGCTCGCCGTCAACGCCGCCATCACCTTGAAGCGCCCTCTGTTGGTCAAAGGCGAACCCGGTACCGGCAAAACCATGCTGGCCGAAGAAGTGGCGGCCTCATTGGGTATGCCGCTGTTGCAATGGCACATCAAAAGCACCACCAAAGCACAGCAGGGCCTGTATGAATACGACGCGGTAAGCCGTTTGCGTGACAGCCAGCTCAGCAGCATTGAGGGCAGCGAGAAGGTCAAAGACATCCATAACTACATCCTCAAAGGGGTGCTGTGGCAAGCTTTCACCGCTGAAGAACCCGTCGCCCTGCTGATCGACGAGATCGACAAAGCCGATATTGAGTTTCCGAACGACCTGCTGCGCGAACTCGATCGCATGGAGTTCTACTGCTACGAAACCCGTGAACTGGTGCGCGCCAAAAACCGCCCGCTGGTGTTCATCACCTCGAACAACGAAAAAGAACTGCCCGACGCGTTTTTACGCCGCTGCTTCTTCCACTACATCAAGTTCCCCGACGCCACCACGATGCAGCAAATCGTGGATGTGCACTTCCCGAGCCTCAAGAAAGAATTGCTAGCAGCGGCAATGAAGACCTTCTATGAGGTACGCAACCTGCCTGGCCTGAAGAAAAAGCCGTCCACCAGCGAGCTTCTGGACTGGCTCAAACTGCTGGTTGCCGAAGATATTCCGCTGGAAGTTTTACAAAGCAAAGATGACAAAGTGAGCTTGCCCCCACTGCTTGGAGCGCTCCTGAAAAATGAGCAAGACGTGACCTTGTTTGAAAAGCTGGTGTTAATGAACCAGCGCAACCGCTGAAGACGCACCGCAATGAACGGCGAATGGATTCACGGCGTTACCGACGCCTGCGGCTTTATCGGTGGGGCTCTGAGCGGGCTGTTCCTGGGGCAAGCCCTCGGGTTTGATGTGTTTGCCCCCGGCTACACCAACAGCAGCATGGTCGGCATCGCGTTGTGTGGCGTAGGCGGTGGCCTGGGCCTGCAACTGACGCGCTGGGCCATTCGCCTCACCCGCACAGACACCACGACCAACGTCAAAAAATAAAAGACCTCTGCCATGAATGCTTTTGTTCAACCTGTCGTTTTGTCTCAACGCGGCGTACGCCTGGAACCGCTGACCCTGGCCCATGAAGACGGCTTGCGCGCCGCAGCTGCCGACGGCGAACTCTGGAAGCTGCGTGTCACCTCGGTACCTGAGCCAGAAAACACCCGTGCCTACATAGACGCAGCCCTCAAAATGCGCGAGGACGGCAAC
>JANXSZ010000058.1 GCA_025356445.1 Betaproteobacteria bacterium | reverse complement strand
AGCGAATGCAGAGGAAGCCAAACAACCTGAAATGCCCGTTGCGCCAGTGGCTGAGGTTGCGCCAGTGGCTGAGGTTGCGCCAGTGGCTGAGGTTGCACCAGTGGCTGAGGTTGCACCAGTGGCTGAGGTTGCACCAGTGGCTGAGGTTGCACCAGTGGCTGAGGTTGCACCAATGGTTGAGGTTGCACCAGTGGCTGAGGTTGCACCAATGGTTGAGGTTGCGGTTAAAGAGACGGTTTCATCGGGTCAGCGCTATTTCTATATCGACCCCATCCTGGTAACGCTAAGCCATCAAATGCAAGGGTTGTGGCGTGCATGTGATTCTGTGATCGGCATCATCCATGCAGCCGTAGGCGTCAAAGCACCTGTGGTTTTGCTGAGTTTCCAGCGTCACGACGTTTTGCGAGACCTCGCAGAAGCCGTGCACACATTGCGCTTGTTGCTAGGTAAGCAGGCCAACATCGTACTCGTGGAGCGGGATGCTTCTTTGCGCTTTCAGAGTGAGGCACTGCTTTTGCGTTTGGGTGCCAGTCTGGTTGTTCATCGGAATATTCCATTGAACCGCATTCCCTTGATGCTGGAGTCTTTGCAAGGGCAGGTTTTCAACCGTGAAATTGAGATGCAATTCGAGACAGCGTTGGCCAGCCTTGTGGCCTCTAACGAGCGGGGTTATTTGTCTCCAACGCGGTTTGTGGCTGAGGCCGTCAACACATTAGAGCGGCTTGAGACACTGCACCTTCCCTGTGCCCTGGTCATCGTTAGGGGTTCGGACGGCCTGTCATGTACTGCGCTTTTGAGCGCTTTGCATGTGACCCGTGCCGGTGATTTGACCAGCACGGATGGTGAACAGTGTTTCATCTTCTTTGGCTGCTGCCCGGAAAACAGCATAGAACGTGCATTGCACGCTATGGCCGGTGATGAGACCAAACCTTGGCTCCAGGGTGCAGAATGGGTGACAAACCCCGCTGACATCATTGCGCACCTCCATGCCTTGGATAAAGCAACGCAGGACAACGTACTTGCAGATTTAACACGGCCGATAGTCATGCCCAATCCACTTGGTCATGCGCTCATCGAAATAGTCCCCGGAACTCAGCCTGTTGTATCGTCCTTGTTGCCTTCAGCACACGTGCACGCCGTTTCACTGCCCGACGCGGTTGTTTCTGTGAAACCGGTCAAACCGCAAGTGATTGCCCCGCGCCCAAATGGATCAACGACCAAAGTGCTCACATCGCCCGGTCCAGTCTACACAACCACTGTTCGTCAAAAAGCGCGTCGAATATTGATCAATGAAGAGGTATGAACGCATGGCTGTAAAAAAGAAGACCTCCTTGGTGCGATGGCGTCACGCCTGGGTACTGCCGTTGCTCATGGGAGGAGCGGCCTACGCACAACCCCAAGCCGCAGAACTGCCTTTGTCAGGCTGGTCTTTAACTTTGGCCGAGCAAGCGTTTGCCGCATACCAGCGTGGTGATTTTTTAGAAGCGCATTCAATGGCCACCGAAGTGATGCGCATGCGACCAGACGTGCAGCGTATTCGCCGTTTGGTGGCGGCTACGCAAGGTAAAAACAATGTGCCTGTGGTCGTGGCCAAATCAACAGTGCAGCCTGGGCTTGTGACTTCCACGTTCAGTATGTCAGTTGAAACTGCGCCTAGCGTTGACCGCGTCCGGGGGGTAGCAGTCAAAAGCGAATCCGCTGAACGTACAGAGCCGGAGGTACGTAGCCTGAAGCCCTCCGCAATGCACCGCAGTCCAAAAATCCAGACGAATACAGTGCGTACGGTAGACGATAAGGCTCTTCTTGCGCAGGCTTTAACAGCGTCACCGACCTCGCAAACTTCATCCCCTGCCTCTGAGGGGGCAGCGATGGCAACAGCTCAAAATATATATGACCAAATCACAGCAGGCGATGCCAAGGGGGCGGTCAATGCGGCGGAACAAGCTTTGCGAAAGTATCCGAATGACAAGAAACTGAGAGAAGCACACATCAATGCGCTCTTCGCGGTGGAGCGTGCTGAAGAGGCTGATCAAGCTGTCAGCCAAGCGATTGAGAAATTCGGAACAGATGACAGTTTGCTGGTCTTGCGGGAAAACATCCGTCGTCAATTGGCAGACACATCAACCTACAAGCTTTACCGTGCGTTAGAGCGCAATGAAGTTGAAGTGGCATTGCAAAATGCCCGTCAAACAGTGAATTATGCCCCTGATGTGATGGGAAATCGCTTGCTGCTGGCACAGCTGCTGATGAATGCAGGTAAATACGACGAAGCTGAGAAAGTCACAACAGCCGCGATCGCCATTGACCGTGGTGATGTGCTGCCTTTGATGCAGCGCGGTTATGCACGCCAGTTTCTGGGGCGCCGGGCTTCGTCGATTGCTGATTTTGACGAGGTGCTGACCCACAAAGACCTGACCGTTGCCGAACAGAAACACTACCGGGTCATCATGGCCGATGCAGCGCTTGCAGCGGGCGATTCACAAGCTGCACTGGATGTGTTGCTGCCGTTGGGTGACAAGCCAGCTGATGCTGCCGATACCATGGTGATGTGGCGTCGTCGTGCAGCTATGGCGCAAATCAATGCCGATTCCCGTGCCGGTGCTGCTGAAGCTGCGGTGCTTCGTCCCTTGGCGCTGGAATGCCGGGCAAGCCCCTATGGCCGTGAATGCGATTTACTGCCTGCCGCTCCAGCAGGAGATCCCGCCTATGTGTTAGCTGCAGCGACTTATAAAGCGTTGGCTGACAAAGACAATCGCTTGGCCCTTGCCGATGCAAGGCAAGCTGTGCGGCTGGATCCTGAGAATATGGATTATCAGGTCATGCTGCTCAATATGCTGGTATTGAATGGCCAGCTTGAAGAGGCTGATGGTATTGCAACAGAAGTCATTCGCCGTGGAAAACCGTCAGCACAGCTGCTTGTTCAACGAGGGGATATTCGCGCTAAGTTAGGGCAAAAGGTGAATGCAGACAACGATTTTTCTGCCGCCTTGAGGTTGGGTACTTTGCCTTTGGCACAAAAGTTGGCACTGCAAATCCGGTTGAATCGCAAAGCGGATGCCCGTGCAACCTTGGATGAAGCCGCCAAGAAAGGCGAAAACCTTGCCAGTTCAGACCGTGACTTGGCGTACCTCGCAATCTCTGTTGGCGATGATGCGAAAGCGTTAGATGCGTTTGCCCGCAGCGACACCGTGCAAAAATTGGGGGTAAATCCCCTTCAAGACGCTGCGTTCACCGCTATTCGCGCAGAGCGAGACCCACAGGCGCTTGCGTACCTCACGCGTGCTGCTGACCTGATATACACCACCCCTCTTGAACTGCGAAGCAGCAGCGAATTGACCTCGCTGTTGAACATCCGGCGCAACATTGCGCAGGTTTCCCGAGAGTGGGGTGCCAATGCATCCTTAAGCTACCGAGGAACGGCTTCTTCACTGGGGTTAGGTGGCGCTACCAGCGCCAACAGCAATGACAGCCTTCAATTGGGGGCCGAAGTGTATTGGCGGCCTTTTGGTTACCGCAACGGTAAGCTTTTTGAAGTTTATGCAAGGGCCTTTGAAACGCCTTACAGCAAAGCGGGTGGTTTGACCGGTGCATCCAGTATTCAAGGTTCCGTGGGTTTACGTTGGAAGCCTTTTGCGACAGAAAACTTCGTGCTTGCTTTGGGGCGCTTGTTCCCTGTTGGTTCCAAAATGGCCAGCGATACGCTGGCCCAAGTAGCGTACTTCAATGGCTCAGGTGGTGAGCTGCGTACCGATTCCCCTTCATGGTGGACGCAGCAGTACTACGCAGAAGCGGGTCGCTACTTTCAGCATCCTCAAACGTATGGTGCTGCCAATGCAAGGATTGGTCGAAGCTTTCGTTTGGACACCATCAGTTCTGATCTGGTGGCATTCCCTCACGCTGTTTTGGCGGCTGACTACAGCAACGCCTACGTGCAGCGCAGTGCTGTAGGTATGGGCCCTGGAATCAATTTTCGTTACTGGTACCGCGAGGACACCTATAGGTCGCACCGTTCTTATGTGGACTTTACGTTGCAGTACCGGGCTAAACTCTCTGGCGACGAACAGCGTTCCAAGGGCACATTCCTGACGCTGTTAACTTCTTACTAGAGCACTACTGAGCACAATTCATGCGTTTATTGTTTCGTGTTGTCTTAACAGCTGTCGGACGTCCTGCAGGTGTTGCGGCGCTAGCTCAAAAAATCTGCATTGGCCCAGCCGGTGCGCACAGGAAAGCGCGATGCTGCTGAGCAACACCATGCGTAGAACGCTTCTTTGCGGCATAGGGGGCATGGTGTTGTCATCCGCTGCCCTCCACAGTGCCCCCTTGGTGATTGAAGGCAAAGATGGCTGGTTGTTTCCGATTTGGGAAAGTGCTTCAGACATTGACAAACCCGGCATTGATGCCCACGTCGCGGCGATTGCCTTTCTCAAGGAACAATTGGCCACACGGAAAATTGTGCTGATGACCATGGTTGTTCCCATGAAGGCCTCGTTTTACCCGGATCGTCTGCCTGCAGCAAAGCCCGTAAGTGCCGAAGTCATGCAACGTTACGCCTACGTGATGACCCAATTACAGGCTGCTGGAATTCTCACGTTTGACGATTTGAGCGTGCTCCGTGCCACGGAAAAAGCCCCCGCAACAGCCTTTTTCCGTACCGACTACCATTGGACCGCCCAGGGGGCTGAGGCATCGGCTGACGCCGCAGCGGAGCTGATCCGTAAAGAGGTTCGTTTCGAGACGGCCCCTGCTGGTGGGAGTAAATTGGGGGAATGGGTCAATGTGCGGCGCTACGGCGATTTAGCCACTCGTTTCATGACTGCGGAGCAACGAACGACACTGGGTCGGGATGTGTTCAGTGTTCGTACCCCTCCCAAAGAGAAGCAATCCTTGTTGGACGAAGAACCCGCAGAGATCCATGTTGTAGGCAACAGCTTTGTACAGCCTTACTTAGGTTTCCCCCAGAAACTTTCTCAAAACCTCAATAGACCTGTTTCCCTGACTTGGAAACCAGGCAATGTGGGCCCTTGGGTGACCGTGTTGCAGTACCTGGAGTCTGACGACTACGTTCAAACCAAGCCTCGTGTGGTCTTTTTGCAGCTGAACGAGCCTCGCATGTATGCCGGGCCCGATGCCAAAGATGTCTGGGATGCTGAATCGATCATGACCTATGCAGCCTGGCGCGACCGTGTAAAAGCTGCGGTGGCTAAATAGGCCGGTCGTGTGCGCTCAGGCCACACCATGGACTTCACATTTGAGCGGTTACGACGGGATGTAGCGTTATGGCTTTTCTCGGTCATGCTTTTTGTACCTGTTTTGGTCTGCGCTGCTGACAGTACAGACATTTCTCCACTGGTGCAGGGCACGGTTTGGCAGCCCGACAATGCCACAATCAATCCCGTAGGCCAATGGCAACGATTGGGTGCACACCAGCTTCTGGTGCAATGGACGGCTGTAGACAACCTCGCGTTTGTGCCGGGCAGTGACCTCTATACCCTGCCTGTTTTGCCAGAATGGGATCGCATTGGCAAAGAGCCGTGGGCGCAAGAGGTTATTTTGGGTTTGGCGGGGCGTTTTGACGAAAAGCTTGCTCGCAACGATCTGTCAAAGCTGGTCGATACTTCGGTGCAGTTGGCCTTGCTCCCTACACCTTTGAATGTGGTGGGCTGGTATTTTCCGGTCGAAATTGACCCCACCTGGGGTCAAGTGATGCAACTGGCCAAGCATTTAGAGCGCCTGCCTCGTCCTTTATGGATCAGTGTGTACGACAGTGCCAACTGGGGCGCTGAGACCTTGGCAGATTCGCTGTCGCAATGGCTGCCACCCGATGTCGGCGTGTTTTTTCAGGATGGTGTGGGCGTTCATGCACGCACGGCGAAAGTCGCCTTGCACTATGCCGATGTGCTGGTTGCCCGTTTTGGCAAACACCGCGTCAAGCTGATTGCTGAAGCCTTCAGACCCCAGATCGGCGGAGGGTTTCGCTCAGCTAGCGCAGAAGAGCTGTTACCGCAACTGGCCATGTACAAAAACCATTCAATTTACATCTTCGACGGTCCGCACTATGTGTCAGACACGCTGATTGACCAGCTGGTGCAGGGTAAATCAGCGGCGGGCAAATAAAACCATCAACCTTGGGCTGTAGCGGGTGAAAACTCATTGACCTCTTGCCCCAGCAAGCTCGCGATGATGCGGGAACAAGCATGGCCGTCGCCATAGGGATTACATACCTGCGAAAACGAGCGCCACATCACCGGGTCTTCAAACAGCGCCGTCACTGTGGCCACAATTTTGGCCTTGGAGGTGCCAACCAAGCGCACCACGCCTGCGGCCAAAGCTTCGGGCCGTTCCGTCACATCGCGCATCACCAGCACAGGTACACCCAGCGACGGCGCTTCTTCTTGTACGCCACCCGAATCCGTCAAGATCACATGGGCACGCTGCATCATACGCACGAAGGCAAGGTAATCCAGCGGCTCAATCAGATGGACGCGGGGTAACTTGCTCAGCGTGGCATGAACCGGGCCTTGCACATTGGGGTTGAGGTGAACGGGGTAGACAATTTCAATGTCATCGCGCTGCGCCAGCGTTGCCAGTGCTTCGCAAATCGCATCAAAACCACCACCAAAGTTTTCACGCCGGTGGCCTGTCACCAGCAAAATTTTGCGCCGTGGGTCAAGCTTGGGCAGTTTCGCATCCACGCTGGTACGCAGTACATTGTCCGTCGCCAAACGGTCGGCCACCATGCGCAGGGCGTCAATCACCGTATTGCCTGTGATGATGGTTTTGCCTCCCAGGTTTTCTGCCAACAAGTTGCGTTTAGATTCGTCGGTGGGTGCAAACATCCAGTCACTCACCACATCTACCACGCGGCGGTTCATTTCTTCTGGCCAGGGCTGGCGCATGTTGCCGGTGCGCAAACCTGCTTCGACGTGACCCACAGGAATGCCACGGTGGAAAGCGGCCAAGGCTGAAACCATCGCCGTGGTGGTATCCCCATGCACCAGCACGCGGTCAGGCTTAACGGCATCCAACACCGGGTCCAGGCGCTCCAGCAGCAGGCGGCTCAGGCCATTCAGCGTTTGGTTGGCCGTCATCACCTCCAGATCGTAGTCAGCGCGGATCTCAAACAGTGCCATCACCTGCTCCAGCATGCTGCGGTGCTGGCCTGTGGTGCAGACCACGGAGGTAATACCCGGCGTGGTGGCGAGCTGCTTGACCAGCGGGGCCATTTTGATGGCCTCCGGGCGGGTTCCAAAAATGGTGAGGATTTTTTGTGTCATTTCAGAATTATCAAGGGCAATCCCCCTGAGGTGAAGGGTGTGCGATGCGCAATACTTCAGCTTTTACGGCATTCAGTTTGTGTCCTTTTTACTTGTCCTTTTGTCCTACTTATTTTTCACTCAATTGCCAGGAGCTGCCTCATGTTAGGTTTGATGCAAGACCAACCGTTGTTGATTTCTAACCTCATTGACTTTGCTGAACGCCACCATGGTGATGGCGAAATTGTGTCGCGCCGGGTCGAAGGCGATATTCACCGCTACACCTGGGCCGATGTGGCGGCCCGCTCGCGCCAGGTTGGCAATGCACTCGATGCACTTCACTTGGTGTTCAGTGACCGTGTGGCCACCTTGGCGTGGAACGGCTACCGGCATTTGGAGCTGTACTTTGGCGTCAGTGGCTCAGGTCGCGTGCTGCATACCGTCAATCCACGTTTGCATCCTGAGCAAATCGCTTGGATTACCAACCACGCCGAAGACCAGGTCATGTGCTTTGATATGACCTTTTTACCCATCATTGCCGCTATCCACAGCAAATGCAGCACCGTGAAGCACTGGATTGCCCTGTGCGATACTGACAACTTGCCCGCTGACACCGGTATTCCTGGTTTGCGCAGCTACGAAGCGTGGATTGGTGGGGCGTCCAGCACCTACGCCTGGCCCAGTTTTGACGAGAACAGTGCGTCAAGCATGTGCTACACCAGCGGCACCACAGGCAATCCCAAGGCTGCGCTGTACAGTCACCGTTCAACCACCCTGCATGCCTACGCCGCAGCTTTGCCTGATGTGATGTGCATCTCTGCACGCGATTCCATCTTGCCTGTGGTACCCATGTTCCACGTCAACGCTTGGGGCATTCCTTACAGTGCAGCACTTACCGGTTGCAAATTGGTATTCCCAGGCGCGGCCATGGACGGTAAATCCATCTATGAACTGATGGAGGCCGAGGGGGTGACCTATTCGGCGGGTGTGCCTACCGTATGGCAGATGCTTTTGGGCCACCTCAAAGCCAACAACCTGAAGTTTTCAACGCTCAAGCGTACCGTCATCGGTGGCTCTGCATGTCCCCCAGCCATGATTGCTGCTTTCAATGATGACTATGGCGTGGAAGTGCTGCATGCCTGGGGCATGACCGAGATGTCCCCTCTGGGAACCCTCTGCACCTTGAAGAACAAGCATTTATTGCTATCCAAAGAAGAGCAGATGAAGATACTGCTCAAGCAAGGGCGAGCTATCTATGGTGTGGACATGAAAATCGTGGGTGACGATGGCATGGCATTGCCGCACGATGGCAAAGCCTATGGCGACCTCCTCGTTAAAGGCCCGTGGGTAGTGCGTGAATACTTCAAAGGGGAGGGGGGTGATCCCCTGGTTAACGGTTGGTTCCCCACTGGGGATGTAGCCACCATTGACGCCGACGGTTATGTCCAGATCACCGACCGCTCCAAAGATGTGATCAAGTCTGGCGGTGAGTGGATCAGTTCTATTGAGATTGAAAACATTGCCATGGCTCACCCCGCCGTGCTCATGGCAGCGTGCGTGGGCATGTTCCATCCCAAGTGGGACGAGCGCCCGATTGTGGCCGTCGTCAAAAAACCAGGCCAAGAAGTCTCACGGGACACCTTGATTGCCTTTTTTGAAGGCAAAACGGCCAAGTGGCAAATCCCCGATGACGTGGTGTTTGTCGATGCCATTCCCTTGGGGGCTACCGGCAAGATGCTGAAAACCCGGCTGCGCGAGTTGTTGAAGGATTACAAGCTTCCAGGGCTGTGATGCTTTGATTTTTGACCAGCAGGCCCTGCACCAGTCACCTCTGTGATAGCGGATAGGGCATTCCCTTAGCGGTGAAAGGCACAAAACCCGTACCCTTCGCAGGTCTAAATCTGCTTGATTACACGGAGACTCTTTATGAAATTTGCAATGCGTCGCACGACTGTTGGTGTTTTGATGGCCTGCTTGGCCAGCGTTACTTTTGCGCAAACTGCCGCCAAGGCCCCTGCGGTCAAAGCAGCTGCTGCAGCTGGTCCCATGGCCGGACAAACCGTCAAAATTGCGATGATCGAAGGCCTCTCCGGCCCGTTCGCCAACGTGGGGCAAAACCAGCTCAAAAGCTGGCAATTCATTGCCCAGCGTTTGAGCGGCGCAAAGAATGCAGCCGGTGTGAATTTTGAAGTTGTCGGCATGGACAGCAAAGGCTCCCCCCAAGAAGCGCAAAACACATTGAAGGCCGCTATTGACCAAGGCTTTCGCTACATCACCCAAGGCAACGGCTCTGGTGCCGCGCTGGCCTTGGCCGATGCGGTACAAAAGCACAACGAGCGCAACCCTGGCAAAGAGGTCATTTACTTCAACTACGCTGCGGTTGATCCCTCTTTGACCAACGAGAAATGCTCGTTCGCCCATTTCCGCCTGGACGCAGACACGTCCATGAAGATGGAAGCGCTGACCACGTTCATGAAAGACCAGCCCAAGGTTAAAAAGGTTTACCTGATTAACCAAAACTACTCGCATGGTCAGCAGGTTTCCAAATACTTCAAAGAAGGCCTTGCCCGCAAGCGCCCTGATGCCAGCATCGTTGGCGACGATCTGCACCCTCTGGGACAAGTGAAAGACTTTGCGCCCTACGTGGCCAAAATCAAGCAGTCAGGTGCTGACACCATCGTCACCGGCAACTGGGGTCAGGACATGACGTTGCTGATCAAGGCCTTGAACGACGCTGGCTTGAAGCTGCCTATCTATGCCTACTACGCTGGTGTGTCGGGAACCCCCAGCGCCCTGGCGGCTGGCGGCGACCTTGAGGTCTACCAAATCGCTTACAACCACTCCAACTACCCTGGTGAGTTGGGCGCGATCATGAATGACTTCAAAGCGAAGTTCAACGATGATTTCTACACCTTCTCCATTTACAACGGCGTGGTGATGCTGGGTGACGCTATTGCCAAGGCCAAATCGGTTGACCCCATCAAAGTCGCTGAAGCCATGGAAGACATGAGCTTCAAGGGCTTCAACGGTGAATCCAAAATGCGCAAATCGGATCACCAAATGCAGCAAGGCTTGTACATCTCCAAGTGGCAAAAAGTCGATGCCAAAAACAAGTACAGCGTCGAAAACACAGGCTACACCTTCGCTCCCGTGAAGTACATGGACGCCTATATTGCAAGCACGCCTACCAGCTGCCAGATGAAGCGCTAAGACCTGCAAGGGGCAGCGCAAACCTGCGCTGCCCCTTGCAAGGCCATAGCCTTTTTGAGCTGTGACTGCCGGTGCGTCATTCTGCGCACTCGGCAGTTTTCATGTGCGGATGGCATGTATTCAATCCATCCAATGCAATGCGCCCCTGGGAGGGGCATACCAGTAAGACCTAGGAGGCGCCATGGAGTTTTTTACCATTTCGTTGTTGAACGGGCTCAGTTATGGGTTGCTGCTGTTCATGCTCAGCTCAGGGCTGACGCTGATCTTCAGCATGATGGGCGTGCTGAATTTTGCGCATGCCAGTTTTTACATGCTGGGGGCTTATGTGGCCTACAGCGTCACCCAATTCATCGGCTTTTGGCCCGCCCTGATCGTTGCACCTCTGGTTGTGGGTCTCATTGGCGCCGGCTTCGAGCGCTTTTGCCTGCGCCGCGTGCACAAATTCGGCCATGTGCCTGAACTGCTCATCACCTTTGGCTTAAGCTACATCCTTCTCGAGCTGGTGCAGCTGGTGTGGGGCCGCAGCTCGGTGGATTACCGCGTGCCTGCCGCCCTGGATGGCCCGTTGTTCACGCTGTTTGGCACCCAGTTCCCCATGTACCGGGGCTTCATGATGCTGGTCGCGATCCTGATGCTGATTGCCATTTGGCTCTTGTTGACCCGCACCCGCATTGGGCTGGTCATTCAAGCCGCGTTGACCCATCCCGAAACCGTTGAAGCCCTGGGTCACAACGTACCCCGCGTCTTCATGATGGTGTTTGGCGGTGGTTGTGCCTTGGCAGGTCTGGCGGGTGTCATTGGTGGCAACGCTTTTGTGACGGAGCCAGGCATGGCTGCAACCGTTGGATCAGTGATCTTCGTCGTTGTCGTTGTGGGCGGTATGGGCTCCCTGGCGGGTGCATTCCTGGCGTCTTTGCTGATTGGCATCGTCCAGACGTTTGCTGTGGCCATTGACGGCTCATTGCAAAGCGTGGTGGCCATGCTGGGCGCCACCGTGACGCCAGACACCATGGGCTATGCCGTGCTGAAACTCAAAGTCAGCCAAGTGGCTCCCATCATGCCGTACCTGTTTTTGGTGCTTATCCTGATCTTCAGGCCCAAGGGTCTGTTGGGCACACGGGAAGGTTAACGCAATGTCTTCAAACTCTTCAAACAACACTTACCAATTCAAGCCGGTCAACCTGGGCCGCTGGGTGATCTGGAGCCTGTTCGCGCTCGTCATTCTGGTTGCACCGCTGATGTTCACCAGCAGCTTGAGCCACACCATGCTGTCGCAGATGGGCATTGCCATCATCGTGTGCCTCAGCTACAACATGCTGTTAGGGCAGGGCGGTATGCTCAGCTTTGGCCATGCGGTGTACTCTGGCATGGGCTCGTTCTTGGCCATGCACTCACTCAATTTGGTGAGCAAGGGCAATCTGCCCATCCCCGTCAGCCTGCTGCCCATCATTGGGGGCTTTGCAAGCATGTTGGTAGCGATCTTCTTGGGTTGGGTGACCACCAAAAAAGCAGCAACACCGTTTGCCATGATTACCCTGGGTATTGGCGAGCTGGTGTGGGCCATGTCGCTGATGTTCCCAGAGTTCTTTGGTGGCGAGGGCGGGATTTCAGGTAATCGGGTGACGGGGCCCAAGCCGTTTGGCATCACTTTTGGGCCGCAAATTCAGCTGTACTACCTGATTGGTGTCTACACCTTTGTGTGCACCGGCCTGATGTACGCTTTCACACGAACCCCACTGGGCCGAATGCTCAATGCGGTGCGTGACAACCCCGAGCGGGTCGAGTTTGTGGGGTACGACACCCAAAAAGTGCGCTATTTTGCATTCATCATTGCTGCTTTTTTTGCCGGTATATCGGGTGGATTGGCTGCGTTGAACTTTGAAATCGTTACCTCTGAGGTGGTCAGCGGCTACCGCTCAGGTGCCTACTTGCTGTTCACCTTCTTGGGGGGGGCGACCTTCTTCTTTGGCCCCATCATTGGCGGTATTTTGATGGTGCTGGCTTTTGTGATGCTGAGTGAATTCACCAAAGCATGGCTGCTGTACCTGGGTCTGATTTTCCTGTTCATGGTGATGTATGCCCCCGGTGGCATTGCCAGTCTCATCATGATGAACCTGCGGGTGGCTGCGTTTGGCAAACTTCGGCAACTGTGGGTCAGCTACATCGCATTGGCGGTGACCGGCCTGATCGTGTTGCTGGGCGCTGCCTCCATGATTGAGATGGTGTACCACCTGCAACTCAATGCAGCGCTGGGCTCCGAATTGAAGTTTTTAGGCATGTCACTCGATGCCAAGGGCTTCAACAGCTGGTTTGGCTCAGGCTTTGTGATGCTGACCGGCGTGGGCCTGTTCGAGTTGTCACGCCGTCAATTCGCCCGCGAATGGGGTGCCATTCAAGAATTCATCGAAAAAGAACTTAAACGCAAAGAGGCATCGGCATGAGCGCGGCAAGTCATTCGTCAACACCTGTTTCGGGCAGCGCTTATGCGCTGGAGCTTAAAGATTTGCGCAAGAGCTTCGGTAAAACCGAGATCATTCGGGGGGCCAGTATTGCCATCAGTGCGGGTGAACGCATTGCGGTGATTGGCCCCAACGGGGCAGGCAAGTCCACGCTGTTCAACCTCATCAGTGGCCGCATCGAGCCCACCAGCGGGGACATTTTGCTCAACGGCCAGCGTATCAACGGCAAGCGCCCGTTTGAAATCAACCGCATGGGTTTGTCACGCAGCTTTCAAATCACCAATATTTTCCCTAATCTCAGCGTGTTTGAAAACCTGCGCTGCGGTGTGCTGTGGAGCTTGGGCTACAAGTACACCTTTTTCAAATTTTTAGCCGATTTGGATGATGCCAACGCCATGGCCGACAAGCTGATGGCCATGATCAAGCTAGATAAAAAACGCGATGTGCAGGCCATCAACCTCACGTACGCTGAGCAGCGGGCGCTGGAAATCGGGGTCACCATCGCCGGTGGGGCCAATGTGATTTTGCTCGACGAACCCACAGCGGGCATGAGTAAAAGCGAAACCAAGCGTTTTATCAGCCTCATCAAAGAGGTGACGGTGGGTAAAACGCTGTTAACTGTGGAGCATGACATGGGTGTGGTCTTTGGTTTGGCCGACAAAATTGCGGTGGTGGTGTATGGCGAGGTGATTGCCTTTGACACCCCCGAGGCGGTACGCGCCAATGCCCGTGTGCAAGAGGCCTATTTGGGCTCTTCGGTTGCAGACGCACAAGCAGAGGGGCACTGACATGTCAGCACATCACCCTGCACCCGATGCACATGCCGCAGCTGCGATAGCCTCGACCGATAGCGGCGACCACATGCTCAAAGTCACGGATCTGCACGCCTATTACGGCAAAAGCCATGTGCTGCACGGCGTGAACTTTGAAATCAACAAAGGCGAAATCGTCGCCCTCTTGGGGCGCAACGGCTCAGGCCGCTCAACCACCGCCAAATCCATCATGGGCCTGGTGGACTGCACGGGTTCCTTGAACTGGAACGGGCGGGGCAGCAATAAGGCGGCCGTCGGTCAAAGCACCGAGCTGGTAGGCAAAAAAGCCTACGAAATTGCCCACTTGGGCGTGGGCTATGTGCCTGAGAACCGGGACATCTTCCCCAAGCTCACCGTCCACCAAAACCTGTTGTTGGGGCAAAAAGGCAAGGGCGAAGGCAGCCGCTGGAACTTTGACGACATGTACCAGATGTTCCCTCGCCTCAAAGAACGCCAGCACACCGAGGCGGGCGTGATGTCCGGCGGCGAACAGCAAATGCTCACGCTGTGCCGCACGCTGATGGGAGATCCTGACCTCATCATCATTGACGAGCCAACCGAAGGTTTGGCCCCGAAAATTGTCGAACTGGTGGGGGAGTACCTCAAAAAGCTCAAGGAAAAAGGCATTTCGGTGCTGCTGATCGAGCAAAAACTGACCATTGCCATGGCCATCTCCGACCGCGCGCTGGTGATGGGCCACGGCAGCATCGTGTTCGAGGGCACGCCCGCCAGTTTGCGTGCCGATGCCCACACCCGCAAAGAGTGGCTGGAAGTTTGACCGCGCGACCTGCCTGCTTGCCAGGCCTTTGTTAACTCCTGGCCAAGGGCTTCCAAAACCTTGAAAACAGCGCGTACCTTACGCGCTGTTTTTGTTTAAGCCTTGGGAATCAGAATCCAGTCAAGCGCGCCAGCCTTGGACAGCGACATCCAACGCTTTGCCAGCGTGAAGCACCGCACCAAAGCTGAGCGAAACCAAAATATAGCCAACGCTTTTTACCAAGGCGGATATACACAAACAGCCATCGCACTGGCGTTTGAGCTGTCAAGTTCCACCGTGAGCCGGGTCGTCAAGGAGTATGAGAATGGAGGATGAAGATGCAATGTATAGATTTATTTTGGGAAACGGGAGACCTGACCCCTATGTTTCCAGGGTGTGGCAAAGATTTCGCGTGCCATCTGGGCCATGGTGACGGCCTCGTCGGCATTGTGGTAGCTGGCCGTGTTGGGCATACCGCACGACCCGCAAGGGTCTGACTGACATCGCTCTACATCGGATCTGGCAATACACACGAACCCGTGAGCGATGACCCGCCAGGAGGTTCGATTGAAGCCGGTCTACGTGACTATTTATGTTTTGTAACATATAATTTGATTCAAGATAATTTGCAGACCGTTTACATGACCACTTCCAAGGCCAAATCAGACAGGCAGAAAGATTCAGCGCTGTTTCTTAGCAACCAGTTGTGCTTCGCTCTGTATGCGGCTTCCTTGGCCATGAGCAAGACCTATAGGCCGCTGCTGGCGCCCCTGGGTCTGACTTTTCCTCAATACGTTGTCATGATGGCGCTTTGGGAGCACCAGCAACTCACCGCTGGCGCACTGGCTGAAGCGGTAGCGCTGGACGCCGGCACCCTGGTTCCACTGGTGCGCAAACTGGTCGCCCAGGGTCTTCTGTGGCGCGAACGCAGCCCCGAAGACGAGCGCTGTGTGATCATTTCACTCACAGCCGCAGGACGGGCGCTGCAGAAGAAGGCGCACGCTGTTTACGCCCAGGCCGCCTGCGCCACACAGTGCTCGCTCGAGCAGCGCCAGGCGTTGACAGCCCAGCTGCAGACACTGCGTGCAGCGTTGACACAGGCACACTAAACGGCGAAGCACGCCCAAAGGCCTTGCTTGCCCCCTCACTCTCTCACTCCTCCAACGCTCCCCACTAACCAAGGAATCTATATGAAATTGATGGACTACGGCCTCAAGCCGATCGACTTCCAAAACCCGCCGCAGGCCACATCCATCCACCCATCGCGGCGCGGCTTCGTCATGACTTCGCTGGCATCGGGTTTCGCCCTGGCGTCCAACCCAGTGCTGGCCCAGGCTATCGTTACCGACAGCAAAGGGCTTGTGGCCGGTGAGGTCAGCGTGCCAGTGGCCGACGGCAAGATTCCCGCCTATCGGGCTATGCCCGCCGGGCCAGGCAAGTTTCCGGTGATCCTGGTGGTTCAAGAAATCTTCGGCGTGCACGAGCACATCAAGGATATGTGCCGGCGTTATGCCAAGCAGGGCTACTACGCCATCGCGCCGGAGATGTTCGCGCGCCAGGGCGATGTGTCCAAAATGACCGACATCCAGACGATCCTCTCGCAGGTGGTCGCCAAGGTGCCCGACGCCCAAGTCTGCGCGGACCTCGACGCCACCCTGACTTTCGCGCGTGCCAGCGGCAAGGCCGATGCCCAGCGCACGGGCCTGGTTGGTTACTGCTGGGGTGGCCGCACGGCATGGGTCTACGCGCGGCATAACAGTAAGCTCAACGCGGCGGTGGCGTACTACGGCTTGCTAGAAGGCTTGAAGGCGCCCGAACTGCGACCCGAGGACCCCATCGACTTCGCAGACCAGATCAAGGTGCCGGTGCTGGGCCTATACGCGGGCATCGACGCCTTCGTCAAGCAGGACACCATCGCCAAGATGCGCGGCCTGATCAACAAGGGTGGCAGTGGCTCGGAGATCGTAGTATTTCCCAACGTCGACCACGGCTTCAACGCCGACTACCGCCCCAGCTACGACAAGTCGGCAGCCACCTACGCCCAGAAGCTGGCCAACGACTGGCTGAAGAAGCACAAGGTCTGAGGTCTTGCAGACCCTGGCGGCTGCCAA
>JANXSZ010000051.1 GCA_025356445.1 Betaproteobacteria bacterium | reverse complement strand
CTCGCCCAGTTCGCGGAACATGCGCGGCGTAAAGCCGTTGCGCTTGGCCGGCCGGTTGATGCCGATCAGCAGCACGCCATCCAGGCGCTGGGTGGTGATGGTGCCTTCTGGAGGAACGGTGCTCATGGTCGCCTTGCTGTGGTGAGTCAAAGCGTTGATGTTAGCGAGAGGCGTGTCATCCCGGACTCGATCCGGGATCCATGCCCCGATGAAGTGGCGCTGCTTCAATGCCAACATGGATCCCGGATCAAGTCCCATATGCGCTAACTTAGCAACTCACATGCTTTTTTGCGCTGTAAGACTCTCTTGCGCGGCGGTTCGGCCAGCTGGTGACGCAGGGCTTGCCAGTGACTCATGGCGTCGCCAAGTCTCATTTTGGGTGTGATGCTTCGGCAAAGCAGGCCAAGCATGAGGCTGGTTTCACGCCATGGGCAGCGCTGCCTTGGGCTGAGTGAACCACGCAATGTCGTATCCCCAGGGGGAAACGCGCTCTGCGTGAGCGATCAGGTGGGCTATCAACAGGGAGACCAGCAGCTTTCCTTGCAGCCAACTTCGCGCCGCTCGCTCGTCATGCTTTTTCAGATGACCCAACTCGATGAGTGACTTCAGGCGCTTGAATTCCAGTTCGATCTGCCAGCGCAACCGATACAGTGCCATCACCTGCTCTGCGCTGATGCCAGGCTCCAGTGTGGTGAAGATCAGCACGTAGTTGGCCGCCTCCAGCGTGCGGGGCTGCACCTTGCTGCCCCCACGCCTGCTCTCGCGTCGTACCCGATCACGAGACGCCGCAGCTGCCGCATCGCTCTTGCGCATGGCACACAGCCGCCCCTGGATCTGATGAGCCCGCGCACCGCCACGCTCGGCCTTGACGTTCAGGCAAGCGGGCCAGCTGCCCGCCTGCCCCACCTGCAGTCCTTTGACCTGCTCGAGCACATCCAGCGGCTCGCCCGTGACAGGGTGCGTCAGGGGTAACGTCACCAGGTTCATGCGCACAATCACGTCCCCGCCGTGTCTCTTGACATGGGCGATGCCGCCAGGATGCGCGTAGCCTCGATCAGCCAGGAAGATGTCGCCCGCGTGCACCGTGAAGCGCTTGAGTGTTTCGCCGTCATCGCTGGGCCCCAGGTGCACTTCCTGGCACTGCAGGCGGGGCAAACCTATGGCGTAGTGCAGGCGCCACTGTGATCCGGTTACGCCCGGCTCGCGCACCACACTTCCATCGACGGCGCGCAGTTGGCGCCCGGCCAGCAGCCCTTGCGTCCCATCGGCCGATTGCGCATCGCGAAGCTGCTGGGCCATCCACTCAAACCAGGGGCCGCAGGACCGCAGCCGCTTGAGCAGAGCTACATCGCTGACCTCGGCCAGGCCGGCCAACGACGCCCTTGCGGCTGTCTCGCGTAACCCGCTGCCCTCGGCCAGATGGATCAGCATGACCTTGAGCAACACCCGCGCATCGGCAATGCCGCGTGCACGCTGGAACGCTCCCAACTCCCGCGCCTTCTCCATCCATCGATCAGGCAGCATCGCCTCGACGATGCGCCAATCCTCATCCAGCCCGATCACCTCTTGCTCGACATGCTCTGCAGAACGCTCCATGGGTACCTCCGTCTTGGCTCACGCGCCAAAACGAAGGATATCTCATAAGTAAGTTCTTAAGTTAGCGCTTATGGGATCAAGTCCGGCATGACAACACCTCTTTCAGATCGGCGTCAACTTCGCGACCGACAGCGCCAGCCACTTGATCCCATGCCGCGCAAAAGCGATCTGCGCACGCGCATCATCGCCCGTGCCTTCCAGCGTCAGCACCTTGCCCTCGCCGAACTTGTTGTGGAAGACCTGCATACCGGCCTTGAGGCCATGCGCCGGTTCTGACTTCTGCGCCGGTACTGGCGGGTTCTTGAAGGTGTCGGTGGTGCCCAGGCTGCTGTTGCCCCAGGCCGGGCGTGCGCCCGAGCCGCCGTAGTTGCCCGAACCAAAGCCCGAGCCCTTGTTTGAACTAAAGCCCTGGTTCTTTGGCGTGATCCACTTCATCGCGCTTTCGGGCAACTCGTCAAAGAACCGGCTCTTCAAGTTGTAGCGCGTCTGGCCGTGCAGCATGCGGGTTTGCGAATGGCTCAGGTACAGCCGCTTGCGCGCGCGGGTGATGGCCACGTACATCAGGCGACGCTCTTCTTCCAGGCCCTCGTGGTC
>JANXSZ010000021.1 GCA_025356445.1 Betaproteobacteria bacterium | reverse complement strand
CACCAGGGTGCCCATGTCGCGGTGGACGGAATCGTCCCACCAGGTGATGGCGACGTGGAAGCTGTAGTCACTGGCGGCTTTTTCAGCCCAGCCGCGCCACTTGCGGTAAGCGTCCAGCACCGGCTCTTGCGGATCGGGAATCACGAAGTCGATGATGGTGGTGGTGCCACCGGCCAGACCGGCTGCGGTGCCGCTGTAGAAATCGTCCATCGTGGTGGTGCCCATGAAGGGCAGCTGCATGTGCGTGTGCGGGTCGATGCCACCGGGCATGACGTACTGGCCGCCCGCGTCCACAATGTCCGCACCTGCGGGAGCTTCCAGGTTGTCGCCAACCTCAGCGATGCGGCCGTCAATGCACAGCACATCGGCACGAAAAGCACGGTCGGCGTTCACCACGGTGCCGCCTCGGATCAGAACTGAAGCCATGATTACTCCTGAATTAATAGCTGACACAGCACATCTGACGTGCTACACCAAGGTTTTCTACGCAGTTTGAGGCAGGTTGGCGGCCACCGTCGGGTTCGCCATCGGGTTGTTAGCGTGCGTCGTCCAGTCAGCGTGTTTATCGCTGACAACCCACCCTGTACGCAAGTCTTTTTCGCCAGGTTTCAAGTCCCGCAGGCTGATGCACTCGGGCACCGGGCAGACCAGCACGCACAGGTTACAGCCCACGCACTCGTCTTCCATCACCTCAAAGTGGCGTTTGCCGTCGCGCGTGGTCGTGATGGCCTGGTGCGAGGTGTCTTCGCAGGCGATGTGGCAGCGGCCACACGATATACAGGCATCCTGGTTGATAACGGCTTTGCTGATGTGGTTGAGGTTGAGGTTTTTCCAGTCGGTCACGGTTTTGACGGCACGGCCCCGGAAGTCTTCGATGCTCGTGAAGCCTTTGCTGTCCATGTAGTTCGACAAGCCATCGGCCATCTCTTGCACGATTTTGAAGCCGAAGGTCATGGCGGCGGTGCAGACCTGCACATTGCCAGCCCCCAACGCGATGTAGTCCAGCGCATCACGCCAGTTACCCACGCCGCCTATGCCGCTGATGGGCAGGCCAGCCGTCAGCGGGTCGCGGGCAATCTCGGCCACCATGTTCAGCGCGATCGGCTTCACTGCCGGGCCGCAGTAGCCGCCATGCGAGCCCATGCCACCGGTGGTGGGGCTCATCAGCAGGGTGTCGGGGTCCACGCCGATGATGGAATTGATGGTGTTGATGAGCGACACCGCATCCGCTCCGCCGCGCTTGGCGGCCCGGGCAGGCAGACGCACGTCGGTGATGTTGGGCGTGAGTTTGACAATGACGGGCAGCCGGGAATACTGCTTGCACCATGCTGTGACCATCTCGATGTACTCGGGCACTTGGCCCACAGCCGCGCCCATGCCGCGCTCGCTCATGCCGTGCGGGCAACCAAAGTTGAGTTCAATGCCATCGCAACCGGTGTCTTCCACACGGGGCAGGATGTCGCGCCAGGCTTGTTCTTCACAAGGCACCATGAGGGATACCACCATGGCACGGTCGGGCCAGTCGCGCTTGACCTGGGTGATTTCGCGCAGGTTCAGTTCCAGATCGCGGTCGGTAATCAGCTCGATGTTGTTGAAGCCCAGCATCCGCCGGTCGCTGGAGAGCAGCGCCCCATAGCGCGGGCCGTTCACGTTCACGACAGGTGGCCCGGCTTGGCCCAGCGTCTTCCAGACCACGCCACCCCACCCGGCCTCGAAAGCGCGAATGACGTTGTAGGCCTTGTCGGTAGGCGGCGCAGAGGCCAGCCAAAAGGGATTGGGAGAAGTGATGCCCGCGAAAGTGGTGGTGAGGTTGGCCATGGGTTGCTCCGAATCAATGTGCGGTGAGGGCATGGTGGAGAGCTTGGTGAATGGCGTGTGCAGCGCGCTTGCCGTGGTCAACGGCTTCCACCGTCAAATCCCGCCCGCCAGCTCGGCAATCCCCCCCAGCCCAAACGCCGGGCAAGTTGGTTTGACCGGCTGCGTTGGTGGCAATGCGGCCGCCCGTCAGCGTGAGGCCGGTGTCGGCAAGCACACTGCTGTCGGTTTTTTGGCCAATGGCTTTGAACACCATGTCCGCCTCAAACATCTCAACGCTGCCGTCAGCACGGGCAAATTTCACGGCAGCCACAGCGCCTTCCACAGAACCCTCCCCGCCCAGCATCTCCTGCGGTGACAAGCCGTGGTGGATATTCACACCCTGCGTCAACGCCCACTCTTGCTCAGCCCGTGAGGCGGACATGGCCTCTGGCCCGCGCCGGTACACCAGATGCACCGTCTGAGCGCCGAGCAACTTGGCCTGCACTGCGGCGTCCACGGCCGTCATGCCACCGCCGATGACGACGATGCGCTGTCCTATGGGCAAGGTCGCCACGTCAGAGGCTTGGCGCAACTCAGCGATGAAGTCCACCGCGTTGCGCACGCCGCTCAAGGCCTCACCTGGGATATTCAGGGCGGCAACGGTATTCAGGCCCAGGCCCAAAAACACCGCGTCAAAGCCCCCACTCAGCGCCTTCAAACTGTTGCCACCGGTGAAACTCCAGCCGTGGGTGATGTGGATACCGCCTATGGTCAGCAACCAGTCCAGCTCTTGCTGCGCGAAACCGCCTGTGGTTTTGTAGCTGGCCAAGCCGTATTCGTTCAAGCCCCCCGCCTTGGGCCGCGCTTCATGGATTTCCACGTCATGCCCCAGGCGGGCCAAGGTGTGCGCACAGGCCAAACCCGCCGGGCCAGAACCGACCACCGCAATGCGTTTGCCTGTGGGTGCCGCACGGGTGAACAGCTGAGGTTGGTCGCTGTGCATCACCGCATCGACGGCATGGCGTTGCAGGCGACCAATGGCGATGGGCTGGCCTTGCTGGGTTCCATTCCCCGTATGGTGCACGCACACCTGCTCGCACAGCACCTCGGTAGGGCAGACACGGGCGCACATGCCGCCCAGCGGGTTGGACTCCAAAATAGTGCGCGCCGCACCACGCAGGTTGCCATCGGCAATGCGTTTGATGAAGCTGGGCACGTCAATGTCGGTAGGGCAGGCCTGCTGGCAAGGCGCATCAAAGCAGTACAGACAGCGCTCGGCCTCCAGCATGGCCTGCGAGGCGCTCAGGGCGGGCGTGGCATCCGCGAAGTTGTGCGCGTACTGGGCGGGGGTGAGGCGACCGGCACGGATATCGGGGGAGATGCCAGGGTGTGTACTGGGAGGGGTGTCGATGGAGAGGGCCGTCACGTGAACTCCTTTCAGCGCCGCTGCACTGGACAGGGGCGAAACCGTTAAATTCCTGACCAAACGGTCAAGTTATGGCAACGATAGAGCAATCAGCGTGCCAGGCACATAGGGATTTACCGGGGGGTGGACTGCCCAACTGCGGTGCTGTAGCCCTTTGAAGCACCACTGACAATTCGAGCCCAAAAGGCCATATGGGCAATTCCAACGGGCATAACCAGCTACTTTTTCAATAGCAAAATACGCCACTCAAACTGTCATATACAGCAAACCAATCCCCTCCCGCACCAGCGCCGCCGTTGCCGCATCAATTTTGCCAATGTGCTTTTGCAGCCTGTGCCGACTCACCGTGCGGATTTGGTCTACGGCGATTTCACTGCCCAGTGTGGGGCCGAGTGCGCCGAGACATCACGTATCAAGCCGCCCAACGCTCACGCCCTGTATGCTGCGCCACCCGCCCCCGAAACCGGTTGTTCAGTGTCAGCGTCAAGCAATACGCCGCACCGCCTGACCGGTTGAACGACCCCAACGGCACCACATGCACGCGGTAGCCCAGCGCTTGCAGTTGCGCACGCAGGGCGGTGGAGCAATGGCACATCACCACATCGCGGTCGATGCAGACTGAATTCACGCCCAGATGCGCCGCGTCTTCCGGCATGGCGGTGATGAGCTGGGTGCCGACCACCGCCTGGATTTGCGCACGGCCCGTTGCGGTGAAGGCGTCAGGGTGGTAGATCACCTCACCGCCGGAGAGCAGGCAAAAGCAGGTGTCGAGGTGGTAGAAACGCGGGTCAACCAGCTCCAGGGACAGCGTGGGCAGGCCGAAAACCTGTGCAATGGTGCGGCTGGCCTCCAGGCTGGAACGCTGGCCGTGGCCGGTCCACATCACGCCACGCCCGGCGTCAAAAATCGCGTCCCCAGCCCCCTCGAAATCCACGCCTTCGGGGGTGCGGTGCAGGCTGTCCACCTCGCCACGCAGGCGCAGTTGCGCAAACATCTGCTGGTCGAAGGCCTCTTCACCAGCGCGCTCAGCGTTGCGGTAGCGGGCCAAGAGCACTTTGCCGTCCAGCACCACGGCGCAGTTGGCGGTGAAGACCAGATCGGGCCAGCCTTTGGCGGCGGGTTTGACGGTGACGGTGGCCCCCAGTTTTTCGTAGGTGGCTTTGAGCGCGAGCCAGCCGGTTTGGGCATCGCGGCGCAAGCGCTTGGCGTCCAGCGACCACGCGGCGGGTTGCATCCAGGGGTTGATGGCGTAGGCGACCTCGAAATGGTCGGGTGGGCTCATCAGCAAATGGGAAGCGGCGGTTTTGGGGTTGATTTCTGATTCGTTTTTGGGTTTAACTTCCAAATTGACAGCTGCCCGCGCAGATTCAGCTTGCACTACAGCCCGAAATGCCTCTAAAGCCCGGTCGATCAAAGCCCGTGTGATCGTCAGTGGTGGCGCGAAGCGGATCACGGTTTCGTGGGTTTCTTTGGACAGCACACCGTGCTGGGCAAGCTGCTCAACGAAGTGGCGGGCACTGGCAAAAGCCGGGTCAATGTCCACGCCTACCCACAGGCCACGGCCCCGCACGGCGCGGATCAGCGGGGATTCGATGGCTTGCAAACCGGCCAGCAAATAAGCCCCCAGCGCAGCGCTGCGGGCGACGAGGTTTTCATCCTCCATCACCCGCAAGGCTTCCAAGCCCACGGCGCACGCGAGGGCATTGCCGCCGAAGGTGGAGCCGTGGCTGCCGGGGTTGAACACGTCCATCACCGCGTTGTTCGCCAAAAATGCACTGACAGGCAGCAGACCACCGCCCAGCGCTTTGCCCAGGATCAGCGCGTCAGGGCGGATGCCTTCGTGCTCAAACGCAAACCAGCGCCCGGTGCGGCCCAGGCCCGCCTGCACCTCGTCGTCGATCAGCAGGATGTTGTTTTGCGTACACCAGTCACGCAGCTCGGCAAAGAAGCCCACCGGGGGCAGCACGATGCCGGCTTCACCCTGGATGGGCTCAATCAGCACCGCACAGGTGTTGGCCGTGGTGGCAGCACGCACGCTGGCCATGTCACCAAAATCGAAGAAGGCAAAGCCGGGGGTGAACGGGCCAAAGCCAGCGCGGTAGTCTGCCTCGCTGGACGCGCTGATGACGGTGGTGGTGCGGCCATGGAAGTTGTTGCGGGCCACCAGAATGTGCGCCTGGCCATCGGCAATGCCTTTGACGCAGTAGCCCCAGCGGCGGGCGCATTTGATGGCGGTTTCTACCGCTTCTGCGCCGGTGTTCATGGGCAAAGCGCGCTCAAATCCCGACACCTCGCACAGCTTTTGCAGGAACGGCCCCAACGTGGTGCCGTGGTACGCCCGGGAAGTGACAGCCACTTTGCCCAGCTGCGCCTGCGCCGCCGCGACCAGACGTGGGTGCAAATGGCCGTGGCTGACTGCCGAATACGCACTCATCATGTCAAGGTATTCGTGCCCCTCCACATCCCACACCAAACAATCGAGGGCATGGTCTACAACGACCGGGACAGGGTGGTAATTTTTCGCACAAAATTGGGCTTCTGTGCTTACGTATTCCGCTGTAGTAGCTATGCTTTTTGATGCGGTATGTATGGCCATGAGACTGCTCCTGAGTTGGAACAAGTCTAGGCTTGGCGCCTGCCTCCGCATGGCTGAATGGGAGGGCGCGGGTGGCGGTTTCGGCAGGAATGAGGCGTGGGAACTGCCGAATCGGCAGCGGCAAAGCGGCAGTGGTAAAGAAAGGGCTTACGCTTTGGGCAAAGGGAACCCCGTGAACTCCTTCACCGTCGCCAGCTCGATGTTGGTCACGATCTTTTCCACCCCCAGCGCCACGTCGTCCAGCCAGGCGCTGATGAGGGCGTGGTAGCGGGTCAAATCAGAACAGGCCACACGCACGAGGTAGTCGTAACGGCCACTGATGACGTAACAGGCGGCCACCTCGGGGGTAGCGGCCATGCGGCGCTCGAACTGCTGCACCATGGCTTGCCGCTGGTCTTTGAGGGCAATTTCAGCAAAGACGGCGATGTGTTCGCCAAGCGCTGCACGGTTCACCAGCGCGCGGTAGCCCTGGATGAGGCCTTGCGCTTCGAGCTGGCGCACACGGTTCAGCGTGGCGCGGGGTGAGAGGTGGACAGCTTCGGACAGCGCCTGGACAGTGGTGCGGCCATCGGCTTGCAACAGTGCCAGCAGGTGGAGGTTAGCGCGGTCAAGTTGCATGGCACGTTGGCGAAGGTCTGGCCGAATGGCGCTTATGCCGGGCTTTTACAGCTCTTTGACCGCAGACAAGCGGCGCATCAGCTGCTGCACGATGTCGCTTTGCATGTCGCGGTAGAGCAGCGCTTCTTCGGCTTCTTTGGACAACACCACCGATTCGTTGAAGCTGATGTCGCGCTGTTGCACGATTTCAGCATCGGGAATCAGGTCTTTGCCGTCGGGCGTGCGCAGGCGAAAGCGAAAGCGCATGCGCAGCTGGAATTCGCGCACCTGGCCAGAGGCGTTCAGGCCCACAACGACTTTCTCACGGGTTTCGCCCAGCACGTCCAAAATGACTTGAGCAGTAGTTTGCTGGGTGGCGTCCAGCACCTGCACGCTGGCGTTGGATGCCATGTTGCGCCGCACCTCATTGCCCAACGCCGAATTGGGCGCGAAGCCAAGGTAAATACGGCTGAAGGCGAAGTTGGGTGCGCCGCGCAGCTTAAAGCCGCAACCGGTGAGCGCGCCCACCGCAGCGACCATGGCCGTGCCCCCGGCCATGTGGAGAAGGTGACGGCGCGTCAGAAGGTGCGGTATTGAGCGTGGCATGGTGAAGCCGGCCTCAGATAACGATATTGACCAAGCGGCCGGGCACCACGATGACCTTTTTGGGGGCCGCGCCGTCGGCCAGTTTGGTGAACACCTCGCTGTGCAGCGCTATGGCTTCGATCGCTTCTTTCGTGGCCTTGGCCGGCACCAGAATGGCACCGCGCAGCTTGCCATTGACTTGCAACATCAGCTCCAGCTCGTCTTGCACCAGGGCAGACTCGTCCACCTCGGCCCAAGCGGTGTCCAACAGGTCGCCACAGCAGACGGCATAACCCAAGTCTTTCCACAGGGCAAAGGCGATGTGCGGGCAGACGGGGTAAAGCACGCGCAGCAGGATGCTGAAGGTTTCAGACAAGGCTGCAGCATCTTCGGTGGACGTGGACAGCTTGGCGTCTTCCAGCGTGTTGAGCATTTTCATCACGGCAGAAACCACCGTGTTGTACTGCATGCGCTCGTAATCGTAGTTGGCCTGGCGCAGGATGCTATGGATATCGAAGCGCAAAGCTTTGGCTGCACCTGCGAAAACCACAGCCTGACTGCGGTCAACAGCGATGCCCGCCTTCAACGTGGCTTCGTGTTTGGCGGCGAAAGCCCAGACGCGCTTGAGGAAGCGGTAGCTGCCCTCCACGGCCGCATCGTTCCACTCCAGCGTGGCCTCGGGCGGGGCGGTGAACATGGTGTAGAGGCGGGCAGTGTCGGCCCCGTAGCGCTCGATCAGGTCTTGCGGGTCCACACCGTTGTTTTTGGACTTGGACATGGTGCCCACGCCGTCGTAGCTGATGCGCGTACCCGCAGGCAGATCGCCCTTGGCGGCTTTGAGCAGTGCATGGGTGACTTTGCCCGCCGCGTCCATCTGGTCTTCTACCTCGTGTGGCCAGAAGTATTCGATGCCGCCTTTGTCGGTTTTGCGGGTGTAGATATGGTTCAGCACCATGCCTTGCGTCAGCAGCTTGGTGAAGGGCTCATCGATGGTGACAAGACCTAAATCACGCATGACTTTCGTCCAAAAGCGGGCGTACAGCAGGTGCAGGATCGCGTGTTCGATGCCGCCGATGTATTGATCCATGGGTGCCCAGTAGCCCGCGCCCTCAGCCACCATGGCCCCGGTATTTTTCGGGTCACAGTACCGCATGTAGTACCAGGACGAATCAACGAAGGTGTCCATCGTGTCGGTTTCACGCCGGGCGGGCTTGCCGCAAACCGGGCAGACGACGCCAGCATGGAAGCCTTCGTGCTTGTGCAGCGGGTTGCCGGAACCGTCGGGGATGCAGTCTTGCGGCAGCACCACAGGCAGGTCTTGTTCAGGAACGGGTACTGCGCCGTGTTCATCGCAATGGATGATGGGGATGGGTGTGCCCCAGTAGCGCTGGCGGCTCACACCCCAGTCACGCAAACGCCAAGTGGTTTTTTTCTCGCCCAGGCCTTTGGCCTCCAGCGCATGGGCGACGGCGTTCACCGCGTCTTTGAACGTCATTCCGCTGAAGTTGCCGGAATTGATGGTGACGCCACGTTGCTTGTCGCCGTAGCAGTCGTGCCAGTGGTCGTAGTCGAACACATGGCCATCGACATGGACGACTTCCAGCATGCGCAGATCGTACTTTTTGGCAAACGCGAAATCGCGTTCGTCGTGCGCGGGCACGCCCATCACCGCACCATCACCGTAGCCCATCAGCACGTAGTTACCGACCCAGACTTCAATCTGTTGGCCGTTCAGCGGATGAGTGACAAACAGGCCGGTACCCATGCCTTTTTTCTCTTGCGTGGCCAGTTCAGCCTCGGTGGTGCCACCGGTTTTGCAGTCTTCGATGAAAGCGGCAAGCGCGGGGTTGGTCGCCGCAGCGTGCAGCGCCAGCGGATGCTCTGGGGCTACGGCGCAAAAGGTGACGCCCATGATGGTGTCGGCACGGGTGGTGAACACGTACATGCGGCCATCGCCAATCAAAGTGCCATCTGCACCCTTGATCGTGTGGGGGAAGGCAAAGCGCACACCCTCGGATTTGCCAATCCAGTTCTCTTGCATCAGCTTGACGCGCTCGGGCCAGCCAGGGAGCTTGTTTTGCACCGAATCCAGCAACTCTTCAGCGTAATCGGTGATCTTGAGGTAGTAGCCTGGGATCTCGCGCTTTTCCACCACTGCACCTGTGCGCCAGCCTTTGCCGTCGATCACCTGCTCATTGGCCAGCACAGTCATGTCCACCGGGTCCCAGTTGACAATTTGGGTCTTGCGGTAAGCAATGCCCTTTTCCAGCATCTTCAAAAACAACCACTGGTTCCACTTGTAGTAGCTGGGGTCGCAGGTAGCGATCTCACGGCTCCAATCCACGGCCAAGCCCATGGCTTGCATCTGCTTCTTCATGTAAGCGATGTTGTCGTAAGTCCACTGGGCGGGAGGCACACCGTTTTTAAGGGCGGCGTTTTCAGCAGGTAGACCGAACGCATCCCAGCCCATCGGCATCAGCACGTTGAAGCCCTTCATGCGCAGGTGGCGCGTGAGCATGTCGTTGATGGTGTAGTTGCGCACATGGCCCATATGCAACTTGCCGCTGGGGTAGGGCAGCATGGAGCAGGCATAGTATTTTTGACGGCTCGTGTCTTCGGTGACACGGTAAACGTCGCCCGCCGTCCAGGTGGCTTGAACGGCTTGCTCGATGGCGGACGGGGCGTACAGGGGAGCGAAAGGCGCGGAATGGGGGGCGGATTGGTCTTGCATCGCCCAATTTTAGAGGGTATGCGCGACGCGCTATGGCTTAGGCTCCGCCACAAACCCAATCCGGTTCAGCCCGGCCTTTTGCGCGAGGCCCATCACCTCGACAACTTTGCCGTAGGGCACGGTTTCATCGGCGCGCAATTGCACTTCGGTGTCCGGGTTTTGCACAGCGGTTTCCGTCAGGCGTGCGGCCAGCGCAGGCAGTTCGATTTTTTGGTCATTGAGGAAGGCCTGGCCGGTTTTATCAACCACCAGGGTCACGAATTTGGGGGCGTCCCCCGCTGCGGTGCCGTCTGCCTTGGGTAAATCGAGGCGGATACTGCTGGACAGCAGAGGCGCGGTAATGATGAAGATGACCAACAGCACCATCATCACGTCCACCAGGGGCGTCATGTTGATCTCGCTCATGGGCTGGCTGCCCTTGGTGCGCTCTAAGCGGCCGAAAGACATGTGTTGTCCGTGTGTCAGGCCAGGGCAGAGACAGGTGCGTCGGGGTGAGCCATCAGCTCACGCAGATCGCGGGCGAACCCCTCTAGGTCGGCTTCAATGCGGGCGATGCTGCGACCCAGCACGTTGTAAGCCAGCACAGCAGGGATGGCGACGGCCAGGCCAGCGGCGGTCATGATGAGAGCTTCACCCACAGGGCCCGCGATTTTGTCGATGGTGATTTGCCCAGCCCCCGCAATGCTCATCAGCGCGTGGTAAATGCCCCAGACGGTGCCCAGCAGGCCAACAAAGGGGGCTGTAGCGCCCACAGTAGCGAGCAGGACTTGACCGTACTGGAGTTTGTGCAGCACCTGGTGCAGCGCGTCGCGCAACACGCGGGTGAGCTGCTGGGATTTGTCACCGGCTGCGGCCAAGGTGCCCTGCGCTCCTATAGTTGTAGCAGCAATCAACGGCCAGACGAGTACCTCACGGTCAAAAGCCTTGATTTTGGGCTGTGCATCAACCAAGGAACTGGCCTGCCAGAACGCCGCTGTGCTGCGGGCCACATCTACCGAGGCGCGGTGCAACAGCCAGGATTTCCACAAGATGACGACCCAGCTGGCCACCGACATGGCCAAAAGCAGCAGCGCCACCAAGCGGCTGACAGCATCGCCTTGGGTAAAGAGCTGTAGGGCATTCATAAAGCGGCTCTGAGGGCTTAGGACGGGTTTAAACCCAGCACATCAAACATGTCGTACAGGCCGGATGCGCGACCGGCCAAGAAGCGCACGGCACGCAGACTGCCTTGGGCGTAGGTGACGCGGCTGGACGATTTGTGGGTGATCTCGATACGCTCGCCCGTACCGGCAAACAGCACGGTGTGGTCGCCCACGATATCGCCACCACGGATAGCGGCAAAGCCAATGGTGGACGGGTCGCGCTCGCCGGTGATGCCTTCGCGGCCATAAACGGCGCAGTCGGACAGCTTGCGGCCTTGAGCTTGGGCAATGACCTCACCCATTTTGAGAGCCGTGCCGGAGGGCGCGTCCACTTTATGGCGGTGGTGGGCTTCGATGATTTCGATGTCGTAACCCGTTGCCATAGCCTTAGCGGCCATTTCCAGCAACTTCAAGGTGACGTTAACGCCTACGCTGAAATTGGGTGACATCACAATGGCGATGTCTTGAGCGATGGTGGCGATTTCTGCTTTTTGCGCATCGCTGAAACCGGTGGTGCCAATCACCGCGTTGACACCCAGCTTGCGGCAGGCGTACAGGTGTGCGATGGTGCCTTCGGGGCGGGTGAAGTCGATCAGGGTTTTGGCGTGCAGCAGGCCTGTAGCCAAGTCAGCGGTGATGAGCACGCCGCTGGGTTTGCCGAGGAAAACGCTGGCGTCAAGGCCCATACTGGGGCTGCTGGCGATGTCAAGCGCACCGGCAAGGTTGCAATCGTCAGCGTTGTGGACGGCTTCGATCAGCATCTGGCCCATGCGGCCCGATGCACCTGCAATAGCAATGGCGTGCGTCATGTTGGTCATGGTTATCCGGCGTTAACCGTTGGATAGGGTGTTTGCCTGCGCTAAAAACCTCTTCGGCGCAAGGCACGAAAAACTAGAGCGAAGGGCCTTCAAGCGGCGGGTAGTTGTCCGAAACCGCAGAAGGCGGTGGCGGATTGACGGCGGGCGCACGGGCTGGCGCAAACTTCTTCAGCCCCTCGGGGTCTGCTTGCAACAAGGGAATTTTGCCGAGCTTGCGGTTGGATTCGAGTTGAGCGACAAATTCAGTTTCGCTGGGCATATCATCCCCCTCGAAGCGCTCCATCACATCGCCATTGAAAAACACGCTCAGGCGACGCGACTGGGTGTCTACACCTTGACGGTGGAGAGTGAACACGTAGTCCCAGCGGTTGCTGTGGAAGATGCTGACCAGCAGCGAGGTGCCCAGAATATCGCGCACCTGGTTGCGCGTCATACCGGGCTTGAGTGCGGCGACTTGCTCTTTGGACACAAAGTTGCCTTGCACCACCTCTAAGCGGTAGGGACTCACGAGCGTGAGGACACGGTTGGTGCTGGTGCCCAAGCTGCCACAGCCGGTCAGCAGCAGGCTCACGCCCACGCACGACATGACAGACGAAGCCTGGGTCAGGGCCGTCAAAAAATGAAGGTGCATACGAGAGAGCAAAGGGGCGTTGGCAGACATGGGGCCGATCAAACAGTAGGCTGTAGCGATATGATGATTCCATTGTAGCGACTGCTCATTTATGAGGCCAAGGCCTCGCCCATTGAGGCCGGAAAGCAGTCAGCACACCCCGAAAGAACACCATGGCGAATATCGACGAACTCAAAAGTACAGGCCTCAAAGCCACCCTGCCTCGCTTGAAAATTTTAGAAATTTTCCAAAAAGGCGAACAGCGCCATATGACGGCAGAAGACGTGTTTCGCGTGCTGCTGCAAGACCGCTCGGACATTGGTCTGGCCACGGTATACCGGGTGCTGACGCAATTCGAGCAAGCCGCCATCCTGAGCCGCAGCCATTTTGAAAGTGGCAAAGCCGTCTACGAACTGAACGAAGGCCAGCACCATGACCATTTGGTGTGCCTGGACTGTGGCCGTGTAGAAGAGTTTTATGACGCGGAGATTGAACGCCGCCAAAACGACGTGGCACTGCGCAAAGGCTTTGTGATTGCCGACCACGCGCTGAGCCTGTATGCCAACTGCACCAAGGAGCCCTGCCCTAACCGCCCTGCGCCAAACCAACGGGGAGGCTTGGCATCAAGCGCATTGACCGACCTGGATCGCTCTTGATTGACGGACTTGTGGTCCGCCGGAAGCACTAGTTGTCCATGGCCTTGCGTTGACGGTCTGTGAACTCTTGGTAAGTATCAATGCCCCGCAGCTGCAAAATCGTATTGCGCACGGCGGCTTCCACCAGCACCGCAATATTGCGCCCCGCCACCACCTGAATCACCACTTTGCGTATCGGCACGCTCAAAACGTCTTGCGTGAGCGGTATAGCGGGCATGCGCTCGTAATCCCGCTCCAGAGTTTCTTTGCGTACCAAATGAACGATGAGTTTGAGGCGCATTTTGCGGCGCACAGCGGTTTCACCGAAGATGGCTTTGATGTCCAGCAAACCAATGCCGCGTACTTCAAGCAGGTTTTGCAACAAATCCGGACAACGGCCTTCAATGGTGGTTTGGTTGATGCGAAAAATATCGACCGCATCGTCTGCAACCAACCCATTGCCGCGTGAGATCAGCTCAAGACCCAACTCGCTCTTGCCCAAGCCGGACTCACCCGTAATCAACACACCCAAGCCCAAAATATCCATGAACACGCCGTGCATGGACGAGCGGTCAGCGAAGTGCTTGGACAGGTAAGCTCGCAGCACGTCAATCACAAAGGCGGAGGACTCCTTGGTCGCAAACATCGGAATCTGGGCGCGTTCGCACATCGACAACAAGGCGTCAGGCGCGACTTGACCGTCGGCCAGGATCAATACGGGGGGCTCCAGAGTGACGATGCGAGAAATGCGGCGCACGCAGTCTTCGGCAGTGCCCCGCTGGCTCAAATAGGCGACTTCGCGCTCACCCATGATTTGCACCCGGTACGGATGGATGTAGTTCAAGTAGCCCACCAGATCGGCACCCGAGCGCGCAGCGCTGATGGCAACGTCATCAAACCGACGCTCGGAAGCACCTAAACCGGCCACCCACTCCCAGCGCAAAGTAGCGCGAAACGCTTCAAACAGAACATCAGCGCTGACAGCGGTAGGTTTCATGGGGCAATATGGGGGAAGAGTGGCCGCGCGTCACACGCGGTAAATCCTGGTCAAGCGCTCCGCACAGACCAAACAGGCCTGCCCAACCGCCTAAGCGGTTTGCGTCGACTTCCAGGTGGCGATCAGTGAATGCAAGGCAAAAGCTTCGGTGCTGCCTTTGATCCGTTCACGCAGAGGGGCATCGCTCAGTAACTCGGCAATCTCAGAAAGAATTTCCAGGTGTTTTTGGGTCGCGGCTTCAGGTACGAGCAAAAAGATCAGCAGATCAACAGGCTGGTCATCAGGTGCATCAAAGCCAATGGGAACGGCCAACCGCAGCACCGCAGCCATGGGGGCCTTCAGCCCACGAATGCGGCCATGGGGAATGGCTACGCCATGGCCCAGGCCCGTGGAACCCAGTCGCTCGCGGGCAAACAGGCTGTCTGTCACCAAAGCGCGGCTGAGGCCATGCAAATTTTCAAAAAGCAGCCCGGCTTCTTCAAAAGCACGTTTTTTGCTGGCAGCGTCAACCTGAACCAAAACCTGGGGCAGGGGCAGTATGGAAGCGAGTCGGTTCATGGTGGACGCAGATTATGCACTTTGTAGTTTGGACTAGACTTACAGCACAAAAAAACCGCCAGGGTTGCTGGCGGTTGTGTGTGTGATTTTGGCTTGTGGCCAGCGCTGTAAACAGCAGTTATTTACAGGAATTCGGAGTTACATCAACAGCCGTTTAGCCGACTCGTGCTGGTGGTCTTGCACCCGATCTTTATGGCGAACCACTTGGCGGTCCAGCTTGTCAACCAAGTCATCGACAGCGGCATACAGGTCTTCATGCGCACTTTCGGCAAACATATCATTGCCCTTCACGTGGATGTTGCACTCCGCTCGCTGGCGGCCTTCTTTTTCCTTTTGCTTCTCAACACTGAGCAGCACCTTCACATCTACCACTTGATCAAAATGCCGGGTTATTCGGTCCAGCTTACCGGTGACATAGCTTCTCAACGCTGGGGTAACTTCAAGATGGTGGCCGCTGATTGTCAAGTTCATGTGTAGGCTCCTAAACGCACGGGGATTGAAGCAGCCGCCTCGTTAACTTGGCAGTTATTGAGGCGGTAGAGAGCAACGTTTTTTCGTTGCTCTAAATCTACTATGCGCCTGTTGTCACAGAAATGCAATGGGTTTAAGACCTGTGAACGGGGCTTAGAGGGTAGTATTTTTCGCAAAATTTCAGCCATGAAAATTTACGTGAACTTCACGACCGGGCGCCCCCAAAATCGTCATTTTTAAGGGGATAATTTTCGGCTGGCGCAAGGCATGCGCTATGAAAAGCCCATCCCTTGCGCAGTCCCCACAGGGCAACAACACGGGCGCCATACAGCGTCAACTTTCCTGCTGACAAAGCAAGGTTTGACTTTAATATCGTGCCATGAGCATGGACACCATCATCCACGCGGGTTATTCGCGCCACCGCGCGCAGCCCCGCTTCGTTAACGCCTTGGTGTTGATGGGCGGTGGTGCCCGCTCAGCCTACCAAGTTGGTGTGTTGCGCGCTACTGCCGCCATGCTGGACTTGCAACCAGGGCTGGTGGACGGCTTCCCCTTCCCTGTGCTGGTGGGCACGTCTGCTGGCGCATTGAACGCCACGTTTTTGGCTGGAGAGTCCAGTCGTGGGCTGAAAGCCTTTGAAGCGCTGGCCCAATTTTGGGAACGTCTGCGCTCGGACGAGGTGTACGAGCTGAACATTTCCCCCATGGCGCGGGCCAGCCGCTGGCTAGTCGCCTTGAGCCTCTCGCGCAATGCCCGCCAACGCGGTGGCATTTTGAACAACATGCCGTTGGTAGACACGCTTCACAAAGCCATCTCGCTCTTGGGCATTGAAGACGCCTTGCAGTCGCAGGCTATACGCGCATTGGCTGTCACGGCGTCCAGCTACACCAGCGGCGTGCATTGGACGTTTTGCCAGACAGCACGGCAAACCGACTTTCGCACCTGGGCCCGGCCTGGCCGCCGCGCGGAATACCAACCCATCACGATTGAGCATTTGATGGCCTCCAGCGCCATTCCCTTTATTTTCCCGGCGACCAAGCTCTGGATCGATGACCATGCCGAATTCTTCGGTGATGGCTCAATGCGGCAAATTTCCCCCTTGTCTTCTGCGATGCATTTAGGTGCCAACCGGATTTTTGTGGTGGGTGCAGGGCAACCCCAGCGCACCGGTTTCACAGGCAACAGCCCCGCCACCGTGCCGACACTGGGCAGCATTGCCGGTTTCGCCATGGCCAGCGTGTTCCATGACACCGTGCAAGCCGATGTAGAACAAACCCAACGCGTCACGAAAACCCTGCGCAATTTACCACCTGAAATCGCCGCCGCTATGCCCTACAGCGAGGTAGAGGTGCTCGCCATCACCCCCACCCAGTCACTGGACGCGCTGGCCCAAGCCCATGCCCATGAACTGCCTGCCACCACCCGCCATGCGCTTGAAGGCCTGGGAGCGCTGAAAGGCGGCGGCGCAGCGCTGGCCAGCTACCTGCTGTTCGAGCCAGGCTTCACCAAAGCACTGATGCAGCTGGGTGAGCAGGACGCCTATGCGCGTAAAGCCGAAATCCTGGCCTTCTTTGCCGAGCAAAAATAATGTTGCAATGCGATAATCAAAGGCTGTTCACCACCGGAGCCATTTGCTTGGAAACCTACCCGAGTCGGTAGCTTTCAACTCCCCCGCATCAACGGGCTGGCGTTGAAAGCCAACCCACACCCCTTTTGATGCCACACCGTTTACGGGAGTCAAGCGATGCTTAACATTTTTTCGCTCGCCAATGGCCGTCTCTTCCAGGAAGAGATCGAGTCGCTGGAAGAGCTGTCCAAATTTCAGCCCATCTGGGTGGATTTGGAATCCCCCACCTTAGAAGAAAAGCGCTGGATCAAGCAGTACTACGGCCTCTCCATCCCTGAAGATGCGATGGACGAGGACATTGAGGAATCTGCCCGTTTCTATGCCGAAGACAACGGCGATTTGCACATCCGCAGTGACTTTTTGATCGCTGACGCCACCGAGCCCCGTACCGTGCGCGTCGCGTTCATCCTGAATGACGTGAACGAAGAGCTGCGCTCCAAAGGCGTGCTGTTCTCCATCCATGACGAAGACGTGCCAGTGTTCCGCCTGCTGCGCATGCGTGCCCGCCGCGCCCCCGGTCTGATTGAAGACGCCAAAGAGGTCTTGCTCAAGCTGTTTGATGCCGATGCCGAATACTCCGCCGACACGCTGGAAGGCATTTACGACGAGCTGGAAAAAGCCGGCAAGTTTGTGCTGTCTGGCGATGTGACTGACGCCATGGCCGGTGAAGTGCTGGGCGCGATTGCCCGTCAGGAAGACTTGAATGGCCGTATCCGCCGCAACGTGATGGACACGCGCCGTGCCGTGAGTTTCATGATGCGCAGCCGCATGCTCAACGCCGAGCAGTTTGAAGAAGCGCGGCAAATTCTGCGTGACATTGAATCCCTGGACAACCACACGGCGTTCTTGTTCGACAAGATCAACTTTTTGATGGACGCTACCGTCGGCTTCATCAACATCAACCAGAACAAGATCATCAAAATCTTTTCGGTCGCCAGTGTCGCCCTGCTGCCCCCCACGCTGATTGCCAGCGTCTACGGCATGAACTTCAAATTCATGCCCGAGCTGGATTGGTCGCTGGGGTATGGCTACGCGCTGGCGCTGATGCTGGCCAGTGCGCTGGTGCCGATGTGGTATTTCCGCAAACGGGGATGGTTGAAATAAGAAACTGAAGCCCTGTGCAATCTGGATGGCCTTCAGAAGCTATTGTTTTTATAGCAAACGCAGCAACTCACTGACCACCGCTGCCGAATACCGGCTGGCCACCGTCTGCACAAACAGCGCAAAGTCACCGTGCGCCGCGTCGTCAGCCCGGTCAGAGATGCTGCGCACCGCAGCGAAGGGCAAACCGTAGTCATGGCAAACCTGGGCGACAGCTGCGCCTTCCATTTCTACCGCCAGCGCCATGGGTAAGGCCGCCTGCAAAGCCAGACTCTCTGCCGTCGTGCTGACAAAGCGATCTCCACTGAGAATCAATCCTTGGTGAACGCTGGCGTGCTGAAGCTGAAACTGCGCTACCGCAGACGCGCCCACATGGCCCACAGGATCAGCCAGTACCACTGCGGCGGCGCGGCCCAGCGCGTTGACCAATGCAGCGTTGGCCAGCAACTCGCTGCGGCCATACAGCGGTAGCTCGAAACGCGGAAACAGCGGCGAGCAGTCCATGTCGTGCTGCACAAAATGGCTGCCTACCACCAAGTCCCCCACCTTGACGCCTTGCCCCAAACCGCCGGCAACGCCAGTGAACAGAATGCTGTGGACACCAAAGCGCTCAATCAACACCGTGGCGGTGGTGGCCGCAGCCACTTTGCCAATGCGTGCCTGCACAGCCACAACCTGATGGCCCTGCCACTGCGCTTGCCAGAACTCACGCCCGGCTACCACCGTAGCGCGAGCATCAGGCAACAGGGCCAGCACAGCAGCCAGCTCCTCGCGCATGGCGCTCATGATGGCAATGGGGCGAGTGGCAGCCCCGGTAGCCTCCCCAGCAGTGGCACCCATGCGCGTCAGGTCTTATCCCGCAGCTCACGCCGCAAGATTTTGCCCACAGCCGTCTTGGGCAAATCGAGGCGGAACTCCACCACTTTGGGCTGTTTGTAGCCTGTCAGATTGGCCTTACAGTAGTCACGCACCTGTGCTTCGGTAAGGGCTGCGTCTTTCTTAACGATGACCAGCTTCACCGCTTCACCTGATTTGGCATCAGGCACGCCCACCACGGCACACTCCAGCACGCCGGGCATCGAGGAGACCACGTCTTCCACCTCGTTGGGGTAGACGTTGAAGCCGCTGACCAGCACCATGTCTTTTTTACGGTCTACGATTTTGAAAAAACCACGTTCGTCCATGGTGCCAATGTCACCCGTGCGAAAGAAGTTGTCCGCCGTCATCACCTTGGCCGTCTCATCAGGGCGCTGCCAGTAACCGGCCATCACCTGCGGGCCACGGATGGCGATTTCGCCAGGGGTGCCCAGCGGAACTTCATTGCCGTCATCATCAAGCAATTTGAACTCGGTATTCGACATGGGCAAGCCGATATTGCCGCTGTAGCTGATGCTGTCCACTGCGTTACAACTGGCAGATGGGCTGGTCTCTGACAGGCCGTAGCCTTCGACAATGGCGCAGCCAGTTTTCTCTTTCCACAGCTTGGCCACACCACTTTGCACGGCCATGCCACCGCCCACCGAAATCTTCAGATGGCTCCAGTCCACTTTAGCCATGTCGGGGTGGTTGCCCAGGCCGTTGAACAACGTATTGACAGCCGGGAAGCTGTGGAACTTATGCTGACTCAATTCCTTGAGTGTGCCTGCCAGATCGCGGGGATTAGCTATCAAAATATTAGCGCCACCCATGTGCAGTGCCAACATCATGTTCGAGTTAAAACCAAAAATATGGTACAGCGGCAATGCGCAAACGGTGACGATTTGCTCGCCTGCCGGTATCTTCTTGAGCACGGGCTGGTACCACGCCTCAGATTGCAAAATGTTGGCGACCAAGTTCTTGTGCAGCAGCACAGCACCCTTGCTGACGCCGGTGGTACCACCGGTGTACTGCAACACAGCCACGTCGTCCGCCTTGATGGTGGGTTTCTTCAGCGTGCCACGTGTGCCCTTGGCAATCGCGTCGTTGAAGCGCACGGCACCAGACAGGTTGAAAGCAGGCACCATCTTTTTCTTGTTGCGCACCACGTAGTTGACGATAGCGCCCTTGATGAACCCCAACTGGTCGCCCATCGCGGCCAGCACGATGTGTTTGATCGGCGTTTTGGCGATGCACTGCTCCAGCGTGGTGGCAAAGTTCTCCAGAATCAGAATGGCTTTGGCACCACTGTCTTTGAGCTGATGCTCCAGTTCACGCGGGGTGTAGAGCGGGTTCACGTTCACCACCACGAAGCCTGCACGCAAAATGCCTGCCACAGCCACGGGGTACTGTGGCACGTTGGGCATCATGATGGCCACGCGGTCGCCCTGCACCAAACCCAGGCCTTGCAGGTAGGCGGCAAAGGCTTTGGACAGGCTGTCGGTCTCGGCGTAGCTGATGGCCTTGCCCATGAAACTGTAGGCCAGCTTGTTGGCGTTCTTCGTGAAAGCGCTGTCAATCAGCTCGACCAACGAGGTGTATTGGTTAACGTCAATGTCGGCGGGTACACCAGCGGGGTAGGCGTTCAGCCAAGGGCGTGCGGTCATGTCTAAGTTCTCCAAAGGAATATGCAAAATGCCCCGCGCCTGGGGGGCAGCGGGGCATTCTGTCTTGAGTCCACCCAGCAGGAAGCTGTGTTTTCCCTAGGAAACCCCAGAGAGGACTCTCTAAATCAGGCCATCCGAAGACGCTTAAGGCTACTCAATCGCCTTGCCCATGTCCTCAATCACCTTCTTGGCGTCACCGAACACCATCATGGTTTTGTCCATGTAGAAAAGTTCGTTGTCCAACCCGGCGTAGCCTGCGGCCATCGAGCGTTTGTTCACGATGATGGTCTTGGCTTTGTAGGCTTCCAGAATCGGCATGCCGTAGATAGCGCTGCCTTTGACGTGCGCAGCGGGGTTCACAACGTCGTTCGCCCCCAGGATGATGGCCACGTCCACCTGACCGAATTCACCGTTGATGTCTTCCATCTCATGCACTTGGTCGTAAGGCACTTCAGCCTCGGCCAGCAGCACGTTCATGTGACCGGGCATACGGCCTGCCACGGGGTGGATGGCGTATTTAACGGTGATGCCCTTTTCAGTCAGCTTGGCGGCCAGCTCTTTCACCGCGTGCTGGGCACGGGCAACGGCCAGACCGTAGCCTGGCACGATGACCACGGTTTCGGCGTTGGACAGCACAAAGGCCGCATCGTCAGCACTGCCGCTCTTCACGTTGCGCTTGGGCTGGTCAGAAGCGGCACCACCAGCGGCAGCCGCGTCCCCGCCAAAGCCGCCACCGATGACGTTGAAGAACGAACGGTTCATCGCCTTGCACATGATGTACGAGAGGATGGCACCGCTGGAACCCACCAACGAACCGGCTACGATCAGCATGGCGTTGTTCAGCGAAAAACCAATGCCCGCAGCAGCCCAGCCGGAATAGCTGTTCAGCATCGACACCACCACAGGCATGTCTGCGCCACCGATGGGGATGATGAGCAGCACGCCCAGCACCAGACCCAGGCCAATAATCAGCACAAAATCCATCCAGCTTTGCGAGTGCCAAAAGCCGAAGCAAAAGAACACCGCTGCCAGACCCAGCACCAGATTCAGCTTGTGCTGACCCGCGAACGTGACGGGTTGGCCTTGAAACAAACGGAACTTGTACTTGCCCGAGAGCTTGCCAAACGCAATCACCGAGCCGGTGAACGTCACCGCGCCGATGAAGGCACCCAGTGCCAACTCAATGCGGTTGCCGCCTGGAATCGGTTCACCGGTACCCACGATGTTGAATGCCCAAGGCTCAGCCACCGCCGCCACGGCAATGAACACCGCTGCCAAGCCGATCATGCTGTGCATGAAGGCCACCAGCTCGGGCATCTTGGTCATCTCGACTTTGTTGGCGGCATAAGCCCCCGCAGAGCCACCGACCAGCAAGCCCACCAGCACCCAACCCAGGTTGGTGGCTGAACCGGAAATTTGCACAATCAGCGCCGCCGTGGTGGCAACCGCGATGCCCATGCCGACCATACCGAACAGGTTGCCGCGCAGCGAGGTGGTGGGGTGAGACAGGCCTTTGAGAGCCTGGATGAAGCAGATGGAAGCTACCAAATACAGCAGCGTGACGAGATTCATGCTCATTATGTGGACTCCTTGGCACCAGCAGCGGCAGGCGCAGGCAGTTTCTTGTCCTTCTTACGGAACATCTCCAGCATTCGTCGGGTGACTAAAAAACCACCAAAGACATTGACGGCGGCCAAAGCCACGGCCAACACGCCCATCGTTTTACCCAAGGTGGTTTCGGTTTGCGCCGCAGCCAGCATGGCCCCAACGATGACGATGGCAGAAATAGCGTTGGTCACGGCCATCAGCGGCGTGTGCAGCGCGGGGGTGACTGTCCACACCACGTGGTAGCCCACGTAAATGGCCAGCACGAAGATGATGAGGTTGGTGACGGTGTGAGAGACGAGTTCCATAGGTCTTCTTTCTGAGATTCGGTTACTTGCGCTTCACTTCGCCACCCTGGGTCATCAGGCACGCGGCCACGATGTCATCGCTCATATCAATGTTGAGCGTGCCCTCTTTGGTGATGATGAGCTTGAGGAAGTCCACAATGTTGCGGGCATACAGCGAAGACGCATCCGCCGCCACCAGCGCAGGCAGATTGGTCTCGCCAATCAGCGTCACGCCGTGCTTGACCACCGTTTTATCGGCCTCCGTCAAGGGACAGTTGCCGCCCTGAGCAGCCGCCAGATCGACAATCACCGAGCCGGGTTTCATGGCTTTCACCATGTCTTGCGTCACCAGAACCGGTGCGGCACGACCAGGAATCAGTGCGGTGGTGATGACCACATCGGCCAGCGCCACACGTTTGGCGACTTCCACCTTTTGGCGGTCAAGCCAGCTTTGCGGCATGGGCTTGGCATAACCGCCCACGCCCACAGCGGCTTCTTTTTCTTCTGGAGTGTCATAGGACACGTCGATGAACTTGCCACCGAGTGACTCGACCTGCTCTTTCACGCTGGGCCGCACGTCAGACGCTTCAATCACCGCACCCAGGCGCTTGGCTGTGGCAATGGCCTGCAAACCGGCCACGCCGACCCCCAAAATCACCACGCGCGCGGCCTTGACGGTGCCCGCAGCGGTCATCAGCATGGGGAAGAAACGCTGGTACTTGTCCGCTGCCATCATCACGGCCTTGTAACCGGCGATGTTGGCCTGCGACGACAGCACGTCCATGCTCTGTGCGCGGGAGGTGCGGGGCGCTGCCTCCAGGCCAAAGCCGGTGATATTCGCGTCAGCCAAACGTTTGAGGCCTGCTGCATCAAACGGGTTGAGCATCCCCACCAGGGTAGTGCCAGGTTTGACCAGGGCAATTTCCGCTTCACTCAGGTTGCGCACCTTGAGCACCAGATCAGCACCAAAAGCACCTGCAGCATCGGTGATTTCAGCACCAACTGCCGTGTACGCTTCGTCGGGTGCACTGGCGGCAACGCCTGCCCCCGACTGAATGCGCACCGTATGGCCCTGGGCTTTGAGTTTTTTCGCCGTCTCAGGCGAGACGGCGACGCGGGTTTCGCCCACCGTAGTTTCAGTGGGTACGCCTATCAGCATAGAGGGTCTCCTCGTGTCGGTTGCGAAAAATTTGAGCGAAGCTTACATGACTTTTTTGCATATTTTGGAGTGGCGACTCTTGAGGGACAGCCAAATGCCCCAAGCAAGAACTCGTTTGGCAGCGAGTTAACGTCTTTTGAAGCGCTTTGGATAATGCCCGTATGAACCCCACACTTGCCCCCACACCACCCATCCCCCGCTGGAAACCCAGTGCCACCGTGGCCGCCATCATCGAGCGCGATGGCCGCTACCTGCTGGTAGAAGAACACACCCCTGAAGGCCTGAAGCTGAACAACCCTGCGGGCCACCTTGACCCCGGCGAGTCCCCCGCCGATGGCTGCGCCCGCGAAGCCCTGGAGGAAACCACTTTCCACTTCACCCCCACAGCGCTGGTAGGCGTCTACCTGTCACGCTTCCAGCGGCCCGGGGAAGACGTGACCTACCTGCGCTTTGCGTTCTGTGGCGAACTGGGCGAACAAGTGCCCGGAGCCACGCTGGACACCGGCATCGTGCGCACCCTGTGGATGACACCTGACGAGATTCGCGCCAGCACTGAGCGCCACCGCAGCCCGCTGCTGGTGAAGTGCATGGAAGACCATTTGCGGGGCCAGCGGTTCGATTTGGCGGCGGTTTACACCGATGCATCGGTTCAGGCGCCATAGCCTTAACCGAACCCTGAGCGCAAAACCCATCGCTGTGGTGCAATGCGCAAGGCACGTTCAACACGACCTTGCTCACCAGCCTCAGAAAGAGACGCCATGCACCCGATCAAACCTGTTTTTGCGCAACTTACCCTCTGGGGCCTGCCCGTTGCGGTCGCGGCTGTGACGGCCATGGCGCCTGCCAGCGCCCAGGCGATGCGGTGTGCCGGGCTGGTGGAAATCGGGCAGGTCACGTCATCAGGCGGCAGCACGCCTGTCTACACGGTCGCGATTGAGCGCAAGGCGTCGAGCGCGGTGAGCTTCAATCTGTCGTTTTATGGCTTCCCCAACAGTGTGAAGATCTACACGACGCCGGTGGGCGTGCATTTCGGTAAGTCGGACACCCGCACCAGCATCAAGTTTGGGGAGGGAAAAGCGGGCAGCAACCCACCGTTTGACATCAGCACGGTCAAGCGAAGCTACGACACTGCCGCGACCTCCGCATCACACATCAAAGCAGCAGACTGCTTTTACCCCTCAGTACGGGGTTTGTGACGCAGCGTCAGGCTCACGTTCACTGGTTTCTTCACTTGCACTTCCCCGTCATCGCCTTGTAGGCCATCATCGGCGCAGCCAGCAGGCCTCCGCCTGAGCCGTCTTTGTCAGGCTTCACACAGTCCGGGTTCTCGGCGCTGTTCACCGCTTCGGCCACCGCGTCTTTGGCCTCACCACGCCGCAATTGGGCATTGGCCATATCGGACACGCTCAACTGCCGCCCCATGGGTGGCCCCCGGTAAACCTCCACGCGGGGCAGGCTGAGGTTCAACGCTTTCGCCTTGGCGCTGTTCGGCGCAGTGGCGGTCGGCAAGGGTGGTGGGGCGGAGTCAGGGGTGGCTATCCCCAAGCCAAACACACTTCCACTCTTGCTGCTTGCGCCGTCTGGCCCGCTGCGCCCGCCGCTGTCGCTTGCCTGATCGGTTTTGCTGGTGGCGTTGCCGCTGCTGCCCGGGCCAGGAACCGCATTGACAGGGGACACGGCAGGATTCGGTTCAGTGATGCGGTAGCGCGGCACTTCCACCACCATCGGGTTGCGAGCGGCGGGAGCTTCGGTGATGGCGGAAGACGGAGCCACCACGGCAGTGGCCCCAGCACTGGGCGGCACTTGCGCGGGGGGCGGCACGACGATCACGTTAGCGGCTACGGGGAGACTGGGCTGGGCTGGGCTGGGCAAAGTGACGGAAGGCGTCAGCGCCAATGGTGGCGCTGACGGCAACTCCGGTGGCGCGGCTTTAGGCAATGGCGGTGGCGTCACCGTGGCTGCAATCCGGGGAGGGGGCGGTGGGGCGGCACGCACAGGTTCAGGCGTAGGCTTGACCCCAGCCGTCGGCGGCTCAGGTAGCGCGGCTGGCGCGGGAACGGGCGCTATGGTTTTAAGCTGTGGCGGTGTCGGGGGAATCAGCACCAGCACGGGCGGCGGCGTGGGGGTTTGTGACCACAGCGACGGGATATCACGCGGGCCACTCTGCACCGGGTCAGGAATCGAAGGCACGGGCGCTGTGGGTCGTGCCTCGACGGCGGCGGGTGCAGGCAGGGGCACCGCCACCAGCGCAGGCTGCTGGGGTGGCAGTGGTATCAGCTGAACGGTATCGGATGGCGGCGGAATGCTCAGCACCGGCTCGGTGCGGCGAGCGTTGTTTTTGGCGGCAATTCTTCGCTCGGCACGGCTTGCGGAAGCTCTGGTGCGCTCGGTTTTGCTGTCTTTGCTGCGGGGTTCTTTGTCCGCACTGCCAACGCGTTCTTGCCGATCGGCTTTGGGGTCTGCATTGTTGCCGCGCAGTTCGGGCAGCAGTTCGGTGTTCAGCCAGGGCACGCTGCGCTGCACGCGCAGGGCCCCGTAGGAAAGTTCGCGGCTGGGTTTGAGGTCTAAATCGCCATCCAGCCGGTTTCTGGGGGGCGCTTTGGTGCCGTCTTGTTTGCCGTTTTTACCCGTACTGGCCTGCGACAGCACGATGCTGGCCATGATGGGCGGCATGAAGGTGACGGTGGTCTCGGACACCACAATCCAACGGTTTTGAATCAGCAGCCAAACCAGCAGCACATGGCCCAGCAGCACAAAAAGCAACACAGTCAGGCTGCGGCGGTGGGGCGAGTTGTAGAAAGAGGCAAGTACCGGGTTCATCCTGGAGGCATGTACAGACGTGGAACTGAAGCACAGGGCAACATGAACGTGGCCCTGCGACTCGCGATAATCGCACACATGACAGCGAAACAACGTGTGGTGGTGGGTTTAAGCGGTGGTGTGGATTCTGCGGTGAGCGCGTACCTGCTCAAACAGCAAGGCTACGAGGTGATCGGCATCTTCATGAAGAACTGGGAGGACGACGACGATTCCGAGTTTTGTTCGTCCAACATCGACTTTGTGGACGCCGCTGCCGTGGCCGACGTGCTGGGCATCGAGATCGAGCACGTCAATTTCGCCGCCGAGTACAAAGACCGCGTGTTCGCCGAGTTCCTGCGCGAATACCAGGCCGGTCGCACACCGAACCCGGATGTGCTGTGCAATGCCGAAATCAAATTCAAAGCCTTTTTAGACCACGCCATGCGGCTGGGAGCACAGAAGATCGCCACCGGCCATTACGCCCGAGTTCGGGAGATTATTTCTGAATCAAATCAGCCATTACAGCAAGCTGGTCAGGCTATACCAGCTATTAAATTTGAACTACTCAAAGGGCTGGACGAGAGCAAAGACCAAAGTTACTTCCTCCACCGCCTGAACCAAGCGCAGCTGAGCAAGACGCTGTTCCCGGTAGGCGAGTTGCACAAAACCGAGGTGCGACGCATCGCGCAAGAGATTGGCCTGCCGAACGCCAAAAAGAAGGATTCCACCGGCATCTGCTTCATCGGCGAGCGCCCGTTCCGCGAATTTTTAAACCGCTACATCGCCAAAGCTCCCGGCCCCATCAAAGACGACAAGGGCCGCACTCTGGGCCAGCACCAGGGCTTGAGCTTCTACACCCTGGGCCAGCGCCAGGGCTTGGGCATAGGCGGCGTGAAAGCCAAAGGTGCCGCCCTGAAAGCCCTCAACGCCCAAGGCTTTCGCGGCGCAGGTGAGCATGAACCGTGGTTTGTAGCCCGCAAGGACGTAGAGAAAAACACCCTCTGGGTGGTGCAAGGCCACGATCACCTCTGGCTGCAATGCGGCACGCTACAGGCGGATAACGTGAGCTGGGTGTCGGGCGAGCCGCCTGCTGCGGGCCGCTTGGCAGCAAAGACGCGCTACCGGCAGGTGGATGCGGCTTGCATGCTGGCGGGTGCTGATAAAGGCGCATTCACGCTGGATTTCGATACGCCGCAATGGGCGGTGACACCGGGGCAGAGTGCGGTGGTGTATGACGGGGAGGTTTGTTTGGGGGGTGGGGTGATTGCGGGGGCGCAAGCACCCAGTCACCTCCCGTAAACTCATCCCCCTATGCAGCTCGCCCTCCCCCAACTCACCGCCCACCTGCAAAAAGGCCTCAAACCGCTGTACACGCTGCATGGCGACGAGCCGCTGTTGATCCAGGAGGCCAGCGACGCGATCCGGGCGGTGGCGCGCACGCAGGGCTATACCGAGCGGTCGGTTTACACCGTGGCCGGCGCGCATTTCGACTGGAGCGCGGTGCTGGCGGCGGGCAGCAGCCTGAGTTTGTTTGCGGACAAACAGATCGTGGACATCCGCATTCCCTCGGGCAAACCGGGCAAAGAGGGCAGTGTGGCCTTGCAGCAGCTGGCCGAAAGCAGCCGGGGCAATGACAGCACGCTGACCTTGGTGATGCTGCCGCGTCTGGACGCCGCTACCAAAAAAGGAGCTTGGTTTGCTGCACTGGACAGCTTTGGCGTAAGCATCCCCGTCGAGCCGATTGAGCGCGGTGCCCTGCCGCAGTGGATTGCCCAACGACTGAACACCCAAGGCCAGCGCGTGGCAGCAGGGGAAGAAGGACAGCGCAGCCTGCAGTTTTTTGCAGAACGGGTGGAAGGCAACCTGCTGGCCGCGCACCAGGAAATCCAAAAACTCGGGCTGTTGTACCCGCAGGGCGAACTGGGCTTTGCGCAGATCGAGTCGGCGGTGCTGAACGTGGCGCGCTATGACGTGTTCAAGCTCTCTGAAGCCGTGCTCAGCGGCCAACGCTTGCGTGTGCAGCGCATGCTGGACGGTTTGCAGGCCGAAGGCGAAGCAGAGGTGCTGGTGCACTGGGCGCTGGCCGAAGACATTCGCGCCCTGAAGCGTGTGAAAGACGCGATGGACACGGGCCGCCCGCTCCCGATGGCACTGCGCGAAAACCGCATCTGGGGGCCCAAAGAGCGGTTGTTTGAGCGGGTGCTGCCCCGTTTGAGCAGCCCGGCCATCGCACAACTGCTGACCGCCGCACACCAGGTGGACGGCATTGTGAAGGGCTTGAAGTTGCCGGACTGGCCTGCCAACCCCTGGCAAGCGCTGCACCGGCTGGCGGGAATGCTGTGCGCGGCGTGTGGGAATGCACCGGCGCGGTGAGGTTGATCCGCGAAGACACTTGCGGTTGAGTCCCCCTACGGCCTGCGCGTCATCCAAGCAGCAGCCAGCACCAACAGCGAGGCGGTCAGCATGGCGGCTGCGGTGTGGGTGCCACTCAGCCCGGCGATCAAAGCACCGCTCAGGTAGCACACCCAGGTCAGCATGTACAAGCCCAACGGGGGGCGAGCGGGTGGAGTCGCGGATGAGGTCGCAGGCGGTGTGGCAGGTACACCAGCCCTTGGAGCCAAGGCGGACAGGCGGTCGGCAAAAGCCTCTGCTATGCGGGCCATCGTGCTGGTGATGACCACGGTGCTCAGCGTCACGCCTGAGAACTGGGTGACGGCGGAGGCTTGCATGCCCATCGCAAACGCAATCAGCGCCAAAGACAGGGTACTGCTGGACAAGAGCACCAGTGCCAGGGCGATCAAAGCGGCTTCGCACAGCAGGGGAATCCAGGGTTTTTTGCCTGTCCAGCTCAGCAGCAGCCGTGCCAGCATGGAACCCAGAAAGAAGGCTAACAGCGGCAAGGCACGCTCCAATGCGTGAGCCCATTCCGCATGCGCCACAGACAGGCCCAGCAGCACTGTGTTGCCGGTCATGTTGGCCGCAAAGATGCCGTGCTGCACAAAGCCAACGGCATCCACAATGCCACAGGCTGTGCAGAGCACCATGCAACAGATCATTTGGGTTTGTTTGGCGGTCATCGTCATCAATTATGTTTCTCGGTGCTTCGTTCCAGACTCCGGTCAATACCCGGCGGCGGCTCCATCGCGGCGGGGGTCGCTGGCGGCAATATAACCTTCGACAGCGGGGTCACCTGCGCGGCAAATGAACTGGCCGGCACCGAAATCCTGGTACGGGTCGTCAATCACGGCCACCTGATGGCCCAGCGCTGTCAAACCTTGCACGGTTTGCGGGTTCATCGCTGCTTCCACATTGATTTCCAGCCCCTGGTTATAGCGCCAACGGGGTGCGTCACAGGCGACCTGGGGGGCCTGATGGTGGTCAATCATGCGGGCCAACACCTGCATATGGCCTTGCGGCTGCATGTTGCCGCCCATCACACCAAAGCTCATGACAGGCTGGCCGTTTTGGGTCAGGAAAGCGGGAATGATGGTGTGGAAAGGACGCTTGCCTGGGGCCACCACGTTGGCACTGCCGGCATCCAGGCTGAAGCCGTGGCCCCGGTTTTGCAGGCTGATGCCAAAGCTGGGTTCGACACAGCCTGAGCCAAAGCCCATGTAGTTGCTTTGGATGAAGCTGACCATCATGCCGCTTTCGTCCGCAGCCGTCAGGTAGATGGTGCCGCCTTTGACCGGATTGCCGGCGCCGAAATCTTGCGCACGCTGCATGTCAATCAAGCGGGCACGCGAGGCCAGGTAGTTGTCGTCCAGCAGCTGCGCCGGGGTACAGGCCATGGCAGTAGGTTCGGCAACATAGCGGTACACATCGGCAAAAGCCAGCTTCATGGCCTCGATTTGCAGGTGCTGGTACTCGGCACTGTCCAGGCGCAGGCTGGCGACGTCAAAATTCGCCAAAATGCCCAGTGCCATCTGGGCTGCAATGCCTTGGCCGTTGGGTGGTATCTCGTGCAGCGTGTAACCCCGGTAGTCTTTGGCCAGTGGCGTCACCCATTCGGGCTGGCACGCAGCCAAATCCTGCATAGACAGGCACCCGCCGTTCGCGGTGGAAAAGCGCACCAAGGCTTGAGCTATCTCACCTTGGTAGAAGTCTTCCCCTTGGCTGTTAGCAATGGCACGCAAAGCCCGTGCGGCAGCCTTGAATTGAAACAACTCGCCCACCTGGGGCACGCGCCCCCGAGGTAAAAAACTCTGCGCAAAACCGGGGAGAGAGGCCAAATCGACAGCCCCTGCCGCCCATTTTTGCTGCACCACGGGCGGCACCAGGTAGCCCCGCTCCGCGATGTCGATGGCGGGGGCCATCAGGTCGGCAAAGGGCAGCTTGCCAAAGCGTGCATTCAAGGCCACCCAGCTGCGCACAGCACCGGGTACCGTCACGGCATCCATGCCGCGCTTGGGTGGGGTCATGGCATCGGGGCCGTACTTGCCCTTGAAGTACGCGGGTGTCCAGCCTTGAGGTGCGCGACCCGAGGCATTGAGGCCATGCAGCTGCTGACCATCCCACAGGATACAAAAGGCATCACTGCCCAAGCCGTTGCTGACGGGCTCAACCACCGTCATGACGGCAGCGGTAGCGATGGCGGCATCCACCGCATTACCCCCTTGGTACAGGATGCGCAACCCGGCTTGCGAGGCCAAGGGGTGGGAGGTGGCGACCACATTGCGTGCGAACACGGGCAAGCGGGTGCTGAGGTAGGGGTTGCTGTGGTTGAAGTTCATGGTGGGGTCTTGTCAAAAAGGGAAATCAACAACTCAATCGAGTTTGATTTTGCGGTCAGCGATCAGTTTTTTCCATTTGCCCGTGTCGGCGGCCACCATGTTCGCAAACTGCACAGGCGTTCCCCCCACCGGCTCAATGCCCAAGCGGGTCAGGCGGTCTTTCACGTCGGCATCAGCCAGCGCCGCATTGACGCTGGCATTGAGCTTGGTGACCATCTCTGCGGGCAGGTTTTTGGGGCCATAAAGACCAAACCAAGTGTTGGACTCGAAGCCCGGCAAAGTCTCTGCAACAGCGGGGATGTCAGGTGTCAGCGGCGAGCGCTTGAGTGAGGTCACACCCAGCGCACGCAAGCGCCCGTCACGCACATGGGGCATGCCGGACGGCAAGGCGTCAAACATGACATTGATCTGCCCGCTGACCAAATCGGGGATGGCTTGCGCCGTGCCTTTGTAGGGAATATGCAAAAGAAACAGCTCGGCCTGTGCTTTGAACAGCTCAGACGTGAGATGCACGACAGTGCCGCTGCCACTGGAGGCGTAATTGAGCTTGCCCGGGTTCTTTTTGGCGTAATCCACCCACTCCTTGACGGTTTTGGCAGGCGAATTGTTGGGCACCAGCATGATGCTGGGTGCATTGCCCACGTGAACGATGGGCGTGAAATCATGCGCAACGTCGTAGGGCAGTTTTGCCCCCAGATGCGGGCTTATCGAATGGGTGCTGGACGTTGCCAAAAGCAGGGTGTAGCCGTCGGGCAAGGCTTTGGCCACGATGTCGGTGCCAATCGCGCCGCCAGCGCCGGGCTTGTTGTCAACCATGACGGACGCCCCCAGCTTTTCACCCAGTTTTAACGAGACCGCACGGGCAAACAGGTCGGTAGCCCCGCCTGCGGGGAACGGCACCACCATGCGGATTTGCTTGACAGGGTAGGTTTGCGCGTACCCCACGGCGGCGGACAAGGCGAAGGCACAGAACAAAAGGCGCTTGCAAGGTGTCATGGCAGGTTCTCGGGGTTTGCTGAATGTTCTGGGCATGAGGGATGAGTGCAATGATTATGGAATTTCAATTGATAAAGAAAAAGCGAATAATTCTTTATCTTCACCAAAGAAATTCTTTATTCATCATGAGCAGCATCCGTGTCCTGAAAACCTTTGTAGCGGTGGCCACGGAAGGCTCCTTTGCCGCCGCCACGCAGCAGGTGGCGCTGACCCAAGCGGCTATTGGCCTGCAAATGCGCGCCTTGGAAGACGAGCTGAAGCGACCGCTGTTTGACCGCCATGGCAAACAAGTTCGCCTCAATGAGGCCGGTCGCGCCCTGTTGCCGCAGGTGCGTAACTTGGTGGAGCAGTATGCGCTGATGCGTGCCAGCGGCTCCGCCACCGAAACCCTTGCAGGCACTTTGAAAGTCGGGGCGGTGGTGTCGGCGGTACGCCCCCTGTTGCAAGCAGCGCTGGCCTTGAAAAGACAGTACCCTGCTTTGGATCTGCATGTGAGCGCGGCCAAATCGGCCGACCTGGTCGCCAAAATTCGCTCTGGCGATCTGGATGCAGCGGTTGCGGTGCAAACCGAAACGCAAACCCATGCGCCCCCCTCCGACCTGGTCTGGGCAGCGCTCTATGCCGAGCCCATGGTGGTGCTGGCGCCTCGCACAGCACCCGATTTTTTGCCCAAAGAGATGCTGCAAACCCAGCCGTTCATCCGGTTTGACCGCAGCGAGCATACCGGTCAACTGGTCGAGCGCATCGTGCACCGCCTGCGGGTCAAGCCAACCGATCTGCTGGAACTCAACACGATTGAAACGATGGTGGATTTGGTTCGCGCCCAATTTGGCGTGGCCATCCTGCCTCAATTGCGGGGTGCCCAGTGGGCACAGGACAAACAGCTGCGAGTGCTGGACATTCCCGGGGCGCTGGAAGCCCGCCGCATGGCCTTGGTTCAACTGCGCATGCAGCCCAAAGCCCGGCTCATCAATGCGCTGGCGCAAGAACTCCTCACCCCCTCACCGCACGCGGGCTGAGCGTGAGAAAATAAAGGCATGAATGCATTCAACATTGCCGAACACGTCCAAACGCTAGGTACTCATGCCAAAGCTGCTTCTGCGCTCATGGCACGGGCACCAGCAGCTACCAAAAGCAGAGCACTTCGGATTCTCGCCCAGTTGCTGCGCAGCAACCTGGAAAGTCTCGCCATTGAGAACGCCAAAGACCTGGCGAGCGCCACCACGGCGGGTTTGGCGGCACCGCTGGTTGACCGACTGAAACTCAGCTCCAAGATCATCGACACCGTGGCCGAGGGCTGCGAGCAGCTCGCGGTGATGCCGGATTTGATTGGCGAAATCACAGGCATGAAGCAGCAGCCCAGCGGCATCCGCGTGGGGCAGATGCGGGTGCCCATTGGCGTGTTCGGCATGATTTACGAGAGCCGCCCGAATGTGACGATCGAAGCCGCCTCGCTGGCGATCAAAAGCGGTAACGCCTGCATCTTGCGCGGCGGTTCCGAAGCGATTCACTCGAACAAAGCGCTGGCGACGCTGGTGCAACAAGCCCTGGTGGAGGCCGGTTTGCCTGCTGACGCCGTGCAACTGGTGCAGACCACCGACCGTGAGGCCGTGGGGCAAATGATTGCGATGCCGCAGTTTGTCGATGTCATCATCCCCCGTGGTGGCAAAGGGCTGATCGAGCGCATCAGCCGGGATGCCAAAGTGCCCGTCATCAAGCACCTGGACGGCAACTGCCATGTCTACGTGGACGACCCCTGCGACGTGGCCATGGCCGTCAAGGTGGCAGACAACGCCAAGACGAACAAATACAGCCCCTGCAACGCCGCTGAAGGCCTGCTGGTAGCGCAGGGTGCGGCAGCCGCATTTTTACCCTTGATCGGTGCGGTGTACGCGGCCAAGGGCGTTGAAATGCGGTGCGATGAGGCTTCAGCGCTTATCCTACGGGCTACACCAGCTATCAGTTCAATAGCAACCATCACCTCGGCCACCGAACAGGACTGGTTTGAGGAGTACCTCGCGCCCGTCATCAGCATCAAAATCGTGGACGGGGTGGATGCGGCGATTGCCCACATCAACCACTATTCCAGCCACCATACCGACGCCATCATCACCACCAACCACGTCCACGCTCAGCGCTTTTTGCGTGAGGTGGATTCGGCCAGTGTGATGGTGAACGCCAGCACACGGTTTGCCGATGGGTTCGAGTTTGGACTGGGGGCCGAAATCGGCATCAGCACCGACAAATTCCATGCACGGGGCCCGGTGGGGCTGGAGGGCTTGACCTCGCTGAAATACGTGGTGCTGGGCGAAGGCGAAGTGAGGGGGTAAGAGCCTGTCTGACATGGGGTGTCAGACAACTTCGTTTTCTAACCTGTTTTGGTGGGTGGCGCTAAATTGTGGTTTTTTTTGAAAATCCAAGCTCTTAGAATGGGTTACAACTAATTCGCACTAGGGTTTCGCATGGTTCCCCACATGATTACGGCTTTGACAGGCCCCACCAACGAGCTTGAACAGCGCGTTCTGGACTCCACCCCCGCGATCGAGCGCTGGTTTCGGCTGGAGTGGATGGAGCATACGCCGCCGTTTTACACGTCGGTGGATGTGCGTAATTCGGGCTTCAAGCTCGCACCGGTGGACACCAACCTGCACCCCAGCGGATGGAACAATTTGACCGCCGATATGCTGCCACTGGCCGTGCAGGCGGCAATGGCTGCTATCGAAAAGATATGCCCCGAAGCGCGCAACCTGCTGCTGGTGCCCGACAACCACAACCGCAGCACCTCGTACCTGAGCAACCTGGCACAGCTCAAGCGCATCTTTCATGCAGCGGGCCTGAATGTCCGGTTTGGCTCGATCAGCCCCGACATCAAATCAGCCACTGATTTTGAATTGCCCAATGGCACCGTCATCACGCTGGAACCCGTGCTGCGTGACAAAGGACGCCTGGGTTTGAAAGACTTTGACCCCTGCACCGTGCTGCTCAACAACGATTTGGCCGCAGGTGCCCCGGGCATCCTGGAAGACCTGAGCCAGCAGTATTTGCTGCCCCCTCTCCATGCGGGCTGGTCGGTGCGGCGCAAAAGCCTGCATTTTCAGAACTACGAAGAAGTGGCCAAACGCTTTGGCAAACTGCTGGGCGTTGACCCGTGGCTGATTAACCCGATGTTTGCGCGCTGCGGTGGCGTGAATTTTGCTGAAAACAAGGGCATGGACGCCCTCAGCAGCCACATTGATGCCCTGCTGACCAAAGTGCGGCGCAAGTACAAAGAGTACGGTATCAACGAAAAACCGTTTGTCGTTGTCAAATCCGACAACAGCAACGACGGCTCGGGCGCGTTCACGGTGCGTGATGTGAAAGACCTGGAACACATCAAGCAGCGCCAAAAAAATCGTAGCAGCGATGTGCGCCCCGGTGCCGAGATGACCGAGGTGCTGGTGCAAGAAGGTGTGCTGACCAACGAGCGCATCAACGAATCGGTAGCCGAACCGGTGGTCTACATGATGGACCGCTATGTGGTGGGCGGTTTTTACCGTGTCCATGCCGACAGAGGCATGGACGACAACCTGTCTGGGCCCGGGTCAAGCTTTGTACCTCTGGCTTTCCAGCGGAGTACGCACTTACCTCAAGCGGGCATCAAACCTGGTGCCAGCGCGCCCAACCGCTTCTACATGTACGGTGTGATTGGCCGCCTGGCCATGCTGGCAGCGAGCTATGAGCTGGAAGCCTCGGACCCTGACACAGAAATCTACGGCTGAGGCTTTTTCGCCAGCGCCATCTGCGGTGCAGTTGTTGCGCCGCAACATAACGCAGGTTCACGGGGTTTTCCTTGGTTGGCGCGTGTTTGCGTCGACTCTGTAAAGGTGCAAAATAGCCTTCCCAAAGAAAACGGACTCCCGAGCCGGCCAGCATGGTCTTAAGCGCGGGGGAAACCTGTGCAAAGTACAAAATCCTCTCTCGCAGCCCTGACACTTGGCGCCATTGGCGTCGTTTACGGGGACATCGGTACCAGCGTGCTCTACGCGGTCAAAGAAGTCTTTGGCTCAGGGCATGTGCCTTTCACCCCTCAAAACGTCTACGGCATCCTGTCCATCTTTTTTTGGACACTGACGGTCATCGTGTCCATCAAGTACGTGGTGCTGGTCTTGCGGGCGGACAACCATGGCGAAGGCGGGCTGGTGGCGATGCTGGCACTGGCGTCCAGCTCGGTTGCCGACAAGCCCCAACTGCGGCGTGTGCTGCTGGTGATTGGTATTTTTGGCACTTGCTTGTTCTACGGCGATGGCGTCATCACCCCGGCCATCTCGGTGCTGTCAGCGGTCGAGGGACTGGAAATTGTCTCCCCCGCGTTCAAGCGCTACGTGATTCCCATCACGCTGGTGATTCTGTTTGGTCTGTTCCTGGTGCAAAAAAAGGGCACTACCGGCATCGGCAAGTTTTTTGGGCCCATCACCCTGGTGTGGTTTGGTGTGATCTCGGTGCTGGGTATCACCCACATTGCGACCAACCCGATCATCCTGAAGGCGCTGAACCCGCTGTACGCGATCGACTTCATGTGGACAAACCCCCATGTCACCTTCATCATTTTGGGTGCCGTGGTGTTGTGTGTGACCGGGGGCGAAGCGCTGTATGCCGATATGGGTCACTTTGGTAAAAAGCCGATTCGCCTGGCCTGGTTTTCGGTGGTGATGCCGTCGCTGACACTGAATTACTTTGGCCAGGGCGCGCTGCTGCTGGCCAACCCTGAAGCCGTCAAAAACCCGTTCTTTTTGATGGCCCCTGATTGGGCGCTGGTGCCGATTGTGGTGCTGGCCACCATGGCCACGGTGATTGCCTCACAAGCCTTGATTACCGGCGCATTTTCTGTCACCAAACAGGTCATCCAGCTGGGTTACTTGCCGCGCCTCAACATCGTCCACACCAGCGTGCGCGACACCGGGCAAATCTACATCCCGTTTGTGAACTGGGGCTTGTTTGTGGCGATTGTGGTGGCGGTGGGCATGTTCCGCAGTTCCAGCAATCTGGCGGCAGCCTACGGCATTGCGGTATGTACAGACATGCTGATCACCACCATCCTCACGTTCTTTGTGATCCGCTACGGCTGGAAATACCCACTGTGGCTGTGCATTGCCGCGACAGGCTGGTTCTTCATCGTTGACTTTGCCTTCTTTGCGTCCAATTTGATGAAATTGACCGAAGGCGGCTGGTTCCCGTTGCTGATAGGTGGCGCCATCTTCACGCTGATGCTGACCTGGAAGGAAGGCCGTCACCTTCTGGGCTCCTCCCAGCGCGCCGATGCCATGGACCTCAAAGGCTTCCTGGAAGCCGTGTTCGTCAGCCCCCCCGTGCGGGTCGAGGGCACCGCCGTGTTTTTGACCAGTGAATTGGGCACCGTGCCCAACGCGCTGCTGCACAACCTCAAACACAACAAGGTGCTGCACGAGAACAACCTGTTTGTCACCGTGCGCAGCCATGAGGTGCCGTGGATTGGCATGGCCAAGCGGGTTGAAATCGAATCCCTAGGCCACCAGTGCTGGCAGGTCATCATCCACTACGGCTTTAAAAATGACCCTGATGTGCCCAAGGCGCTGGCCCACATCAAGGGCCGTGGCTGTGAGTTTGAAGCCATGAGCACCAGCTACTTCCTCTCGCGCGACACCGTGATTCCCACCATTGGCGGGGGCATGGCGCCGTGGCGCGAAAAGCTGTTTGCGCAGATGCACCACAACGCCAGTGCGGCAGCCGACTTCCTGAACCTGCCCAGCAATTCAGTGGTCGAATTGGGATCTAAGGTAGAAATTTAAGTTGCACTTCTTGCACTTCTTGCGCTCCTTCAGTTTCTTCAAAGACCTGTCGTTGTCTGCGTTCACCGCAGGCTTCGTTGCCGTGCTGGTCGGCTTCACCAGTTCCGTCGCCATCGTGTTCCAGGCGGCCCAGGCCTTCCACGCCACGCCCGCACAAACCAGCAGCTGGATGTGGGCCCTGGGCTGGGGCATGGGGTTGTGCTCTCTGCTGCCCTCACTGTGGTGGCGCAAACCAGTGATGGTGGCCTGGAGCACGCCCGGCGCGGCGGTGCTGGCCACAGCGGGTCTGGCAGGCGGTTTTTCTATGGCCGAAGCCGTGGGCGCCTTCATGGTCTGCGCCGCGCTCATCACGCTGGCTGGAGTGACAGGCTGGTTTGAAAAAATCATGGGCCGCATCCCCATGGCGATTGCCTCGGCGCTGTTGGCCGGCGTGTTGGCGCGCTTTGGCTTGCAGGCCTTCATCGCTGCCCAGACGGCATTGGGTTTGGTGGTGGTGATGCTGCTCAGCTACCTCGTGGGACGGCGCTGGGTGCCCCGCTACGCAGTGCCGATTACGCTGCTTTCTGCTATTGTTTATGCAGCTGCTAACGGCCAACTGGTAGGCACCAGCGTCACATGGTCATTGGCCATGCCCGTCTTCACCGCCCCGGTGTTCACGCTCAGCGCGGCCATCAGTCTGGCGCTGCCGCTGTTTGTGGTGACGATGGCCTCGCAAAACTTGCCCGGTGTCGCTGCCATCAAAGCAGCAGGTTACGACTTGCCGATCTCCAAGATCATCACCCTCACCGGCTTGGCGACGCTGGTGCTGGCCCCGTTTGGCGCGTTCGCCCTGAACCTCTCGGCCATCACCGCCGCCATCTGCATGGGCCGCGAAGCCCACCCCGACCCCGCCAGACGCTACACCGCCGCTGCGGCCTGTGGTGCGATCTACATCGTGATCGGTATTTTTGGCGCAGCGGTCACAGGCCTGCTTACCGCCTTCCCGAAAGAGTTGGTCGCCGCCATTGCCGGGCTGGCGCTGCTGGGCACGATTGGCGGGGCGCTCTCCACCGCCGTACAAGAAGAGCAGCACCGTGAAGCCGCACTGATTACCTTCCTGGTCACACTCAGCGGCGTGGTCGTAGCAGGGGTGGGGTCTGCGTTTTGGGGTGTGGTAGCGGGTGCGGTAGCGCTGGGGGTGCAGCAGGTGGGGCGGCGTAAAACGGCCTCTTAACGCACCACTGGCTGCCCCTTGCGTCTTCTTACTTGATCCACAACCGTACGGCATCCCAAGCCCGGCCCAGAATCCCGGCTTGCTCCACACCATCCAGCGCAGTGAGTGGCACATCCAGCATGGGCACGTCGCCAACGCTGATTTTCAAGCTGCCCACCACCTGCCCTTTGGTGAAGGGGGCGACCAGCGGGTCGGGGCGTGCCACCTGGGTCTTGACCTTGGCGGCAGTACCCGCAGGCACGGCCACCACAATCGCTTGAGGGCGACCCAGTTTGAGGAAGTTTTCTTTGCCTTTCCAGACCGCAGGCGTGGTCACGGCTTGACCGGCGTCAAACAGTTTGACGGCTTCATACGCGGTGTAGCCCCAGTTCAGCAGTTTTTGCGATTCGTTGGCACGAACGTTTTCGCTGGTGGTGCCAAGCACAATCGACAACAGTCGGCGTGAGCCTGGGGTACTGCCTACGCCCAGATTAGGGAACTCGCGCTTGGCCGTCGCGATCATGCAGTAACCAGCGGCATCGGTGTGACCGGTTTTCAGGCCATCCACGGTGGGGTCCCGGAACAGCAGCAGGTTGCGGTTGCTGTCGTTGGTGGAAGGGGTGCCGGGGTAGCGGTATTTCTTGATCGCGTAGTAGGCCACGTAATCAGGGAAGTCGGTCATCAGGCGGGTGGCCAGGATGCTCAAGTCCCGTGCTGTAGTGGTGTGCCCGGCAACGGTCAAACCCTCGGGATTTTTGTAGGTGGTGGCCTTCATGCCCAGCACCTTGGCCTGCTCGTTCATCATCTCCACAAAATGTTCCGCTGTGCCCCCCACGCCCTCGGCCAGCGCCATGGTGGCGTCGTTGCCGGATTGGACAATCAGACCTTTGATGAGGTCTTCCACCGGCACCATCATTTTGGGGTCGATGAACATGCGCGAACCGGGCATCTTCCAGGCACGCTGGCTGACGGGCAGGGTCTGCTTGAGGTTGATTTTTTGGCTGCGCAGCGCATCAAAAACCAGGTAGGCGGACATCAGCTTGGTGAGGGACGCGGGCTCGACCGGGCTGTCGATGTCTTTTTCGGCCAACAACTGGTTGGCCGTCACGTCCAGCAGCAGGTAAGCGCGGGCGGCGATTTCGGGCGGCTGGGGGGCTTGGGCGAAGGCCGTATGGGCGCAGAAGCCAAGAAAGGCCGCGCACAGAACGCGGCGCTTGAGGGAAGCGAGAACAGACATGGGTAAAACCAGAACAAAGACCAGGAAAGAAAGAAATACCGAAAGCAAAAAGCTGCGCGGTTAAGCCGCGCTGAGGTGGCGCACCACCAAACTCTTCAGCAATGGCAATTGTCCGTGAAAGAAATGCCCGCCTGCGGGCACCACGGTGACGGGCAGCACCTGGGGACGTGCCCAGTCCATCACGCTGGCCAGCGGCACGGTATCGTCATGCTCGCCATGGATGACGATGCTGCGCTCGTGCGCGTCACCGGGCAACGGGGCTACCTCAAAGCGTGATGCCGCCGTGCCCACTAAAACTATCTTTTCGATAGCACGAGAAGCCCACAGAGCTTGCACAGTATGGGAGGTAACGAAAGAACCGAAAGAAAACCCGGCGAGTGCCAACGGGCCGGAAGGGGCCAGTTGCGCGACCACGGCCAGCAGGTCTTGCAGCTCGCCACGGCCTTCGTCGTAAGTGCCTGCGCTGCTCCCCACGCCCCGGAAGTTGAAGCGTACAGCCGTCCAGCCACACTGCACAAAAGCACGGGCCATCGTTTGCACGACCTTGTTGTCCATGGTGCCGCCAAACAACGGATGGGGGTGGGCAATGACGGCGACGCCGCGTGGGGTGGTCACGGTATCCGACAAGGCGGCGGCGTCTTGCAGTGCTTCGATCACACCTGCGGGGCCGTCGAGTCGCATTTTTTGGGTGGTGGCGTTCATGGTGGTGTTCTCTCAGCGGCCCAGGTGCTGGGGTACCCGCAGGCGTTCGACCACCTGGCCGTTTTTGAGGTGGGACTCCACAATCTCGTCGATATCCTGATTGTCCACGAAGCTGTACCAGACCGCCTCGGGGTAAACCACCGCCACCGGGCCGGCAGCGCAACGGTCCAGGCAACCGGCTTTGTTGACGCGCACTTTGCCTGGGCCAGACAAGCCGGCCGCTTTGACACGCGCTTTGCAGTGGTCAAACCCGGCTTGCGCGCCGTGCAGGGCGCAGGCGTCTTCGCCGGGCTTTCGCTCGTTGAGGCAAAAAAAGATGTGGCGCTCGTAATAAGAAGAGGCGGCGGAAGAAGCAGCGGCAGGAACAGGGGAAGACACAGGTTCAGTATTGGGAGAGATTGGCGGCATCTTGAGATTCTGGTTTGGCGGCATGGGCAATAGGCGGCAGTGAGGCCGGTGGCTGTAATTTTAGAAGCCGGTCTTCGGCACGCTGCCGTGTTATGCGAGCTGTTTTTTTGTCACGGGAAGAGATACGACCCAGCACGTAGCCCAAAGTTGCATACGGCCACAGCCACCCCAGCCATTGGGCCAAGCCGTTGAAGCGGATGAAGCGCCCGGTCTCCCAGGTTTGCAGGGTCTGGGCAAAGTAAGCGCTGGTCGGCGCTTGGTTCAGCATGCTGGCGTGCAGCACCAAGGCCAGCAGCAGCAGCCCGGTACAACCAGCACGGGGAACCGGCAACATCAGCACCGCCAACACCATCCCGATGACGAGACCGACTTGCACCGGCAAATCCAGCCACGCCCAAGCGTGCGAAGGACCATAGCTGAGCGCAGCAGACAGCGCTGACGCCGCACCAGCCATCGCCAGCAAAGCCACCAGAAAAACACCCCGCCGCCACAGTGTGGTGATGATGCTGTAGCCCAGCAGGCACGGAATCAGCAGTCCCAACATCACGCACAGCATTTCCACGCCAGGCACCAGGGGTTGCAACTCCACATCGCGCACGGGCAACCAGGCCAGGAAAGGCGTGTCTTCAAGCAGCTCTGCCAAGCCTTCTTCCAGCCGCTCCATCACCTGTCCCAGCCCCAACGGCACCGCAGCAGGGAACAACAAGGCGAAAGGCCACAGCATCAGCAACACCAACGCCCCCCGGGCTTTGGGCACAAACCAGTTGGCACGAAAGCGGCTCCAACGGTTGATAGCCCCCAGTTGCTCCAGGAGCGTCGCCACAATGGCACCCAGGCAACCGCCCAAGGCATTCAGCATCAAATCAATGTTGGACGGCACGCGCACCGGCAGGTAGGTTTGCAACGCCTCCATGGCCAGCGAAAGTGCCCCAGCGGCCAGCGACGCCAGCACCATCGCCCGCACGTTATGGCCAGATTCGGTGCTGCGCAAGCGGGCCAAGCACAGCAAAAAACCCAGCGGGCCATAGCCCACCAGGTTTGTGACCACATCAAAACCCGTCCAGTACCGTGGCGGCGGCCCGGCCAGAAACGCCCAAGGTGCAATACCTTGCGCGCGCCAATCCGTGAACGGGTACAGACTGGCATAGACCACCAGCAGCGCGTATATCAGCGCCAGAGGCCAAGCAGAAGTTTTATGGAAAGAGGGTGACACCACAGCGGAACCCTTGCATCTTGTCTAACGTTGGGGACAGGCGCTCAAAACGGCTTCACCACTACCAAGATCACCGCTACCAGCAGCAGCACGACCGGCACCTCGTTGTACCAGCGGAACCACGTGTGGCTGCGCTTGCTGGTGCCCGCCACCAATTTGCGCAGCAGCGAAGCACAGCTGTGGTGGTAGCCCACCGCCAGCAAGACCACCAGCAACTTCCCGTGCATCCAGCCGTTGCCTGGCCCACGTCCTATGCCGTAGCCCAGCCACAGCACAAGGCCCAACACCAGCGCAGGCACGGCCAGCAGCGTGGTGAAGCGCAGCAACTTGCGCGCCATCAGCAACAGCCGGTCACGCTCAGCCACAGAGTCAGGACTGACTTGGGCCAGATTGACGAACAACCGTGGCAGGTAAAACAAGCCCGCAAACCAGCTGGCGACGAAAACGATATGAAGAGATTTAATCCAGAGCATGGCCTGAAGTTTAGGGCTTGTCTGTTAACCAGAGGGGAAATGCATCAAACCCCAAAGTCCGGGCGAAAAAAAACCCCGGTCACACAGACCGGGGTTAGAAGCCATTATGCTGTTACACAATCCGGCCCCGCTCAGGGAGGAAAAGCGGGAGGTAGCAAGCTACCCGCAGATAATGTAACAAATCAAATCATCTGTTTCAAGAACTTCGCCAGTTTTTACATGCTGGTTTGCCCTTAACTTTGGCTACCGCCTTCGTTCTGCACGAAAGACCTATGTTTGCACCCTATCCGCTCGCTCGCCCTCGCCGTCTGCGCCGTGACACTTTCACCCGCAATCTGGTACGCGAAAACGCCCTCACCGTACACGATCTGATCTACCCGGTGTTTGTGCTGGACGGTCAAAACCGCCGCGAAACCATCGCCTCCATGCCCGGCGTGGAACGCCTCAGTCTCGATTTGCTGCTGCCAGTGGCCGAAGAATGCGTCAAACTGGGCATCCCGGTGATGGCGCTGTTTCCGGTGATTGACCCTTCGCTGAAAGACCCCACGGGCAGCGAAGCCCTGAACCCCGATGGCTTGGTTCCCCGTGTGGTGCGTGCCCTCAAAAGCCACTTCCCCGAGCTCGGCGTGATGACCGATGTGGCACTCGATCCCTTCACCAGCCACGGCCAGGACGGCCTGCTCGACCCACGCCCGCAAGAAAACGGCTACATCCTGAACGATGAAACTGTCGCTTTGCTGGTGCAGCAAGCGCTGGTGCAAGCCCACGCCGGGGTGGACATCGTCGCCCCCAGCGACATGATGGACGGGCGCATCGGCGCGATTCGCCAGGCACTGGAGGCCAATGGCCTCGTTCACACCCGCATCATGGCCTACAGCGCCAAATACGCCAGCGCTTTCTATGGCCCGTTCCGCGATGCTGTAGGCTCTGCGGCCAACCTGGGCAAGAGCAACAAAAAGGTCTACCAAATGGACCCTGGCAACAGCGACGAAGCCCTGCGCGAGGTGGCAATGGACTTGGCCGAAGGTGCCGACATGGTGATGGTGAAACCCGGTATGCCCTACCTGGATGTGGTGCGCCGTGTGAAGGATGAATTCCACGTGCCCACTTTCGCCTACCAGGTCAGCGGCGAATACGCCATGCTCAAGGCCGCCGCCCTTAACGGCTGGCTCGACCACGACGCCGTGATGCTGGAAAGCCTGCTCGCCTTCAAACGCGCCGGTGCCGATGGCGTGCTGACGTACTTTGCGCTGGACGCCGCACGCGCCTTGCGCCAAAGCACTTGATGCGTACCGACACCATCTTATTGCTCCTGAATAAATAGCTGTTCACGCCCATCAAATAAGCGCTAGAAGCCATTTAAGGCGCTTAAAAGCTCTCGATAGAATCTATGCGTATTTTCTGCATCAACGGCAGCAGCATCACCGAAACCGATGCACTGCCCGCTCAGTGGCCCACCACACTCACCGAAGGCGCCTACTACTGGATCGCCTGTGCCCGGCGTGAATTTGAAGTGCAGCAGGCTCAGGTGCAAGCCACGCTGCAAACCCTGTGTGGCACCGCTTTGGTCGATTTGCACATCACCGATTTGCTGAACAACCAATTGCCCTCGCACTACGACTACACCTCGCAGTACGACCTGTTGGTGTTCCGTCGCCTTGCGGCAGGCCAGCGCGAAACCGATCTGAACCAGCCGGGCGTCCCTCTGCACACCAGTGCAGCACCCCATCCCTACGCCAAGCCCGCCAGCGGTAACCTCAAGCGCAGCGGCCCACCCGTGCTGCACCGCATCGACACCAGCCCCGTGGGTTTCGCGATTTTTGACCGCGTGCTGCTCACCATCCATCCCACCGACTGCGCCGTGCGCGACGCCTACGCCAGCAAACTGCTGCACGCCATCAGCGCCGAATCTCGCGCCGCAGGCGTACGTCTGCCTGCCAGTCCGCCCGACCTGATGCTGCGTATCGTCAACCAGATGGTGGACGGCTACCTGGAGCTGCGCCGCGAACTCACCCACCAGCTGGACCACTGGCAAACCGAACTGCTCGACCCCAGCGGGCGCTTCAACAACTGGAAATTGATGCTCGACACCCGCTTGTCGCTGCACATGCTTGATGAAATCTGCGAAGACCAGCGCGCCGCCGTGCAAGACTGGACAGAAGCGCTAGAGACCTGGCCCGATGGCGCAACGCCTGCCGCACAGCGCGAGCGCGAATTGCTCAAAGTGCGCAGCCGCGACGTGCTGGAACACATCGAGCGTGTCGTTCACCATGTGCGCCGCCTGGAGCAGAGCGCGGAAACTGCCGTGCAAATGCACTTCAGCGTACAAAGCCACCGTACCAACGACATCATGCGCACCCTGACCGCGCTGACCGCTGTGTTTTTGCCGCTCAACCTGATTACCGGTTTCTTTGGGATGAATTTTGATTTTTTACCGTTGATTCACACAGTAACGGGCTTCTGGTCAGCTGCACTAGCTATGGTATTGCTAGCAACTGGGGTAAGCCTGGTGTTCTGGCGCAAACGGTATTTGGCGCGCACAGGACGCTAGCGACCCGAAGCGGCCAGCAACCGTTCACCACAGTCACGCACTTCCAAAGTGCCGGGTTTACGAAAGCGGCGTACTGGTTTCAACTGCGGGTGGCTCGTGCCCCTGATGCACCCACCCGCTGGCGGCTGGCGATGGGCGAGCCCTATCTGGACGATATCCAAGTCTGGATAGAACGTGAAGGGGATGAAGAAAAAGCGACCGACTCATCCCCCCCTCTGCGGCTTGGTGACCATGTGCCGTTCGGCGAGCGCCCCCTCAGAACACGCGCACCCACCGTGCGGTTGAACTTGCCCGACACCCAACCCCAAACCGTATGGATACGCGTGTCGTCCACCAGCGCCATGAATTTCAACGCCACAGTCTGGCTGCCTGATGAGTTAATGGGCAATGAGATGCGTTTTAGCCTCTACCAAGGGGGCTATTTCGGGATACTCATCATCGTCATCGTGACGCCTTATTACCGGCTGGTTGGTGCCGTGGTCAATCAAGTGGGCGTACTCTTCGCTGTGCTTTGCTTGATTCTGGTGTTGGTGGCGTTATGCCGAAAACCAAGCACCCCATTGAAGCTCTACTTGCTGGCCTTTCTGGCCACCGTGATCGGCTGCGTTACCAATATCGCAGGGGTATTGGGCTGGATTGAGCGCATGTCCTTAACCGTCAACGCGTACCAAACAGCGTCTCTGGTTCATATCATGGTGATGAACGTTGGGCTGGCGATGCGGGTACGCCAAATTCAACGCAACGAAGTGCTGGCTGAGCAGCGTGCCGTCGATTACAAGCGTTTCATTGCCATGCTGTCACACGAATTTCGCAACCCACTGGCCAGCATTGACCGTACGACCAATCTGTTGCAACTCAAAATCACCACGATCACGGATGCGGATAAAACGCGTTTGTCGGGCATTCGCTCCAGCGTAGCCAAACTGGGCGCCTTGGTAGACAGTTTTCTCATGTCTGAAGCCTTGGAAGAACACCGCCTCACCCCCGTCCCGGTAGACCAAGCTGTGGCTCCGCTGCTGGCAAGCGTGATGGCAGCGCAAGGAGCAGACCTGCAACGCTGTGTGACGCTGAAAGTCACGCCCAAAGACCTGCGTTTCGCTCTAGACGCCAAACTGATCGATATCGCCGTCAATAACCTGCTGGGCAACGCCTTGCGCTATACAGCCCCCAGCGGCATGGGCGACATGGGTGGCTCGGTCACGCTGTTTGCCAGTCTGGACAACGGTGATTTACTGCTTGCCGTGTCTGACAAAGGGCCTGGTTTGACCGCCACCGAATTAACCCGATTGGGCCAGCCCTATTACCGGGCCAGCACCACCCTAGGCCAGCAGGGCACCGGTCTGGGCTACTATTTCAGCCGACTCATCGTGCAAGCCCATGGCGGGAGCATCAGCGCCGTCAACCGTGTCCCCCATGGTTTGGTGGTGACGCTGCGACTGCCGCACGCTAAATGATGGCGTGCACCGCGCCACAGCACCACCGCTGATGGCGCTGGCTTGCTGCTTCAGGCCAAATTTAGCTTCAAAAACGATAGCGTACTTTGCAATGCCAGCGCGCTAGCAGCCGCATTAAACGATCCACGTTGATCGCAGTTAAAACCATGGTTAGCCGGATAAGTAGCGACCTGAACAGGAGATGCGGCATTCGCCTGCGTTTTAATGAACGCCTCGACCGTGTCCATCGGGATGCCATGGTCCTCGGTGCCGAAATGGCATAACACGGGGCATTTCGGCTGGCGGTGAGGCTCATCCCCCACCGTCGTGCCACCGCCGTAGTAAGGCACAGCGGCACTCAGGCCCGTGCAAAGTGCAGCAGCGCGCCACGTCAGCAAACCACCCCAGCAGTAGCCCAGCACCGCAACTTTGCCTCCGCACAGGGCGGCGGCGTGGTCAATCGTGGCCTGAATGTCTTGCAGCACGCTGGGCGCAGACAGCGCTTCGGTGGCGGCTTTAAGCTCGATACCTGCGGCAATATCGCCGGGGGTATAGCCCAAATTCACACCGGGCTTGACGCGCTGAAACATATCTGGGGCCAATGCCAGATAGCCCTGGGCCGCGTAGCTGTCGGCCACGGCACGGATATGGCTGTTGACACCAAAAATCTCTTGCAGCACGATCACAGCGGCAACAGGTGCGGGCCCCACGGGCTGGCTAACGTAGACCGGGAAACGGATGCCGTCAGCGGCGGTGAGTTCAATGGTTTGGGACATGGTGCGAACCTCTTGAGGAATAGACAGCGTTGAATGAAACAGGGAAGGGAAGGAAAGGGAATGGATCAAATGAGGTGACAGGTTCACCCCTGCAAGCGGCGCTCAACGGGCAAGAGCTTGCGTTGCACGAACTCTAGCCGGTCTTGGCCCCAAAAAATCTCACCGTCGATCACATAACTGGGCGAGCCAAATACGCCGGCTTCGATCGCGGCTTGGGTACAGGCGTCGTAGCGCTCTTGCACTGCTTGGCTGTGCGCGTTTGCCAGCAAATCAGCGGCCAAACCGCATTCCTGCAACAGCTGCGCCAGCACGGCTTGGTCGGCAATGTCGCGCTCTTGCGCCCAAACAGCGGCCAGCACCGCACCCGCGAGCTTCATGGCTGGCGCACTGCCGCACTGGGTGTCGGTGGCGATGATCAAGCGCGAGGCGGCATCACCTGAAACAGGAAAATGCAAAGGATGCAGATTCAAAGGCACTTGCAGGTAATCGCTGTAGCGCTGCAACTCCACCAGCCGGTAGGCTTGCCGCTGAGGCGCGCGCTTGCCCAGCGGCAAACCGCCAGAGACAGGAAAGACCTGGCCAAGGTCAACCGGCCACAAGCGCACAGTGGCGTTAGCCTGTTGGGCCATAGCGGCAAAGGACGCGTGACCCAGGTAAGTCCAGGGACTTTGCGGGGCAAAATAGTAATCAACGGTCAAAGTCATGCGCGTATCCTCTCGGGACAAAGGGGGGAAATTCAGCGACCATTCTTGCCCAGACGGCAAACTCTTGCTGGCGACATGCCCAGAATTGACAAAACTTCATTGGGAGCAACCTTTATGACGGAACAAGCCACAGCACGGCAGGCTGTGCTACTGATCACTGGCGGCGGGCGTGGCATAGGCGCGGCAACCGCTCGGCTGGCAGCACAGCGCGGCTATGCCGTCGCCGTCAACTACACCCACAACGCCGTAACGGCTGAGCAGTTGGCAACGGAAATCACCGCCAGCGGCGGCAAAGCCATCGCGGTTCAGGCGGATGTGGCGGATGAAGCACAGGTTCTGTGCCTGTTCGCCACTGTGGACGCCCAGCTGGGCCCGCTCACCGCCCTGGTCAACAACGCCGGTGTGGTGGATATGGCCTGCCGGGTGGACGCGATGAGCGTGGCACGTCTGCGCCGTATGTTTGACGTGAACGTGGTGGGCAGCTTTTTATGTGCCCGTGAAGCGGTCAAGCGCATGAGCAAAGCTACTGGCGCTATCAATTTTGGTGTGGGTTATGGCCAAGGTGGCGGTATCGTCAACCTATCCAGTGCTGCAGCCCGACTGGGTTCTCCTGGCCAGTATGTGGACTACGCGGCCGCCAAAGGGGCCATTGACAGCTTCACAGTGGGCCTTGCCAAAGAGGTGGCAGCGGAAGGCATCCGCGTGAATGCGGTGCGCCCCGGCTTGATTGAAACAGACATTCACGCCTCAGGTGGCCTGCCCCACCGGGTCGCAGAGCTGGCCGCCATGGTGCCCCTGCAGCGTGGCGGCAGTGCAGAGGAAGTCGCCCAGGCGATCCTGTGGCTGCTGAGCGCGGACGCCAGCTACACCACCGCCACGGTGCTGGACGTGACGGGCGGACGCTGACATGAGCGTGGATTTCAAACCCCTTATCAGCCTGCTGGTGGTCGTCAACCCCATCGCCTGCGTGCCGTTCTTCATCCACTACACCAAAGACCTCTCGGCCGTCGAGCGCGCCCGCACCATCCGCATCACTGCGTTCAGCGCCTTTGTGGTGATTGCCGTGTGCGCGCTGATGGGCATGAGCGTGCTGGAGTTCTTTGGCATCTCACTCGCCAGCTTTCAGGTGGGGGGTGGGCTGCTGCTGATGACCTCGGCACTGGCGATGCTGAACGCACAACCGGCAGAAGCCAAATCCACTGTGGACGAGGTGCAGGACGCCGCTGCCCGCGCCAGCATTGCCGTGGTACCGCTGGCCATACCACTGCTGACCGGCCCGGCCAGCATGTCCACCGTGGTGATTTACGCCGAAAAAGCCAAAACCTTTGTTCAGATGGGCACCTTGATTGGCTACGGCGTGGTCATTGCGCTTGCGACCTGGGTCTGCCTGTCGCTGGCACACCCGATTGCGCGCGTGCTGGGCAAGACAGGCATCAATGTGATGACCCGCCTGATGGGGCTGATCCTCACCGCGCTGGCGGTGGAGGTAATGGCCGATGGACTCCACACTTTGTTCCCCGTGCTGGGAAAACCATAGCACCACAGCACCAAAACGCCACTCGTATGGCCCATACAGCTTTATTCAATGGATTTATTCAATATAAAAAGAGACGCCAGAGACCTATGACAAACACCGCAAACACCCTCGACAAGCCCGAACTCAGTATCACCCAACACGGCCCCCTGCTGTGGCTGACCATCACCCGCGAAGAGCGCCGTAACGCCATGAGCCACCACGTGCTGGCAGGGATGGCGCAGGCCATCAGCGCAGCACAGACAGACCGCAACGTGCGCGCTATCGTCATCACCGGCGCCGGCAGCAAGGCGTTTTGTGCGGGGGCAGATTTGCAATCGACGAAGGCATTCACCACCGATTATTCCGAGCCAGTGGGCCATCTGGCAGCCCTGCTGCGCGTGGCCAAAGCCAGCCATGTGCCACTGATTGCGCGGGTCAATGGAGCCTGCATGGCCGGCGGCATGGGTTTGCTGAGTCTGTGTGACATGGCGGTGGCCTCCAGCCACGCGGTGTTTGGCCTCCCCGAGGTGAAAGTCGGGGTGTTCCCGGCACAGGTGCTGAGCGTATTGCAGCACCTGATTCCCCGACGCAAGCTGACAGAAATGTGCCTGACGGGTGAGCCCATCACCAGCGCACAGGCCCTGGAATACGGCTTGGTGAACTACGTGGACGATGATGTGGACGCCAAGCTGGAATGGCTGCTCAACCGCATGCTGGACAAATCCCCCGCTGCCATTCGGCGCGGGCTGTACACCATGAAGAAAATTGAAAACATGGCGTTTGAAGAATCCATGTCGTTCACAGAGAGCCAAATCGCGCTGTTCACGCTGACCGAAGATGCCAAGGAAGGGCAAAAAGCATTTCAGGAAAAACGCAAACCCGTATGGACGGGGCAATGAGCGCCGCGTCAAAGGCCGCCGCGCCGAAAGTCATCCGTATTGGGGGGGCATCCGGGTTTTGGGGCGACAGCGCCGTCGCGGCACCCCAGCTCGTGAAACTGGGCAACCTGGACTACATCGTCTTCGACTACCTCGCCGAACTCACGATGTCCATCCTCGCCGCCGCACGTGCGAAAAACCCTGAGCTGGGCTACGCGACCGATTTTGTCGCCGTGACGATGAAAAGCATCCTGCAAGACGTGGTGGCGCAAAACATCCGCGTCATCAGCAATGCAGGAGGCGTCAACCCGCAAGCCTGCGCCAAAGCGATTGAAGCCATGGCGACAGAGTTGGGTTTGAACGTGAAAATCGCCGTGGTGCACGGTGACGACGTGATGCCACTGTTGCCTGTGCTGCGCGACGAAAACATCACTGAATTGCAAAGTGGTGCCGCCCTGCCCCTTAAAGTGCTGACGGCTAACGCTTACCTCGGGGCCCTGCCCGTCAAAGCCGCGCTGGACGCCGGGGCGCAAATCGTGATCACTGGCCGCTGCGTGGACAGCGCCGTCACGTTGGGTGCGTTGATGCACGAGTTTGACTGGGCACCCGATGATTACGACCGCTTGGCCCAGGCCAGCCTCGCCGGTCACATCATTGAATGCGGTTGCCAGGCGACCGGCGGCCTGCACACCGACTGGCAAGACGTGCCCGACTGGCCCAACATCGGCTACCCTATCATCGAATGCCATGAAGACGGCCACTTCATCGCCACCAAACCCCCTGGCACCGGCGGGCTGGTGAACACCGCCGTCATCGCTGAACAAATGCTGTACGAGATTGGCGACCCCGCCAACTACCTGTTGCCCGACGTGGTGTGCGATTTCACGCAAGTCACGCTGCACCAGGAATCCGTGCACAGGGTGTCTGTTCAGGGTGCACGGGGCAAAGCACCCAGTGGTTTTTACAAAGTCTGCGCGACTTACATGGATGGCTTTCGCTGCAACGCCCAACTGACTATCGTTGGCACCGATGCCGCACTGAAAGCCCGCCGTACGGGCGAGGCCATCCTGGCGCGCACCCGCACGATGTTCAACGCCCTGGGGTTGGCTGACTACAGCCGCACGGCCGTAGAAATCATCGGTGACGAGTCCGGCAGCTTCGGCCCTCACGCCAAAACCCCTCACGTGCGCGAAGCCATCCTGCGCGTGGCGGTGATGCACCCGCAAAAAGCCGCTTTGGAGTTGTTCGCCCGCGAAATCGCTCCCGCAGGCACCAGCTGGTCGCCCGGCACAACCGGAGCCGGTGGCGGCCGCAGCAGCCCCAGCCCCTGCATTAAACAGTTTGCCTTCCTGCTCGAAAAGCACCGTTTGACGCTCAGCGTCCACATGGGCGACACCCGGTGGCCAGTCACCATTCAAAGCGCTGACACAGCCAAAGCGGGGTCAGATCCCAATTCCGCGCTGTCAGTCCATCCCGCCTCCCTCACGCCCACGGATTTGGGCTCTGACCCCAGTTTGGCGGAACCAGGCACTGCAGCCCCAGAACCCGAATCCGAATCCGGCACCACCGTTCCCCTCATCCAATTGGCCTATGCCCGCAGCGGCGACAAGGGCAATACCAGCAACATCGGCATCATCGCCCGCCATCCCAGCCTTATCCAGTTGCTGCGCGCCCAAGTCACCCCCGAGCGCGTCGCCGCCTACCTCGCCCACCTCGTGAAGGGCAAAGTCACCCGCCATGAAGTCCCTGGCATCCACGCCTTCAACTTTGTCTGCACGCAAGCCCTGGACGGCGGCGGCATGGCCAGCCTGCGCAATGACCCGTTAGGCAAAGGAATAGGCCAAATACTGTTAACCATGCCCGTCTTGGCGCCATCCCATTTGACAGCTAACGCGACAGCCCCATCCCTGTAAACCCACCCGCCAATGCCCCGCGCAGGTGATCGACAAAGCACTGCACTGCCCGTGGCACCTGGGCCGCCCAGGGACGAATGGCGTAAACCCGCTCACCAAAGAAACCCTGCGGCTGCCAATCGGGCAGCACCGGCACCCAGAGGCCAGATTGAACGCCCGTGACTGCCGTAAAGTCGGGCAGCAAACCAATCCCCACCCCGCCTGATACGGCCTCACGCAGCACCTCGCTGTTGTTCGCCCGCAGCGGGCCGTGGACGGCGACGATGACGCGCTCAGCAACCGCGTTACCCCCGTCAGCTAAGTCAGTGAAGCGCCGCACGAACGACCAGTTCTGCCCAGGCGTGTCGCGCAGGTACAGCAGGCAATCGTGCGCAGCCAACGCGCTGGGGTGTGTGGGCATGCCTTTGCGGGCCAGGTAATCGGGACTCGCAACCAGCACCGAACGGGTTTCGCACAGCACCCAGGCCACATGGGTGTCCGGCGGAGCTTGGGTGTGGCGGATGGCTAAATCGAAGCCTTCCTGGGCCAGGTTGACGAAGCGGTCGGACAAATCCAGCTCCAAGCGGATCTCAGGATGTTGGTGGAGAAACGCGGCCAGCGTGGGAGCGATGTGCTGGCGGCCCAGCGCCACGGGGGCGGTGACGCGCACCAGCCCGCGCGGCTGCCCGGCCAAATCGCGGGCGTTGGCAAAGCTCTGTGCAATGTGGGTGAAGGCAGCATGGGTGTCGTCCACCAGCTGCTGACCCGCATCTGTCAGGCCGACCGAGCGCGTGGTACGACGCACCAGCGGCACACCGGCGGCACGCTCCAAGTCGGCAATGCGCATGCTGACCGAGGCCTTGGAAACCCCCAAACGCCGCGCCGCCTGGGTGTAGCTGCGGGTCTGGGCCAGCACGGTGAGCAGGTGCAGGTCAGCGAAGACGGGGGTGGCGGAAGGCGATGTCATAGGTTGATGCCGTTCATTGTTCACTTTATTGTTCAGTTATACGAACAATGTAATCAAAAATGAAGGGTTTTCAAAACACGCCCTGACGCCTAGACTGCGGGCACGTTGTTTTCCTTTGCATCCTTTGAAAGACCCCCCATGACTGCACCTGCTACCGTCGCCCCCTCTATCGCCCATTGGATCAATGGCCGCAACGCTGAGGGTACGTCGGGCCGCGCACAAGACGTGTTCAACCCGGCAACAGGGGCCGTCACGGGGCAGGTCGCGTTAGGCAGTGCCGACGATGTGAACGCAGCGGTGGCCGCAGCGCTGGCCGCCTTCCCGGCCTGGGCCGACATCCCGCCGATTCGCCGGGCACGGGTGATGTTCAAGTTCCTGGAATTGCTCAACCTCAACCGCGACGCGCTGGCCCATGCCATCACCGCTGAGCACGGCAAGGTGTTCACCGATGCACAGGGCGAGGTGTCACGCGGTATCGACGTGGTGGAGTTCGCTTGCGGCATTCCACAGTTGCTCAAAGGCGATTTCACCGATCAGGTCAGCACCGGCATCGACAACTGGACGCTGCGCCAGCCGCTGGGCGTGGTGGCAGGGGTGACGCCATTCAACTTCCCGGTGATGGTGCCGATGTGGATGTTCCCGGTGGCCATTGCAGCAGGCAACACTTTTGTGCTGAAGCCCAGCCCGCTTGACCCCAGTGCTTCCCTGATGATCGCTGATCTGCTCAAGCAAGCCGGTCTGCCCGATGGCGTGTTCAACGTGGTGCAAGGCGACAAAGTGGCGGTGGACGCGCTGCTGACGCACCCGGACGTGAAAGCCGTGTCCTTCGTCGGCAGCACCCCGATTGCCAATTACATCTACGAGACTGGCGCTCACCACGGTAAGCGCGTACAAGCCTTGGGTGGCGCGAAAAACCACATGGTGGTGATGCCCGATGCCGATATCGACCAAACCGTGGACGCGCTGATCGGCTCCGCTTACGGCTCGGCTGGTGAGCGCTGTATGGCAATCAGCGTGGCGGTGTTTGTGGGCGATGCGGCAGACAAGATCATGCCCAAACTGATTGCACGTACCAAGACGCTGCAAGTGCTGGACGGCGAAAACCTGGCCGCCGAGATGGGGCCTATCGTCACGGATATCGCTTTGAAACGCATCACCGGCTACATCGAGCAGGGGGTGAAAGAGGGTGCAGAGCTGCTGGTGGACGGCCGCGGCTTCAACGGTGCAGCAGCGGGTGCGGGCTGTGACAACGGGTTTTGGATGGGCGGCACGCTGTTCGATCACGTGACGCCCGGTATGCGCATCTACAAAGAAGAGATTTTTGGCCCAGTGCTGTCGTGCGTGCGGGTGAAAGACTTTGCCGCAGCGGTCGATTTGGTCAACGGCCATGAGTTCGGCAACGGGGTGAGCTGCTTCACCCGCGACGGCAACGTCGCCCGCGAATTCAGCCGCCGTATACAGGTGGGTATGGTGGGCATCAACGTGCCCATTCCTGTGCCTATGGCGTGGCATGGCTTTGGCGGCTGGAAGAAGAGTCTGTTTGGCGACATGCACGCCTATGGCGAAGAGGGTGTGCGCTTTTACACCAAGCAAAAGAGCGTGATGCAGCGCTGGCCAGAGAGCATTGGCAAGGGTGCAGAATTTGTGATGCCCACGGCGAAGTAAGCTCTGTCCTTACGCGACGGTGGCCTTGAAGGGTTGCTGCACCGCTTCCCCCTCACAAATAGAAGAGACACGCGCTATGGCTACCCCCTCGTTCGACTACATCATCATCGGTGCCGGCACCGCTGGCAGCCTGCTCGCCAACCGCCTGAGTGGTGATAAAACCAAACGCGTGCTGCTGCTGGAGGCTGGCGGCAAAGACGATTACCACTGGATTCACATCCCTGTGGGCTATCTTTACTGCATCGGCAACCCACGCACCGACTGGCTCTACAACACCGAACCCGATGCCGGGCTGAATGGCCGCGTGCTGCGCTACCCACGTGGCAAGGTGCTGGGCGGAAGTTCCAGCATCAACGGCATGATCTACATGCGCGGCCAAGCCCGGGATTACGACCACTGGGCGGCGCTGACGGGAGACGACACTTGGCGCTGGGACCAGTGCCTGCCCGCCTTCAAGGCGCATGAGAGTCACTATAAATTAGATAGCACCTTCAGCCTACCCACGCTGCACAAGGGTGTTAAAAGTACAGAAAATGCTGACTTTGCAGCGCTGCACGGCAGTGGCGGTGAATGGCGTGTGGAAAAGCAACGGCTGTCGTGGGACGTGCTCGATGCCTTTGCGCAGGCGGCGGTGCAGGCGGGTATCCCCGCCACCGACGACTTCAACACCGGCATCAACGAAGGTGTGGGCTACTTTGAGGTCAACCAGAAAAACGGTTTTCGGTGGAACGCTGCCAAAGCGTTTTTGCGGCCTACATGCTACGGCAGACCGAATTTCGAGATGTGGACAGCGGCCCAGGTGGCTAGGCTGGTGGTCGAAAAACAAGCCAATGGCAGCCAGCGCTGCACCGGTGTGCAGGTGTGGACAGGCAAAGAGATGGTGACGGTGAACGCCGAGCGCGAGTTGATTTTGTGTGCAGGCAGCATTGGTTCACCGCAGATTTTGCAGCTCTCCGGTATCGGCCCAGCAGCGCTTTTGCAACAGCATGGCATCACGCCCATAGCCGATATACCGGGTGTGGGCGCCAACTTGCAAGACCATTTGCAGATTCGTGCGGTGTTCAAAGTCGAAGGGGTGAAGACCCTGAACACGCTGGCCAGCTCGGTCTGGGGCAAGGCCAAGATTGGGCTGGAGTACGCTACCCAACGCACCGGCCCCATGAGCATGGCACCGTCACAGTTGGGCGCATTCACCCGCAGCACACCCGACCAGCCTTACCCGAACCTGGAATACCATGTGCAACCGCTGAGCCTGGACGCCTTTGGCGAACCCCTGCACAGCTTCCCTGCATTCACGGCCAGTGTGTGCAACCTCAACCCCACCAGCCGGGGCACAGTGCAGCTCAAGAGCCCTCGTTTTGAAGATGCGCCCGCCATCGCGCCCAATTACCTCAGCACAGCTGAAGACCGACAGGTGGCCGCAGACTCCCTGCGCGTGACACGGCACATCGCAGCGCAACCGGCACTGGCCAAATACAAGCCGCAAGAGTGGAAGCCGGGCCCTCAGTTCCAGACCGATGAAGAACTCGCCAAGCTGGCAGGTGACATCGCCACCACCATCTTCCACCCTGTAGGGACGACCAAAATGGGCCGCACCGAGGGTGCAGATGCTGACCCGATGGCCGTGGTGGATTCGCGCCTGCGCGTGCGTGGCATTGCCGGGCTGCGCGTGGTGGATGCAGGCGTGATGCCCTGCATCACCAGCGGCAACACCAACTCACCCACATTGATGCTGGCGGAAAAAGCTGCTGCATGGATTCTGGCCGACGCCCGGGAAAGCACCTAGGAACTTAAGGCACACCAGCCGCTATAGTCTCGGCATTCGCAGCTTCTACACGAAGCATGCACGAAGAGGGCCGAGGAGACAGACAAGCGTTGGTGTGATGGTTAACAAATAAATACACATACAAACATATAAAAATACAGACAATTCGAAGCATCTCGATCAGATGTTTCCCAAGAAAAGCACCGGCAAAACCGGTGCTTTTTTCATGGGCAAACGCTTTCTGGTCTTTGGTTTCGGTCTGAGCTGTCCAGCGACAATCGGCGCATGGAACTTTTGATCGTATCGTTGGCGTCGTTACTCGCCGGTTTTGTGGACGCCATCGTCGGCGGTGGTGGCTTGATTTTGGTGCCAGCCTTGTTCGCCACCTTCCCCAGCGCGCCACCCGCCAGCTTGCTCGGCACCAACAAAGGCGCGTCGGTCTGGGGCACAGGCGTTTCAACATGGCAATTCAGCCGCCGCGTACAGATGCGCTGGGCCAGCCTGCTGCCTGCTGCTTTGACCGGTTTTGCAGCCTCGTTTGCAGGAGCTTGGTTGGTCACCGTGGTATCGCCCAGTTATTTACGCAAGGCGCTTCCGCTGATCTTGCTGGCGGTGTTGCTGTACACCCTGGCCAAAAAGGAACTGGGCCGCACCCACGCACCACGCTACAGCGGCCAGGCCGAGATTGCAGCAGCCTGCGGGATCGGCCTGTTGATTGGGTTTTACGATGGGTTTTTTGGTCCTGGCACAGGCAGTTTCCTGGTGTTTCTATTTGTGCGCTGGCTGGGTTATGACTTTTTGAATGCCTCGGCCTCGGCCAAGTTGATGAACACGGCCACCAACGCTGCTGCATTGATTTTGTTCGCGTTGAAAGGCCATGTGTGGTGGCACTATGCGCTGGTGATGGCCTTGGCAAATGTATTGGGCAGCGTGCTGGGTACGCGGCTGGCACTCAAGCACGGCGCAGGCTTCGTACGCACCGTGTTCATCGCGGTAGTGAGCAGCTTGATTTTAAAAACAAGCTACGATGCGTTTTTACGGTGATGATGCGGCCGGAAGAGGGAGAGCGGGAGGCACAGCGACAGGCTCCACGGGCACAGCAGGCAGCAGCGGTGCAGAGGCCGACTGACGAGGCTGGCTGGCTGCTGAAGCCACCCCTTTCTTGGCCTGAGCCCCAGACGCTGACGCAGCGAGCAACGCAGCGGCAGCAGCACTCCTTGCACCGGGAACCGTCACAGGCAAGGCTACATCGGCCACCAAACGGGCTGTCCCGATAGGCGTGGTGGCCTGCCCTTTGGCGACGGCTTCCATGTCTTCGGTAGAGGGATATTTACCCATCAGCCAGTAATCGAACACCCGGCGCGCGATGGGCGCAGCACTTTGCGCACCGAAACCCGCGTTTTCTACCACCATGGCAATCGCAATTTGCGGGTTCTCAGCAGGCGCAAAAGCCATGAACAAGGCATGGTCACGGTGGCGCTCATCCACTTTCTTGGCATCGTATTTTTCGTTCGCCTTGATCTGAATCACCTGCGCCGTGCCGGTCTTGCCGGCACTGGTGTACTGCGCGCCACGAAAACTGGTGGCCGAGGTACCTTCAATGTTGACGCCGACCAAAGCGCGCTTGACAACGGCGATGTTGGCGGCTTTCACCGCCAATTGCCCCACCGGTTCATGCGCAACCAGCGAGCGCTCACGGGTCACGATGTCCATCACTTCGCGCACCAGATGCGGCTTCATCTTCAGGCCATCGTTGGCCAGCGTGGCGGTAGCATGTGCCAGTTGCAGCATGGTGAAGCTGTTGTAACCTTGGCCAATGCCCAGCGAGATGGTTTCTCCCGCATACCATTTCTTTTGCTCGGGCTTTTTGTAAGCGCGGCGCTTCCATTCGGTGGAGGGCAAAATACCACGCGACTCACCAAAGATGTCGATGCCCGTGATCTGGCCGAACCCGAAGGGCTGCATTTGCGCGTACATCGCGTCCACACCCAAATCGTTGGCCAGCATGTAGTAATAGGTATCACACGACTGCACGATGGAACGGTACATGTCCACCGACCCGTGCCCGCCTTCTTTGTCGTCTCGAAACCGATGCCCGCCAAAGTTGAAGAATCCGGGGTCAAAAATCGCCTGCTGGGGCGTGCGCTTGCCTGTTTCCAGGCCCGCCAGCGCCATGAAGGGCTTGTAGGTAGAGCCAGGAGGATAGGTGCCGCGCAGCGCCCGGTTCAGCAAAGGCTTGTCGGGCGATTCGTTCAACGCGGCCCAATTCTCGGAATCAATGCCTTCGACAAACAAATTGGGGTCGAACGTGGGCTTGCTGACGAAAGCCAACACTTCGCCCGTTTTAGGCTCGATGGCGACCAAAGCACCACGCCGGTCACCATACAGGTCTTCGATCAATTTTTGCAGCTTGATGTCCAACGCCAGCGCCACCGTATTACCAGGGGTGGCGGGGTTACTTTGCAGGCGACGCACAGCACGGCCACCCGCAGAGGTTTCCATTTGGTCTACACCAGTCAAGCCGTGCAATTGCTGCTCATAACTTTGCTCCACACCCAGCTTGCCGATGTACTCGGTACCCCGGTAGTTGGATTCCTCGTCCGAGTCTTCAATACGCTCTTTTTCTGCTTGGTTGATACGGCCTATGTAACCGATCACATGGCTGCCTAAGGCACCATAAGGGTAGTTGCGAAACAGGCGGGCTTTGATTTCCACACCCGGAAAACGAAAGCGCTGGGCAGCGAATTTGGCGACCTCCACCTCGCTCAAGCGGGTACGAATAGGCAGAGATTCAAAGTTGCGGGACTCTTCCACCAATTTTTTGAAGCGGCGACGATCCCGAGGAAGGATATCCACCACCTGCGCCAAGCGGTCAATCGTCTCTTCCAGCACACCCGCCTTGGAAGGGGTGATTTCCAGGGTGTAAGCCGAGTAATTGGACGCCAGCACCACGTTGTTGCGGTCCAAAATCAAGCCCCGGTTGGGCACGATAGGAACCACAGCAGTACGGTTGCTCTCCGCCTGTTCGTGCAAGTCTTCATAGCGGTAGACCTGCAAGTAGACCAAGCGTGACACCAAAAGCGTGAATGCAAAAATCACCATCAATCCGGCAACCAACACGCGAATGCGGAAGCGGGAAAGGTCATTTTTGACGTTACGAAGTTCAGTCATGGCGTCAGCAGCAAGGGGCCATGGTCAAAGCGGGCGGTTCTTGTCCGGGTCGGGCGCACGCAACTGCGGGGCCAGCAACATCACACTGACCACAGGCCACAATACCGTTTCCAGCATCGGCGCCAGCAGCATCTGCCAACCCGGGAACACACCGCCGCCCAGCATGCGCAGACCCAACTCAATCGCGTGTGCGGCAAAAAACAATGGCATCACCTGGAGTGCTTGTGTCGGCACAGAAAACCACAGCAGACGCAAGTGAATCAGAACCGCCAGGTAGCACAGCACGCTGTACGAGAGCGCATGCTGCCCCAGCAGCGCCGTCTGGTGCACATCCATACACAGACCGAAGAAAAAGGCGACACCAATGCTGACACGCTGCGGTTGGTGGACAGTCCAAAACACCAGCACCAAAGCCACCAGGTCAGGGGCCCACACAGCGCGGCCCCATACGCCCATGGTTTGTACAAAATTCAGCAGCAGCGCGACGATCAGGCTGAATCCGATAAAGACCGGGTTCACCGGCAGCAGCAAAGGCTGACCTCTGGGCATGATCATGGTAGCGCCCGTCCTTTTTTAACCACCAGCGTCGGCTCAGGCAGAGGGCGGGGTGGAATTTGGTCGCCCACTGGCGTCAGCACCAGCACATGCCGGGGTCCAGCCACCAGCGCTTTGGGCACACAGTAAATTTTTGCAAAGGCTGAATCGGCACGGCGCTCGACACGGTCAACACGGGCAACGGGCAAGCCGGGAGGGTAAACGCCGTCAATACCACTGGTGGTCAGCAGATCGTCCACCTGCACATCCGCGTTACCGGCCATGAAGCGCAACTCCAACACACCACCCCGGGTGGTTGGATCGCCAAAAGCCACGCTGCGCGCACCGGTGCGGGTATTGAGCACAGGAATGGCCTGCTCACGGTCGGTGATAAGGGTAACCTCACTTACCAGAGGCAGTACCCGCGTCACTTGGCCCAACACACCCAACTCGTCCGTCACGGGTGCACCCAACACCACGCTGTGGGTCATCCCTTTGTCAATCACGACTTTGCGGGTGTAGGGGTCAGGGGCGTCGTACAACACTTCAGCGGCAATGGCTTCGGTTTTAAGTTGCCCACGCAGACCCAGCAATTCACGCAAGCGGTTATTTTCCAGTGACAACTGCTCAACTTGCCCTGCACGCTGCGACTGCAAAGCCAGCTTTTTACGGGCAGCCGCTTCGGAGGCACGTGCCGCATCCAGAGATTCAAAGTGATCAGCCCCTTGGCCCACCACACGGCCAGGCCACAACGCCAGCCACTGCACCGGGTAAAGCCCCGTGGCAATCACGGCACGCAGCGGTGGGGTAAGGTGCAAGCGCACATCAGCCACCATCAGAAACAGGGCTAACGCACTGAAAAAAATGAGTTTGGAAAGCGGCGACGGCCCCTGCTTGAAGAAGGGCGGTGGCGATCTGTCCAGCGAACCAAGCGGCATCGCAGGTTACGGCGTAAAAGTGAAATGAAAGAGAGCGGACAAGGACATCTGCGGTACCCCACTGCGCCTTGGCAGCCCTTATTCGTTGGTAAAAATGCTGCCCAAGCGGTCCATGCGCTCCAGCGCCATGCCGCAGCCACGCACCACACAGGTCAGTGGATCTTCGGCCACCAGCACGGGCAAGCCGGTTTCTTCGGCCAGCAGGCGGTCCAGATCACGCAGCAACGCCCCCCCCCCCGTCAGCATCATGCCCCGGTCAGCAATGTCCGCACCCAGCTCTGGGGGGGTTTGCTCCAGTGCATTTTTAACGGCGGTAACGATGTTGTTCAGCGGGTCGGTCAGCGCTTCCAAAATCTCGTTGGACGAGATATTGAAGCTGCGTGGCACGCCTTCGCTCAAGTTGCGGCCTTTGACTTCCATTTCCTTGACTTCAGAGCCAGGAAAGGCCGAACCGATCTTCTTCTTGATCGACTCTGCGGTGGGCTCGCCAATCAACATACCGTAGTTACGGCGGATGTAGCTGATGATGGCTTCATCAAATTTGTCGCCGCCCACGCGCACACTGCCTTTGTAGACCATGCCGCCCAGGGAAATCACGCCAACTTCGGTGGTACCGCCACCAATGTCCACCACCATGGAACCGCTAGCTTCAGACACTGGCAAACCCGCGCCTATGGCTGCAGCCATAGGCTCTTCAATCAGGTACACCTGCGAAGCGCCTGCGCCGAGGGCTGATTCACGGATCGCACGGCGCTCGACTTGGGTAGAACCACAAGGCACACAGATGATGATGCGGGGTGAAGGACGCAGCAGGCCACGCGGATGCACCATTTTGATGAACTGCTTGAGCATTTGCTCAGTCACGGTGAAATCGGCGATCACGCCGTCTTTCATAGGGCGAATGGCTTCAATGTTGCCAGGCACTTTGCCCAGCATGGCCTTGGCTTCGTGGCCAACAGCTTGGATGGTTTTTTTACCTTGGGGGCCGCCTTCGTGGCGAATAGCGACCACAGACGGCTCGTTCAGCACGATGCCTTTGTCGCGCACGACGATCAAGGTATTGGCGGTACCCAAATCAATAGCCAAGTCGGTCGAAAAATACCGACGGAAAGAACCAAACATGCAAAATCCTCTCGGGCACAGCAAGCAGCACGGCTTGCTGTCGCCCCAATAAAAACAGGTAGAAATCCAATGGCTTGGCCCCATAGCGACGCTCTGCGCTCGCTGCAGGCCAAAGGCGGGATAATACCGCATCCCCTGTGAATAACTTTCGACGAACACGACCTTACCTGCACGAAATCGGGCAGAAAACCCTTTAAAAGTGCTGCTTTTCACACCCTCAATTTATGGCTTTAACCTTTACCGATATTGACCGAATTGCCCAATTGGCGCAATTGGCATTGCGCCCCCTTGAGCGTGAGCGCATGCACACGCAAATCAACGGGTTTTTTGACCTTGTGGAACAAATGCGCGCCGTAGACACCACCGGCGTGGAGCCCCTGGCCCACCCGGTGGCCGCCATGCAGGCCATTCAACTGCGTTTGCGCGACGATGTGGTCAGCGAACCCAACCAACGTGCGGCCAACCAGCGCAGCGCTCCCGCCGTGGAACGCGGCCTGTTTCTCGTGCCTAAGGTGATCGAATGAGCGTGCCCACCCCCTCCAACCAGCTCCATGACCTGAGCGTTTCCCAGCTTGCAGCCAAACTCCGTAACCGCGAAGTGTCTGCAGTTGAAACAGCCCAACATTTCCTGGCCCGAACCATGGCCCATGCGGATTTGGGCTGCTACCTGGCCACCGACGAGGCTGTGACCTTGGCACAGGCCCGCGCTGCGGATGTGAGACTGGCCGCTGGCGAAGTCACCCCACTGCTCGGCGTGCCCATTGCGCACAAGGATATTTTTGTCACGAAAGAGTTCGTCAGCACCGCCGGCTCCAAAATGTTGACCGGCTATCACTCTCCTTTTGATAGCACCATCGTCTCATCCATGGCGCACAGTGGCATGGTTACGCTTGGAAAGCTGAATTGCGATGAATTCGCGATGGGTTCCAGCAACGAAAACTCTGCCTACGGTCATGTCAAAAACCCGTGGGATACCGCTCGCATCCCTGGCGGCTCATCGGGCGGCAGCGCTGCAGCTGTAGCCGCACGCCTCACGCCAGCAGCCACGGGTACGGACACCGGTGGCTCGATCCGCCAGCCAGCCAGTTTTTGCGGCATCACAGGCATCAAGCCCACCTATGGCCGCGCCTCGCGCTACGGCATGATCGCCTTCGCATCCAGCCTCGACCAAGGCGGCCCCATGGCCCGCAGCGCCGAAGACTGCGCCCTGCTGCTCAGCGCCATGTGTGGCCCCGACCTTGACCGTGACTCCACCTCCCTGGACGTGCCCGCCGAAGACTTCAGCCGGGATCTGAATGCCTCCATCAACGGCCTGCGCATCGGCATCCCCCAAGAATTCTTTGGCGAAGGCCTGTCTCCTGACGTACGCAGCGCCGTGGATACCGCGCTGGCCGAATACGAAAAGCTCGGTGCCAAGCTGGTGCCCATCAGCCTGCCGCGCACCGAGTTGTCCATCCCTGTGTACTACATCATTGCGCCTGCCGAAGCCTCCAGCAACTTGAGCCGTTTTGACGGGGTGAAGTTCGGCCACCGTGCCACACAGTACACCGATCTGCGCGACATGTACCGCCAAACCCGCACCGAAGGCTTTGGTGAAGAAGTCAAACGCCGCATCATGATCGGCACCTACGTGCTGAGCCACGGTTACTACGACGCCTACTACCTGCAAGCGCAAAAAATCCGCCGCATGATTGCCGACGATTTCCAGCAAGCCTTCCAGCAGTGCGACGTGATCGCAGGCCCCGTCGCCCCGACCGTCGCCTGGAAACTGGGCGAAAAATCGGATGACCCGGTTGCCAACTACCTCGCCGACATCTTCACCCTGCCCGCTTCGCTGGCCGGCCTGCCCGGTATGAGCGTACCTTGTGGTTTCGGTGAAAGCGGTATGCCGGTAGGCTTACAGTTGATTGGCAACTACTTTGCCGAGGCCAAATTGCTGAATGCGGCGCATGCGTTGCAGCAGGCTACTGACTTTCATTTGCGCCAGCCTGAAGGCTTTTCATCATGAGCACCGTTATTGAATCTTCCGCTTCTCCCGTCGGCCCACTGGTGCGCGGCTTTGAAGTCGTCATCGGCTTCGAAACCCACACCCAGCTGACCACCCAGTCCAAAATTTTCAGCCGCTCGTCCACCGCCTTCGGTGCCGAGCCCAACACCCAAGCCAGCGCCGTTGATTTGGCCTTGCCCGGCACGCTGCCGGTAATGAACAAAGGTGCCGTCGAGCGCGCCATCGAGTTCGGCTTGGCCGTGGGTTCGCACATTGGCGAAGTCAGCATCTTCTCGCGCAAAAACTACTTCTACCCTGACCTGCCCAAAGGCTACCAAATCACGCAATTTGAAATCCCCGTGGTGCAAGGTGGTGCCGTGGAGTTTTTCCTGGAGACTGGCAAAGGCGCCGACACGGTGCGGGAGAAAAAATCCGTGCGCTTGGTGCGTGCCCACCTGGAAGAAGACGCAGGTAAATCACTGCATGAAGATTTCGTGGGTCAATCGGGCATTGACCTGAACCGCGCAGGCACGCCACTGCTGGAAATCGTCACAGAGCCGGACATGCGCTCCAGCGCTGAAGCTGTGGCCTACGCCAAAGAACTGCACAAGATCGTCACCTGGATTGGCATTTGCGACGGCAACATGCAAGAAGGCAGCTTCCGTTGCGATGCCAACGTCTCGGTGCGCCGCCCCGGTGCCAAGCTGGGCACGCGGCGCGAAATCAAAAACCTGAACAGCTTCAAGTTCATGCAGCAGGCCATTGATTACGAGATTCGCTGGCAAATCGAAGAAATTGAAGATGGCCGCGCCATCCAGCAGGCCACCGTGCTGTTTGACCCTGACAACGGCGAAACCCGCGCCATGCGCACCAAGGAAGACGCCGCAGATTACCGTTACTTCCCCGACCCTGATTTGCCACCCTTGATGATTGAGCGTGCCTGGGTAGAGCGTGTGCGCGCCGCAATGACCGAGCTGCCCCGCGTGATGGCCGAGCGCTTTGTGCGCGACTACGGTCTGCCTGAATACGACGCGGCCCAACTCACGCAGAGCAAAGCTGTAGCGGCTTATTTTGAGGTGGCGACCCACAGCTGTGGTCAAGCCAAATTGGTGAGCAACTGGACGATGGGCGAGCTGTCACGCCGCCTGAATGCAGACGACATCAACATTGACCAGTCACCAATTCCTGCATTGCAACTGGCCACGCTGATTCAACGTATTGCCGACAACACCATCTCAAATAACGCCGCCAAGCAAGTGTTTGATGTGCTGTGGACAGGTGTGGGCAATGACGTAGACGCGGTGATTGAAGCCAAAGGCCTCAAGCAAATGGACGACTCCAGCGCCCTGGAGAGCATCATCGACGAGGTGATGGCGGCGAACGCAAAGAACGTCGAAGAGTACCGCGCAGGCAAAGAAAAAGCGTTTAACGCGCTGGTCGGTCAGGTGATGAAGGGCAGCAAAGGCAAAGCCAACCCCGCACAGGTCAACGCGCTGCTGAAGCAGAAGCTGGCCACAGGGCCTTGAGCTTGGCGAATTCAGCATCAAACCGGGCATTGACCCGGTTTTTTTCAACCTCTTGATCGGCTACAAAGCGCTTTTGCATCGCCACATTGGCCGTGTTCTCCTCAAGTTGCCGCTTCAAAGGTACAGGTGCTTTGGTGGGGTCGACCTTGTAGAACTCCATTTCGACATCCAGGCTTTTGCGCTGTTGCCCCAGTTCGGCGACCTGTTTTTGGGCCGATGCCATGACCCCGTCAATTTGCACCAGCGACGCCGCACGAACCCGGTCATGCGCAGCGGGATTGGGGTAGCGGCTCAAGAGCACCCGGTCACGCCGACGTTCTTCATTGAGCCGGTTGGACTCGATGCGGGCCGTTTGCGCCTTTTCATCTTGCACCGCCTGCTCTTTCGCCGTGAGGGTCGGGCCAACTTGCCGCTTGAGCGTGCCGCTGGCATTCAACTCACGCTGCTCGCGGTCACTGCATTCGGGAATGGGGCGATCGGAGGTAAGCCGGTGGCCGTGGACATCCACACAAGTGAAGATGCCCTGGGCTAAGGCGAAACGGATGCCAAGTCCCTCGCCCGCACCCCACAATGCCGCCAGCTGTGCAACAAAGCCCAAAACCCCCAACACTGAACGAATGGCGTTCAACCCACTTGATCCTTATGAGACACCGTAGCGGTCACGGTAAGCCACCACCTGCTGATGAAACGCACCCAACTCTGGCGAAGGGTTCAAGGCCAGATACTGAAGCAAATCAGCCAACTGTGCAATGGCACACACCTGTAAACCCAGCTGATGACGGACATACTGCACAGCGCTGTAAGGCACATCGGCTCCGTTTTCTGTTGCTTTTTCTTGCCGGTCCAGCGCAATCACCACCGCGTAAGGCGTAGCACCAGCGGCTTTGATAATGGCAATCGACTCACGGGCAGCGGTACCGGCCGACATCACGTCGTCCACGATCAGCACCCGGCCTTGCAAGGGTGCGCCCACCAGGGTGCCCCCCTCGCCATGGTCTTTGGCTTCTTTGCGGTTGTAGGCAAACGGCACATTGCGTCCCAGGCGGGCCAATTCGACAGCGACCGCCGCACCCAAAGGAATGCCCTTGTACGCAGGGCCAAAAATCATGTCGAACTCCATGCCGCTGGCCATCAGCTGCTGGGCATAGAACGCGGCCAGCCGCCCCAGCTTCACGCCATCGTCAAACAAACCCGCGTTGAAGAAATAAGGACTCAAACGGCCTGCCTTGGTTTTGAACTCACCAAAGCGCAAGGCCCCGGCATCGACCGCAAACTGCACAAAGGCCTGCGCCAGCGCGTCCGAGGGCGCTGTACCGGGCACAGGTACACCTGCGCCAGACGGTGGGGTATGCTGAGCAACAGCTCCTTTTGTATCATTTAGCACCATGGCCAACTCCTTATTCAAACTTACCAGCCTTAACCTTAACGGTATCCGCTCAGCGACCAGCAAAGGGCTGGAAAACTGGCTTGCGGCCACTGCGCCGGATTGTATTTGCGTGCAAGAGGTCAAGGCCCAAGCCGCTGATATTGAAGGCCGTTTTGAGCAGCTTGCCGGCTTAAATGGTTACTTCCATTTTGCAGAGAAAAAGGGCTACTCGGGTGTTGGTATCTATACCCGGCACGCCCCCAGCGATGTGCGCATTGGCTACGGCTCAACCGAGTTTGATGCTGAGGGTCGCTATGTAGAGCTGCGCTTTGACACCCCCACGCGCAAACGGTCAATCATCAGCAGCTACTTTCCCAGCGGCTCATCGGGTGAAGACCGGCAGCAAGCCAAATTTCGCTTTCTGGCCGAGTTTTACCCGCACTTGACCCAACTCAAGGCTGAACGTGAATTCATCTTGTGCGGCGACATCAACATCGCCCACCAAGAGATTGACCTGAAAAACTGGAAAGGCAACAAGAAAAACAGCGGCTTTCTCCCCGAAGAGCGCGCCTGGATGACCCAATTGTTGAACGAAGCCGGGTTGGTGGACGTGTACCGCCAATTGCAACCCACGGCCACCGACACCGCCTACACCTGGTGGAGCAACCGAGGCCAGGCCTACGCCAACAACGTGGGCTGGCGGTTGGATTACCACTTGGCGACACCAGCTTTGGCCGTTTCTGCACAAACGGAAGCCATTTACAAGACGGAAAAGTTCTCAGACCATGCCCCCATCACGGTGCACTACGGTTTCAGCCTGTAAAGCTCACAGCACCACACTTCGCGTTTACCATTAGCGCATGTCAACTCCTCCGCCCTCTACCGCTCAACAGCTCGCGCTGGTGATGCGGCTGAATGCGTGTTGGTACTGGCGGCAAGATGCGGATCTTCGTTTTGTTTCGGTGGCTCACAATGTAAGCACCACAGGCGTAGGGCCAAGCTTCTTTTTGGGGAAAACCCGCTGGGAACTGCCCAACCTGATGCCCGCCGTATTTTGGGATAAACACCGCGAAATCACGCAAAACCACCAGCCGTTCTGCGACCTGGAATACGAAATTCGGGGTAAAGATGGCGAGCGTGACGCCACCCGCTGGATCAGTGCCAGCGGTGAGCCTTTGTTTGATTCAGAAGGCAATTTTTTGGGCTATCACGGCTTCGCTCAAAACACCACGAGACGCAAGTATGCCGAGCGCCTGCTGCATGCCCGCGAACAACGCTTTATTGCCATTTTTGACCAAAGTCCGGTAGGCATGGTCGAGTGGGACCGTGATTTTTATGTCACTGCCTGGAACGCTGCTGCGGAGCGCATTTTTGGCTGGTCGCGTGCAGAAGTGCTAGGCCAACACGCACGCCGCTTCACGTCGCCCGAGTTCCACGCCGCGCTGGACCACAGCCTGCAAAGCAGACTGCACCAGCCCGCATTGCAAAAAAATGTGGGTAAAAACATGCACAAGAGCGGGCGCCATCTGGTCTGCACCTGGACGAATGCGCTGCTGCGTGACGAACAAGGTCAGGTCATTGGTTTGGTGTCCATGGTGGAAGATTTGACCGAGCAAACCAACGCCGCCAACCGCATTGAGCACTTGGCGCGGCATGATGCGCTCACCAATTTGCCCAACCGCACTTACCTGCTCAAACTGCTGGACGCTGCACTGCAAGACAGCCTGAGCACCGAACGGCCACTGGCCGTGATGGTGGTCAATATGGACCGCTTCAAACTCATCAATGACAGCCTGGGCCACGGCGTGGGTGACCACATCTTGCATGCCATCGCCCAGCGTCTGCGGGACAACACCCCTGGTAATACCGTAGCACGTCTGGGCGGCGACGAGTTTGCGGTACTGATGACCCACCATGCAGGAGCGATGGCGGCCCAGCAGTTGGGACACATGCTGCACACGGTGCTGCGCCTGCCCTATGAAGTGGAGCACCAGGAAGTGCAGTGCACTCCAAGCATCGGCATTGCGCTGTTTCCAGGCGATGGTGAGACCGCGCTGGGCTTGCTGCAGTCCGCAGATTCCGCCATGACGTATGCCAAAGCGCAGGGTCGCAACAACCTCCAGTTCTTCACAGTGGGCTTGAAACTGGCGGCGGAAGAACGCAAAGCCCTGGAGTTGGACTTGCGCAATGCCGTGCGGCGCGGTGAGCTGGTGTTGCACTACCAGCCGCAGGTGGACGCTCACACCGGTGTGATGCGGGGCGTCGAAGCCCTGGTGCGCTGGCAACACCCCACGCGAGGCCTGATTGGGCCTATTTACTTTATTCCCATTGCAGAAGAAACCGGCCTCATCAATGCCATCGGCTCTTGGGTGCTGAACGAAGCTTGCCGCACGCTGCGGTCATGGCAAGACAGCGGTATCCATGGCGTGGTGATGTCGGTCAACCTCTGCGCACTTCAACTGCGCCATACCGCCTTGGTTCACGAAGTGACCTCTGTACTGCTGAACCATGGCCTGAGCGGTACGCAGCTCGAGCTTGAACTGACGGAGTCGGTGGCCATGGCCGACCCCGAAGCGACCATTGCCATCCTGCATCGCTTGCGCGCTTTAGGCGTGACACTGGCGATTGACGACTTTGGCACCGGATACTCCTCGCTCAGCTACCTCAAGCTGCTGCCCATCCAGCGACTGAAGTTGGACCGCTCGTTTGTGATGGAAATTGAATCGGCTGCCAGCGACGCCGCCATTTGCTCCGCCACCATCGCACTGGCGCACAAACTCAAGCTGGGCGTGGTGGCCGAGGGGGTCGAAACCGAAGCGCAGTGGCAGTATTTGCGCCACAACGGCTGTGAGACGCTACAAGGCTTTTTGTTCAGCAAAGCCGTTCCTGCCGATGAAGCCGCGCAGTACGCCAGAGCGCATCCGGTCAACCCACTAATTGCTATCTAAAAAATAGCACGTCATGCCCCTCTGTATTGCACCAGAGGGTTATTTGATTGAATTACCGCCCTTGGACCGCGCCGCACGCTCGTACAGCGGCATCACCTTGGGCAGATTCTTTTCAATGTCGGCAATCCGCGTGCCGCCTGCCGGGTGGGTGCTCAGCCATTGCGGCGGGGCACCTTTGTTGGCAGCGCCCATTTTTTGCCACAGCGTGACACCCGCACGCGGATCGTAACCCGCCCGGGCGGCGAGTTCCATGCCCACCAGATCAGCCTCCGACTCATCGTCACGGCTGAATTTCAGGCTCAGCAGTTGCGCACCGCTGCCTATCATCTGCTGACCCAAAGCACCCGCCCCCGTCACCATGGAAAAAATATTTGCTCCAATGCTGGTGGCCGCTGACTTGCCCATGCGCTCCCGGGCATGCTCGCGCAGCGCGTGCGCCACCTCATGCCCCATCACCATGGCGACCTCGTCATCGGTGAGTTTGAGCTGCTCCAGAATGCCGGTGTAAAACGCGATCTTGCCGCCGGGCATGCAAAAGGCGTTGATTTGCTTGCTGCCAATCAGGTTCACCTCCCAGCGCCAGCTTTTGGCACGCGGGTTCCATTCCTGTGCAAAGGGAATCAGGTTTTGCGCAATACGGCGCAGACGCTGCACCTGCGGGTTGTTGTCGCTACCCACGGCCTTTTGCGCTGCCGCCTGTTGCAGCATCTGGTTGTACTGCTGAGCCGCAGATTTTTCTACGTCACCAGCCGGCACCAGCTTGGCAAACACGGATTCGTTGCCCACCTCAACACCTTCACGGGCAAAACCGATGGAAGTGCAAGTACACAGGGCACAGACAGCTATCAATTTAGGAATGAATGTGGTCATGGTGGGCGAGAAAACTCCAGGTAAAAGAGATGCAGCACGCCCCCTCAGCGGGGCAGGACTGTCCGCCGCTATTATCAGCAGCATGACCAATCCCCCCTCTAACGAAACCCGTGCCTCCTGGGCCGACACGCTGCGCGTTTACTTGGAGCCCGCCACGCTGCGGATGCTGTTTTTGGGCTTTTCTGCCGGTTTGCCTCAGCTGCTGGTACTGGGCACGCTGAGCTTTCGCTTGCGCGAAGCAGGCGTAGACCGCACCACCATTGGCTACCTCTCGTGGGTGGGACTGGCCTACGGTTTCAAATGGGTCTGGGCACCGCTGGTAGACCGAATGCCGTTGCCTCTGTTAACAAGGGCTTTCGGAATGCGTCGCAGCTGGTTGTTGCTGGCACAACTCGTCATCGTGGCAGGTTTGGTCGGCATGGCACTGTCCGACCCCAAACTGACGCTGGGCACCGTGGTGTGGTGTGCGCTCCTGGTGGCATTCGGCTCAGCCACGCAAGACATCGCGCTGGACGCCTTTCGCATCGAATCCGCGACCACCGATCGCCAAGCGGCGCTGGCCGCCGCCTACCAAACCGGCTACCGGCTGGCGATGATCTGGGCCGGTGCCGGCGTGCTGTGGATTGCCGCGCGGGCTGAAATCGCCAATGCGGCGGCTTACCAGCACGCTGCATGGCAAACCGCCTACCTGGTGATGGCCGCCTCGATGGTGATCGGCGTATTGACTGTGCTGCTGTCCCCTGAACCTGCCCGCCGCCCCATGCCACCCGCCAAAAATGCCGCCGAGTGGCTGCAAGGCGCACTGATCGCCCCGTTTGCAGAGTTTTTGCAACGCTACCGCTGGCAAGCGGGGTTGATCCTCGGGTTGATCGCCGTCTACCGCATCAGCGACGTGGTGATGGGCATCATGGCCAACCCGTTCTACGTGGACATGGGCTACACCAAAGACGAGGTAGCCGCAGTCACCAAAGTGTTTGGCGTCATCATGACGCTGGTGGGCGCGTTCATAGGTGGCGTGCTGTCGATGCGCCTGGGTGTGATGCGCGTGCTGATGCTGGGCGCGGTGCTCAGCGCCGCCAGCAATCTGCTGTTCGCGTGGCTGGGCACACGCGGCCATGACCTGACGGCGCTGATTTGGGTGATCTCTGCCGACAACCTGTCCAGCGGTATCGCCTCTGCGGCCTTCATCGCGTACCTGTCGTCCCTGACCAACGTGAACTACTCGGCCACGCAGTACGCGCTGTTCAGCTCCATGATGCTGCTGCTGCCGAAATGGCTGGCAGGGTTTTCAGGCAAGTACGTAGATGCGTTTGGCTATGGGCATTTTTTCACTGCCACAGCCTTGCTGGGTGTGCCCGTGCTGCTGCTGGTGTGGCTGGCTTCGCGGGTGCGAGTGCCGGTGCCTCAGCAGGGAAGCTGAGTCTGTTTACCTATCTTTACCCCGTCTTCATGCGCATTTGATCGCCAGAAGCCAAGATCAAGCATGGCTTGAACACTTTGCACAAGCCCAAGAAGGTACGATGCCCCTATGCAACAGCTGTTAATGATTGAAGACGATACCCGTCTGGCCCAGATGGTGGGGGAATACCTGCGCAATGCAGGTTTTGGCTTCACCCACGCGGCCGACGGCGGCGCAGGGCTGACGGCGCTCCCCCAGGTGACCCCCAATTTGGTGATTCTGGATTTGATGCTGCCCGACATGGATGGCCTGGACGTGTGCCGCCGTATCCGCGCTCTGCCCAACGACAACGCCCAAGTGCCGGTGCTGATGCTGACAGCCAAAGGCGACCCGATGGACCGCATCGTCGGTCTGGAGCTGGGTGCAGATGATTACCTGCCCAAACCCTTTGAGCCCCGCGAACTGTTGGCACGCATTCGGGCCATATTGCGCCGCCAGCAAGACGGCCCCCAATCACGTACCCAGGTGCTGCGCTTTGGCACACTGGAAATCGACCGTGATGCCCGTACCGTGCTGGTGGGAGGGCAAGCCTGCGAACTCACCTCATACCAGTTTGACCTGCTGCTGACGCTGGCCGAACGCGCAGGCCGGGTGCTCTCCCGTGACCAGATCATGGAAGCCGTGCGGGGCCGGGAACTCGAAGCGTTTGACCGCTCTATCGACGTGCACATGGGACGCATCCGCGCGGCGATTGAAGTTGATGTGAAAAACCCAAAGCGCATTTTGACTGTGCGCGGCGTGGGCTACGTGTTCGCCCGCCAGCAAGACTAGCGCCCAGTACAGCGTCCCTCACGACTACCCGCGACCAGCGACCGCCATGGACGACACCCTGCTTCAATCCCGGTTGGGGCGACGCTGGCGTCACCTCGCGCAGCGCTTGTACATGCGCATCTGGCTGGCTGTGGTACTGGCCGTGGCCGTGTTGATTTTGCTGGTCGGCTGGGCGTGGCGTCTGGCAGCAGAACAGCCGCTGAGCGAGGTTCATGTGCGCAACACAGCGGGGGAGATTATTGGATCAGCGCAACGCCGCTCCGCACGCAGGCCCTCCGCAGACATGGACCTACCGCCCGAACTGGGCAAAAGAGACGAACAAGGAAAGCGCGGTGACAGGCCAGAACCACCCGACGGCCAGTCATCCGCATCGCCGGACAGCCCCTCCGCAGAGCATGTCAGTCCCGGTTTGGCTCAAAACTTTGGCAGAGGCCCTGAATTTCTGGTCACGCTGAAAGATGGCCAAATCCTGCATATCCACTTGCCTCGCCCCCCCGGGCGCTCGCCCTTCAGCAGCCGCCCCTATGGCTTTTTTTGGCTGCTGGCGATGGTGGGTTTGGGCGTGGCGCTGGCCACCTACCCTATCGTGCGACGCCTGACGAAGCGACTTGAAACGCTGCAACATGGTGTGGAGCAATGGGGCAGCGGCGATTTATCGGCCCGCGTACCGTTGCAGGGCAATGACGAGGTGGGCTACCTTGCAGCCCGTTTCAATTTGGCTGCAGGGCGGATTGAAACGCTGGTGAAGTCACACAAATCGCTGCTGGCCAACGCCTCGCACGAATTGCGCTCACCACTGACACGTATCCGCATGGGGCTTGAACTCATGGGTGAGCAAACGTCACCCCTGTTCAAAAACGAGATCACGCGCAACATTGCGGAACTCGACCAGTTGATCGACGAGATTTTGCTTGCCAGCCGCCTGGATGCCAAAGAAGCCGATATGGGTACCGTAGAGGCCGTGGATTTAACCGGTCTCGTCGCTGAAGAATGCGCCCGCAACAACGCACTGCTGGAAATACTGCCTGACGCCAACCCGAATACAGGCACCGACGCCGCGCCAATCATGGTCAACGGCGTGGTCAAGCTGCTGCGCCGCGTGGTGCGCAACCTGCTGGAAAATGCCCGCCGTTACAGCCAGGGCGACATCACCGTCACCTTGCAACGCCAAAATGACAGGGCGATCGTTTGCGTGCGCGATACCGGCCCAGGCGTGCCCGAAACCTTGCGTGAGCGCATTTTTGAGCCCTTTTACCGCCTGCCTGGGGCCAGCGAGCAATCCGGCGGCGTCGGCTTGGGGCTGGCACTGGTGAAATCGATCACCGAGCGCACGGGTGGCACGGTACGCTGCGAAGCCAACCCCGGGGGAGGCGCTTGCTTCGTGATTGACTTGCCCCTGCAGCGAAGCACCAAGGTCAAGCCTGATCGCATGGCTTAACTGCCATCAGACCTGCTCAGTACCGCCCTGGTTCAAGGCGGCAAACACCGCGCTGGGAAGCACATCGTTCAAGCACCGTGTATGCCCCAGCGGACAGTCACGCTGAAAGCACGGCGCGCAGTCCAGCGCAGGGCGGTAGCTGGGTTCATTTTTAAGCCACAGCACCGTCGCTTTGTCGTTCAACGGTGGGGTGTGCAAAGGGCTGGACGAACCGAACACCGCCACCTGCGGCACACCATAGGCGGCAGCAACGTGCATCAGCCCGGAATCGTTGCTTACTGCATTTTTGCTAGCAGCAATCATTGACAGGGCTTGCTCGAGAGAGGTTTGTCCTGCGAAATTGAAGCACCGCCCAAGGGCCAAAGCGCTGATCTCATCGCACAAGGCAGCTTCTTTTCCTGAACCCAGCAGCACCACGGGCAACGTCAGCTGACGCGCCAGCGTGGCGAAGTGTGCTGCAGGCCAGCGCTTGGCTGGGCCAAACTCTGCGCCGGGTGCAAACACATGGTAGCCCTGAGGCTGCAAACCAAGTAAAGCCAGCTCGCGCGAGGTGAGAGACGCATCTGCGTGCAACCGGGGGCGGTCAAACCCGAATTCAGCTTCTTCGCCACTCAAGGCGGAATAAAACGCCACCATAGGCGGGCGCTGGCTTTTGGCGGGGTTTTTGAGGCGGTGCGTGAGCAGGCCTATGCGCATCTCCCCTGTGTAGCCAACCCGTTTGGGAATACCCGCCAAGAAAGGCAGCAGGGCACTTTTGAGCGAATTAGGGCACACATAAGCAACATCGAACTGACCGCGCAAGCGCTTGGCCCATGCCCGCCGTGCTTCGAGTTGCAAACCTCCGTGTCGAAAGGGGAGTTCAATCACCTCCGCTACCTGCGGCATGGCCCGATAAACAGGGGCCACCCACGGCAACGCACCCACGGTGATGCGCTCGCCACGCGCCGCCAAACGGCGCATCAGCGGCTCTGTCATCACCGCGTCGCCAATCCATTGGGGAGCGATGACGAACGAGCGAACTACAGCAGCATCAATGGCCACCACCGAAGTGCTCACCTGCCTTCAGCTTGTAAACCGTGCCGCAGTAAGGGCACTTGCCTTCACCCGTCTTCGCCACATCCAAGTACACCTTGGGATGGGTATTCCAGATTTTCATGTCGGCTTTAGACGAAGGACAAAACACACCGCCTTGGTGGTTCAGATCAGCAGCCAGGAGTTCGATGGGGGTGCTCATACTTTGCTCAACCAGTGTGCATAGCGGGGATTGCGGCCATTGACGATGTCAAAGAACGCCGCTTGGACTTTTTCGGTGATGGGGCCACGGCTGCCCACATAGTCACCCTTGCCCAACTCAATGCGGTCAAGCTCGCGAATCGGCGTCACTTCAGCGGCGGTGCCGGTGAAGAAGGCTTCGTCAGCGATGTACACCTCGTCGCGGGTGATGCGCTTTTGCACCACCTCCAGGCCCAGGTCTTTGGCGATGTGCATCACGGTGTTGCGGGTGATGCCGTTCAAGGCGCCAGCGGACAAATCGGGGGTGTAAATCACACCGTCTTTCACGACAAAGATGTTTTCGCCCGCACCTTCAGACACAAAGCCCGAGCTGTCGAGCAGCAGCGCTTCATCGTAGCCGTCTTCGGTAGCTTCCATGTTGGCGAGGATGGAATTGGTGTAGTTACTCACCGCCTTGGCCTGCGTCATCGTGATGTTGACGTGGTGGCGGGTGTAGCTGCTGGTTTTGACGCGAATACCGCGCCGCATACCTTCTTCACCCAGATACGCGCCCCATTCCCAAGCGGCGACCATCAAATGGATGGTGTTGCCCTTGGGGGAAACGCCCAACTTTTGCGAGCCAATCCAGGTCAGCGGGCGCAGGTAGCCACTTTCCAGTTTGTTCTCGCGCACCACGGCGCATTGCGCATCCATCACCTCTTGCTTGCTGAAGGGGATCTTCATGCGCAGGATTTTGGCGCTGTTAAACAAGCGCTCGGTGTGCTCTTCCAAGCGGAAAATCGCCGTCCCATCAGCCGTTTTATAGGCACGGACGCCTTCAAACGCACCACAGCCGTAGTGCAAGGTGTGGCTCAGCACATGGATTTTGGCATCGCGCCATTCGACCATCTGGCCGTCCATCCAGATTTTGCCGTCGCGGTCGGCCATGCTTGGGGGTAGGCTCATCGGGAATTCCTTATAGGGTAAAGTTTGTGGCTGAATTTTACGGGGCTGGGGTGGACGCATCGTCCGTTTGCGCCGGGCGAAACAGCGACCAGGTAGTCAGCTTGCCGGCGCGAAATTCGCAAGTCACATGCGACTCGCCAGCGTCTTTCCAGCGAAATACTTCGGGCTGGGTGTCTTTGGCAGATTGCTGTAGCCCCAGGCTTTTGGTCATCGCAATCACATGCAGCAGCGAGACGCCGGTTTTGAGCTTGGCATTCAGCATGACAGCGCTGGAAACGCTGCCGATAGGCCGGTTGGTAGCGCGTTTAAGCACCTGCAACGACCGCGTGAAGTGCAACAGTATCCACATCACCGCTGCCGAACCGACCAAAGCGACGCCCGCCCAGCGGTAGCTGTACCACGCGGCACCCATCAACGCCAGCACACCTGTGCCCACCATGGCTTTGTGAAAATTCATAGACCCAAAATTCCTGTACTTGTGTGTTGCGGAGTGTTGCGACGCCGTTATTGCGCTGTTGTGGCGCAATGCAACCCCACAGTTTAATCGGGCAGGGACACCAACAACAAGGCGAAGCGATTCGCCTCACCCCATGCTGCGCACAATCTCCATCGCCTGCTCAATGCGCTCCACTGCGTGGATGGTCAAGCCCTCAATCGGCTTCTTGGGTGCATTCGCTTTGGGCACCACGGCCACACTGAAGCCCAGCTTGGCGGCTTCCTTCAGGCGCTCTTGCCCACGCGGCGCTGGGCGAACCTCACCCGCCAGTCCCACTTCACCGAATGCAAAAAAGCCTTTGGGCAGCGGTTTGCCACGCAGGCTGGACGTGATCGCCAGCATCACGCTCAAATCCGCCGCCGGTTCGCTGATGCGCACCCCGCCTACCGCGTTCACGAACACATCCTGATCCATGCACGCCACGCCTGCGTGCCGGTGCAGCACCGCGAGCAGCATCGCCAGCCGGTCACGGTCGAGTCCCACCGAGAGGCGGCGTGGACTGGGGCCGCCGCTGTCCACCAGCGCCTGAATTTCCACCAGCATGGGCCGCGTGCCCTCCAGCGTAACCAGCACGCAACTGCCGGGCACCGGTTCGCTGTGCTGGCTCAAAAAGATAGCGCTGGGGTTGGTCACGCCCTTCAAGCCCTTTTCCGTCATGGCGAACACGCCGATTTCATTCACCGCACCAAAGCGGTTTTTGATGGCCCGCACCAGGCGAAAACTCGAATGCGTGTCGCCTTCAAAGTACAGCACCGTGTCCACCATGTGCTCCAGCACACGCGGCCCTGCCAGCGCGCCCTCTTTGGTCACATGGCCCACCAGCACGATACACACCCCACTGGCCTTGGCCATGCGCGTCAAGTGCGCCGCGCACTCGCGCACCTGCGCCACGGAGCCGGGTGCAGAGGTCAACTGGTCGGAATACACCGTTTGAATCGAATCAATCACCGCAATCGCAGGCAAGGTGGTGTTGAGCGTAGAGATGATTTTGTCGAGCTGAATCTCAGCCAGCACCTTCACCTGACTGCCCAACAACCCCAGCCGCTGCGCCCGCAGCGCCACCTGCGCCCCGCTTTCTTCACCCGTCACGTACAGCGTTTCAGCGCCAGCACGCTGCAAAGCGTCCAAGGCTTGCAGCAGCAGCGTGGATTTGCCGATGCCAGGATCACCACCAATCAGCACAACACCCCCTTCGACCACGCCACCGCCCAGCACCCGGTCAAGCTCTTCCAGCCCCGTAGGCGTACGCGCCATGTCCGTCGCCTCAATGTCCCCCAGCCGCATGACGGCCGCGGTTTTGGCGAGCGAAGCAAAACGGTTTTTCACCGGCGCATTGGATTCGGCAGCGGACTCAATCAGCGTGTTCCAGGCATTGCAATGCGGACATTTGCCCAGCCATTTGACGCTGGTGCCACCGCAGTCGGTACAGGTGTAGATAGATTTTTCTTTGGCCATGGGCATTCACATCAAGAGGAATAACAGCGAGCACTGCGGCTGCACAGCCCAGCACGATAGCACTCCCGTTCCAAGCCGCTTGAACAGGTCAGCACCAAAACAGACCAAGGGTAATCACGTAGTTCTGCCAAAGTCACATCGTCTAAAATTTATTTAACATATTAAATAAAACCACAAAACTCCACCGTGACCCAGCCCTTCACCCACCGCAACCTTCCCAGCCTGCTGCTGCAAGCCCGTGAAGCCGTGATGACGCATTACCGACCTGGCTTGCGCGTCCACGGCTTGTCTGATCCGCAATGGCGGGTGTTACGGGTGTTGGGCGAGCATGGCAGCGTGGAGACTGGGCGGATTGCGCGTGAGGCGTTCATCCTTGGGCCCAGCCTGACTGGCGTGCTGACACGCATGGAGCGCGACGGCCTGATTGCCCGCCAGCGTGATCCACAAGACCAGCGAAGCACCGTGGTCGAAGCCACGGCCAAAGGCTTGAAGCTGGTGCAGCGGCTGTCGCACACGATTGAGGCGCACTACGACTGGCTCGAAAAGTCCATCGGTGCGGACAAACTCGCGCAGCTTTATGCGCTGCTGGACGATTTGATTGAACTGGAGCAACCATGAGCATCCCCCTGCATCCCCTGAAGGCCTATTTACCCACCGGCACGGTATACGGCGTGCTGCTGAACTTCCGCACCGAAGCCGAAGCGATGGCGCCACAAATGGGACACGCCCCCTACAAAGCGCCACCCCAAGCACCCGTGCTCTACGTCAAACCCGCCAATACCTGGAGCCCCAGTGGCACCGCCATCCCGGTGCCTGCGCGTGTGGCCAAGGTGGAGATCGGTGCCAGCATCGCCATGGTGATGGGGCAGGATCTGCGCATGGGACAGGCACAAGACGCTCTCAATTCAGTAGCAGGTTATGTGCTGGTGAACGACCTGTCCGTGCCGCATCCCAGCTTTTTCCGCCCGCCAGTCAAATTCAAATGTCTGGATGGATTTTTAGGCCTGAGCGACACGCTGCGGCCTGCCAGTGCGGTCGTTGACCCAGCGCAATTTGTGCTCGAAGTCCGCATTAACGGCGAGCTGCGTCAGACCGTGCAATTCGCCCACCTCGTACGCCACGCCGCACAACTGCTGGCGGACGTCAGCGCCTTCATGACCCTGCGTGCAGGGGATGTGCTGCTGCTGGGCTGCGACGCCAACCGCCCCCACGCCCGTGTGGGCGACAGCATCACCCTCAGCGCCCCCGGCTTTGCCACCCTCACCAACACCTTGATCGCGGAGTCCGCATGAAACATGCCCAAAAACATGCCCGCGTGGCCTATGCCGGAGCCATCCACCATGCCATCGAAGTCGCTGGCCCATTGGGAAATCAATTGCGCCTGGACGATGGCCGCACCGTCGCTTTTGACGACGTGGTCTGGCTGCCGCCGCTGGCACCCACGCCCCGCCCGCGCACCATCCTCGCACTGGGTCTGAACTATGCCGACCACGCCAAAGAGCTGGAATTCAAAGCGCCCGAAGAACCCCTGGTGTTCATCAAAGGCGAAGGCAGTTTGATCGGCCACCGAGCCTTCACACAGCGCCCGGCGGACGTGAAGTACATGCACTACGAATGCGAACTGGTGGTGGTGATAGGAAAAACCGCTCGCAACGTCAAACGCGACGATGCCTACGGCTATGTGACGGGCTACACCGTGGCCAACGACTACGCCATCCGCGACTACCTGGAAAACTGGTACAGGCCCAATCTGCGCGTGAAAAACCGCGACACCTGTACCCCCATCGGCCCTTGGCTGGTGGACGCAGCGGGTGTGCCTGACCCCATGAACCTAGCCCTACAAACCACGGTGAACGGCAAAGTTACCCAGTCCGGCAACACCCGCGACATGATTTTTGATGTGCCCTACCTTATCGAATACTTCAGCAGCTTCATGACGCTCGCCCCCGGTGATTTGATTTTGACCGGCACCCCAGACGGCGTGGTCGATTGCCAGCCCGGCGACGTGATCGTCACCGAAATTGAAGCCCTGGGTGCCCTGCACAACACCATCGCCGCTTTCTGATTACCGCAACGATCCACTCCACCGCACCGAAGGCCACCATGCGCACCACCCTGAAGATCATCGCCACCTCACTCGCGGCGGCCACCCTTGGCTTAGCCAGCCACAGCTTCGCCCAAGCCCCCAGCTACCCCACCAAGCCCGTGCGCTGGGTGGTCGGCTACCCTGCTGGCGGCGGCACCGATTTCCTGGCCCGCACCACAGGTGCCCAACTCTCGCAGTTGCTGGGCCAGCCCGTGGTTGTGGACAACCGCCCCGGTGCAGGCGCGATCATCGCGTCAGAGAACGTGGCCCGCTCACCCGGTGACGGCTACACCGTGTTCTCCGCTGACAACGGCGTGCTGGTCTACAACCCCGCGCTCTACAAAAAGCTGCCTTACGACGCGGAAAAAGACTTCGCCCTGCTCGGCATGATGGGCCGCTCTCCGCTCATCATCACCGCCGCCACCAACGCGGGCATCCCTGATGCCAAAGCGCTGATGGAGGCCCTGAAGCGTGACCCAGGCAAGCTCAGCATGGCCTCGGTCGGCACCGGCAGCCCGCACCACTTGGCGATGGAGCTGTTCCAGCGCGAAGCCGGTGTCACGGTCGCGCATATCCCCTACAAAGGCGGCGCACAGGCCATCCAAGACCTGATGGGTGGGCAAATTCCGCTGATGATGCTGGACTTGCCCAGCGGTATCAGCGCGGTGAAGGCGGGCAAAGTCATCCCGCTGCTGGCCATGTCGGCGGAGCGCATCCCCCAGTTACCCAACATCCCCACCGCCAAAGAACTCGGCTTTGCAGGCGTGGAAGCCTACACATGGCAAGGCTTGGTGGCTCCCGCCGCCACCCCCAAAGACCTGCAAGCACGACTGAGTGCCGACCTGCAAAAAGCCCTGGCTGACCCAACAGTGCGCCAAAAATTGTTCGATGCCGGCTGGGAAGCCCGCCCCACCAACGCTGCCGACATGACGCGCTACACCGACGCTGAACGCAAGAAGTGGCACGCCCTCATCAAAGCCCGCGACATCAAACTGGATTGACCTTGAAGGAATCGCCATGCTAAAAATCAACCATCTCATCCACGGCAAATCCGTTGCCAGCGAACAGTATTTCGAGACTGTCAACCCCGCCAACCAGCAAGTCCTCGCTGAGGTCGCCTGTGGTGGTGAGTCTGAAGTCAACGCCGCCGTTGCCTCCGCCAAAGCCGCCTTCCCTGGCTGGGCGGCCACACCCGCGACGGAACGTGCCAAGCTGATGCGCAAGCTGGGCGAGCTCATCACCGCCCAGGTGCCTGAAATCTCAGCGATGGAGACGAACGACAGTGGCCAGGTCATCGGCCAGACCCGCAAACAGCTCATCCCCCGCGCCGGTGACAACTTCACCTACTTCGCGGAGATGTGTACCCGCGTCGATGGCCATACCTACCCCACGCCCACGCACCTGAACTACACCCTGTTCCACCCGGTGGGCGTGTGTGCGCTCATCAGCCCATGGAACGTGCCTTTCATGACCTCGACCTGGAAAGTCGCGCCCTGCCTCGCCTTTGGCAACACGGCGGTGCTGAAGATGAGCGAACTCTCGCCCATGACCGCCGCCCGCCTGGGCGAGTTGGCACTGGAAGCTGGCATCCCCCCCGGCGTGCTGAACGTCGTCCACGGCTACGGCAAAGACGCGGGTGAGCCCCTGTGCAAACACCCGGACGTGCGGGCCATCTCGTTCACCGGCTCCACGGTGACAGGCAACCGCATCGTGCAGTCTGCGGGCTTGAAAAAATTCAGCATGGAGCTGGGCGGTAAATCACCGTTCGTGATTTTTGAAGACGCTGACCTGGCCCGCGCCTTGGATGCCGCGATCTTCATGATTTTCAGCAACAACGGCGAACGCTGCACCGCAGGCTCACGCATTCTGGTGCAGCAGTCCATTTACGCGGAATTCAGCAAAGCCTTCGCCGCCCGCGCCGCCAAGATCGCGGTCGGCGACCCGATGGACGAGGCCACCATCGTCGGCCCCATGATCTCGCAAGCCCATCTGGCCAAGGTGCGCAGTTACATCGAACTGGGCACCCAAGAAGGCGCTGAATTGCTGGTCGGTGGCCTGGGCCAGCCCTCCCTGCCCGACCACGTTAAAGGCGGCAACTACGTGCTGCCCACCGTGTTCGCCAACGTGGACAACCGCATGCGCATCGCCCAGGAAGAGATTTTTGGCCCCGTCGCCTGCCTGATCCCCTTCAAAGACGAGACGGATGCCATTCGCCTCGCCAACGACATTGCATACGGCCTGTCCAGCTACGTGTGGACAGAAAACCTGGGACGTGCCCACCGCGTCGCCGCCGCGGTGGAAGCGGGCATGTGCTTCGTCAACAGCCAAAACGTACGCGATTTGCGCCAGCCCTTTGGTGGAACCAAAGCCAGCGGCACCGGGCGCGAAGGCGGCACCTGGAGTTACGAGGTGTTTTGCGAACCCAAAAACATCTGCGTCTCGCTGGGTGGGCACCACATCCCGCATTGGGGCGTGTGACCATGCAACGCCGCCAACTGTTGAGCGATGGGCTGCACGCCGTGCTGAGTTTAAGCGCATTGACTGCTACGCCTTTGATAGCACAAACACCCGTATGGCCGAGCAAGGCACTGCGGTTGATCGTGCCCTTCCCGCCCGGCGGAACCACCGACAACGTGAGCCGCTTGGTGGCACTGGAACTGGGCAAAAGTCTGGAGCAAGCCGTCATCGTTGACAACAAACCCGGTGCAGGCACCGTGATTGGCGTGGACGCTGCCGCCAAAGCGGCCCCCGACGGTTACACGCTGGTCTGCGTGGCCAACAGCTATTGCGTCAACCAGACGCTCATCAAAAAACTGCCCTACAGCGCCCAGGATCTGCGCCCCGTGGCGTTGATGGGACTGTCCGAGCATGTATTGGTCGCGCACCCTGGCAGCGGCCTGAAAACCGTGGCGGACATCGCCGCCGTGCTGCGCACCAAGCCTGGCAGCCTGAGCTACGCCTCGTTCGGCCAGGGTACCTCCGCACATTTGGCCGGCGAGATGCTCAAGCTGCAACTGGGGGTGGACATCGTTCACGTCCCGTACAAGGGCCAAGCACCGGCACTGAACGATGTACTGGGCGGACAAGTGAGCATGATGTTCGGCAACTGGCCCGAGTTCCGCAGCCATGTGGAATCAGGCAAGCTGGTGGCCTTGGGCATGGCCACCGCCCGCCGCTCGGTGTATGCCCCGGCCATGCCGACGCTCGCGGAACAGGGCGTCAAGGTCGAATCCAATTCGTGGAACGGCATCCTGGCCCCCGCAGGTACACCCGATGCGGTGGTAAAGCGCCTCAATACCGACATCAACAAAGCCTTGGCAGCGCCCTCGGTGACAGACGCGTTTCAGCGCGGTGGCATCACCTCGCAGGCTGGCAGCAGCGAGCAGTTCGCCACATTCATCCACAGCGAAATCAGCCGGTATGCCGACGTGATTCGCAAAGCCAACATCACGGCAGAAAGTTAAAGCACAGCCCATGGGAACCCTCGCCCTCGCCGCCAAAATCACCCACGTCCCGTCGATGTACCTCTCGGAGTTGGACGGCCCGAACAAAGGCTGCCGCCAAGCCGCCATTGACGGCCACAAGGAAATCGGCCGCCGCTGTCGCGCGTTGGGCGTGGACACCATCGTCGTGTTTGACGTGCACTGGCTGGTCAACAGCGAATACCACATCAATTGCGCGCCGCACTTCAAAGGCATATACACCAGCAACGAGCTGCCGCACTTCATCAAAAACCTGCCCTACGAATACCCCGGCAACCCGGAACTCGGCCACCTGCTGGCCAAAGTGGCGAACGAGGCAGGCGTCGCGACCCGTGCCCACAGCGACACCACGCTGGAGCTGGAATACGGCACCCTGGTGCCCATGCGCTACATGAACGAAGACCAGCATTTCAAGGTGGTCTGCATCAGCGGCTGGTGCATGTGGCACGACCTGCCCACCAGCGCCAAGTTCGGTCTCGCGGTGCGCCAAGCCATTGAAGACCATTACGACGGCACCGTCGCCATCTTCGCCAGCGGAAGCTTAAGCCACCACTTCGCCAACAACGGCACCGCGCCGCAGTTCATGCACAAGGTGTGGGACCCGTTCCTGGAACAAACCGACCGCCACGTGGTGGACCTGTGGGAAAAGGGCGAGTGGAAGACGTTTTGCGACATGCTGCCGCTGTACAACGAAAAATGCTGGGGCGAAGGCGGCATGCACGACACCGCCATGCTGCTGGGTGCCTTGGGATGGGACAAATACACCGCGCCGGTGGAGGTCATCACGCCCTACTTTGGCAGCTCCGGCACGGGGCAAATCAACGCCATCTTCCCCGTCACGCCCCTGTAATCCCTCCGTAAAACCTCTTAGCTGTTTAAACACCACAGGAAGCCTCATGCCCCATTTGGTCATCCTCTACACCGGTAACCTGGCGCCACAGGCCGACATCAGCGCCCTGTGCCGCAGCCTGGCCGACACCATGCTCACCGTGCGCGACGACGACGGCAAGCAGGTCTACCCCACCGGCGGCACCCGCGTACTGGCCTACCCGGCCGCGCATTGGGCCGTGGCCGATGGCGGCGCGGCGGGCATTGCCGCTGGCGGCACGGGCGATTACGCCTTCGTCTACCTGAACCTGCGCATGGGGCGAGGACGCTCAGACGCTACCAAAAAGAGAGCTGGTGAAGCTCTACAGAATTGCGCTATAGCCTTTTTTGAACCCTTTTTAGCCCAAAAACATATCGGCGTGACCTTGCAGATTGACGAAGGTCACGAAGTGTTCGACGCCAAGCTCAGCAACCTCCATCCGCTGTTTCCAAAGTAACGCCCCCAATAGCCCCCATAACCTGAAGGCACCTCATGTTCTCCAACGACCTCGTCTTGCAACTCGCCACCGAGCTGAACCAGTCCGAGAAAACCCGCGTGCCGGTGGAGCACTTTTCCAAGCGCCACCCCGGCATGACCATCCAGGACGGCTACGCTATCTCCCGCGCCTGGGTTGCCATGAAGATCGCTGAAGGCCGCACTGTGAAGGGCCACAAAATCGGCCTGACCAGCCGCGCCATGCAGATTTCCAGCCAAATCACCGAACCCGACTTTGGCACCCTGCTCGACGACATGTTCTTCACCGAAGGCGGCGACATCCCCATGAGCCGCTTCATTGCGCCACGGGTTGAAGTCGAGCTGGCCTTTGTCCTTAAATCCCGTTTGCAAGCCGATCCAAAGCACCCGAATATCACGCTGTTTGACGTGCTAAGAGCTACGGAATATGTGGTGCCTGCTATCGAAATCATAGATGCCCGCATCGAACAGTTTGACCGCCACACCAAAGTCATGCGCAAGGTGTTTGACACCATATCGGACAACGCCGCGAACGCGGGCATCATCACCGGCGGGCGACCCGTCAAGCCCGACGCCATCGACTTGCGCTGGTGCGGTGCCATGCTCTACAAAAATGGCGTGATCGAAGAAACCGGCCTCGCCGCTGCGGTGCTGAACCACCCGGCCACCGGCGTAGCATGGCTGGCGAACAAGCTGGCCCCTTATGGCGAATTTTTGGAAGCCGGGGAAGTGGTACTGGGCGGCTCGTTCACCCGGCCTGTGGTGGCAGCGGCAGGCGATACTTTCCACGCTGATTACGGTGATTTAGGCAATATTGCCTTCCGTTTCGTCTAAGGACTTCACATGCAAACCCCCCTCAATACCTTCAAACAAGCCCTCAAAGCACGTCAAACCTTGATTGGCCTGTGGTTCGGCCTGTCCGATGGCTACGCCGCTGAGTTGGTCGCCGGTGCAGGCTTCGACTGGCTGCTGCTGGACGGCGAACATGCGCCCAATGACGTTCCTAAGATGCTCGCGCAACTGCAAGGTGTAGCCAGCTCGAGAGCCCTTTTCGGCACTGGCCCACACCCGGTTGCCCGCGTCCCTGTGGGCGACACCGCCCTCATCAAACAGTACCTCGACATCGGTGCCCAAACCCTGCTGGTGCCCATGGTGGACACGGCTGAGCAGGCCGCGCAACTGGTGCAAGCCACCCGCTACCCGCAAAACGATGGCCAAGGCGGCATTCGCGGCATGGGGGCCAGCCTAGCCCGTGCCTCGCAGTGGAACCGATTCCCCAACTACATCACTGAAGCCAACGCCCAAGTCTGCCTGCTGGTGCAAGCCGAAACCACCACCGCCATCCGCAACCTGGACGCCATCGCCAACACCGACGGCGTGGACGGCGTGTTCTTCGGCCCCGCCGACCTCAGCGCCAGCATGGGCCATGTCGGCAACCCCGGCCATCCCGAGGTGCAGGCCGTGATTGAAGACGGCATCAAGCGCGTGCTGGCGGCAGGCAAAGCACCCGGCATTTTGATGGGCGATGAGAAACTGGCGCGGCGCTACATCGAGCTGGGCGCCGTGTTTGTGGCCGTGGGCGTGGACACCGCGCTGCTGGTCAAGGCGACCAGTGACTTGGCGGCGAAGTACAAAACTGCACCAAGCCGTTCAGCGGGTGAAGCGGGAAAAAGTGCTCCAACAGGTTCTGTTTATGGCTGATGTGCAGCCTAAAAACCGGAGCGATAAGATGATCTTGCGGCGCTAAAAACAGCGCCTGCTCAAAACATCTCCACCGCCACCCCATTCACCGTCGTCCCTGAAGCCACCACAGACGCTGCCAGTGCCGCCGCTTGCGGCAGCAACGCTTCGGCATAAAACCGGGCCGTTGCCAGCTTGGCACCGTAAAACAACGGGTCATCGTCCATATTCTCTACCGCCAAGATCATCGCCCGGGCCATTTGCCAGCCACAAAGCACCAGGCCCGCTAATTTGAGGTAATTCACGGCGCCGGCGTAAACAGCTTTGGTATCGGCCATGTTCCCAGTCTTTGCGTTGTCCAACACATAGTCCACGGTGGACGCAAACGCTTCGCGACCCGCAGCGAGAGCGACGCGCATCACGGCGCAAGCCTCCTCGGGGTATACCGCCAAATCCTCTTCGGATGCGACCATACGGGCACACAGCACCTTGGCCACGGCCCCTGCGTCACGCACCGTTTTTCGGCCGACCAAATCGTTGGCCTGAATGGCCGTAGTACCTTCGTAAATCGTCAAGATTCGGGCGTCACGGAAGTACTGCGCAGCACCGGTTTCCTCGATGAAACCCATACCACCGTGAACCTGCACACCCAGGCTGGTCACGTCAATCGACATCTCCGTGGCAAAGCCCTTCACCACGGGCACCAAATAATCGTACAGCGCCTGGTTCTGGCGGCGGGCGGCACCATCGGGTGAAAAATGTGCCATATCACTGGCCGCTGCAGCCACATAGGCCAAGGCACGCGCGCCTTCGGTGCTAGCGCGCATGGTGAGCAACATGCGCTTCACATCGGGATGGTGGATGATGGCGACCGGGCCATCAGAGCCAGCCAAATCGCGGCTTTGCAGGCGGTCTTTAGCGAAGGCAACAGCCTTTTGGTAAGCCCGGTCAGCGATGGCGACACCTTGCAAGCCGACGGCAAAGCGGGCAGCGTTCATCATGATGAACATGACCTCCAGACCCCGGTTTTCCGTGCCGACCAAATAACCCTCGGCACCGTCGCTGGCGTGGCCGTTGTCCCCGAACTGCAATACGGCGGTGGGCGAGGCTTTGATGCCCAGTTTGTGCTCGATGCTGACGCACTGCACATCGTTACGTTCGCCCAGCACACCCGCGTCAGACACCAAAAACTTGGGCACCACGAACAGCGAAATACCCTTCACCCCCTCGGACGCACCCGGCACACGGGCCAGCACCAGGTGGACGATGTTCTCCGCCATATCGTGCTCGCCGTAGGTGATGAAAATCTTGGTGCCGAAGACTTTGTACGTGCCGTCAGCCTGCGGTTCAGCACGGGTACGCACGGCGGCCAAATCAGAGCCGGCCTGGGGTTCGGTGAGGTTCATACTGCCCGTCCACTGACCGCTGATGAGCTTGGGAGCGAATTTCTGACGCAGCGCAGGCGATGCCGCCGTCAGCAGCGCTTCGATAGCACCGTCAGTCAGCATGGGACACAGCGCAAACGACATGTTGGCCGCGTGCAACATCTCGGTACAGCCGGTAGCAATGAGCTTGGGGAAACCCTGACCGCCCACATCAGTGGGATGAATCACACCCTGCCAGCCCCCTTGCGCGAACTGCGCAAAAGCCTCTTTGAAGCCGGGTGTGGTGGTGACAACACCGTCTTTCCAGGTGGACGGATTTTTGTCACCCTCCCAGTTCAGCGGAGCGATAACGCCTTCGCAGAACTTGGCGGACTCTTCCAGTACAGCCTGAGCCGTCTCTGCGCCAAAGTCTTCAAAACCAGGTAACGCAGCTATTTTGGGGAGGCCTGCCAGCGACTCCATCACAAACAGCATCTCTTTGACGGGGGCGTGGTAGCTCATGGGGGAATCCTGGTGGGTTTTTTGAAACGTATTCTGGAGGTGATGCGTGTTACAGCGCGGAGGTCAACTCGGGCACAGCGGTGGCCAGCGCGCTGCGGCGCGCAGCGGAGGTGGTCATCACCGTGGCCTCGCCGTCAACCACCACAGTGCCACGCACCCGGCAGACGGTTTCCAGCACGGCACGGGCTTTCACCACGTCCACGGACTTGACCGTCACCGTGGCGTGTACCGTGTCACCCGGCTTCACGGGTGCACGAAAACGCAGTTGCTGTCCCAGGTACACCGTGCCAGGGCCAGGCAAGCGGTTGGCCACAGCGGCAGAGATCACGCTGGCCGTCAAAAACCCATGTGCAATGCGCCCGCCAAACTGCGTGGTGGCGGCAAACTCTTCGTTGGTGTGTACCGCGTTGTTATCGCCCGACACACCCGCGAACAGCACAATGTCGGCCTCGGTGATAGTCTTGGCGAAGCTGGCGAACATGCCGATGTGCAGGTCCTCAATGTCGTGGCCGTACTGTTCGTTCATAGCGTCTTGTCCTTCAATGGCTTGATTGACTTGAATGAGGGGGTACCGATTTGTTGAACAGCGCGCCAATTTCACCCACCACGCCCCGGCGGAACAGCAGCACGCACAGCACAAACATCGCTCCCATGATGACGCTGACCCATGAGCCCACCTTGTCGGCCAGCAAATTTTCCAGACCCACAATGGTCAGTGCGCCTGCGACCGGGCCGAGGATGGTGCCCAAGCCCCCCATCAACGTCATCAGCACCACCTGACCCGATGTGTGCCAATGCACATCAGCCAAGGAAGCAAGCTGGAACACCAGGGATTTCATCGACCCGGCCAAACCTGCCAGCGAGGCTGAGATCACAAATGCCAGCAGCTTGTAGCGCGCCACGTCATAGCCCAGCGAAATGGCGCGAGGCTCGTTGTCACGGATGGCTTTCAAAATTTGGCCAAACGGCGAATGAATGGTGCGGTTGATGAGCCAAAAGCCCGCCAAAAAAACCGCAAATACGAAGAAATACATGGCTATGTTGTCCGACATGTCCACCACGCCAAACAGCTTGCCGCGCGGGATGCCCTGCATGCCGTCTTCGCCGCCCGTGAAGTGGAACTGCATCGCCAAAAAGAACACCAGCTGCGCCAGACCCAGCGTAATCATTGCGAAGTAAATACCCTCGCGGCGAATCGCTACCCAGCCGAATACAGCCCCCAACACACCACCAAATACTGTGCCGGCCAGCAAACCCAGCTCCGGTGGCAGACCCCAATTGCGACACAGGTGGCCGGTGATGTAGGCCGAGCCTCCAAAAAAGGCGGCGTGACCGAACGACAGCAGTCCGGCAAAACCCAGCAACAGGTTGAAGGCACACGCAAACAACGCGAAACACAGCACCTTCATCAGGAAAGTGGGGTACATCACGAACGGTGCAATGCTGCCTACAGCAATCAGGCAAGCGAACATCAAGCGGGTGCGACGGCTGGCGGCTGCGGATTTCGCAGAAGAACTAGGCGCAGTGCCAAGACTGCGATTAGGAACAGAAGTCATCACAGCGCCTTCAGGCTTGCTTGCCAAACAGGCCAGCGGGTTTGACAAGCAGCACCAGCACCATGATGACAAAAATCACCACAGCCGAGGCCTCGGGGTACACGACCTTGGTCAGGCCTTCAATGATGCCCAGGCCCAAGCCCGTGACGATGGAGCCCAAAATCGAGCCCATACCGCCAATCACCACCACCGCAAACACCACAATGATGAGGTTTGAGCCCATCACCGGGTTCACCTGCATCACTGGTGCAGCCAGCACCCCGGCAAAGGCCGCAAGCGCAGCACCAGCGGCATACGTGGTGGTGACGAGCACTGGCACGTTGATGCCCAACGCCTGCACCAAATCAGGCCGCTGGGTGGCCGCCCGCAGCGTGGCACCCAGGCTGGTGCGCTCGATCACGTACCACGTCACCATGCAGACAGAGAGCGCAGCCACCACAATCCAGCCCCGGTAAATAGGCAAGAACATGAAGCCCAGATTCACGCCACCTGATAGCAGCTCAGGCACCTCGTAGGATTCGCCCGACACACCAAAGATATTTTTGAACACACCCTCGGTAATCAGTGCCAGCCCAAAGGTCAAAAGCAGGCCATACAAGTGATCGAGCTTGTACAAATGCCGCAGCATTGTGCGCTCAATCAGCACCGCCACCACACCCACCACCAGAGGTGACAGCAGCAGAGAAACCCAGTAGCTGATGCCAAAGTAGGTGAAGCCCATCCAGGCCACAAACGCACCCACCATGTACTGCGCACCGTGGGCAAAGTTGATGATGTTGAGCAGGCCAAAAATGATGGCCAACCCAAGGCTCAAAATGGCGTAAAACGAGCCATTGATGAGGCCCAGCAGCAGCTGCCCAAAAAAGGCCTGCGACGTGATGCCGAAAATTTCCACGGTGTGAGTCCTGGTACGGGTACGGTTAGCAACGAAGCCGTGGCTTATTTCTTGATCAACGAACAGCGTGATGCCGACAGCGGCTGGAACGCCTCAGCCGCAGGGATCACGGCTTTCACGTTGTAGTAGTCCCAAGGGGTCTTCGATTCCGCTGGCTTTTTGACCTGCATCAGGTACATGTCATGCACCATGCGGCCATCTTCGCGGATGGTGCCGTTTTTGGCGAAAAAGTCGTTCACCGGCGTCTTCTTCATCTGCGTCATCACACGGGCGGTATCGTCGCTGTTGATGGCTTTCACGGCCTTCAGGTAGTGCATGACGGACGAGTACTGCCCGGCCTGAATCATCGTGGGCATGCGCTTGTGCTGGGCAAAGAAACGCTTGGACCAAGCCCGGGTTTCGTCGTTCAAATCCCAGTAAAAACCTTCAGTGAGGTACATGCTTTGGGTGTTCTTCAAGCCCAGGGAATGCACGTCGGTAATGAACATCAGCAAGCCTGCCAACGATTGCTTGGGCGTGATGCCAAACTCGGCTGCTTGCTTGATGGAATTGATGGTGTCACCACCTGCATTGGCCAAGCCGATGATCTGTGCACCAGACGATTGCGCCTTGAGCAAAAACGACGAGAAATCAGACCCCGGAAAGGGGTGGCGCACCGCGCCAATCACCTCACCGCCATTGGCTTTCACCACATCGCTGGCGTCCTTTTCCAGCGCGTGGCCAAAGGCGTAGTCTGCGGTCAAAAAGAACCATTTTTTGCCGCCGCCTTTAGTGACAGCCTTGGCCGTTCCATTGGCCACAGCGTAGGTGTCATACGTCCAATGCACCGTCACGTCGTTGCAATTTTCATTGGTGATGGCGGTCGATGCGGCACCTGAAATCAAAGCGATACGGTTCTTTTCTTTGGCGATTTTTTGCACAGCCAACCCGACCGAGGTGGTGACCAGTTCAGAGGCCACGTCCACCTTGTCGCGCTCAAACCATTCACGCGCTTTGTTAGCGGCAATGTCGCCTTTGTTTTGGTGGTCAGCGGAGACCATTTCGATCTTGAACGTGGGCTTTTCTGCGGCGATGAAGTCCTCAATTGCCATCTTGGTCGCCACCACCGTGCCTGGGCCTGCCACGTCGGAATAGACGCCGGACAAATCGGTCAACACCCCGATTTTGACCATGCCATCAGACACTTGGGCTTGTGCGGCGCTGGCCAGCACCAAGGAAAGGCTTGCAGCCTGGGCAACTTGTTTGAGTTTCATGGACGGTCTCCGGTGTACGAAAAATAAGAAAAAGAAAGAAGAAAGAACAGGGCGGGGTTTAAACGCCCAGCAACTCGTGCAGGATGTCGGTCTTGGAGGCCAACTCGTTTTTTTGCACGGTCATCACAATATTGCCGTGCTCCAGCACGTAGTGGCGGTCGGCCAGCGGTGCGGCAAAACGAAAGTTTTGCTCCACCAAAATGATGGTGTAGCCGCGTGTTTTCAGCAGGCGAATCACCTCACCCAGTTTTTTGACAATCACAGGAGCGAGGCCTTCGGTGATTTCGTCCAACAGTAAAGTTTTGGCACCGGTGCGCAAAATGCGCGCCATCGCCAGCATTTGCTGCTCACCGCCAGAAAGACGCGTACCAGGGCTGTTGCGACGCTCTTGCAAATTGGGAAAGATGCCGTAAATTTCGTCCAAGGTCATGCCACCAGGTGCTGCAACAGGGGCCAGCATCAGGTTTTCCTCGGTCGAGAGACCGGCAAAAATACCACGCTCTTCAGGGCAAAACCCAACGCCTAAGCGTGCAATGCGGTGCGGCGCCGTGGCGGTGATCTCCTGGCCCTTGAAGGTGATGGAGCCGGTGCGCTGGCCCACCAATCCCATGATGGCTTTGAGCGTAGTGGAACGGCCAGAGCCATTGCGACCCAGCAGAGTGATGAGTTCGCCCTGGCTGACGTGCAGATCAATGCCGTGCAGGATGTGCGATTCACCGTAGAAGGCTTGCAAGCCCGTGAGGCGCAGGATTTCTACGGGGGTTTGCTTCTCAATGGTGCTCATGCTTCCACTCCTACATAGGCTTCCAGCACGCGCGGGTCGCTCGACACCGTGGCGTAGTTGCCTTCGGCCAGCACGCTGCCACGCTGCAACACGGTGAGCGTGTCGCACAGCGACTCCACGACCGAGAGGTTGTGCTCCACCATCAAAATCGTGCGATTGGCTGAGACCTTACGGATCAGCGCCACGACACGGCCCACATCCTCATGGCCCATGCCTTGGGTGGGTTCGTCCAGCAACATCAGCTCGGGGTCGAGCGCCAGGGTGGTGGCGATCTCCAGCGCACGTTTGCGGCCATACGGCATCTCGACGGTGACGGTATCGGCAAAGGAGGCAAGATCAACCTCTTCCAGCAAGGCCATGGCTCGGTCGTTAAGTACATCCAACCTGGCCTCCGATGACCAAAAATTGAACGAATCTTTGCGCTTGCGCTGCAAGGCAACGCGCACGTTTTCCAGCGCCGTCAGGTGGGTGAACGTGGCCGATATTTGGAACGAGCGGATCATGCCTCGCCGTGCGACTTGAATCGAGCTTTCGCGGCTGATGTCGGTGCCGTTGAAGGTGATCGTCCCCGAGGTGGGCTGCACAAACTTGGTCAGCAAATTGAACACCGTGGTTTTACCTGCGCCGTTGGGGCCAATCAGCGCGTGGATGCTGCCACGCTTGACACTGAGGTTCACGCCAGAGACAGCGGCAAAGCCAAGGAACTCTTTGGTCAAGCCCTTGGTTTGCAAGATGATGTCGTTGGGGGCGATGGTGTTCGCGGTGCTGGGGATATTGGCAGTATGGAAAGTATTGACCACAGGGGTTCCTTGGGCGCTCAGGCGTTGGCCAGGCTGGACTTGAGCTGGTCACGCAGCACGAACTTTTGAATCTTGCCGGTGGAAGTTTTGGGTAGCACCTCAAACACAATGCGTTTGGGCACCTTGAAGCGTGCCAGCAGCGCGCGGCAAAAGACGATCAGCTCTTGCTCGGTGGCGTGTGTGCCGGGTTTCAATTCCACGAAGGCGCAGGGCACCTCACCCCATTTCTCGTCCAACAGGGCGACCACGGCGGCCAGCATCACAGCGGGGTGGCGGTGCAGGGCGTCTTCCACCTCAATCGACGAGATGTTTTCACCGCCCGAGATGATGATGTCCTTGCTGCGGTCTTTGATTTGCACGTAACCATCGGGGTGCATCACAGCCAAGTCCCCGGTATGAAACCAGCCTCCGGCAAAGGCTTCGGCAGTAGCCGCAGGGTTTTTCAAATACCCCTTCATCACCACATTGCCCTGAAAGAAAATTTCGCCCAAGGTCACGCCATCTGCTGGCACAGGCTGTAGGGTGTCAGTATCTAGCACCGCTACAGCTTGCTGCAAAGGGTAAGGTACGCCTTGGCGCGCATTGAGGCTGGCCCGCTGCGCCAGGGGCAAACTGGCCCAAGCGTCTTGCTTGGCGCACACGGCAGCAGGGCCATAGACCTCGGTCAGACCGTAGACATGGGTGATATCTATGCCCACGCTATCGCAACCCTCAATCACCGTAGCGGGTGGCGCAGCACCGGCGATCAAGCCTTTCACAGGGTGCGCAATGCCGTCTCGTAGGGTGGCAGGGGCATGAATTAGCATGCTGTAAACAATGGGCGCCCCGCACATGTGCGTGATGCGGTGCTCACGGATCAGCGGGAAAATCAGGGCGGGATCAACCCGACGCAGGAACACACTGGTGCCTGCGACCAAAGCCATCGTCCAGGGGAAGCACCAGCCATTGCAGTGGAACATCGGCAGCGTCCACAGGTACGTGGCGTGGTGTGGCAGCTCCCAGGAGATCACGTTGCTGGCGGCATTGAGGTAGGCCCCCCGGTGGTGGGTGACAACACCTTTCGGGTTACCCGTGGTGCCTGATGTGTAGTTGAGCGCGATGGCATCCCACTCATCACCCGGCAGAGCCCACTCAAAATCAGCACGGCCCTGGGCTATAAAGTCTTCATAATTGATAGCACCTAACGCTTTACCAGCAGGCGCTGCATCATCTTCCACCTCAATCACGAAGGGACGCTTATCGCCCATCAGTGCCAAGGCTTGCTCGATGGTGCTGGAGAACTCACGGTCGGTCAGCAACATGCGGGCTTCACCGTGTTGCAGCATGAAGGCGATGGCCTCGGCATCCAGGCGGGTGTTGAGGGTGTTGAGCACCGCACCGGTCATGGGCACACCAAAATGCACCTCCAGCATGGCGGGCACGTTGGGTAGCATGACGGCCACGGTGTCACCCTCGCCAATGCCATGCGCTTTCAGGGCGTGGGCCAGTTGGCGGCAGCGGGCGTAGGTGGTGGCCCAGGTTTGGCGCTTGTCACCGTAAATCACGGCGTTGTGCGTGGGGTAAACGCGGGCGGCACGCTCGATATAGCTCAGCGGCGAAAGTGCTACGAAGTTGGCACTGTTCTTGTCCAGGCCGTGGGTGTAAGGGTTGCTCATGCTGTCTCCTTCCCCTGCTTGCCGCGTGCCTTGGTTTGGCACGCTTCGCAGACGGGGAATGTCTCGTGCAGCGATCATCGAAAGAAATGTTTGCAACAGTCTTTCTGAAATGTGACGAATGATTGCAAGCTGAATTCAAGCCCACCACGCCCCCCGCCTCAAACCTAGAATTCAGCATGGATAAACGCTACCAATCGCTGCAAGCCGGGCTAGACCTGATCGACCAAGGCTTCACCCTGATTGACGAAAACCTGTGCATGGTGGCGTGGAATACGCCCTTCCTGCGGCTGCTGGATTTCCCGCTGGACACCACCCAGGTGGGTACGCCCTTCGAGTACTACATCCGCTACAACGCCGAGCGCGGCGACTATGGCGCGGGCAACCGCGAGCAGCAAATCCATGAGCGTGTCGAGGCAGCACGCACTTTCTCAGCCCACGATATGGAACGCACCCGGCCCGACGGCACAGTGTTGCGCGTGCGCGGCTTCCCAGTGCCAGGCCATGGTTTTGTATCGCTCTACTCCGATGTGACCGCACAACGCCAAGCCGAGCAACTCATCCGCGAGCACAACGCGCTGCTGGAAACTCGTGTGGCTGAGCGCACTGCGGAGCTGCGTCGCAGCGAGCAACAAATGCGGCTCATCACCGACTCCATACCGGCACTGGTGGCCTACTTTGACCACCACCGCAGCTACCGCTACATCAACCGAGGCTACTTGGACTGGTTCGGCCTCGATCCGACCCAGCCCCAGGCAGTCAGCGCCCGCGCGTACCTGGGTGTGGATACCTACCTGCGCATCAAACCCAACGTGATGCGTGCCTTGCGCGGCGAACCCGTGACGTTCGAGTACGACGTGCGCACGGTGGATGGCCGCGACCTCGTTGCCCGCACGTCACTGATCCCCGAAGTTGCGGCCCATGGCGGTGTGGTGGGCTGTTTCGAGCTGACCTTTGACATCACCGCCCAACGCCGCTCGCATGAGCTGATGGTTCAAGCGCAAAAGATGGAGGCTGTGGGGCAACTCAGTAGCGGCTTGGCGCATGATTTCAACAACATCCTGACGGTGATTTTGGGCAACCTCACCGCTTTAGGCGAGACGCCTTGGGCACGGCCCCGCGCAGATGGGTTCATTGACCCGGCCATTGATGCCGCCCGCAGAGGCTCGGAACTCATCAAAGGCCTGCTTTCGTTTTCGCGCAAGCACCCGCTGGAAACCAGCGTAGTCGATCTGAACCCACAAATCGCGTCTATCGACAAGCTGGTTCGGCGCAGTCTGCCTGAAACGGTCAATTTGAACGTAGTTGTAGGCACTGACCTCCTGCGTTCCCAGCTAGACCCTCACCAGCTGCAAAATGCGGTATTGAATTTGATTTTGAACGCCCGCGACGCCGTGGAATTGCGCGGGAACATCACCGTGCGGTGCATCGCCCAAATCTTGCAGCCCAGGGATGCCGCGCTGCTGAACTTGCCCGGTGCCCATTACGCCTGCATACATGTACAAGACGATGGTTGTGGCATGGACGCGACCACCCGCGCCCGCGCTTTTGAGCCATTTTTTACAACCAAAGTACCAGGACGCGGCACAGGCTTAGGTCTTGCGATGGTTTACGGTTTTGCCCGCCAGTCTGGTGGCACGGTGGCGATAGCCAGCGAGCCTGGACAAGGCACACAGGTCACGCTGTGGCTACCGTTGATTGACGACGCCACAGCCGCGAGAACACAAGTCACGACCTGCACCACAAGTCAACCGGCCTCCACCTGTAGCGATGACCCTGACGCAGCCCACCTCACAGATCGCGACCAAGGCCTCGCCTTGCTGGTAGAAGACGACCCCAGCGTACGACACACCGTGCGCCGCCTGCTGCTGGACTTGGGCTACGCCGTGATCGAAGCTGAGACCGGCACCGAAGCGCTGCACATCCTTGACCAAACCCCGGGCATTCGGTTGCTGCTGTCGGACATCGTGATGCCCGGTGGCGTAGATGGTCGCCAAGTCGCCCGCCACGCTTTGGCACAAGGCTGTATTCCCCATATCGTGTTGATGAGCGGCTATGCGCCGGAGACGGGCACGGCCGCAGAAACCCACGCACAGTTTCCCAAAATACCGCTGTTGGCCAAGCCATTCACCAAAGCACAGCTCGTTGCTATGCTGGGGCAACCATGAGCCATCCCACCCACCCGCCTGCACTTTCGTCCAAGCGTCCGCTCATCTACGTGGTGGAAGATGACTTGGCCGTCGCTCGCCTTGTCATCCATGCACTGGAGGGATTTGGGTTCGACGTGGAGGGCTTTCACGATGGCAGTTCGGTACTGCGCCAATTGCCAGTGGCACGCCCCGAGCTCTGTGTGATTGACCTGGGCCTGCCCGACATGGACGGTATTGAGCTGGTTCGCCAAATCAGCAGTCGCAACAACTGCGGTCTGCTGATCCTCACTGGGCGTGGCCACACCTTTGACCGTGTGATGGGACTGGAGATCGGCGGTGACGACTACATGGTCAAGCCCTTCGAGCCACGTGAACTCGTCGCCCGCGTACGCAGCATCCTGCGCCGTCGGGCAGCTGTAACGCTCCCGACTGGCGCACCCCAGCGGCGCTACGCCAGCTTTGTGGGCTGGACGCTGGACTGCGCCGCCAACACTCTGCTGGCTCCTGACGGCACACCGCATATTCTGGGCACAGCAGAAACCCAGGTGCTGCGTACTTTTGTCGAGCGCCCACACCAAATTTTGACCCGTGAGCAGCTGATGGGACAACGCGATTTGTCGCCCATGGACCGCAGCATCGACGTGCGGATCTCACGCATACGCCGCAAAATTGAGGACGACCCGCAGAACCCCAAAATCATCAAAACGGTGTACGGGGCGGGGTATATGTTCACAGCGGCGGTTGCCTGGGGGTAAAGCCGCCCCAAGCAACATCAATCCAACTTCGCTCCCACAAAGTACCCCTCCAAATGCGCCGCAAACCCCTCCGCCGCAGGGGAACTCACCCGCTGTGCAGGCCGGTAGAGGCAAATCTGGCGCATCTCCACGGGCGACACGATGCGGCGCATCACCAACCCCAACGGCTTGGCCAGTGCTTTGACGTAAGCCGGTGACAACGTAGCCGCCAGGTTCGCCGCTGCCATACCCAGCGCGGTGGACATGTTGTCCACCACATCCACCGGCGTCACCCGCTCATTGCCGGGCAACGCGTGGCTCATGTGGGCGACGCTGCGTTCATGGTCGCGGCCTGCGGCAACCAGCGGGTGGTCACGCAGTTCCAGCCATGTCACGGTGCGCTGCTTCACCAACGGGTGTTCGGGGGCACACCACAGCACCCAGGGGCTTTGGAACAGCGTGGTGCGTAACAAATCGTCACCCACGGCACGATCGGGGCCCAGTGCTAAATCGGCGTCACCGCTCACCACAGCATCGACAAGCTTTTCAACCGGTGTGTCGCGGATGTGGACTTTCACTTTGGGCCGCTCTTGCAGGTAGGCCTTGATGGCGCGGGGCAAGATGACGCTGGCCACGACCAGGGGCGCAGCGATGCGAACCAAGCCTGCTGCACGGTGGCGCACATCGTCAGCGGCCGACTGGGCCAAGCGCATGTGCTTGAGCACGCTGTCAGCAGACGCTAAGAATTCACGCCCAGCGCTGGAAATGTCCACACGGCGAGTGCTGCGGTCAAAGAGTTTGAAATCCACGGCGTTCTCCAGTTCGTTCACCAGCTGGCTGACGGCGGACGGCGTGAGGGACAAACGCTGTGCAGCGGCGGCAAAGCTTCGCAGCTCGGCCACAGCAACAAAGGCGTCCAATTGGCGGGGGGTAAAGCGGGGCAGGGACATGGCAGAGGCAAAGCAGCGAGAACTGCCTTCATTCATTAATTCATTAGCAATCCTTAAGAATAGTCGATTATTTATGGCTTGTGACAGAGCCCTACTCTCGCCCATACTTCAATACCAGTCACCCATCCCTACAGCAAAGCGCTCCATGACCACCACCCTCACCATGACCATCCCCGCCAAACTGCTGCACCACCCCATGCACCCGGACGAATGGCAAGCGCGCGTACAACTGGCCGCCTGCTACCGCATCTTTGCCATGCTCGGCTGGACAGAGATGATCTACAACCACATCACGCTGCGCCTGCCCGACAGCGTGACGAGTGGCGAAAAGCAGTTCCTCATCAATCCTTTTGGCCTGCACTACTCGGAAGTCACGGCCAGTAATTTGCTCAAAATCGACCTGCAAGGCAACAAGCTCGATCAGCTCAGCCTGGACAACCCCTGGCATGTCAACCCCGCAGGCTTCACCGTTCACGCGGCCATCCATGCCCACAACCCCGAAGCCCATTGCGTGATGCACACCCACACCACCAACGGCGTGGCTGTGGCGTGTACGCAGGGTGGCCTGGCCCAAAACAACTTTTACTCGGCGCAGTTGCACGGCATGGTGGCCTACCATGCGTTTGAGGGCATCACCGTCCACGCTGAAGAAACCCCGCGCCTGCTGGCCAATCTGGGCACCAAGCCGCTGTTGATCTTGCGCAACCATGGTCTGCTGGCCTGCGGTCCCACGCTGCGCTGACCTTTGTTCGCCTGTGGACGCTGCAACGCGCTTGCGACATCCAAGTCACCCAAGCAGCGCTGGGTGCCGCCATCCCGGTAACTGAGGCGGTGGCAGACAAGACGACGAACGACGCGCTGCAATTCGATGCCCGGTTTGGCGCAGGTCAGGACGTGTTCGATGCGCTGGTGCGGCAGGTGGATCGGCTGGACAATAGCTATAAAAATTAGAGCACGCTACGCCCATTGCAATTGCACAAAAACTGGATTTGATGATGAAAATTTGTATCTACGGTGCTGGAGCCATTGGAGGCTGGATTGGCGCGCGCTTGGGCGACCCGACCGCCTCTTTAGGGCATACCATCAGCGTGGTGGCACGCGGCAATACGCTGGCAGCGCTGCGTCAGCACGGTTTGCGTTTGCAACCCGCCACACCACCGGGCGCCTCATCCGACACCAAGGCGCCTGCAGTCGTCACCGCGCCAGTACGGGTGAGCGCTGACCCGGCCACGCTGGGCGTGCAAGACGTGGTGATCGTCGCGGTGAAAGCCCCTGCGCTGCCCGATGTGGCTCGCCACATCGCCCCCCTTTTAGGCCCGAACACCCTGGTGCTGACGGCCATGAATGGCGTACCCTGGTGGTTCCTGCAAGGCTTTGGTGGGGACTTCGCCAGCACGCCGCTGCACACCGTGGACGCCACGGGCGAAATCGCCGCTGCCATCCCCGCACACCATGTGATTGGCTGTGTGGTTCACGCCAGTTACGCGCTGAAAGAGCCCGGTTTTGTGCAACAAAATTTCGGCGACAAATTGATCCTGGGCGAGCCTGCCGGGGGTCGAAGCGAACGCCTGGAAACCCTTGTCGCGATGCTGAATGCAGCGGGACTGGACGCGACCGTCTCCCCCCAAATTCAGCGCGACACCTGGTACAAGCTGTGGGGCAACATGACGGTGAACCCCGTCAGCGCCATGACTGGGGCCACCACCGATTTGATTTTGGACGACGAGTTGGTACGCAACTTCATATCGAGTGTGATGCTGGAAGCGAAGGAAATCGGGGTACGCATCGGCATCCCGATTGACCAGCAACCCGAAGACCGCCATCAGGTGACGCGCAAGCTGGGGGCCTTCAAAACGTCAATGTTGCAAGACGTGGAAGCGGGACGTACCGTAGAACTGGATGCGCTGGTCGGCGCGGTGCGTGAGCTGGGACAAATCACCGGGGTGGCAACGCCCAACACCGATGCGCTCTTGGGGTTGGCGCGGCTGCACGCGAAGGTACGTGGGCTGTATTGAGGCAGATCCGCGGTATCACACGGTCTGGTGCAACGCGGCCCAATCCACCAGCAGCTTCCTGAATTCGGTCACAGCGGGTGCAGTGTCTGCGGTGCGCCACAGCACATACACGTCACCGTTCAACACCTCACCGGAGGGTGGCAGTTCAAGCTGGCAGATCGGTACCGCGTCTTTGCGCAGCATGGCCAAGGATGCAGGCACCAGGGCAACACCCAGGCCAACCGCTACCAAATTGAGCGCGGCAGGAACCTCGATCACCTGTTGAACGATGCGGGGGGCAAAACCGGCCTGCACGCAAGCCTCAAACAAGCGCCCGGCGAAAGGCGATGAGCTCAGGCGGTAAAACACGAAATCCTCGTCTTTCAACTCGGCCAAACGCAGCGTGGCACGGCCTACCCACCGGTGCCCTGGCGGCAGCGCCACCACCACCGGGTCGCGCCAAAGCAACGAGGCGCTGAGGGCAGAGTCAAGAGCGGCATCAAAGGGCAGTAGACCCGAGCTGAGGGCCGCATTCAGGGGATTGCGCGACAGGCTCAAATCGAGTTGGCCGTCGCGCAGGGCTTGCAGGTGGTCTGACGGCATCATCTCTTTCAGCACCACCTCCACAGCAGGCCGTTGCTGGCGAAATTGCGGGATGAACTGGGGAAATGGCCCCAAAAAGTGAGACCCCGCCAACCCTACCTGCACCCGCCCCTGTAAACCACTGGCGACGCGCTGCACATGGCTGCGCGCTTCATCCAACCGCGCCAAGATGGCTTGCGCGTGAGGCAAAAAGGCTTTGCCCGCCTCACTCAACATCACGCTGCGGCTGGTACGGTCAAACAAGCGCGCGCCCAGCTCGGTTTCTAAATTCGCGATTTGCAAGCTCAGCGGAGGTTGTGACACATGCAGGCGCTGCGCGGCGCGGGTGAAGCTCAACTCAGCCGCGAGCACGGTGAAGTAACGGATTTGGCGCAGTTCCATGGGCGGTGTTCAGCAGGGTGAGGTAAGCGACTTATCTATTTGCTTAAGGTATAGATTTATCTGAATTATGTATTTGTTTGTATGAATCTGAAATCCCACAATCCGGGCATTCCACGTTCAACCTGCACCGTCCTCGAAAGACAGACCTATGACCCAAGCCGCCCACACTCCCGCTCAAAACCAGTTCCGTGTGGGACTGATCGTGCCCAGCTCCAATACCACCATGGAAACGGAAATCCCTGCCATGTTGCACGCCCGTGAGCTGGTGCTGCCCGAGCGTTTCACCTTCCATTCGAGCAGGATGCGCATGAAATCCGTCACCAAGGAAGAGTTGGAAGCCATGGACAAAGACTCTGACCGCTGCGCGCTGGAGTTGTCGGACGCCCGCATGGACGTGATGGGTTACGCCTGCCTCGTGGCCATCATGAGCATGGGGCTGGGCTACCACCGCGCATCGCAACGCCGTCTGCACGAGATCACGGCAGCCAATGGCGCCCCGACGCCAGTCATCACCAGCGCCGGGGCGTTGGTTGAAGGCTTGCAAGCCATCGGCGCGAAGCGGGTGTCCCTCATCGCGCCGTACATGAAGCCGCTGACGCGCATGGTGATCGACTACATCGAAAACGAAGGTATCGAGGTGATTGACAGCATCTCGCTGGAAATCCACGACAACCTCGCCGTGGGCGCGCGCGACCCGAAAGCGCCTGCAGCGCTGTGGAAGCAACTGAACGTGAAAGGGGCAGACGCCATCGTGGCGTCCGCCTGCGTACAGATGCCCTCCTTGGCATCGGTACCGATGATCGAGGCGGCCAGTGGTCTGCCGGTGGTGTCCAGCTCCGTCTGCACCACCTATGCGCTGCTGAAAAGTTTGGGGCTGGAGCGACGGGTGCCTAATGCAGGTGCGCTGCTGTCAGGCCGTTATTAATATGCCATGTGCTGCGTGCCATTCAACATAAACACACCAACGAGACACCACATGACGCCCTTTACCCTTGCTTTTCGGCACCTCACCGTCAGCCTAGCCACCACCCTGCTTTGTGGCCTTGCCCACGCACAGGGCTACCCCACCAAACCCATCACGCTGATCGTGCCGAACCCTCCCGGCGGCTTTGTCGATGCCTCAGCCCGCATCCTGTCAGACTCGCTCGCCAAAGTGGTCGGCCAGTCGGTGGTGGTGGACAACCGGGGCGGCGGCAGTGGCAACATCGCCTACCAAACGGTGGCCCGCGCCAACCCGGATGGCTACACGCTGCTGAACTCCTACTCGGCGTACCACGTAGGCAACCCGAACCTGAACACCAAACTGCCCTGGTCGCAAAAAGACTTTGCCCCCGTTGCGCTGATTACCGTGGCCACCAACGTGATCGCGGTGAACCCGGCCGTGCCTGCCAACACCTTGCAAGAGTTCATCAAGTACCTGAAGAGCAACCCCGGTCGGCTGAGCTATGCCTCACAGGGCAACGGCTCGCTTTCGCACATCGGCACCGAAATGTTCAAGCAGCAAACCCAAACCAGCATGGTGCATATCCCCTACCGAGGCTCTGGGCCAGCGGTGCAGGATGTGCTGTCCGGCCAGGTGCAGGTCTTCATCACCACCCCACCCTCCGTGATGGGTCAGGTACAGGCAGGTAAATTGAAAGCATTGGCCGTGGCCGGTAAAACCCGCCACCCCGCTATGCCCAATGTGCCCACCACCGCAGAGGCGGGCTTGAAGGGCTTTGAGATTGAAGCCTGGATCGGCATCTTCGCGCCCGCTGCCACGCCCCCCGATGTGATTGCCAAACTCAGCGGCCAAATCAAAGCTGCGCTGGAGTTGCCTGAAACCAAAACCCGCGCCGACGGCGCAGGTGTGGAGTTGCGTTACCTGCCACCTGCTGCACTGGGTGATTTGGTGACGAAGGACACCGCGTTTTGGGCCAAGACCATCAAGTCGGCGGGAATCACGGCAGATTGATCAGCGTCGCCTCAGCGCAAGCCCGCAGGCAAAGCCGCCAACATCCGCACCAGCTCTTGCTGTCGCTTGAACCCGGTCTTGGCCAGTACAGCACGCAGCTGCGTGCGGGCGGTGTTGACGCTCACATTGAAGTTTTGAGCGTAGTCATCCATCGACTGGCCACGCATTAACTCACCCGCCAACCGCGATTCGGCAGGACTCAGACCATAGAGTTGGATCAACATCTGGTGCGTCACCCCGGCGCCGGGGGCTATGGTTTTGAACATCACCAGCGTGTGCAAAGGCACGGCATCATTGGGCATGAAAGAAGACAACCAGGGTTCTCGCCCCCCTTGAGGTGCGGGCCATACGGACACCACGTTGTCATGTTCGCCATCTCTGCGGCGCAGCACCTGCGGCTGGCACGTCGCGTGGGCCAAGTCCACCGCCTGCGCGAGCTCGCCATCCACACGGAGCCCGCCGCCGTTGAATCCCCCCTTGCGCCATTGCGCCATACAGCGCTGGCCTCTCGTGTTGGCATACACCACACGGTGCTGCTGGTTCAGCCCGACCACGCCCAAAGTTTGCTGCTCAAGCACCACGGCACTCGCTGCGATTTGCAGCTTGAGGTCTTGGTGTTGAAGCATCAGCCGCACAGCACGCGAGAGATGAGGTAAGTAGCGCCCCAGCAACTTGACATCATGGTCATCAAAATCGACCCGCCCTAAGCGGCGGTTGAACACACAGTAGCTGTTGAGTTCGGGCGTGCGCAGCAGTGCGCCGCCAGCGACAAAACGGGCACCCGCAGGAATGAGCCAATCTTGGTAAAACTCGCTTTTCCCCACAAACCGATTGTCAAAAAAGTGACTGCATTTGAAAGCTTTAGCGACAGGTGCGGTATCAATCACCACTTTGCGGGGGTCTTGGTGGATGTAATGCCCATGGTAGTTGGTGAGGGTGGCCTGCTCCACCCAATCTATATTGATCGCCGTGAAACACACCGCACCGTGCGCATCAGCGGCAAACAGGTGGAAGCCATCGCTGTCGATGCACCGCTCAAAAGCGGAAACTGCGCTGTCAAAGCGCTCGGGAGCCGTCACGGCATCGTACAAATCCCCAATCAACTGGTCCCAGTGGCTGTCGTCTAACGTCATGGTTCTCCCTGCTTCCTTTTCCGCACAATCATTCATTGTGATGATGCGCCCAGCCCTCAACGTCCCTACGATGGGGGCATGCACAGAATTATCTCTGCATGCCTTTGCCAACACCGCCCAATCCCCCCTCTATGAAATACCCCCTGTTTGCCCTCTGCGCCGCCGTATCCTTCGCAACTGCTTTGACCGCCTGTGGCGGCGGTGGAAGCAGCACAACCACGGCCAGCACAGGTACGAATACAAGCACCAGTACGGGTGCCAGCACAACAGCGACCGTCACCACATCAGCAACGCCCATCACGGCGACCTACACCGCCATCAACAACTTGCAAGACCTGAGCGCAGTCGGCACCACCGCCACGTTCACCAACAAAGGCCTGGGCGTGGCTGGCAGTTTGAGCCTGCGTGGCCTGACGATCAGCATGACACCCAACGCCAATGCTGACGGCGGCATCGCTTATGGCACGCCGCTCACCAAAAGCATGGCCATCAGCAGCAACACGGCTGACAGCAACCTGCCCGCCATCGCCATGCTGTGCCAGCAAGCGGCCACCGGCGAAGGCACCAACGGGGCGAAATCGACCGATGTGCTGGTAGCCAGCACATCCACACGCGTAACGCAAGCCAGCACCTTGGCGAACCAGTCGTTCAGCATCTACCGTGAAGACTGCGCGACACCCAGCGGCAATACGCTGACATTCAATGCCAGTGGTGACGCTACGCTGGTCAACACCAACAATGGCACGGTCAGCACCAACACCATCACAGCGGCCAACGTGACAGCGGGTCTCAACAGTACTGCCGTGGCTGCAAGCACCGGGGGTTATTCCGTTTTCTCGGCCTACAGCTATGTGAAGGGCAATGGCAGCACCGCCTTTGCCGTGGTGGTGCACGGTAGCCCAACAGTGAGCGCCCTGACGCGCGGGTTTGTGGGCGTCTACGCTCAGCAGTGATGAAAACGGCGATAGGGTTGAGAGCGTGGCCGCAATGCGTCCCCTCTCACCCTAAGCCACGGGTTGCTCACTGCAGCTTGATACCGCTTTCCTGAATCACCTTGGTCCACACCGTGACTTCACGGTGAAGCAGATTTCGCATGTCGTCACTGGATCCGGTTTGGGGTTCTGCGCCCATGGCGGCAAGGCGAGCGCGCATGTCACCAGAGGCCATCATGGTGCCTACGGCTGTCCGCAGAGCGGCCAGCACGTCAGGCGGTGTTTTGACCGCAGCGTACACGCCAAACCAGCCAATCGCCTGAAAATCCGTCATACCGGGAATGGCGCTCGATGCGACGGTCGGAAGATCGGGCATCAGTACCGTGGGTTTGGCGCTGGTCACGGCAATGCCACGAAGCTGGCCGCTTTTGATGTAGGGGGTCAGCACAGCAACATTGTCGATGCCGGCTTGCAGACGGCCCGCCAGCAAATCAGGCATCAGCGCCCCCGTACCTCGGTACGGGACGTATTGCATGTCCACACTGGCACGGCGCTTGATAAGCTCCCAGCTCAGATGCTGCGCACCGCCGGGGGTGGAACCGGCGAGCGACAACTTGCCAGGATTGGCGCGGGCATAGACCAGCAACTCCGGCAGCGATTTCACGGGCAACAGGGGATGCACCACCATCACGTAAGGCGTGGTAGCGATGAGGCCCAAAGGTTCAAGGTCGCGCTCCGGGTCCAGCGTGGTGCTGGGGTACAAAGCGCGGTAGGTGGCCAGTTGCGCCGGGGCCATCAACAGCGTGTAGCCGTCAGCAGGCGCCTTGGCCACGCTTTCTGCCGCGATCAGTCCACCCGCGCCCGATTTGTTGTCCACCACCACGGGCTGGCCCAGCAGATCTCCCATTTTCTGCGCTACCAGGCGCGCCATGATGTCGGTTGTTCCGCCTGGTGGTGTGCCCACCAGCAACTTGATCGGCGTATTGGGAAATTTTTGGGCAGATGCCGTGAGGGCGCTCAGTGCCAAAAAGAGGGCTGCGCCGAAACGCAGGGTTGCAGTCGTGATGTGCATGGTGATTGTGGGATCTGTTGACAGGGTAAAAAGGACTGCAAGACGATGGCCTGGGCGCTAAACGCGCCGCCCCACCTCTGCCGCCTCGCGCGTCCAAACTTGGGTCTGCTCAGTCAATGACAGCCCCAGGCCGGGCCGGGTGGGCACCAACATCCGGCCATCCTTGATCTCGATGCGCTCGTTGAACAGCGGTTCCAGCCATTCAAAATGTTCCACCCAAGGCTCACGCGGGTAGGCAGCGGCCAGGTGCACATGCAGCTCCATCGCAAAGTGCGGGGCCAACATCAAACCTGCGTCTTCAGCCCGTGCGGCAATTTTCAGGAACGGGGTGATACCGCCAACGCGGGGGGCATCAGGCATCAGGTAGTCGGCGGCGCGGTGACGGATCAGGTCGCCATGCTCGGCGGCACTGGTCAGCATTTCGCCCGTGGCAATGGGGGTGTCGAATTGCACCGCCAGTGCGGCATGGCCTTCATGGTCGTAGGCGTCCAGGGGCTCTTCAATCCAGACCAGGTTGAATTGCTCAAAAATGCGGCACATGCGCTGGGCCGTGGGCCGGTCCCACTGCTGGTTCGCATCCACCATGATGGGAACCGCGTCCCCCAGGTGTTTGCGTACCGCCGTGACGCGTGCAATGTCCAGCGCGGCGTCAGGTTGGCCCACCTTGAGCTTGATACCGCCAATGCCCCGCGCAATGGAGGCCGAAGCATTGACCATCAACTGGTCAATCGGCGTGTGCAAGAAGCCCCCCGAGGTGTTGTAGCAGCGCACCGAATCGCGGTATGACCCTAACAATTTGGCCAGCGACAAGTTGGCACGCTTGGCCTTCAAATCCCACAAGGCCACGTCAAAGGCACCAATGGCCTGGGTCGCCATGCCGCTGCGCCCGACCGAGGCACCCGCCCAGCACAGCTTGTCCCACAGCTTGGCAATGTCGCTGGGGTCTTCGCCAATCAGCATGGGCGCGATTTCTTTGGCATGTGCAAACTGACCAGGCCCACCTGCCCGCTTGGAATAACTGAAACCCAGACCTTTGTGGCCGCTCTCGGTCTCGATTTCTGCAAACAGAATGACAATCTCGGTCATCGGCTTTTGGCGCCCGGTCAGCACCTTGGCGTCGCTGATCGGTGTGGCCAGCGGCAGGTAGCAAGAAGAGACGCGAACCCACGTGATGCGGTCGGTAGCAGAGGCGGAATTGAACAGGGCAGTTGTCATGTTACTTTCATTCAAAAATTGATAACGTTGTCATTTTTGCAACAATGACCGATATTGGCGTAAAGTTTCTCAGCATGGTATTTAGCTTGAGGCAAATTCATTTGCATCAACATAAATGATAACGTTGTCATTTTGTGCTGTCAACCTGTATCTGAAGCCCCCAGAGAACAGCCTCATAATCAGGCGAATCCTCAAGCCCAACCATGCCCTCTTCGTTCATTTTGAAAGCCGCCACCCTCCATGACGTTGCCAGGGAAGCCGGTGTATCCCTGATCACGGCATCCCGAGCACTGAGCAACCCGACCCTGGTGTCAGAAAAAACCATCGCACGGGTGCAAAAAGCCGTCGAAACGACGGGGTACATTCCCAACCTCCTGGCGGGTGGGCTCAAGTCCAAACGCAGTCTTTTGGTGGTGGGGCTGGTACCGGCTATCTCGGTCGCCCAATTTCTGCCCACGGTACAGGCGTTGACGCAGGCGCTGGATGAGGCTGGTTATCAGCTCATCCTCGGGCAGACCGGTTACGACCATTCCCGCGAAGAAGCCTTGCTCAACACCATGATCAGCCGCAGGCCTGACGGCATCGTCGTCACGGGCCTGGTGCATTCCGACGCAGCCCGCGACAAGCTGCGCCGCCTGGGTATTCCTGTCGTCGAAACCTGGGACCTGAGTGACCGCCCAACCGACATGCTGGTGGGGTTCTCACACGTGAAGGTGGGTGGGGCCATCGCGGGCTACTTTCTGGGCAAGGGCTGGCGTCGCCTGGGCATTGCAACGGGGGACGACCACCGCGCATCCCTGCGGCGCGAAGGCTTTCTGGCGACAGTGGGTCGCGATGTTCCGACGGCCACCGTGCCTGCTCCCAGCAGCCTGGCACTGGGGCGGCGCGCACTGCATGAACTGCTGCAAGCAGACCCCGCATTGCAGGCCATCTATTGCAGCTCTGACCCGCTGGCACAGGGCGTCATCGTGGAGGCGCAAGCGCGTGGCTTGCGGGTTCCTGAAGATATTGCGGTCTGTGGCTTCGGTGACGCGGACTTCGCAGCCCACATGCGACCTTCGCTGACCACCGTCCATGTCGACGGTGCCACCATTGGCCGACTTGCAGCACAGCTCATCGTAGAGCGATGCAGCGGGCAAACCGTGGCGCAGCCCGTGGTGGATGTCGGTTTTCGCATCGTCGAGCGAGAGTCCACTGGCGCAACCGCGCTACCAGATCAGTTATGACATAAAAGTGGCTTTAAAGCAATATGGATGGGCATCAGCAGCTATCAGTTTTGAATAAGCATGCACTCAATCCACGGCAAACGGCACCCGCTGCGCCACCGCGCACATCAGCTCGTAGGCGACCGTGCCACCTGCCCTCGCCACCTCGTCAATCGGCAAAACGGTGCCGTGGTTGGCTGCACTGGCGCAGCCCCACAGCGTGACCTCACTGCCCATGGCAGCGTGGGGTACGGGGGTCAAGTCCACCGTCACCATGTCCATGCTGACACGGCCGACCAAGCGGGTGCGCACGCCGTCCACCAGCACGGGGGTACCGGTGTCGCAATGGCGCGGGTAACCGTCGGCATAGCCGCAAGCGACCACACCGATACGCAGAGGCACGTCAGCCGTGAAAGTCGAGCCATAACCCACGGTTGAGCCCGTCTGTACGGCTTGAACAGCTATCAATTTTGATGACAACGTCAACGTGGATTGCAAGCCCCAGTGTGCGGCAGTGTGGTCAGGAAAATCAGGCGCACTGCCATAAACAGCGATGCCAGGGCGCACCCAGTCGGTCGCCACATCAGGGTGGCGCAGGCTGGCAGCGCTGTTGCTGACAGAGCGCTCACCGGGCAAATCTTGCGTAGCGGCCTCAAACACGGCCAGTTGCGCAGCGATGCCTTTGGCACCATCGGCATCGCTGAAATGGGTGATGAGCGAGATTTCATCCACCTGGGGCAGCGCATTCAGGCGTGTCCAGGCAGCGCGGTAACTTTGCGGGGTGAAGCCCAGGCGGTTCATGCCGGAGTTCATTTTGAGGAACACGCGGTGCGGCACATTGGTTTTGTGCGCGGCCAGCATGTCGATTTGCTCGGTGCAATGCACGGTATGCCACAAGCCCAGACGCGAGCACAGCTCCAGGTCACGCGCATCGAACACGCCTTCGAGCAGCAAGATGGGGCCACGCCAGCCCAAGGCACGCACACGCTCAGCCTCGTTCAAATCGAGCAATGCAAAGCCATCGGCACCGCGCAGCCCTTCAAACGCGCGCTCAATGCCATGGCCGTAGGCGTTGGCCTTGACGATGGCCCAAACGCGGGGGGCGTCCAAGGTGGCATGGCGAATCTGTGCGAGGTTGTGACGCAGGGCTTGGGTGTGAACGGTAGCGAGGATGGGGCGTGGCATGGTGGGGTCTTGGGCAGAAGCAGTTCGCAGAGATTGTGGCACTGCAGCCGCTGGCATTGCAGTCGCCGCCCTCAACCCCAGATAAACCCCAAGATGCCGCGTGATATAACCCAGCATCCTCTCGAAGACAGCTCCCCCATAACACGGTACAACCCGGCGCAGACCCCTTATGCCCAGCACAAAGATTCGATGAAGCGCGGTTTTTTCACCATCATGGCGGCGCAGTTCTTCAGCTCGCTGGCGGACAACGCCTTGTTTGTCGCAGCGGTCGAACTCATGCGATCCGCCCACGCCCCCGAATGGCAGCAAGCCGTTTTGGTGCCGATGTTCGCGTTCTTTTACGTGGTGCTCGCGCCCTTTGTGGGTGCATTTGCGGATGCAAGGCCTAAAGGCCAGGTGATGTTCATCAGCAACGCCATCAAGGTGTTGGGCTGTTTGATGATGCTGTTCGGTGTGCCGCCGTTGTTTGCCTACGCCATCGTGGGCCTGGGTGCAGCGGCGTACTCACCCGCCAAATACGGCATTCTGACCGAGCTGCTGCCTGCCTCTCAGTTGGTCAAGGCCAACGGCTGGATTGAAGGGCTGACCATCGCCTCCATCATTTTGGGCATCCTGCTGGGCGGTCAACTCGTGGGCCATGTGGTGGCCAGCAAGATGCTGGCGTTCGATTTTCCGCTGTTTGACACTGGCATTGACACCCCGCCCGAGCTGGCGATCACCTTGCTGATTTTTGTCTATGCCCTGGCCGCTTGGTTCAATACCCGCATCCCCAAAACCGGCGTAGAAATGCGGCCCATGCCGCACAACCCCTTAGCACTGCTGCCCGATTTCTGGTCGTGCAATATGCGGCTATGGCGTGACAAGCTGGGCCAAATTTCACTGGCCACCACCACCCTGTTCTGGGGCGTGGGGGGTAATTTGAAATACATCGTGCTGGCCTGGGCTGCGGCCTCCCTGGGCTACAGCACCACGCAGGCGACTGCCTTGCAAGGGGTGGTCTCCGTCGGGCTGGCGGTGGGCGCGGTCGTGGCGTCCATGCGGATGCGGCTGGACATGGCGACGCGCGTCATTCCGCTGGGCGTGTCCATGGGCCTGATGCTGATCGTGCTCAACGTGATTACCAACGTTTGGGTAGCGGTGCCCTTCTTGATTTTGCTGGGTGGCATGGCAGGCTTTTTGGTGGTTCCCATGAACGCCTTGCTGCAACACCGGGGCCATAACCTGATGGGCGCTGGCCGCTCGATTGCGGTTCAAAACTTCAACGAACAGGCCTGTATTTTTGTGCTGGGCACGCTCTACAGCTTCTCGATTGGCATGGGTTTGTCCGCCTTTGGCGCCATCATCGGATTTGGGCTCGTGGTGGCGGGGCTGATGTACCAAATCAAATGCTGGCACGCACGCAACTGCCAACGCTACCCGCAAGAGCTGGCGCATTTGCTGGAAATTGCGCGCAATGACAATCTCCATGGCTAAGGATCGGGCTAAGGCTAAGCCGCTTGCTCTGCCTGCATGACGGTAAGCACATTGGGCACGCCAGCAGCCCCGCTTTGGCTTGCCGCAGCCGCACTGGTCAGCAATGCGCTGGTGTGGGGTCTCTCCTGGATTCCTTTTCGCGCTTTGCAATCAGCAGGCGTACATCCGCTGTGGGCAACAGCCATGGTGTTCACCGTGGCGTTGGTAGGCCTTGTCCTGTGGCGACCTGGCGCGTGGCGAAGCTTTACCGCGCACCCTGGGCTGTGGGTGCTGTTCGCGGCCACAGGGCTGTCCAATGTAGGCTTCAACTGGGCGGTAACCGTGGGCGATGTGGTGCGCGTCGCCTTGCTGTTCTACACCATGCCCGCCTGGGCCGTGCTGTTGGCGTGGCTGGTGCTGGGTGAACGGCCTACCCAGGCGCGGTTGCTGCAAGTCGCCCTGGCATTGGCCGGTGTGGTGGTGGTACTCAAAAAGCCTGACGTTCCATGGCCTGTGCCGGAGAGTTTGGCGGATTATCTGGCCTTGCTGGGTGGTTTTTCGTTTGCACTGACGAACATCATGCTGCGGCAGTTGTGCAATGTGCCTTCCGCCGCCCGCATGCTGGCGATGTTTGGCGGTGGTGCAGGAACGGCCACCCTGGTGGCACTGGCAGCCATGGGCGCAGGCTGGGTAAGCGCCGTGCCTGTTGCCGATGGCGCTTGGTTGACTTGGGTGGGCTGGGCAGCCGCACTGAGCATCGGGTTCATCGGCGGAAACTTGGCCTTGCAGTACGGTGCCGCCCGGCTGAGTGCAGTGGCCGGTTCACTCATCATGCTGTCTGAAGTGCTGTTTGCCAGTGTCTCCTCGGTGCTCATGGGCGCCTCCAGTGCAGACACACGTACGCTGGCCGGTGGCACAATGATTTTGCTGGCAGCCTTGCTGGCATCCCGCAGCGACAACAAAGGCCTCTGATATGACAACGGTTTACGATTTTGAAGCCCTGAAAATTGACGGAAAAACGGTTCCCTTGAAGCAGTTCAAAGGCCAGGTCATGCTGATCGTCAACACCGCCAGCGCCTGCGGCTTCACGCCACAGTTTGGTGGACTGGAGAAGCTGCACAAGACTTATGGCGACAAAGGCCTGGTGGTGATGGGCTTCCCCTGCAACCAGTTTGCATCACAAGACAAGGGCAGCAATGAAGAAATCGCCAGCTTTTGCCAACTGAATTACGGCGTGAGTTTCCCGATGATGGAAAAGATCAACGTCAACGGTGCTGAGGCGCATCCGCTGTACCAGTGGCTGGTGCACGAAGCACCGGGGCTGCTGGGCTTCAAGGCAGTGAAGTGGAATTTCACCAAGTTCCTGGTGGGCAAGGATGGTGAAGTCATCAAGCGCTATGCACCGCAGGATGCACCAGAAAAGCTGGCCAAGGATATTGAGGCAGCGCTGGCTGCCTGAGCCTGTGGGGTGCTAGGCTGCTGCCGCCAGCGCGTCGTCCAGTAGCTCCACCCAATGCCGCACCGGTGTCGCTGTGCCGCTCTGCAAATGCGTGATGCAGCCGATGTTGGCAGACACTATCACTTGTGGGGCCATCTCGTTCAACACGCCCAGTTTGCGGTCGCGCAGTTGGTAGGCCAAGTCGGGGTTCAACACCGAATAAGTGCCCGCTGAGCCACAGCACAGATGCGCTTCGCAGCGGGCGGTGCTCAGCGTGAAGCCCAAATCCCCCAGATGCTTTTCAACCCCACCGCGCAGCTGCTGACCATGTTGCAATGTGCAAGGAGGGTGAAAAGCGATTTGCCCCACATCCCCTGCCTTGCCTGCTTGCAGCTTACCTTGCAGCGTGGGCACCCAGTCAGGCAGCAACTCGCTCAGGTCTTTCGTCAATTCGCTGATGCGATGGGCCTTGGCCGCGTAAATCGGGTCGTCCTGGAGGATGTGGCCGTAGTCTTTGACGGTGACACCGCAGCCGGAAGCGTTCATCACGATGGCCTCGACAGTGCCACTGTCCACGTAGGGCCACCACGCATCGATGTTGGCACGCATATGGGCTTTGCCGCCTTCTTGATCGTTCAGATGGAATTTGACAGCCCCACAGCAACCCGCTTTGGGCGCTATGACGGTTTGAAGACCTGCGGCGTCCAACACACGGGCGGTAGCGACATTGATGTTGGGCATCATCGCGGGCTGCACGCAACCCGCCAGCATCAGCACCTTGCGGGTGTGTTGCGCTGTGGGCCATACGCGGGTGGCTTGCTTGGGCGGGACTTTGCTTTTCAGGCTGTCCGGCAACAGACCGCGCACAGCTTGACCCAGCTTCATAGCAGGCGCGAAGAGCGGCGAAGGCAGGCCTTCTTTCAACGCCCAGCGCAAGGCTTTTTCAGCGACAGGACGCTCGACTTTGGCATCCACAATTTTGCGGCCAATGTCGATCAGGTGGCCATACTGCACACCGCTAGGGCACGTGCTTTCGCAGTTGCGGCAGGTGAGGCAGCGGTCAAGGTGCAACTGGGTTTTACGGGTGGGTATTTGCCCCTCCAACACCTGCTTCATCAGGTAAATGCGCCCACGCGGCCCGTCCAGCTCGTCGCCCAGCAATTGGTAAGTGGGGCAGGTGGCAGTGCAAAAGCCGCAGTGCACGCATTTGCGCAGGATGGCCTCGGCGGCAAGACCGTCAGCGGTGTTTTGGAATTCGGGGGCGAGGTGGGTTTGCATGGCGGCGGCTCAGGGCTGTTCTTGGCGGGAGAGGCGAAAAGCGATTCAAAAGCTGTCGTACAGCCGACCGCAGTTAAAAATGCCCGCCGGGTCAAACTCGGCCTTCAGCTGGCGGTGGATACGGTCCAGCGGCGTTTGCAGCGGTGTAAACACATCAAATGGGCCTGTTGTGCGCTCTGTGTCGGCTTGAGAAGCTACAAAAACAGTAGCATGACCTCGGGCTGTCGTGGCCGCCTCGCGCAGTGCAGACGCGGCCGTCAGCGGTGCCCACAGCCAGCGCAGGGCACCATGCCACTCCACCAGTTGCGGCCAGGGCACATCAAGCACGGGGGCGGTTTGGGCAACACTCAAGCGCCATAAAGCCATGTCGGGCGCAGGCGGGATGGTGAAGAAAGGCCGTTGATGGTCGCGGCAGGCACGCCAGTCGGTGGCGGCCTGGGCATTGTCCAAGCGCATGGCCTGGGCAATGGGCAAAGCGTCGCTCAGCAGCTGCCGGCACGCGGCTTCGACAGCCGCAACGGCTCCGCGCAGGCGCAGAAACAACGTCCCCTGCCCATCATGGCGCCCATCGTCGTGCCCGTGACGCTCCGCATCGTTCACCCAGCAACTGGCGTTCAGCGGCAACGGCTGACCACCCCAGCGGTGCAGTTGTGCCAGCGCCTCGACTTGCGTCATGTTGAAGCGCAACGTGGCCTCAGCAGGGGGCAGAGGCAGCACTTTGAGCGACACGTCAACCAACAGCCCCAGTGTGCCCATCGCGCCGACCATCACGCGGCTCACGTCATAGCCAGCAACGTTTTTGATGACCTCGCCACCAAAGCGCAGCAACTCGCCACGCCCGTTGAGCAGGGTGACGCCAAGCACATGGTCGCGTACCGAGCCTGCACTGGCGCGGGCGGGGCCGTTCAAGCCACTGGCAACCATACCACCCACCGTAGCCTGGCCTTGTGACCACGCGTAATGCGGTGGCTCGAAGGGCAGGTACTGACCGCTGGCGGCCAACAAGGCTTCCAATTCAGCCAAGGGGGTGCCGCTGCGCACCGTTACAACGAGTTCGCTGGGTTCGTAGCTGACGATGCCCTGGAGTACGGTGGTGTCCAGCACCTCACCTTGCAGGCTTTGCCCATAAAAATCCTTGCTTCCTCCGCCGCGCAGGCGCAGGGGGGTGCGATGGACAGCGGCCGTGCGAATACGTTCGCGCAGAAAGTTCAGGGTGGGGGCAATGTCCGGGTTCATGGCGATGGATGGTATCGCTTTGATGCGCCTTTGGTCGTGCCTAGCAGCACCGGATCTTTTGATTTTTTTGAGGCTCAGGCGCGAAAGAAATTCACAGGCAACCCCGCGACGCTGACACGGGTCGAGAACACGCAGCCCGATTGCGGGTAATCGGCCAGTTCGGCAGCACTGCGGTTATGGCTGGCGGTGGTGACATAAAGCGTTTTCAGGTCGTCGCCACCAAAGCTGGGCATGGTGGGACACAAGGCGGGGGTTGGGAATTCAGCCAGCAGCTCGCCGGCAGGGGAAAGCTTGACGACACGGCCTCCCTCGAACATGGCGACCCAGTAGTTGCCGTCCACATCCACCGCAGCCCCATCGGGACGGCCAGCGTAGCCCCCCATGCCGTAAGTCCAGCCTGCGGGCTTCATGGGGAACTGGTGGAAGACACGGCAGTTGGACAGGGTATTGCTGTCGGCGTCCCAGTCCCAGGCACGGATGACGTGCTGGGTGGTGTCCGTCCAATACAGGGTACGGTTGTCAGGTGACCAGGCAAGGCCATTGGCAATGGTGGCACCGCTGGCTTTGACCTCAAAGCTGGCAGTGCCGCCTGAGGTGCGGGCGTCGAAGGCATACAGGATGCCCAGTGCTTTGTCGCGTGGCTCGTACATGGTGCCCGCCCAAAAGCGGCCCAGGGTGTCGCATTTGCCATCATTGAAGCGTGTGGTTGCAGGGTCGTAATCCACGCGTTGAACCAGGGTCAACTCGCCTTGCCACTGCGGTGCACGGAAGATACCGGTGCGCAAGGCGAGCACCAAACCACCACCAACGGCTGGGGCCATACACCCTGGCGCAGCGGGCAGGGCCCACTGCTCAATCTCGCCGGTGTAGCCGTTGGCGCGCAATACGCTGTGGCTGTCAATGTCCACCCAGTACAGGGATTGCTCTTGGGGATGCCAAAAGGGAGATTCACCCAATTTGCAGGCGTGGGGATTAAGGGCTGTCCAGTTCATGGCGTCAAGTCTCCGAAGGGGTAGTTGTGTTGATTGTGCATGGCCTTGGGTCACCGTTCAGCGGGCCCATCAGCCAGAGAGGTTCAGACGAAAAAAAGGCCTGCATCAGCAGGCCCAAATCCAAAGGAGATTCTCTCGCAACAAACTCTGGAATGGCGAAGATTGCAGGGCTCACCAAGCCCTGCAGCCGCGCTCACATTAACGGTTGTAGGCCGTTTCGCCGTGTGAAGAAATGTCCAAGCCTTCGCGCTCTTCTTCTTCAGGCACACGTAGGCCAATGACCAGATCAACCAATTTGTAGGCAACCACCGAAACCACACCCGACCACACAATGGTGATGAGCACGGCCTTGGCTTGAATCCACACTTGGGCAGCGATGGAGTACGCGTCAGGCGTGACCATCGTGGCTGTTACCCAGTCACCAACGAAGCTAGGGCCACCCAAACCAGGGGCGTTGAACACACCGGTCAGCAGCGCACCCAAGATACCGCCTACGCCATGGACGCCGAACACGTCCAAGGTATCGTCAGCACCCAGCATCTTCTTCAGACCTGTCACGCCCCAGAGGCAAGCGAAACCAGCGATCAGACCGATGACCAAAGCACCACCGATACCGACGTTACCCGCCGCAGGCGTAACCGCTACCAGACCCGCCACTGCACCGGATGCCGCACCCAGCATGGAGGCTTTGCCTTTGTGCAGCGCTTCACCCGCAGACCACGACAACACAGCAGCAGCAGCAGCCACCAAGGTGTTGATGAAGGCCAAACCGGCGAAACCATTGGCTTCGAGTGCGGAACCCGCGTTGAAACCGAACCAACCCACCCACAACAGGGCAGAACCCACCATCGTCAACGTCAGGCTGTGAGGGGCCATCGACTCTTTGCCGTAACCCACGCGCTTGCCGATCATGTAGGCACCGACCAAGCCAGCAACTGCAGCGTTGATGTGAACCACCGTACCGCCAGCGAAGTCCAGCGCGCCAGACTGCCAGATGTAACCGGCTTTGCTGTTCATCGCGTCAACCACTTCTTTGCCGGTGTACGCATCAGGGCCCATCCAGAACCACACCATGTGGGCAATAGGGGCGTAGCTGAAGGTGAACCACAAAACCATGAACATCAGCATGGCGGAGAACTTGATACGTTCAGCGAACGAACCAACGATCAGCGCGCAAGTGATACCAGCGAAGGTAGCCTGGAAAGCGGCAAACACGATTTCAGGAATCACGACGCCTTTGCTGAACGTAGCTGCATTAGCAAAGGTGCCCGCAACGTTATCCCAAGTGCCCTTCATGAACAGCCGATCAAAGCCACCGACGAAGGCATTGCCCTCGGTGAAGGCCAGGCTGTAACCGTAGATCATCCACAGCACAATGATGAGCGAAAACGTGACCATGACCTGCATCAGCACAGACAGCATGTTCTTGCTGCGCACCAAGCCGCCGTAAAACAGCGCCAAACCAGGTACGGTCATCAAGATGACGAGCAAAGTGGAAACCATCATCCAGGCGGTATCGCCTTTGTTCGGCACAAGGACTGGCGCAGCAGCAGCGGCGGCAGCCTCTGCGGGAGCTGCTGCCGGGGCAGCAGCGGCAGGGGCGGAAGCAGGCATTGCTGCAGCTGGGGCGGACGCCACCGCAGCAGCGGCTTCGGGCTTGGCATCGGTACCTTGGGCGACGGCCATGCCACCAAACGCCAGCAGGCTGATGCCTAGCGCGAGGGACGCAAGTAATTTTTTCATTTGAGTTTCTTCTTTCCTGAATCTATTCGGCTGGGACGGTGACAACCCACAGAGGCTGCACCGCCTCAGAACATCAGAGAGCTTCTTTGCCGGTTTCACCCGTGCGGATGCGAACAACCTGTTCCAGGTCATACACAAACACCTTGCCGTCGCCGATCTTGCCGGTGCGGGCAGCAGCCTCTACCGCTTCGATGACGCGCTCCACCAAGTCGTCAGAGATGGCAGCTTCGATCTTGACCTTGGGCAAGAAATCGACCACGTACTCGGCACCCCGGTACAGCTCGGTATGGCCTTTTTGACGGCCAAAGCCTTTGACTTCGGTAACAGTGATACCTTGCACGCCAATGCTGGAGAGGGCTTCACGCACCTCGTCGAGCTTGAACGGTTTGATGATGGCCGTGACGAGTTTCATAAGAAATTCCTTGCTAGAGTCTTGTTCAGAAGTTTTTCTTGATGCCAAGCACAACAGTGGTGCCTGCCAGATCTTTGGAGCCGCTACCGGGCAACACATAAGCAGAGCCGTACTTGCTCTTGATATTGGTACCCAACAGCGTGGCGCTCAACACCAAACCGTCAATGTCTTTGTTCAGCGCGAGAGAGTAGTCGGTATAGGCAAAAGCACGTTTGACCACCTGACGGCCAATGTGCGGTACCACGGAGAAACCGTTGCCCAGATCAAAGGTAGCGCTGGCATCCAGGTAGCCGCTGTTTTTGCTGTTGGTGGTACCAAACAGATCGGTCAGGCTGTGCGAGTATTTCACGGTGGCTGGGCCAGCGGTCAAAGCGCCATACAGTTCAAAAGTATTGGCGTTAGAACCAATCTTGGAGTAATTGTTGTTGATGTACCAGTATTGCAGGCCACCCACGTCATACGAGAAGGTCTCGTTGATTGCGCCTTTGTAGCCACCGTAGATGTCGGCTTCCACAGGGCCTTTCAGGCCAGGGCCAGAATCTTTGATCCAGGAAATGGTGGACAACCATGTACCCAGGTACGCGCCATTTTTGAACGCGACATCAGCACCACCTTGCAGAGCAGGTTTTTTACCTGTCTGCGAAATGCCACGGTAACGGTATTCAGTGACCAAACCCGCGTTGTACGACAGGGTGTAATCAGGCTCAGGCGCCTTGGTTTGGGCAAATGCAGCGCTGGAAACGGCCAATGCGCTTACAGCGAGGATTTTTGCAAATTGTGTGGTCATGAAATTCTCCGTTGGGGACTGTTGGATGTAAATGGGGCGTTAAGGCTTAGCAGGGAGCGTGCCAAAGTTCACAAACTCTACCCTCTCCGGGTCAGCACCACCTTGGTCCATCGCCAGTTTGAGCGAAGATGTGGGTCATCTGCAACGCGCTACAGCCCACGCCAGAGGTTGTTGTTGCCCATACCACCCCTCATTTGCACTTTATTGGTGCAAATGACTTTTATTGCACCAAATTAATGCACGCACTGCAAACGGGAGTTTCCCCTCTATGAGCCTTTCTTTGGTGCAAAGCCGTGCACTGTTAGGGCTACAGGCACTGGCCGTCACCGTTGAAGTCCATTTGGCCAATGGCCTGCCCAGTTTCACGCTGGTAGGGCTGGCGGAGGTGGAAGTCAAGGAAGCCCGCGAGCGGGTGCGATCTGCCATTCAAAATGCCGGGCTGGAGTTTCCGCACAACAAACGCATCATTGTCAATCTGGCTCCGGCAGACTTGCCCAAAGACTCTGGCCGCTTTGATTTGGCCATTGCCTTGGGTATTTTGGCGGCCAGCGGACAAATTGACGCCACCCGACTGGCGGGTTACGAGTTCGCCGGTGAGTTATCGCTGTCAGGCCAACTGCGCCCGGTGCGCGGGGCGTTGGCCATGAGCTTGGCCTTGCACGGACAAAAAGTGCAAACCCGGTTAGTGCTCCCCCCGGAAAGCGCGGAAGAAGCCGCGCTGGTACCTGGTTCGGTCGTGTTCAGGGCAGAGCACCTGTTGGACGTTGTCGCGCAGTTCCTGCCCGGTGGCTTTGCAGGGTCAACCAGCCCGGAGCCCACTCAGGGTTGGACACAACTCCAGTTTGTCGCCCAAACCCATACCAGCAGCTACCCCGATCTAAGCGATGTCAAAGGCCAAGTGGGCCCCAAGCGGGCGCTGGAGATTGCGGCGGCAGGCGGGCACAGCGTACTGATGGTGGGGCCACCCGGCTCTGGTAAATCACTGCTGGCCCAGCGCTTCACAGGCCTGGTACCCGAGATGACGGTTGACGAAGCACTGGAAAGCGCAGCCGTATCCAGCCTTGCCGGACGGTTTTCGCTGAACAGCTGGGGGGTGCGCCCTACCCGCCACCCGCACCACACGGCAAGTGCGGTCGCCTTGGTAGGGGGCGGCACACCACCACGCCCGGGTGAAATCTCGCTGGCGCACCATGGGGTTTTGTTTTTGGACGAATTGCCGGAGTTTCCCCGCAGTGCACTGGAAGCCCTGCGCGAACCCCTGGAGACCGGCAGCATCACCATCGCGCGGGCAGCACAGCGGGCTGAGTTCCCCGCCCGTTTCCAGCTGATTGCAGCCATGAACCCCTGTCCTTGCGGCTACCTGGGGTCTACCTCCAGGCAATGCCGGTGCAGCCCCGATCAAGTCAGCCGTTACCAAGCCAAACTGAGTGGCCCGTTGCTGGACCGGATTGATTTGTACGTGGAAGTAGCCGCCCTGCCTGCCCAGGAACTGCTGCAAGCCAGCGCGGGAGAAAGCACAGCCCCTGTGCGTGGGCGATGCACCCAGGCCCGCGCCGTGGCCATGGCGCGGCAAGGCACATCGAACCAGGCGCTACAAGGCTCAGACATTGACACCCATGTAAACCTCGACCCGGCAGCGGTGAAATTCCTGCACACGGCCGCTGACCGCTTGGGCTGGTCAGCCCGCAGCACCCACCGCGCCTTGAAAGTAGCACGCACCATTGCCGATTTGGCTGGCACGCAAAGCACTCAGCTCGCCCACGTTGCAGAAGCGATCCAATACCGTCGCGCCTTGCAGCGGCAGCCTTAGCCAGCTAACGGGAATGTCCTGTATTTCAACCGGAAATGGGCAGCCTGCAGTATCCGCTCTAAGATGCAGCTCACGCCAAAACGCGGCTGCCGTTTTGCCCCACACCTTGGCCCTTAACCGTTCGATACTGGCACCATGACGTCCAACGAAGCAAACCCCATTCACCGTTTCAGCTGGCCCACACCGCCCTACGCAAGTTACCCCGGTGCCACACCGTGGCTGGAACCTGAGCCTTGCGAGGTTGAGGGCATGAATGGCATCACGCGCAGCTGCCTGCTGGTGGGCATCAACATGATTGAGCGACAGGCCATTATTCAAGTGCCGCCATCCAAAGTGTCCATGCCGCTGCGCTTTGGACAGTTCCGCCGCGTCATGCTCAAGACCTTGTTGAACCCGGGTAAATCGGCAGCAACCGATGATTTTGCAGAGATTTTGGGCTACCGCCCCTCGGTGGATTTCGCGGTGGAACTGGCAGACGGTAGCAACCTTGATGGGGTTTCTGTCGGCCATGTGGAAACCGACGGAGGGCTTTTCTTATTCACCCCCGCCGACGAACTGGGCTCGGTTCGCCGGGTATTTGTGCCCCGTGAAGCGTACAAGGCCGTCAAGTTTGGCGGGCATATCGGCAAGGTGCTGGTGGAGCAAAACGCCGTCACCCAAGCGCAGGTAGACCAAGTTGCGCAAGAGCAGCAAGACATCCGCAACCGCAAACTGGGGGACTACCTCGTCATCAACGAGATCGTGTCGGCAGAGCAGTTGCTGCAAGCGCTGGACCAGCAGTCCAAGATGCCGATGGTCAAAATTGGCGAGGCACTGACCGCGCTGGGTTTGATTACCGATCTGCAATTGAACAACGCGCTGGAGAAGCAAAAAACCGAGCGCACTGTGCCGCTGGGCGAACTGCTGGTACGCACAGGGATGATCAGCCGCCAAGACCTCCACATCGCACTGGCCCGCAAAATGGGCTACCCGGTGGTAGACGTGGCCAACTTCCCTGTTGACACAGCTGCGCTCAAAAAAGTGCCCTTCCAGGTTGCCTCACGGCTCAACACCCTGCCGCTGCTCCTGCGCGACACCCTGCTGGTGGTGGCATCTGACGACCCAACGCGTCGCTCGCTGGTCGATGAGCTTGAATTTGCGATACGCGGCAAAGTGGTACCCGTGTTGGCGGCGGGCGCGGTCATCACCAAGCATCTGCCCCTCGCCTATGAAAAAGCCGGACTGGAATCCTGGAGTGCGACCCAAGGCGGCGCGAACCTTGGCTCTCCGATTGAGTTTGATCTGGACGATTCCAGCAAGTTGTTGCAGTCACTGGAACAAGAGCACAGCACCGGCTCGGAGAAAGAAGACTCTGACAAGCCCGTCGAGCAGTCCGATAACTCGCTGGTACGGCTGATTAATTCGATGATTATTGATGCCCATGGCAAGGGGGCATCCGACATCCACATCGAAACTCACCCCGGTAAACGCAAGCTGCGCATACGGTTTCGCAAGGACGGTGTGCTCGCCCCCTACATGGAATTACCCTCCACCTACCGTAACGCCATGATTGCCCGCATCAAGATCATGTGCGAGCTCGATATTTCGGAACGCCGCAAGCCCCAAGACGGCAAGATTGATTTTTCCAAATTCTCCGCCCAGCACAAGCTGGAACTGCGCGTGGCCACCATCCCCACCAGCAACGGGCTGGAAGACGTGGTGATGCGCTTGCTGGCCTCGGCCAAGCCTATCGCCATGGACAAACTGGGCTTGCGCCAAAGCACCTATGACGGTTTGCGCCATGCCGTGGGCAGACCCTATGGCATGGTGCTGTGCGTAGGCCCTACGGGCTCAGGCAAAACCACCACGCTGCACTCGGTGCTGGGCTACCTGAACACCCCTGACAAGAAAATATGGACGGCTGAAGACCCGGTTGAAATCACCCAGCCTGACCTGCGCCAGGTGCAGGTCAACGCCAAAATAGACTGGACGTTTGCCAAAGCCCTGCGCAGCTTCTTGCGGGCCGACCCGGACATCATCATGGTGGGTGAAATTCGCGACCAAGAAACAGCTCAAATTGCGATTGAAGCTTCACTGACTGGGCACATGGTGCTATCAACTTTGCACACCAACAGTGCCCCTGAAACGGTGATCCGCCTGCTCGACATGGGGATGGACCCTTTCAACTTCGCTGACTCGCTGCTGGCCGTGCTGGCCCAACGCCTGGTACGCAAGCTCTGCGGCACCTGCCGCACCGCCACAGATGCCAGCGACGAAGAGGTCAACGAACTGCTGGAAGATTACCTGCACGTCTTCGCCGAAGACATCCGCCCACCACGCGAAGAAGTCATGGCCGATTGGTTGACCCGCTTTGGCAACAACGGCCGCTTGCAGCATTACCACTCACCAGGCTGCCCCACCTGCGAAGGCGGAGGGTTGAAAGGCCGGGTGGGGGTGCATGAGCTGCTGGTGGTGAACCACGAGATTCGCCGCCTGATTCAAACCAGCGCCCGGCCCGAGCAATTGCAACACGAAGCGCTGCACAAAGGGGGCATGCGCTCACTGCGACAAGACGGCATTGAGAAGGTGCTGGCAGGTTTGACGACGATTGACGAAGTACGGGCAAACTGCAACTGATCTGCACTTACCCTGCATCCACTCTGCATTTAATCCGAGGTGTACACCTTACCCTGCGATTGCGCGCCGATCACCGTGTGGTTGGTACCAGACGACTGGGGAGCAGCCCGCAGCACCCCGTTCTCGATCACCACACGCTCCCCAGCCGAGACTGGCGAAGCTTGCTCAACAGTGCGCATGTGGCCATCTTCCATACGTACGCGAACCTCGTAGTGGGTCGTTTTCTTCACATTCTTTTCAACGGCATTGCCGGCAAAGCCACCGCCCAGCGCACCCAGAATAGTTGCGGCAGTACGACCATTGCCATTGCCCACTTGGTGGCCAAGAACAGCACCTAAAACACCACCAGCCACGGCACCCAGGCCATTTGACGCGCCAGCCGCTTCAATCGGTGTCACCGACTCCACCGTGCCACAGCTGACGCACACCTGCCGGGGTTGCGATTGAGCAACCACAGGGGCTGTTTGCATCGCGGCGGGTTCGCTGCTGTACACGTTGCCAGACTGCACCACTTGGGGTGCCGTCTGTGGCATGTTTTGCTGCGCAGGCGCTGCCGTCACCTCGTGCGGTTTCGGCATAGGGCGTGGCTTGGCGGCAATCACTTTCACGGGTTTGGGCGCTACTGTGGCGGGGTTTTCAGCCGCTTTGGCCACCGGATCCACCACAGGCGTGGGCATGTCCATTGGCGCGGACACGGCAGGTGTTGCGGCCTGGCTCACCACGGCCACGGGTGCAGCCACGGCAGGCGCATTTTGGCCATGAATCAGCATGCCCCCCATGCCCAGCACTGCGACGCTCAGCACGCCAACGGCAGCCCACAGCGGCTTGGCACTGGCAAGAGCCGTAGCGGCAGGGGCAGGAACAGCTGCGCTAGCGTTGGTATCAAAAGTCGTGCTCATGGAAAATCCTCAATCAATGGCTATAAGCCTATTCAACGCGCCAAGGCCCCTGAAGGTACACACCACACGGCAAAGCCACGTCAACGGTGCGTAAATTCAGGTAAAGCAGCACCTTACAAATTCGGGGCCAGCATCCGCTCCAGATCAACCTGCACCACACCTTTGCGCTTGGCCAAATCCGCAACCTGATCGGGGGCAACTTTGCCGACATTGAAGTACACCGCGTCCGGGTGGGCCATAAAGAAGCCGCTGACGCTGGCAGCAGGCGTCATCGCCAAGCTCTCCGTCAAGCCCATGCCAATGTCTTCGCACTGCAAGAGTTTGAACATCTCGCGCTTCACGCTGTGATCGGGGCAAGCCGGGTAGCCAGGCGCAGGACGGATACCACGGTATTTTTCAGCAATCAGGTCTTCGGTGGAAAGGGCTTCGTCTGCCGCATAGCCCCATAAATCCTGGCGAGCGCGCTGGTGCAGGCATTCGGCGAAGGCTTCGGCCAAGCGGTCGGCCAGCGCTTTGAGCATGATGGCGGAATAGTCATCAAGGTCGTCGGTGAAGTACTTTTCTTTCTTTTCGCTACCGATGCCGGTGGTGACAGCAAAAATGCCGATGTAGTCGTTATTTGAAGCTTGTTTTAGGACTGTACTGCTTACTGGATGGGCTACACCAGCTGCGTTTTTAGGAGCAATAAAATCAGCCAAGCATCGACTGGGGCGCATCACGCCGTCAATCATGTGCTTCTCCGCTTGCTGGCGCAGGCCGTGCCACGTCATCGCGACAGTGCTGCGGGTGTCGTCGGTGTACAGCTCGATATCGTCATCGTTCACCGTGTTGGCCGGGTAAAAGCCCAGCACGGCGTTGGCAGTAAGCCAGCGGCCTTCGACCAGGCGTTTGAGCATCCGCTGGCCGTCGGCGTAGACGCGCACCGCCTCGGTGCCCACCACCTCGTCTTTCAGGATGGCGGGGAACGGCCCGGCCAGATCCCAGGTCTGGAAGAACGGGCCCCAGTCGATGAATTTCGCCAATTCGGCTAAATCGAAGTTCTTGAACACGCGCCGCCCCAGGTACTTGGGCACAGGCGGCGTGTAGCTTGACCAGTCCACGGGGGTCTTGTTAGCGCGCACTTTGGCCAGCGGCCACAGCGGCACTTGTTTCTTGTTGGCGTGCTGGGTGCGCACCTTGTCGTAATCGGCGTTCAACTCGGCGACGTACTTGCTGGCGTTGTCGGACAGCAGGCTTTGCGCCACGCTGACGCTGCGTGACGCATCGGGCACGTAAACCACCGGGCCTTCGTAATGCGGGGCGATTTTGACGGCGGTGTGGACGCGCGAGCAGGTCGCACCGCCAATCAACAGCGGAATCTTCTTGATGCGGAAATAGTCGTCTTTTTGCATCTCGGCGGCGACGTATTGCATTTCTTCCAGACTCGGGGTGATGAGTCCCGACAAACCGACGATATCCACGCCCTCGACCTTGGCGCGCGCCAGAATCTCGTGGCAGGGCACCATCACGCCCAGGTTGATGACCTCAAAATTGTTGCACTGCAGCACCACGGTGACGATGTTTTTGCCAATGTCGTGCACATCGCCCTTGACGGTGGCGATGATGATCTTGCCCTTGGTGCGCACATCGCGCCCGGCCGCTTCATCCAGCCGTTTTTCTTCCTCGATGTAGGGAATCAGGTGCGCCACCGCCTGTTTCATCACCCGGGCGGATTTAACCACCTGCGGCAAAAACATCTTGCCTTGGCCAAACAGATCGCCGACCACGTTCATACCGTCCATCAGCGGGCCTTCGATGACGTGCAGCGGTCGGCCTTTGTTTTTCAGAACG
>JANXSZ010000061.1 GCA_025356445.1 Betaproteobacteria bacterium | reverse complement strand
AAGGCACGATGGGCCGCTACTACGCGCTCAATGACGGCTTGAGTGCGGACGTGGCGGACGCGATTGAAGACCATTACAAGCCGCGGTTTGCAGGGGATGAATTGCCGCGCAACCTCGTAGGCGTGGTGGTGGCGCTAGCGGACAAATTGGAAACGCTGGAGGGCATGTTTAGTATTGGCAACCAGCCGACCGGGGGTAAAGACCCGTTTGCCTTGCGCCGCCATGCACTGGGCATCATTCGCATGCTGATTGAAAAAAACATTCCAATTAGCGTCGATAAGCTTCTGGGATACGGCTCTAGAGCTTTTGATGGCTGGTCTGATGGGTTGTCAGAAGGCGAGCAATTTGATGTTGGGTTCAATAGGGGCGGTTTATTTGCATTCGTTTTTGACCGCCTTGGCGGTAGTCTGACCGAAGAGGGCTACAGCGCCCAGGAGGTCGATGCCGTTCTTGCTCTGCGCCCCCAGCAATTGGCTGAAGTCTCCAAACTCCTCGCCGCTGTGCGCGCTTTCAACGCCCTGCCCGAAGCCCCCGCCCTCGCTGCCGCCAACAAGCGCATCAGCAACATCCTGAAAAAAGCCGACGAGGTGGATGCCCACGTCAGCGCCATTTTGCTCAAGGAACCCGCTGAAATCGCCCTCTACGCCGCGATGAACGCCATCACCCCCCAAGCGCAGGCGCAGTTTGAAGCCGGTGACTACACCGCCTCGCTGCAATCCCTGGCCGCGCTGCGTACGCCGGTCGATGCGTTCTTTGATGGCGTGATGGTGAATGCCGAGGAAGACGATTTGCGCTTGAACCGCCAAGGTTTGCTCAAAACCCTGCACGAGGCGATGAACCGGGTGGCGGATTTGGCCAAGTTGGCGGCGTAAGCACACTGACCGAGTAACCCACCCATGAAACTCGCCATCCTCGACCGCGACGGCACCATCAACCAGGACAGTGACGATTTCATCAAATCGCCTGATGAATGGCAGCCCCTGCCCGGTGCGCTTGAAGCCATCGCACGGCTTAACCACGCCGGTTGGCATGTGGTCATCGCGTCCAACCAGTCCGGTCTGGGCCGGGGTTTGTTCGACGTGGCCACGCTGAACGCCATGCACGCCAAGATGTACAAACTGCTGGGGGCCGTGGGGGCCAAGGTGGATGCTGTGTTTTACTGCCCCCACACGCCCGAAGACGGTTGCCGTTGCCGCAAGCCGTTGCCGGGCTTGTTTGAGCAAATCGGGGACCGGTACAACCTGGATTTGGCCACCGTGCCTGCTGTGGGCGACTCCCTGCGGGACGCGCAAGCGGCTGCCCGTGCAGGCTGCAAGCCCCATCTGGTCTTGACGGGCAAGGGCCAGCCATTCCGTGACCAGCCCCTCACGCCCGCGTTTCCGCCCGACACCCGTGTGCATGAAAACCTGATGGCCTTTGCCGATTACCTGCTGGTGGGCGACACCTCACAGAAGAAATAAGTCTTCTCGCTTGCTATTGCTATTGCTATTGCTATTATTACCGTAGCACGCTATGCCCATCCTGTCTGCGCTACCTACCTAAAGTACACCATGTCCCTGATCCGTTCCGTCTTGCACCTGCTGTGGATGCTCATCACCGTGATTCCGGTCGCTATCTGGATGGTGGCGGCCACGCCGTTTGCCGGGCCCAAGCACATGCTGGCCGCAGCCAATTCGTTTCTGGCCTGTGCCATGTACGGTTTGCGGGCGATTTGTGGCGTGAACTGGCGCGTGACAGGTCGTGAGAACTTACCCGGTCTGGACGCCCATGGCCATCCCTTGCCCGCTGTGCTGCTGGTCAAGCACCAGTCCACGCTGGAGACGTTCTTGATGCCACTCATCATGCCGCGCCCGCTGGCCTACGTGTTCAAAAAGGAAATCCTCAGCATTCCGTTTTTTGGCTGGGGTATCGCCCGCTGCGACATGATCCACATTGACCGCAAGGCGGGCAAGCAAGCGTTTGTCAAAGTCGTAGAGCAAGGCCGCCGCCTGCTGGGCCAAGGCACCTGGGTCATCATGTTTCCTGAAGGCACACGCATCCCACGCGGGCAGGTGGGGCAGTACAAATCGGGTGGGACACGGCTGGCGATTGAAACTGGCGCACCTGTGGTGCCCGTGGCCGTCAGTTCGGCCAAATGCTGGCCGCGCAAAGGACTGATTAAAACCCCGGGCACGATTGACGTGTCGATTGGCAAGCCCATTCCTAGCGTGGGCCGTCAACCGGACGAGCTGATGCGCGAGGTGCAGGCCTGGATTGAAGCCGAAATGCACCGCCTTGACCCCGAGGCTTATGCGGGCGAAGCAGTTGCTGCGGGTTCTACCGATAAAGCGGCGCGTTAATTTCGGGCGTGTGCGTTGATGCTGCTGGCCGCTTATTCCCACCCCCGAGCCAACCGCGAAATTGTGCTGGGGGACGCCCGCATCGCCTACGAGTTCCGCCGCGCTACGCGCCGCTCCATCGGTTTCGTTATCCGCCCGGAAGGCTTGGTCGTCAGCGCCCCCAAGTGGGTGCCCTTGGCCGAGGTGGACGCCGCCGTGCGCGACAAAGCCCGCTGGATTATCGAAAAATTGGGCGAAACCCACGAGCGCCAACAACGCCGTGTGTCTGCCCAAATCGACTGGAAAGAGGGTGTCACTTTGCCCTATCTGGGGGAGACGCTGACGGTGCTGCTCAACCCCCGTTTGGCCATCAACCGCGCTGCGGCGGAGCTGCATACCGATGGTGGTGCCCACACCTTGTACCTGCCCTTGCTCAGCAGCGCCACGCCAGACCAGATCCGCGATACCACTCAAATCTGGTTAACCCGCCAAGCCCGCCGCCTGTTCACCGAACGCCTGACCCATTACGCGCCGCAGCTGGCCGTGCAGTGGCACAAGCTCACCCTTTCCAGTGCCCAAACCCGCTGGGGCAGCGCCAGCAGCGATGGCTCCATCCGCCTGAACTGGCGTTTGATGCATGTCCGCCTGCCGGTGCTCGATTACGTGGTGGTGCATGAGTTGAGCCACCTGCGCGTGATGAACCACAGCCCGCGCTTTTGGGCGACAGTGGGGAGTGTGATGCCGGACTATCCGGCGCTACGGCGGGAGCTGAAGTTGGCTACGGTGCCGGGGTGGGCGTAAGTGTCGTTGGCGGCTGCGTCAGCGCTGTCAAATTGACGTCAGCGCCGCACCCTCTATCAAGAGATGCTGCACCCGCCCCGCTAACTCGCGAAACTTCGGCGAGCAGTGTGCCCAGTCCACCACATCCACCCGAATCGGCAAATCAGACTCCATCAGCGCTTCGCGCAGCGTCGCCAGTTCTTGCCATGTGAGTTGCAGATCCCGCTCGACAGCCACATCCAGATCGGAGTGCTTGCGAGCTTTGCCAGTGACGCGTGAACCAAAGGCAAAGGCGCTTGCACCGGGCAGATGCTGTGCGATCAGGTGCTTGATTTGCGCCAATTGCGGTGCAGGCAGGTCAATCATGGCGTGCAATCAGGGGGCATTTTGCAAGTGCATGACGAGCAAGTTCGCTTTGACTAAGAAGGCTGCTGCGGTGTCAAACACCGCTTGTGCCACGGCATGGTCGTAGGTGTGTGAGGTTTGGTTGCGGGCTTTGTTGAACGTCATCCACAAATCCACATCGTCAATCAAACCCTCCTCGGCAGCGAGGCGGTAGAGGTGGCGTCGCGTGGCGCCGGTTAATTCACTGGGGCTGCGGTTGATTTCCAGCCAGCGGTGCATCATTTTCCAAGCCTGTTCGTAGGCAACTTCAAAGCACTGAATGACCCCAGATTTGATGGCTTCTTGCACAGCAGGTGACAGGCCTTGCCACTGGGCCGCGTCTGCCGTGATGCCGTAGGCCCGCTCTAGTGCGTTAACCGACGATTCGAGTGAGCCAAGGTCAAGATCCATTTAATCATTTTAGGCCGCTGCACTGAACCGGTAAACCCCATCCGCCTCCAGCCTGCGCACCAGCTTCCCCTCAAACCACAGCGCGTGCAGATGCGCCACTGCCTCGCCCATCGCGAACGTGGTTTGGTGCAAATCGAGTTTGCGTTTGAACATGATGGGCAGGATGTTGGCGGCGCTTTGCGGGGCTTCGGTACAGGCTTCCATCACCTCGGCCAAGCGGTCGCGGTGGTGGTCGTGCAGTTGCTGGATGCGCTGGTACAAACCTTGGAATGGCTTGCCGTGCGAGGGCAGGGTGAGGGTGTCTTCCGGCAGCGCGCGGAAGCGGTCAATAGACTGCAAAAACTGCGTCAGTGCGTTGGATTCCGGCTCCATCTCGTAGACGCTGACGTTGGTGGAAATGCGTGGCAGCATCATGTCGCCACCTATCAGCACCTTATCTTGCTCGCAGTAGAGGGCGATGTGCTCGGGTGCATGGCCGTAGCCGCTGATGCAGCGCCAATCTTTGCCGCCCGGGCCTTTGCCACCGACGCGCACGCGGTCGCCGTCCATGATGCGGACGTAGCGCGCAGGTACGCTGGGCACCATGCCGGGGTAGTAGTTCGTGCGGGCTTTGATTTGGGCCACCGAGTCCGGGTCGTTCAGGCCATGCGACGCAAAGTAAGCCGATGCGGTTTCGCCACCAAAACCGGTGGTGCTTTGCGAGGCCATGCGGGCTGTGTGGTAGTCCGTCGCGCTGATCCACAGCGGTGCCTTCCAACGCTCGCACAGCCACGAGGCCAGCCCAATGTGGTCGGGGTGCATGTGGGTGACAAGCACGCGCAAGATGGGCAGGCCTTCCAGCTGGGTGGCAAAAATGTCTTCCCACTGGGCTTTGGATTCGGCTTTGCTGATGCAGCAGTCCACCACCGTCCAGCCTTGTAACTTGACGCTGCTGTCGGTGGGGCTGTCCAGCTCATCGCGCAGCAGCCACAGGTTGATGTGGTCGAGCGCAAAAGGCAGCGCCATGCGAATCCATTTGACACCGGGTGCCACCACCATCGTGGTGCCGGGTGGGGGCAAGGTATCGCCAAAGGGGTAGTGGAGTTCAGCTTCTAGGGCATTCATGCAGGTGGGGCGGTGAATTGACGCTCGCTTGTGCGAAAGTCTTGGATAATTGATACTCATTGACGTTTACGTAAACGTAAACATTTACGCAAACCATTCTAAGTTCAGCCCCCGCAAGCACAGACACCATGGCGACAAGCACCTACAACATCAGCGAACTGGCCAAAGAATTCGATTTGACCACCCGCGCTATCCGTTTTTACGAAGACATGGGCCTGCTGCGGCCTGAGCGCTCCGGCGCGGCGGGCCGTAACCGCGTCTACAGCGCCGGCGACCGCACCCGGTTGCGCCTCACCCTGCGTGCCAAGCGCCTGGGGTTTTCGCTGACCGAGGCGAAAGACATCATCGACATGTACGACAGCCCGCGTGACACCGTGCCACAGATGCAGAAGTACCTGACTGTGTTGGCTGCACACCGCCAACAACTGGAAGACCAGTTGGCGGAGTTGAAGGCTAATTTGGACGAGGTCAAGGTGCATGAAAAAGAGGCCAGGGCCTTGCTCAAACGCTCGGAGTCGGTGTCCATACCCTCTGTTTTACAGGCATAATTCCTGAAGTTGACGTTTACGTAAACGTCAATCAAAAAAGCCATCTAAGCCTTTTCAGCTTTTCACTGGAGACACCCATGACCAACCTGCCTGGACTCGATTTTCAACTCGGTGAAGACATCAATGCCCTGCGTGACGCGGTGCGCGAATTCGCGCAAACTGAGATCGCCCCCCGCGCTGCCGAGATCGACCGCAGCGACCAGTTTCCGATGGACTTGTGGCGCAAGATGGGCAATTTGGGCGTGCTGGGCATCACTGTGGGCGAGGAGTACGGTGGGGCCAACATGGGCTACCTCGCCCACATGATCGCCATGGAAGAAATCAGCCGTGCCAGTGCCAGCGTGGGCCTGTCTTACGGCGCGCACAGCAACCTGTGTGTCAACCAGATCCGGCGCAACGGCACCGACGCCCAGCGCCAGAAATACCTGCCCAAACTCATCACGGGTGAGCATGTGGGTGCGCTGGCGATGAGCGAGCCGGGTGCTGGCAGCGATGTGCTGAGCATGAAGCTCAAAGCCGAAGACAAGGGCGACCATTACCTGCTGAACGGCAACAAAATGTGGATCACCAACGGCCCCGACGCCGATACCCTGGTGGTCTATGCCAAAACCGAACCTGAGCTGGGCGCACGCGGTGTCACCGCCTTTTTGATCGAAAAGGGCATGACGGGTTTCAGCATCGCGCAAAAACTCGACAAACTGGGGATGCGTGGCAGCCACACCGGCGAACTGGTGTTCCAGAATGTGGAGGTGCCGTGTGAGAACGTACTCGGTGGCCTGAACAGCGGTGCCAAGGTCTTGATGAGCGGCCTGGACTACGAACGCGCCGTACTCACCGGCGGCCCCATCGGCATCATGCAGGCGGTGATGGACAACATCGTGCCCTACATCCACGACCGCAAACAGTTCGGCCAAAGCATCGGCGAATTCCAGCTGATTCAAGGCAAAGTGGCGGACATGTACACCGTGCTGCAAGCCGCCCGCTGCTACACCTACATGGTGGGCAAAAACCTCGATGCATTAGGCACCGAACACGTGCGTCAAGTCCGCAAAGACTGCGCCAGCGTCATCCTCTGGTGTGCCGAAAAAGCCACTTGGATGGCCGGTGAGGGGATTCAGATTTTCGGTGGTAACGGCTACATCAATGAATACCCACTGGGTCGTTTGTGGCGGGATGCGAAGCTGTATGAGATTGGTGCAGGCACCTCTGAGATTCGGCGTATGTTGATTGGGCGGGAGCTGTTTGCAGAGACCTGCTGAGGCTTTGTCTTGCGCTGAGCCTGAACTTAGAAATCGGATTTGCTTAAGGATAATGTTGATATGACTACTCTAGATAACCTCCTCGAAAGCAACCGCAACTGGGCCGCCCGCACTGAGCACGAGCGTCCTGGTTTTTTTACCCGTTTGGCCCAGCAGCAAAGCCCCAAATACATGTGGATTGGCTGCGCGGACAGCCGCGTGCCCGCCAATGAAATCACCGGGTTAGACCCCGGCGAGGTGTTTGTGCACCGCAACGTCGCCAATTTGGTGGTGCATTCGGATTTGAATGCACTCTCGACCATCCAGTTCGCAGTGGAACACCTCAAAGTTGAGCACATCATGGTGGTCGGCCACTACGGCTGTGCCGGGGTGCGCGCGGCTTCGCGTGGTTTGCGCGTCGGTTTGGCCGACAACTGGCTGCGCCACATCGTGGACGTGAAGCAGCGCCACCGCAAGCGTATCGAACATTGGCCGCTCGATCAGCAAGATGATATTTTGTGTGAGCTGAACGTGATTGAGCAAGTCGGCAATGTCGCCCAATCCACGGTGGTGCAAGACGCTTGGGCCAAGGGGCAAAAAATCACGGTGCATGGCTGGGTTTATGGCCTGAAAGACGGTTTGGTGAAAGACTTGAAAGTCAGCATGGATGCGCCAGAAACGGTGGTGGACGTGTTCCGCACCGCCATCAAGCGCTACCCCCATGCCACGCCCAAACTGGTTTGAATCCCTGACTTGCAGAGGCTAAGGGCAGCGCTTCCATGTTCCCGCAAAAGCTAGATTCCCCGCTCGCCTACGACGTGGCCAAAGCCATGATGGACGGCTTCAACCGCCATTACCGGCTGTTTCGTACCGAGTCGGCCAGGGCCAAGCACCGTTTTGAGACGGCTGACTGGCACGGCCAGCAGCGGGCGCAGCGCGAACGCATCGAGTTTTACGACCTTCGCGTCAAGGAATGCTCGGCCAGGCTGGAGAAGGAGTTCAAAGGGGGAGAGCAGCCCATGGAGGTTTGGCAGCAGATCAAGTTGCACTACATCGGTCTGCTGGTGGACCACCACCAACCCGAGCTGGCTGAGACGTTTTTCAACTCGGTGACGACCAAAATCCTGCACCGCAGCTACTTTCACAACGATTTCATCTTTGTGCGCCCGGCCATCAGCACCGAATACATCGAAAACGACGACCCGCAGAATCTGAAGGACGCGAAGCCCACTTTCCGCGCCTATTACCCCAAGCGCGACACCCACCAAGACACCCTGCGTGACACGCTGGCCCAGATGCTGGTGAACTTTGACTTGCAGCGTGAATTCGCCAACTTCGCCAACGACGTGGACAACGTGCATGCCGTGATGGCCCAGCGCTTGAGCCCTATCAAGTTGCGGGCTAACTTTCAGGTGCAGGTGCTTTCCAGCCTGTTTTTTCGCAACAAGGGCGCGTATGTGGTGGGCAAGATCATCAATGGCTTTAACGAAACACCGTTTGCGCTGCCCATCTTGCATGACGCTGCGGGGAAATTGGTGATTGATGCGGCGCTGTTTGGTGAAGACGATTTGCAAATGCTGTTCAGCTTTGCCCGTGCCTACTTCATGGTGGACATGGAAATTCCCAGCGCTTACGTGCAGTTTCTGCGCAGCCTGATGCCGCGCAAACCGCGCAACGAAATCTACAACGCGCTGGGTTTGGCCAAGCAGGGCAAAACCCTGTTTTACCGCGATTTTCTGTTTCACCTGCGCCATTCCACCGATAACTTCCGCATCGCCCCCGGCATCAAAGGCATGGTGATGCTGGTGTTCGATCTGCCCTCGTTTCCCTACGTGTTCAAGGTCATCAAAGACTACTACCCACCGCAAAAAGAGACCACCCGCGAGATCATCAAAAGCAAGTACCAGCTCGTTAAGACCCACGACCGCGTAGGCCGCATGGCTGACACGCTTGAATACAGCGAAGTTGCCTTTCCACTGGCCCGGTTTGATGCCGAGTTGATCGCTGAAATCCAGAAATTCGCGCCCAGCCAACTCGAAATATCCGACCGCGACGGCGATGGCCAGATGGAGTTGATCCTGAAGCACGTTTACATCGAGCGCCGCATGATCCCGCTCAATATCTACCTGCAAGAAGCTTTCGATGCGGGCGAGGACCCGCGTGCCAAGCAGCAACTGGAGCAAAGCGTGGTCGAGTACGGCAACGCCATCAAAGACCTGGTGGCGGCCAATATTTTCCCGGGTGACATGCTGTGGAAGAACTTTGGTGTCACGCGCAACGGCAAAGTGGTGTTTTATGACTACGACGAGATCGAGTACATCACCGACTGCAACTTCCGCCGTGTGCCGCTGCCACGCAACGAGGAAGAAGAAATGTCAGGCGAGATTTGGTACAGAGTCGGCCCTAAAGACGTGTTCCCTGAAACCTTTGGCCCCTTCTTGCTGGGCAATAACGTGGTGCGTGAGGTGTTCATGCGCCACCATGCCGATTTGTTGGACGCCCAATTTTGGCAAGAACACAAAGACCGCATCGCCGCTGGCCATGTGCATGACGTGTTTCCGTATGAACCCGGCAAACGGTTCGCCACCCCATTGATTGCCCACTGATACCACCACTGGCGCCCTTTACCCCTACCCGTTACACATACCCGTTACCCAGGACCTGAAATGAGTGAATACACCCGCGAATCTATCGTCATCACCAGCGCCGCCCGCACGCCTATGGGTGCGTTCCAGGGTGACTTTGCCAGCCTGAGCGCGCATGATTTGGGCGGTGCCGCCATCAAGGCGGCCGTGGCGCGTTCTGCGCTCAACTCGCAATTCACCCCTGAGCTCGTCACGGAAGTGCTGTTCGGCAACTGCCTGATGGCGGGCCAGGGCCAGGCACCGGCACGGCAAGCGGCGTTCAAAGGCGGCTTGCCCGAAAGTGCGGGCGCAGTCACGCTGTCCAAAATGTGCGGCTCGGGGATGCGTGCCGCCATGTTCGCGCACGACATGCTGATCGCTGGCAGCCACGATGTGCTGATCGCCGGTGGCATGGAGAGCATGACCAACGCGCCGCACCTGTTGCCCAAAGGCCGCAGCGGCATCCGTATCGGCCACGACCGCATTTTTGACCACATGATGCTCGACGGTCTGGAAGACGCCTACGAGCCAGGCCGCTCCATGGGCACTTTTGGCGAAGACTGTGCCGCGAAGTACAGTTTCAGTCGCGAAGCCCAAGACAATTTCGCCATAGCCAGTGTCCAGCGGGCACAAGCAGCTACAAAATCAGGAGCATTTGCTGCCGAAATCACCCCCGTCACGGTGAAGACCCGTGCCGGTGAGGTGCTGGTTTCCATCGACGAAGGCCCCGGCAAAATCAAGCTGGACAAAATCCCTGGCCTCAAAGCCGCGTTCAAAAAAGACGGCACCATCACCGCTGCCAGCAGCTCGAGCATCAACGACGGCGCTGCCGCCATGGTGCTGATGCGGGCTTCCACCGCGAACACCCTGGGCTGCCAGCCGCTGGCCCGCATCGTCGCGCACGCCACGCACGCGCAAGCACCCAACTGGTTTGCCACGGCCCCTGTGGGTGCGGTGCAAAAGCTGCTGACCAAAGCCGGGTGGGCGGTGGCTGACGTGGATTTGTGGGAAATCAACGAAGCCTTTGCCGTGGTGCCGATGGCTTTGATGGCCGATTTGAACGTGCCGCATGAGATCGTCAACGTCAACGGCGGTGCCTGTGCCTTGGGCCACCCGATTGGCGCCAGCGGCGCGCGCATCATGGTCACGCTGATCCACGCACTGAAGGCCCGTGGCTTGAAGCGCGGCGTAGCCACGCTGTGCATTGGGGGTGGGGAAGCGACCGCAGTGGCCATTGAGTTACTGTAATTTTCATAGCTAACGGTGCCCATCTGATAAGCACTACCGGCTGATAAAGCCCTGAACTGACTGCGACCCCCCCCATGCTGCTCACCCAAGACCAAGAAATGATCCGCGACGCTGTGCGTGCCTTTGCCCAAGAGCAACTCTGGCCGCACGCAGCCCGCTGGGACAAAGAACACCACTTTCCGGTTGAGGCTCACCGGGGCTTGGCGGCGCTCGGGGCTTACGGCATTTGTGTGCCTGAAGACTTGGGCGGCGCGGGCCTGGATTACGTCACCTTGGCGGTGGTGTTGGAAGAAATCGCAGCGGGCGACGGTGGCACCAGCACGGCGATCAGCGTCACCAATTGCCCGGTTAACGCTATTTTGATGCGCTACGGCAACGCGGCACAGCAGAAAAAATGGCTGACTCCGTTGGCGCAAGGTCAGATGCTGGGGGTGTTTTGCCTGACCGAGCCACATGTCGGATCGGATGCATCGGCGCTGCGTACCACCGCCACCCTGGATGCCGACGGCTACCGCATCAATGGCGTGAAGCAGTTCATCACCAGCGGTAAAAACGGCCAAGTCGCCATCGTCATTGCCGTCACGGACAAAGGCGCAGGCAAAAAAGGCATGAGCGCCTTCCTGGTGCCCACTGACGCACCCGGCTACACCGTGGCCCGGTTGGAAGACAAAATCGGCCAGCACAGCAGTGACACTGCGCAAATCAACTTTGACAACTGCCGCATCCCCGCTGAAAACCTGATTGGCTTGGAAGGTGCGGGCTACAAAATCGCCCTGGGCGCGCTGGAGGGTGGCCGTATCGGCATCGCTGCCCAAAGCGTCGGCATGGCCCGCAGCGCGTTTGAGGTGGCACTGGCCTATGCCAAAGAGCGCCAAAGCTTCGGTACCGCCATCTTCAACCACCAGGCCGTGGGCTTCCGTTTGGCCGAGTGTGCTACCAAAATAGAAGCAGCTCGCGCCCTGATCTGGCGCGCTGCAGCTCTGCGGGATGCGGGAAGGCCCTGTTTGAAAGAAGCTGCCATGGCGAAACTGTTTGCCAGCGAGATGGCTGAACAGGTGTGCAGTGCCGCCATCCAGACCCTGGGTGGTTATGGCGTGGTGAGTGATTTTCCTGTTGAGCGCATCTACCGCGATGTGCGCGTTTGCCAGATTTACGAAGGCACCTCGGATGTGCAGAAGATTTTGATCCAGCGCGCGCTGGCCTGAGTCATTTTGCGAATGAGGGTTTCCATCGCCTGCGCAACACACATCACGCAAATAACCTAGCATGGTCATGGGAGTATGGATGGTCAACAGGGGACAGGCGTGGAACGGGTGACAGGGCACAGCACTTCAGAGCAAAGCGATACAGCACAGAGCGGGCTAGCGCAGACCGACTGGCGGGCGGCGCACGCCCAATTGACAGCGCAGATGTCGTTGCTGCTCACGATGTTGGGCCGCATCAGCCAGGGCGTGTTAATGGTGGGTGACGACGGGCGGGTGAGCGCCTTCAACCCCCGGGTCTGTGAACTGCTGGATTTGACGGCAGACTATTTGCGCGCGCGTCCTACGTTGAAGGAAATCACCGCACTGCAGCGCGAGCGCGGAGATTTTGGCCCTTCGCAGAGTTGGGTGGATGTCCGTGGTCGCGATTACGTCACCTTGCTCGACAAAGTGGCCTTGCCTGAGGCTTATTTGCGCACGACCAGAGCGGGACGGGTGTTGGAGGTGCTGACACAGACGGTGCCCTCGGGCGGAATGGTGCGCACATTCACCGATGTGACCGACTATGTGAAGGCCCAGCAAGACCTTCAGCGCTCCGGCTTGCTGTTGCAAGCCATCCAGACGATTGCCGAGGTCGGGGGCTGGGAAGTTGACGTAGCGACCGACACGGTCTTTTGGACGGATGAGGTCTACCGCATTCTGGACACCACTCCCGCTGCCTTTACGCCAACCAAGACCAACACGCTGCAATTTTTTGCACCGGAATGGATTCCTGTTATCCAGGCGGCGATTCACCGTGCGGAGAGTGAGGGCAACTCACACGACCTGGAAGTGGAAATGATCACCGCCACCGGACGGCGCATCTGGGTGCATACCAAAAGTACGCTGACGGTGGTGCAGGGCAAGGTGGTAAAGCGCACGTCGGTGATTCGGGACATCACCACCCACAAGCTTGCCGAAGCTTCGCTGCGTGCCAGCGAAGAGCTGTTTCGCCAGATCACCTCGCAGGTACCTGGCATGGTCTACCGCTTGCATGTGGCCCCAGACGGTCATCGCCAGTACAGCTTTATCAGCCCTGGTGTGCGTGAGCTGTACGGCCTGGAGCCTGAAGCGGTGATGGCGGATGGGTGGTTGCTGCACCGCTACCGCCACCCGGATGACCAGGCCCTGTTGGCGCGTGAGGTGGCGACGGTCGTTAACCACGGCTTGCCACTGTCCACAGAATTCAGACTGGTGCTGGCCGATGGCACGCAAAAATGGGTGCAAATGACGTCGTCCATGGTCAGCCATGACGAAACTGGCACGGTGCGCAATGGCGTGATGATCGACATCACCGCCCGCAAGCAGGCCGAGACGGCGTTGCGTGAGCGTGATGCCTTGTGGAAGCTGGCGTTAGAGAGCACGGGCGATGGCGTATGGGACTGGTACATCACCACCGGCGTTGAGGTGTATTCCAAGCGCTGTTTAGAGATGTATGGCTATACCGAAGGCGAGTTGCAAGACCTGGCGATTGAGCTGGACAACCGCACCCACCCCGACGATGTGCCGCAAATGCTGCGCGACCGCCAAGCCCACTATGACGGTCTCACCCCCACTTACACCAACGAACATCGTGTGCGTTGCAAGGACGGCAGCTGGAAGTGGGTGTTGTCGCGTGGCATGGTCATCAGCCGCGACCCCCAAGGCAAACCGCTGCGCATGACGGGCACCCACACCGACATCACCAGCCGCAAAAATGCCGAAGCCTTGATCTGGCACCAAGCCAACTTTGACGCGCTGACTGGCCTACCCAACCGCCGCATGCTGCGTGACCGCCTTGAGCAAGACCTCACACGCACCCAGCAGGCTGGTCAGCAACTGGCGGTGATGTTCATTGACCTGGACCACTTCAAAGAGGTGAACGACACGCTGGGCCACGGGCAGGGGGATGCGCTGTTGATTCAGGCCGCTGCACGCATCCGCGCCTGCGTACGCGCTGGCGACACCGTGGCCCGCATGGGCGGCGATGAGTTCACAGTGGTGCTGCCCGGCCTGAGCGATGTGGCTATTGCAGAGTCGATTGTGCACAGCATCATCAGTACGCTGGTCACCCCGTTTCGCTTGGGTGCCGAGCAGGCATTTGTGTCTGCCAGCATTGGCGTCACCTTCTACCCCAACGATGCGACGGAAATTGACAATCTTTTCAAGCACGCTGACCAAGCGCTGTACGTAGCCAAAGATGCTGGACGCAACCGCTTCAGCTGCTTCACGCCCGCGCTGCAAGACGCCGCCCAGATGCGCGCCCGTTTGGCCACGGATCTGCGCTGTGCGTTGGCAGGGGGACAGTTTTGGGTTGCCTACCAGCCCATCATCGAGCTGGCGACAGGCGCTGTTCACAAAGCCGAAGCGCTGCTCCGCTGGCAGCACCCCACGCGCGGCTTGGTCAGTCCTGCTGTGTTCATCCCGATTGCCGAATCCAGCGGCCTGATCAATGACATCGGTGAATGGGTGTTTCGCCAAGCTGCCGCGCAGGTGGTACGGTGGCGGCACGATCACCATGTCCGGTTTCAGATCAGTGTGAATAAATCGCCGGTGCAGTTTCACAGCGACCAGCACAGCCAGCAGTCGTGGTTCGACCACCTCGATACGCTGGGTTTGCCGGGCCAAAGCATCGTGCTGGAAATTACCGAAGGCCTGTTGCTGGACGCCAGCACCAACGTGAATGCCCAGTTGCTGGCGCTGCGCGATGCAGGTGTAGGCGTCTCGCTGGACGACTTTGGCACGGGGTACTCGTCACTGTCCTACTTGCAAAAGTACGATATTGATTACCTCAAAATCGACCAGTCGTTTGTGCGCAATTTGCAACCTGCATCCAAGGATCTGGCGTTGTGCAAAGCCATCATCGTGATGGCCCACGCGTTGGGGATGCGGGTGATTGCCGAGGGGGTAGAGACCGAGATACAGCGTGATTTGCTTACCGCCGCAGGTTGCGATTACGGCCAGGGCTATTGGTTTGCCAAACCCATGCCCGCCAGCGATTTCACGGCCTTTTTAGCCGGTAGACAATAGCGGTTTCAAAGAGGGAACCTCATGAGGCAAGCGAAGTTTGACGCGGTGTTGTTTGACTGCGATGGTGTGCTGGTGGATTCAGAACCGATCACTAACGGCGTGTTGCGCGATATGTTGGCCGAGCGGGGCTGGCAGCTCAGCATCGAAGAATGCATGGCGATTTTTGTGGGCAAGGCCGTGAAGGACGAATCTGCACTCATTGCTGCCCGTACTGGGCAGCCTGTGACAGAAGATTGGTTGGCCAGTTTTCGAGAGCGCCGCAACGCGGGACTGACGCTGGGCTTGCAAGCCATACCGAACATTCTGGACGCCGTGCGCGCCATCCATGCCCACCACGAGGGCCGCATCGCTTGCGCTTCGGGTGCTGACCGCTTCAAGGTCGAGTTGCAGCTGCGCAAAGTCGGTCTGATGCCTTACTTTGAAGGCCAAATCTTCAGCGGACACGAGACGCCACGCTCCAAACCTTTCCCCGATGTGTACCTGGCCGCTGCCGCCGCGCTCAGGGTTGATCCCCGCCGTTGCGCTGTGGTCGAGGACACGGTGACGGGCATTGCCGCTGGTGTGGCCGCAGGTTGTACCGTGTTTGGTTATGCCCCTGAAGACGAAGCTGATACCTTGCGCCAAGCTGGTGCTGTGGCTACCTTCAAAAATATGGCCGATTTGTACCCGTTACTGGCTTAAAAATTTGGCTTTGGCTGTATAACCATGCCACAATTGACGTTTACGTAAACGTCAACTAAAAAGAGCACACCATGCCTGTTCTGGAGACTCAACTCAACGCCCGCTCCGCTGATTTCCAAGCCAACGCCAGCGCCATGCGCGCCTTGGTAGACGATTTGAACCAGCGTATCACCAAAGCCCAGCAAGGCGGTGGTGACGCCGCCCGCGCCAAGCACACGGCACGCGGCAAGCTGCTCCCCCGTGACCGCGTGACTGAGCTGCTCGACCCTGGTACCCCGTTCCTGGAAATCGCCCCTCTGGCCGCATGGGCCATGTACCCCGACAAAGACGGCAGTGATTCCGCTCCCGGTGCGGGTCTGATTGCCGGTATCGGCCGCGTCAGTGGCGTGGATTGCCTGATCGTCTGCAACGATGCCACCGTCAAAGGCGGAACCTACTACCCGTTGACGGTCAAAAAGCACTTGCGCGCCCAGGAAATAGCCCAGCAAAACGGCTTGCCTTGCATCTACTTGGTGGATTCGGGCGGTGCCAATTTACCTAACCAGGACGAAGTGTTCCCTGACCGCGACCACTTTGGCCGCATCTTTTACAACCAAGCCAACATGAGCGCCCAGGGCTTGGCACAAATCGCCGTGGTGATGGGCAGCTGCACCGCAGGCGGGGCCTATGTGCCCGCGATGAGCGACGAAACCATCATCGTCAAAAACCAAGGCACCATTTTCTTGGGCGGGCCGCCGCTGGTGAAGGCGGCCACAGGTGAAATCGTCACGTCCGAAGACTTGGGCGGTGGCGATGTCCACACCCGGCTCTCAGGCGTGGCCGACCATTTGGCGCAGAACGACCGCCACGCGCTGGCTATCGCACGGCAAGCCGTAGGGAATTTGAATAGAAATAAGCCTGTACAGCACACCCAGTCAGCTATAGCCGCTCCTAAATTTGAAGCGAAAGAACTTTACGGCGTTATCCCCACGGACACCCGTAAGCCCTTCGATGTGCGCGAAATCATTGCCCGCATCGTCGATGGCAGCGAGTTCCATGAGTTCAAGTCCCGTTACGGAAGCACGCTTGTGACGGGCTTTGCGCATATTGAGGGGATGCCGGTGGGCATCATTGCCAACAACGGCATCTTGTTCAGTGAATCGGCTTTGAAAGGCGCGCATTTCATTGAGCTGTGCTGCCAGCGCAAGATTCCACTGGTGTTCTTGCAGAACATCACCGGTTTCATGGTCGGGCGCAAGTACGAGAACGAGGGCATCGCCCGCAACGGCGCGAAAATGGTCACAGCGGTAGCCACGGCCCAAGTGCCCAAGTTCACCATCATCATCGGTGGCAGCTTTGGCGCGGGCAACTACGGCATGTGCGGCCGTGCTTACAGCCCACGTTTCCTCTGGATGTGGCCCAATGCCCGTATCAGCGTGATGGGCGGTGAACAAGCTGCGAGCGTACTTGCCACCGTGAAGCGCGACGGCATCGAAGCCAAAGGCGGGGTCTGGAGCGCCGAGGAAGAAGAAGCCTTCAAAGCCCCGATTCGCCAGCAGTACGAGGAGCAAGGCAACGCCTACTACGCGACAGCCCGGTTGTGGGACGATGGCGTGATTGACCCGGCGGACACCCGCCGCGTGCTGGCACTGGGGTTGTCGGCCAGCCTGAATGCACCCATTCCTGAGACGAAGTTTGGCGTGTTTCGGATGTGATGTGTTGTACGCTTTATTGAAAGCACGCACACCATGGAAGACCTGCTCCCCCACCTGCTGACGTGGCTCCGTGCCCTGATG
>JANXSZ010000009.1 GCA_025356445.1 Betaproteobacteria bacterium | reverse complement strand
AATCCCGCCCCGTTAGCCAAGTAACCCGTCGCTGCACAAGCATATGGCGCATGCCCGTTCTGGTATCCAGACAGCCACTCGTTAAAGCCTGCTACCGAGAGAAAGGGCAAACCCTCACTGTTCAATGTCCAGTGCAAGTTCGGATCAAAAGACATGATTCCGTCTGGCATGTAGCAATGAGATGAGTTTCCGCCCAGCTTTCCGTCTCCACCAACCACGGCCCAGCCCAACTGCTCATAAATGGGATCATCCGGCAACACGCCGTCTTTGACCGTGATGGTCCGGCCCCCCCGCTCCACCCGACTCCAATCGACCGACGGTGGAGGTGCAATTCGCTGCCACTCTTCAGGCTCAAGCAACCTGATCGGCAGGTTATGACGTTGCTGGTAGTCATGACAGTACGCCACAGCGTCAAGCCACGTCACGCTCACAGGAAGATCTGCTGGATCGCCGGCGTTCACCGACATTAAGTCGCGTTCAAGGTCGATCTTTGCCTTGTGCGCCTTCTCCAACCTAGTCCGACCCCAGCCCGTTTCCGTGACGAACGATATGAACTGGTCAATCGTGATCAGCGGCGACACCATCAGGCGGCATTCGCCCATTCGATGCGAAACGAAGTGATCGGACGCACGCCCTGAGACTCGTCGTGACGGGACTGCGCGAAGGCTGGCCACCAACTCACGCTCGATCAGCTTTTCATACCCGGGCCAGTTGGCTGCAGTACCACCTTGCTCATAGTGACGATTCTCCGCGTCGTGTTCCAACTTTTCCTGCCAACTGCCGCGAGTGAAGTACCGATGCGCAGTAAGCTGGCTGGTGTCCATTGCCGTCGGTAACTCGTTCTTGTCAAAGAACGGATGAAGCGGATTCGAGGACAAGACAGCAACTCGTTGATCTCGGATGACCCAGTCAAACGTGCCATTGGGACCCTTGAGAAACACCAGATTCTGGTTTCCAGGAACTGCGAGCACATCAACCCAGCCTGCATTCGACCGCTCGATCTCCTCTCGAAAAAGTTCGAAGAGCTGCAACTCGAACGCACGCTCTTCTTCCGCCATGTTATAGCTGCACATCACCGGGTCGCCCGAGGCAGGATCGACGAGATTGCTACCCAACATGTTGTACATGCACCCTACAAATTCGCTGACGGCATTGAGCATCAGCGCTCGTCCTGTCAGGTCGATATACGCCGGACCATCCGCACCTTTCATGTACTCAGCGCGCAGCAGAACCCTATCGGCATGCTCACGGCAGAAAACATACCGTTCCTCATCAGTCCGAAGGCGCTTGCCAGCCACTTCGTCAATGTCGAGGCGGCCGTAACCACGGGGCGCAAAGAGGTGAGACCCTACACCTGTGAAAATCTTCTTTGGCAGGGACAGTCCGGAGCTGAAGATCCGATCCGAAATCTGCCGGACTTTCAGTGCTCCAGCAAAGCCTGGTGCGTACGCCCACTTGATCAAGTCTGCAGGTTTCTTCAAGCCATGCTGGGCGAGGAAGTCAATGATCTTCGGCTGCTCCTGCTCGAGCCAGTGGTCGTAGGACTGTGCTCCTATGGCCTGAGCCAAGGAGTGCTGAAGGCTGGTCGATTTGAGGGCACGCTCCTGAGATTTTGTCTTGACGCTCTCAAGTTCCCGCTTTCGCAGGTGCGCAACAGCAGATTTGAGGTGCTCCTGGTGAAGTCCCCCCAGCTTTAGATACCAATACTGTTTGGAATCGACCTCGGCGGTACCTGGCTTTTCAGCCAACACATACACGGCGCGTTGCGCGCCCAACAGGTCTTGCAATATCATACTTCTCTCCAATCGAGCCACGGCGATGCCGGCCGTGCTGCCTCAGGCAACAGGTTGTGTTAGCGATGACAATTTGGAGAGTGAGGGCTGAGTAAACCCTTTGAGCTGATCAACTGGAAAGGCAACTTTCCAGCCGTGGTTGCTCGATACCACACGCAATTAAGCGACGACTAATCTTAGCACAGCAATAAATTCGTCGAGCCATGACGCGGCCCCACATTTGCCCTTGGTGGGCGTCAGCTCCTGGCCGACTGCCGAATTCCGTGGCTGACCGCTTCGCCAACGGCTGACCGGCGGCAAAGGGCCCGAAACCGTCCCACGGTTGTCCCGCTTGAAAGTCCGAAACGCAAGCGGTTGCGGTCGTGTTGGCGCCGACCGGAAAGTGAGCCAGTGGGGATGCGGCTAAAAACTTGGACTGTTTATGCCATGAGCCCCAAGCTTCGTCGGTAGTCAAGGGGGCTGCGCGCGCCCAAGGACATCTTGATCCGCTTCTCGTTGTACCAGTGGATGTAAGAGTCCAGGGCCTGGGTGAACTGTTCAACGGTCGTTGATTGCCAGTTGCCAGGATAAAACCATTCGGTCTTCAATCGACCGAAGAAGCCTTCGCAGGCCGCATTGTCGGGCGAACAGCCTTTGCGCGACATCGAGCGAACCAGCTTGGCATCAGCAATGCGAGATAGCCATCCAGGCCAGCGGTAGTGACCGCCGCGATCCGAATGCACAACAGGCCGATCGCTACTGCCAGGAATCGTCTGGATGGCTGCATCGAGCATCGTGTTCACGAGCTCTGCGTCCGGACGCGTGCCGATCGACCAGCTGATGACCTGGCCATCGAAGCAATCGATCATGGGTGACAGGTAAACCTTGCCGGCCGGGATCTGGAACTCCGAGATGTCGGTGAACCATTTCTCATTCGGGGCCACGGCCGTGAAGTCGCGATTGAGGAGATTTTCTAGCGCCGGGCTGATTTCTCCCAGGTAGGAGCCATATCGGCGCCGCTTGGGTCTGGCGGCGATCAGCCCCTCCTGCTTCATCAAGCGCAACACCACCTTCTCGCAAATGCGCGTGCACTGGCTGCCCAGTGACGCCCGCATGCGGCGATAGTCATAGCAGCGGTGATTGCGCTCGAAGATGTCCGCCATGGTGCCGCGCACTTGGGCGTACTTGTCTGCGACTTGCGCCCGGGCGCGGTGATAAAAGTACGAGCTTCTTGCCAGGCCCAGCGTTTCGAGTAGCTCGAGCAAGGGGTACGTCTGTTTCAGGGCATCAACCAGCTGTGTCTTTTCCCGATTTCTCAGGCTTTGCAGGTTGATGCCCCCATCTTTTTTATGAGTTCATTCGCCTTGTTCAGGAGGTCGTTCTCCAGCTGCAGGCGGTGCAAGTCGCGTCGGAGTGCGTCGATTTGTCGCTGCAGTTCTTCGCGCTCATCTGGCTGGGGCGGTTCGAGCTTGCTTGTCATGGATGCGGGTGTCTCGGGACCGAGTAGCTGGTTCTTCCAGTTGTACAGCGTCGGCCTGCAAACGCCCAGTCTTTGCGCGACCGCTTGTGCACTTTCTTGTCGGGTGCACAAGGCGATGACTGCAGCCTGCTTCAGCTCGGGCGGGCGTGGTGACGTGTCAGGTCGGGCCACGCCGGGCGAGCACAACTGAGGATGCACCGCCTGAATCCAGGCACGCAGAGAGTCACGCGACGGATAACCGAGCGTCTTGGTGGTTGCCGCAATGCAGCGCCCGTGCGCGAGGTAATGCTCAATGGCCAGCGTCTGCTGCGCCGGTGAGTATTTGGGCTTTTTGCGCGCATAGGCATCGTAAAGCGCATAGCCAATGGTAGTTTTGAATCCGAACGGGTGGCGGATTTGACTGGAATACGCACTTGTAATCGTTCGACGTTGAGCTCAGCAAGATGCCGCCGTCAGGAGCGGCGAAAATGGCTGGCATGAAGCCAACCATCATTGAAGCTCTGATCGCCTGCGATGGCGTGCCTGTTGCTGTGGCAATCAAAAAGCTGATGGCAGACTGCGGCGAAGATCGAGACGTCTGCCGAGAAGTCGTTGGCAAGATGCTCATCGACAAGCTAATCGATTTCAGCATCAACTCGCATCAGAGTGAAACCACATCTACGCTGACCGAAGCCGGCCGCCACTACCTGTCCACACACAGCAGCCGCAAAGTCGCCTACACCGCTCTCGATGACATCCTTTCCGAAGACGGAAAATCTTCGTGACCGCAGAAGAATTCGTTTGCGCAGCAGAGCACAAGGCCGCCATTTGGGCCAAGCTGAGGCCGAAATACGCATCTCTGATGCGACACATTTCGGACCCGGGAAACCTTTACGACTGCGTCGATGACATCGACATCGTTTACTCACCCGAAATCGCGATCCTCGTTCGCGTGGCGGCTGTTTCCGGTAACGAAAAAACCCAGCGGGATGCAGCCCGCGATCTTCGCGAGCGTGGAATGTTCGTTGACGCTCTCCCCGGGCGCGTTGATGCATCGCACACGTTAACGACCTGCCGTGCCGTGTATGTTCTGCGTCTTGTCTGAGACCGTCCAGAAACAACAAAGCCTCTGGACGAATCCAGAGGCTTTGAGGACCGGTTCAACCTACCACAGATGCCCCAATGTGCTACGACAACCGCAACGTGGTCATTTTACTTCGCGCGCAACTTACTTACAAGCGCAATGTATCGCACTAAATTGCACTAAATTACTTTACTTCTTTGGAATCGCACAATACATTCCATGTACACGTTCAGACGTTTACAAAAGGAATACAGATGACCACCGCCAAGACCCCTGCGAAGAAGTCGACTTCACGCCAGCGCCATGCAGGACCTCAGCTGGCCTCGCAGCCGCGCCTGGTGGTCCAAGGCACCTCTTCGCTGGCCTGGCGTGGCCAGACGCTCCTGCGCATCCGGCCATCTTTGATGGCCGAAGTGAAGAGCTTCTGCGTCGGACCAACCTACCTTGTGATCGAACACGCGCTTGAAAAGCTGCTCGATGAACTAAAGGCAATGCCAGAGGGCTCAAACCCGGAGTGGGTGGATGCTGACGATCTGGCTGCAACAGAATTCGACAAGCAGATGCTCGTCGAAGAAGGACGTTTACCGAAGGCCCGCAGCGAGTACGCCGACGGCGCGCGCGGGCGAAAGAAAGCTCACTCGAAAGATGAGCCGGCGGCTTGATCAACTGATTTCGCGCTGAGCGACGAAGGACAAACATGCGACTGAGCGATCCACAAATAGACGTTAGCAGCGCATTCGGCGGCTCAAAAGGGCCAGCATTGAGGTGGATCGGATGCCCTCCTCCGACACCAGGCGCTGGCGCTGCTGGACGGCCCAGGCGATCGAAAACGGGGCGAAATGAGCTGACTGTCCCCGTGCGCGTGCCAGTCGTGGAAGAACGGCTTGTCGATCGCTTCCCTCATTCGCCCAAAGTCAGCAACATGATTGCAGCTCAAATCCTTGGTCTTACGCCGCAATGCTTGCGTCGCTGGGCAAGCTACCAGACTGGGCCATTCGAGCCAACCCGGGGAGCCGGCGGACGGCTCATGTGGTCTGTGGCTGATCTTCAGAACTATCTTGACGGGAAGGCAGCTTTGCCTTCTCGCTGACGAACTCTTCAAGCCGCACCAGCTCCTCGCGCAAGGAGTCGATGCGGCGGGGCTTGTAGTGCTCCTCCATCGACGATACGGAGTGACCCATGATTTGCTCCACGGCGCCACTTGGACACCGGGCAGCCTCGCCAATGAGGCTGAATGTGCGGCGCAGGCCGTGAGGCGTCAGGTGCTTGATCTTCGCGTGCTCCAGCACCGGCGCCAAGGACTTCCGAGCATCCTGCACGTAGCCGAGTTTTGATTTCGGCGCAGCGAAGACGTAGTCGTTGACCTTCGGCATGCTTTTGATCACGCGCTCGAGCCAGGGTGCGAGCGGGATTTCTCGAGTGCGGTGAAGCGTTGTCGTCGATTTGTCCGCAATCGTCATCTTCTTCAAATCGAAGTTGATGTCTGACCACTTCAACGCCGCCAACTCCTGGCGCCGAGCGCCTGTGATCAGCAGCCCGGTCAAGTAGCCCGCCATTGTGCGATTCGGCAGCTTGGCCAGGCCTTCGAAGAACTTCTCCAGCTGCACGATTTCAACAAAATCGAGCCGACGGACGCCCGTCTTAGATGGCAGGTTGTCTTGCACCGTCGGTGACCGCGCTGGATTGCTGGTGATCAGGCTTTTGTACTCGCGCTCTCGCGATGCCCACCGGTACATCCCGCTCAGTATCTCGGCTGACTTGTTCACGACAGCGTACCCTGGCGGGTTGGCAGTGGGCTCACCGCGGTAGCGCTCGCCAATCCTGTCGAGCTCGTCCCCGAGGATGTCTGCCAGCATGTCATCGTCAAATTCACCGATAGGGATGTCTCTGACGAGGAACAGCGGGCCTTGAACTGTCCGCCTGTCTCCACACCTTGGGAACATCTCGCCGCCCGCGCGCATCGCAGATTCCAGCGCTTTTCGGTACGTCGGTGCCCACGGACGCCCTTTCCGCCCCACGCCACGCTCAAGGTAGGCTTCCCACACCTCTCCGACAGTGATCTCCACTTTCTTCCGGTCTGCAATTGTTTTCGCAGACTCTTTCTTCTTCGCTTCTCGCTCATTCCTTGGATGAACGCCTTGATCGATGAGCACCCGCATCCGACGTGCTTCTTCCTGGGCGGCAGGAATCGTCCAGGTTTGCGTATTTCCGATCACAAGATTGACTTGACCGTCCATAGACCCGATGAAGACGAACGACGGCCGACCGCGCGGCCGCAGCCTAACGCACAGGTTCGGTGTATCGATGTCCCACAGAAGAATCTGGTCCTGTCCCTCTGGGCAGCGGAGGTCAGCGATGCGCTTGACAGAAAGCTTCACTTTATTAGTCATGCACCGATCATCCCTGAACTTTTACCTCATGAGGTAACGCCAAGGTAAAGAAAGTTGAGCAACGCCGATCAACAACATCCATTCATTAGATGCCATAAAATCAAACTCTCCCTCTGCAAACACCTCTGAAAGAGGTCGAAAGCAACACCAATCAACACCCGGAACCGATCATTCGTAATGAGAAGGTCGGGTGTTCGATTCATCTCTCCGGCACCAGTAGATACAAGGGTTTGCTTTTATGAAAATAGAAGCAAACCCTTTCTCTTTGGCAGGTATGTAAAGGTCATACGGCGATGTGCCATCGCTCAACTGTTGGTTTTTTCACAGTGAGAGTGCTTCCCCGTTACGGAATCACCGCATTAATCACTGCCCCCGTCGCCTTGACACCCGTCTTGACGATGACCGCTCCCGTCGTCACCACCGCATCGGCTACCGCCACAACAGCACAGCCGCTGCACAACGATATGGTGATAACAGCCAACGCAACAGCGGCGATAGCTGATTTTCCTGTCCTTTGAATCACTGATTTCATGCTGTTGCTTCCGCTTAGGAGGGTTCAAGTTTGGGTGGTGAAGGCGATTCGTCCAAGTGGGACACATGCCGCGCCAGTACCTTGTCGATGCGCCGTCCGTCCAGGCTCAGCACCTCAAAGATCCAGTCGCCGCATTCCACATGTTCACCCACCACAGGCAGGTGACCTGACACAGCCATCAGCAGGCCCGCCACGGTGTTGTAACGACCCTTGTCTTCATCGGGCAGTGCGTCAATCGCCAAGCGGGACTTGAGTTCGGCCACGGGCATCAGGCCTGCCAGCTGCCAGAAGCGATCGTCCTGCTGAATGGCCCAGGTGTCACCGTGCTCTTCGGACTGCAATTCACCCGTTATGGCTTCCAGCAGGTCGCGGGGCGTCATCAGGCCTTGCAACACGCCGTACTCATCCACCACAAACACCAAACGACTGGCCTTGGCGCGGAACTGCTCCAGCAGCTCCATGCCAGTCAGCGTCTCAGGCACGTAGGTGGGCGTGAGGGCGTGGACGGCAATAGGATCGGGGTGCTGCGCGCCTAATTCCAGCAAACGGGTGACGCTGATGATGCCGACGATATCGTCCAAATCACCCCGGCACACCGGGAACCACGAATGAGCCAGGTTTTCGCCCATAGCGCCAACCAGTTCTAAACTCTTTGCTACAGAATTTGAAGCATCTAACCAACTCACATCCGAGCGCGGCACCATCAGCGAGGCCAAATTGCGGTCGTCCAGGTGGAACACGTTTTGCACCATCTGGTGCTCGTGCTCCTCGATCAAACCGGCATCGACGCCTTCCTCCAGGCTGGCAGAGATTTCTTCTTCAGTGACTGCACGGGCATGCTTGGTGTCGATGCGCAGCAGGTGCAGCACGCCAGCGGTGGTGCTGGAGAGCAGCTTGACAAATGGCCCGGCCACGACGGCCAGCCAGTGCATCACGGGCGCGAGCCAGCGGGCCATGGTCTCGGGGTGGAGCTGGCCGATGCGCTTGGGCACCAATTCGCCAAAGATGATGGTGACAAAGGTGATGAGCGTCACCACCACAGCGGTAGCGGTGATGTCAGCCGCTTTTTCGGCCATGCCCAAGCTTTGAAGCCATTGCTGTACGCCCGCGCTGAAGGCGGCTTCACCCAAAATACCGTTCAGCATGCCAATGGATGTGATGCCTACCTGCACGGTAGAGAGGAACTTGGTGGGCTGCGCCATCAGGTTGAGCGCGGTCTGTGCGCCTTTGTCACCCGCCTCGGCCATGGCCCCCAGCCGGGCTTTGCGGCTGGACGAGAGGGCCATTTCGGACATGGCGAACACGCCATTCAGCAAGGTCAACAGGGCTATCAGCAAAAAATCCATAACTCGCAAGCGAAAATAAACACATGGCACTCTACCTTATTGGCGATCTGCAAGGCTGCGACGGCGCGCTTGCACAGTTACTGGCAAAAATCGACTTTTCACCGAGCCGAGATACCTTGTTTTTTTTGGGTGACCTGGTTAACCGGGGGCCGGATTCAGCGGGGGTACTGCGCCGCTTGATGGCCTTTGGCGATGCGGCACAGTGCCTGCTGGGCAACCACGATATGCACCTGCTGGCCGCTGCGGAGGGTGTGCGCAAGCCGGGCCGCCTGGACACGCTGCAAGGTGTGTTGAACGCGCCTGACCGCGAAGCCATGCTGCTGTGGGTACGCCACCAGCGGCTCGCCATCCTCCAGAATGACTGTTTAATGGTCCATGCGGGCGTCCTACCGGCGTGGACAGCTACTGAAACAATAGCACTGGCGGCAGAAGTTGAGCGCGTGCTGCAAAGTAACGATCTGCCCGCTTTTTTGCATGAGATGTATGGCAACCAACCCGCAGCATGGAATGCGCAGTTGGGCGGCCACACCCGGCTGCGGGTGATCGTGAATGCGCTGACACGTCTGCGCTACTGTACGGCAGAGGGGGTGATGGAATTTGAAACCCCTGCGGTGGGTCAGGCGCCAGCGGGCTTGATGCCTTGGTTTGACGCGCCACACCGCCAGACAGTGAACGTCACCGTCGCATTTGGGCACTGGTCTACCTTGGGGTGGCTGCCCGACAGGCCGAACCTGCTGTCGCTGGATTCGGGTTGTGTGTGGGGCGGCAAGTTGAGCGCCCTGCGGTTGGGCGCTACGGTGTCAGACCGCGAGCTGATTCAGGTGCAGTGCGCCCAGTCGCAAGCGCCGGGGAAAGACTGAAAATCAACCTTGAGCCGCTGGCTCAACCGGTTGAACAGTTGAATTAAGCGACTTGCTCAGCCACCGTTTCGACCACCAACTCAGACGGCGGCGTATGCACAATCACCGTGTGCGCTGAGAACAACGCAGCCACCTTGCGGCGAGGCTTGATGTTCGCTGACACGCCACGCACGGCCGCCTTGGTGGTGGCCTCCCACGCAGCCGCGGCTGCGGCGCTGGGTGCTTCATAAGGTTTGTCGAAAAACGGATCGCGGTTGACCGGTGCAGGCACAAAGCCACCACGGCGTCCACGGCCATCGCTGCCATGGCGCGGTTCACGGTGGTTTTGCAACGGTTCAACGTAGCGCACGGCCGGTTGTTGGGCGGTGTCGATGCTGTCGCGAGGATCGTCTTCACCCCAATGGCGGCGACCGGTGTTGATGCGGCCTTTGGGCTGGTCTTCTTCGTACTCAACCGCTTCGAGGTCGATTTTCTTTTTCAGCAGCTTCTCAAGATCAGCCACCAAACGCTGGTCGCTGGCCGATACAAAAGTGATAGCAATACCTGACGCACCAGCACGGCCTGTGCGGCCAATGCGGTGAACGTAGTCTTCCGCGTTGAAGGGAATGTCAAAGTTGAAAACCGCAGGCACGTCCTTGATGTCCAAACCACGGGCAGCCACATCGGTGGCGATCAGCAGATCAACTTCACCTTTTTTGAACGCGTCCAAAGCCTTCAAGCGCTCGTCCTGGCTCTTGTCACCGTGCAGAGCGGTGGTGCGCAGACCTTCGCGCTCCAGGGAACGGGCCAGGCGGGCACAGCCGAGTTTGCTGTTCACAAACACGAAAGCCTGGGTGATACCGTTCTTTTTGATCAGTGTTTTGAGGGCGTGACGTTTGTCGTCATCGACCACGCTGTAAAAATGCTGCGTCACCGTTGACGCGGTTTCGTTCGGGCGCGCCACTTCGATCGTGACCGGGTCTTGCAAATAGCTGGACGCCAAACGCTTGATCTCGGGCGAGAACGTGGCGGAGAACAGCAGCGTAGTGCGCTGCTTGGGCAAGTAGCTCAGAATGCGTTGCAAATCAGGCAAGAAGCCGATATCGAGCATGCGGTCGGCCTCATCAAGCACCACGTACTCGACTTGGTTCAGCACACAGTTTTTAGCTTCAATGTGGTCGAGCAAGCGGCCTGGCGTGGCCACCAGCACCTCAACACCGGCTTTGAGTTCCAGCGTCTGGGGCTTCATGTCCATGCCACCGAATACCACCGCAGAGCGCAGGTTGGTGTATTTGGCATAGAGCTTGACCTGTTGAGCGACCTGATCGGCGAGTTCGCGGGTGGGCAACAATACCAAGGCGCGCACCGGGTGACGGGCGGGTGAGGTAGAGCTGTTGTTGTGCACCATCATCCGCTGGAGCAAGGGCAGCGAGAACGCAGCCGTCTTGCCGGTGCCAGTTTGTGCGGCACCCATCACATCCTTACCCGTCAGTACCACCGGAATGGCCTGGGCTTGGATGGGGGTCATAAATTCGTAGCCCATGTCGGCTACGGCTCGTGCCAGCGGTTCCGCCAGCTGCAAATTGGAAAAAGATTGGGTCATGTAACCCTCGATTGTCGCACCGTCCGCGCCACACGGCGTTTTTATCGCTGTTTGAAGGTACCAGGGTGTCCGTTTTTGGTGACGGTAGACAGCGTTTCAAACCCATGCAGCCGCAAGCGCCTTGCTTTACAGTGTGTGCAATGCTGCACCTCACACCGGCCATGCCACCTGCTCAACCTCTTACGGCACCCTGCGTCTTGTTGACCGGTTTCGATCCGTTTGGAGGCATGCACGTCAACCCAAGCTGGCAAGCGGTACAGGCGCTGGCGGGCCGCGTTATCGCCGGGCACCGTGTGATCGCGGCGCAATTGCCCACTGAATTTGGTACGTCACTGCGAAGCCTGGATACACTTTTGGCGAAGCACGCCCCCAGTTTGGTTTTGTGCATCGGGCAGGCCAGCACCCGCAGCGGCATTTCGATGGAACGCATAGCCATCAACGTGGACGATGCCCGTATCCCTGATAACGCAGGCTACCAACCAGTGGATGTACCCGTGGTACCCCATGGCCCCGCTGCCTACTTCAGCACGCTGCCCATCAAAGCCATGCTGCGGGCTCTGCAACAGCAGGGCATACCCGCTGACGTGTCCCAAACCGCTGGCACCTTTGTCTGCAACCATGTGTTTTACGGGCTGATGCACCGCCTGGCAGCGTTGAATGCAAAGGCTGGTGTACCTGTGCGAGGTGGTTTTGTCCATGTGCCTGCACTGCCCGAACAGGTAGCCGATCTGAGCCATGACCCCCACATGCCGCTGGTGCAAATCGCACAAGGCCTGCGGGTGGTCATGCAGGCGGCTTTGACGCACACGACGGATGTGGCGATGGTGGCGGGCGCTTTGGACTGACCAAGCAGCCACTCGCCCATGACGACTTGCTCAGAGCTTGATACCAGCGCCCTTCACCGCAGGGCCCAGGACAGCGACCTGGTCTTTGACCAGTGTATTGAACGCGGCCACTGAAGTTGGCGCTGCAGTGATGCCCAGTTCGCCCAACTTGGTTTTGACTTCAGGCATCAGCAAAATCTCATTGCAGGCGCTATTCAGCCGCGCCACCATGTCGGCGGGCAGTTTGGCAGGGCCGCTCAAACCAAAGAAATTCTCCAATTGCAGCTTTCTGTAGCCCAATTCCGCGACGGTAGGAACATCCGGCATGAGGGGCGAGCGTGCAGGTGAGGTGACGGCCAAGGGGCGCAATTGGCCACTTTTGAAAAACGGCACATAGGCAGTAATCACATCAATCCCGACAGGAATAACACCGGCAATCAAATCTGTCGTCATGGGTGCGCCACCACGGTAAGGCACATGAACCAAGTTCACGCCCATCACCTTTTTCATCAACTCACCATGGATATGGCCAATAGAGCCGGGGCCACCAGAGCCGAAATCCAAACGGCCCAATTTGCGCGCCTGGGCTTCCAGATCCACCACGGTATTCATGTTCGCGTGGGGATTGGCCATGATGACCAGCGGAGCAGCCCCCAGGTAGGCGATGTGGGTGAAGGCCTCAACCGGGTCGTAGGGTAGTTTTTCCAAAGTGAACGGCCCCAGCGCAATGGGCGTGCTGTTCGACAGCATGAGGGTATAGCCATCGGCGGGCGCATGGGCCACAAAAGCCCCACCAATGGTGCCACCTGCACCAGGGCGGTTATCGACCACCACACTCTGTCCTAGCTTCTTACCTAACTGCTCAGCTACCACGCGAGCCAAGATGTCACTGGCACCACCCGGTGGGAAAGTAACGATGATTTTCATCGGTTTGTCCGGCCAGTTGGCCAGCGCAGGCAACGAGACACACGCCGCGCCAGTCGCAAGAAACTTCAAAGCGGCACGACGAGACGATGGCAAGGAGGTGGAAGGTATGTTCATGGTGTTTGGCCTAAAGCAATAAGTGTGCTCACCGAAGACAAAGACGCAGGGTTGCCGCCTTCTTAGCGTGGCGCATTGCAAAAATCATCCATCATAAGAAAAAGTAAATCAGGGTGTAAAGCACAAAGAACAGCCGCCTGAATGGCTATAGCGTGCGACCCGGCACACCGGCCATTACTTGAGTACATTCCTCGCCTATGCCTCACCGCCCGACCGTTTCAGAACATGCCAAACAACGCGCGCCCACCCGCCTTCGCTGGTGCATGTACAGCATGCTGCTGCTCATCACGTTGTGCCTGGGTTTGGCAGCATGGCAGTCATGGCATGACGAGCATGACCGCGCCAGTGACGCAGAGCTGATCAATGTGGCGGGGCACCAACGCGCACTCAGCCTGCAAATCGGTTGGTTGGCAGCACAACCCACTGATGACGGAGGGGCACTGGACGACGCGTTGGAACTGAGCAAAACAGAAGCACAACATATCGACCAATTGCTGAAGGTGCAAACGGATGCGGGTATCGCGGCACTCAGTCCTGTATTGAAGTCGCCTGTAGAGCGCTGGCAAGCTGCACGCGAGCGCTTGTGGTACCGCTGCGAAAAGCTGCGCCGTATGCAAGCCGATGGCATCAGTCCCGCAGCCTACGCACAGGCAGCAAGCAAACTGCGGCCAGAGGCCAACGCCAGCATGGATGCCGCCGATGCACTGGTACGTGCCATCAACGCGCAAGCCGAAAGCAAGGCAGCAACGTCCTTGCAGCACTTGGGACTGGCGGTCAGCACCATGGCCGTGATGATGCTGCTGTTGGCCGTGCTGGTGATTGAGCCCACGGCGCGGCACTTTAAACACCAAGAGCAACGCATTGAAAGCCACATTACCGAACAGGAGCACGAGCGGGAACGTCTGCGCACCCTGCTCAACGCCCTGCCCACCGGCCTGGTTGTACAAGACCACACCGGCCACATCATTGAATGCAACCTGGCCGCTGAAAACGCACTGATGCTGAACCGCAGCCAGCTGATGGGCCTGGCTTCCATGGACCCTCGCTGGCATACCGTACATGACGATGGCAGCCCCTACCCCGGCGAACAGCACCCGATCATGCAGTCGCTGAAAACAGGTGCCAGCGTGCGAGGAGAAACGATAGGTGTTATCGGTGGGGATGGCCGTCAGCGGTGGTTGCTGGTGAACAGCGAACCTTTGCCGGCGCGTGATGGCCAGATCACGCAGGCTGCGGCTTGCTTTCTGGATGTGACCGATGCACGCGAGCAACGCACCATGGTCTCCACCGTTCTCGAAGGCGCTGGTATTGGCACCTGGTATTTTTACCCGGCTACAGGCGAACGGCGCTGGAGTGAGACTGCTGCCAGCATGTTGGGCTACAGCCTCCAAGAGGTAACCCCCTGGCTTTCCCAATGGCGCGCACGCCTGCTGCACCCGGATGACCGCCCCCGCATCGAAGCCGCGATGAAAGCCCACCTCGATGACCACAACGTGCCTTACCGCAGCGAAGTACGCGCTCGCCACCGGGACGGACATTGGGTATGGATCATGGCCTACGGCGTGGCGGTAGACCGGGATGCCAACGGGGTGGCACAACGTGTGGTGGGCATTCACATCGACATCAGCGACCGCAAAGCCCATGAGCTACAGCTGGCTGACCAAGCCATGACCGATGCGCTCACGCACCTGCCCAACCGGGCAGCCGTGACACAACGCTTACAGATGGTGATTGCCCGCCACAACACGCAAGCCACCGTGCAAAGCCACTTCGCCTTGCTGTTCATGGATTTTGACCACTTCAAACAGGTCAATGACACCCTCGGGCACGATGCAGGGGATGAACTGCTGCGCCAAATTGCACTGCGTCTGCAAGCCGGTTTACGCGCTGGCGACGAGGCAGCCCGTATCGCCATGGAGGCCACGGACGCTGCCAGTAACCATCCAAACACACCCAACCCATCGGCACCCAGCAGCGAAGCTACAGCGGCCCGCTTGGGCGGTGACGAATTTGTGGTCGTACTCGACGGCTTGGCCCATCCTGACGACGCGGCCATGGTGGCGAAGCGACTGCTTTCAGCACTGGCTTCACCTTACGAGATCCATGGTCATGTAGTGAACTCCACCGCCAGCATTGGCTTTGTAACGTCATCAGACGCCTGGACGGGGCCACAAAGCCTGCTGCGGGATGCCGATGCGGCCATGTACGCCGCCAAGCGCTCAGGCCGTGGCAGGGTGATGCATTTTGTGCCGGATATGGCGATAAGCCACGAGGCGACAGGAACGGTTTAAAGGCCGTAGCATCGAGGTGCCACACCAGCTGAAAACCCAAGACCCTCAATTACGTAGGGTGCTGCTTTCATGGCCCAATGCTTGACGGTTTAACGTTTGCTTTTTATGCCAACCACATCATTGTTTTGACTTGAATTTGAAAGCGTGCATGCCATGACCCACCCTACCTTATTGCGTCACAACGTTCAGATCATCGGCAATGGCCCCCGCACAGTGGTACTGGCGCACGGCTTTGGCTGTGACCAAAGTATTTGGCGGCATGTAGCCCCGGCCTTGGCGAAACAGTACCGCATAGTGCTGTTAGACCATGTGGGCCATGGTGAAAGCGATCCACGGGCTTTTGACCCGGTACGCCACAGCACCTTGGACGGCTACGCCCAGGACCTCGTGCAGATCAGTGAAGCGCTGGATTTGCACGATGCCGTGCTGGTGGGTCACTCTGTGAGCGCCATGATTGGCATGCTGGCCATACCGAATACCCCTGGTCGCTTTTCGCAGCTGGTGATGCTGTCCCCATCGCCCTGCTTCTTAAACTATCCCGCTGACGACTACAACGGTGGCTTTGAACGCCAGGATCTGGAAGATCTGTTGCAGCTGATGGACAGCAACTACGCGGGGTGGGCGGCCTACTTGGCACCTGTGGCAGGCGGTGGCGCGCACCAACCGGAAGTCAGCGCTGAAATGCAGGTGCGCTTTTGTGCACTCAACCCGGATGTAGCTCGCACCTTTGCCCGTGCCACTTTTTTCGCCGATTTACGCACCGAGCTGCCTGACTTTGCCACGCACACCCTCATCGTGCAGTGTGCACACGATGCGCTGGCCCCTGTATCCGTAGGCCACTACATGCAGAAGATGATGCCCAACACCGAGCTGCATACTTTGCAGGCCCATGGACACTGCCCTCAACTCAGCCACCCTGAAGAAACTGTAGCCCTTATTGAGGCTTTCATTACCCCCCTTTAAGCACGCAGCGTGTCACCGGCAACCTTTTATACAGCGATCACACCTGTGCCAACGGCCACATCAACTGCACCGCCCACGCTGCCGACTCCGGCACTGTGGCCTGTGGCCGCCCTGCTGCTCGACAGTGAAGGTCGCGTTCAACAGGCCAATGACGAACTGGCGAGGTGGTTGCACCAACCCTTGGCTACGCTGCTCGGCCAGCATGTGACGGCCCTGTTCACACCCGCTGCCACTGTGCTGTGGCACAGCCACCTGCAACCCATCTTGCGCTTAACGGGAACCTTGCCTGAAGCACAACTGAAATTACGGCTTAAAGAAGACCAATCCGTACCGGTACTGGGCAGCTTTCGCACCCTGGCACCAGATGCCATGGGCCACGCCTACACGCTATGCGTGCTGCAACCACAAAATACCCACCAGCGCATCCAGACCGAATTGCAACGGGTGCTACAAGTCACGGAAAAACTGCCTGGAATGGCGTTCGAATTAGTTCGTCAACCAGACGGCCGGTGCGAGATGCCATTTGTGAGTGAGGGCGTCCGTGACCTGCTGGGCTTGGCTCCCAGCCAACTCAAAAACAGCTGGCAACCCTGGCTCGACCTGCTGCACCCGGACGATGTAGCGGTGTTCCATGCGTGGATGGCCACCCCACTTGCGCAAGGCAAGCCCGCCAACCTGCGTGTGCGGGTGCTTCCACCTGATCAAGTCCTGAGCTGGATTGAGGTGTCCGCCCACGGCCAAGCCTTGGCAGACAAGGTGCAGCACTGGTATGGCTATGCCCATGATGTGAGCGAAGTCAAAGCACGCGAGGCTCAACTGCACCGCGCAGCCTATACGGATACGCTGACCCAGTTGCCCAACCGCAGCGCCATCGTGCAGCGTATTGAGCAAGCCATCAACAAGCACCATACGGCACCCCAGCGGCACTTTGCGTTGCTGTTCATGGATGTAGATCGCTTCAAGCAAATCAACGATACCCTAGGTCATCCTGTAGGCGATGCGGTGTTACGCATCGTGGCTCAGCGCCTGCAGCGGGTGCTCCGTGGTGGAGATTCGCTCTACAAAGCCCCGATAGCGCTGTTTGATGACGATTCTTCGCTGGCAGGACGTTTGGGCGGGGATGAATTTGTCGTGCTGCTGGACAGCTTGGCGGAGATTGCAGACGCACAGATCGTCGCCCAACGCATCCAAACGGGGCTGGCGGTACCGATTGAGGTAGAGGGCCACCGTTTCACCGTTGAAGTCAGCATTGGACTGACGCACTCAGGCATGGCTTTTGACAACGTCCACAGCCTGATGCGCGATGCCGACATTGCCATGTACGAAGCGAAGCGCCAGGGACGCGGGCGCTGTGTGGTGTTTGACACCCACATGCACGAGCGCGTACTGACACTGACCAACACCGAGGCCGAGTTGCGCGATGCCATTGCGCACGGGCATTTGTTTGTGGTCTACCAGCCGGTGGTTTCGCTGCAAAGCAACGGGCGCTGCGTGGGCATGGAAGCCTTGGTGCGCTGGCGACATCCCCAACGCGGCGTGGTGCCACCGATTGAGTTCATCACCCTGGCTGAAACCTGTGGGCTGATTGGGGAACTGGGCGCGTGGGTACTGCGCACCGCATGTACCCAGTTCAGCCAGTGGCAGCGTACGCTCGGCCACAAGGCGCCTCAGATGCTGGCAGTGAACGTATCTGTCGCCCAGCTGCATGACGCGCAGTTTGTCACCCGTGTGGTGCAGTTGCTGCAAGAGGTGGGCATGCAGTCTGCACAGCTGCAAATCGAAGTCACCGAAAGCATGGCTGCGCAAGACCAGCTGGTGCAGCAGCGGCTGCAAGAATTGCAGGCGGCGGGCATTCAACTCTCGCTGGACGACTTTGGCACGGGTTACTCCTCGCTTTCCAGTCTTCATGATTTGGCAGTCAACGTGGTTAAAGTAGACCGCAGCTTCGTGATCCGCTGTGAAGACAGTGACTACCACCGCGCCTTGATCGAAGCCACGGTGGGTTTCGCCCGCACCCTGGGCTTGTCCATCGTGGCCGAGGGCGTGGAGACCCAGGCGCAAGCCCGTTTGGTCGCCGCACTAGGGGTGGGCAAGGCACAGGGTTACTTCTACAGTCGGCCTTTGGAAGCTACAGATTTTCTGACTTGGTTGCACACCTTTCAGCAAAACGGGGCCAACACTGGTTACCAAATCGCTTCCCTGCCTGCCAATGAGGAAGCGCGCTTAGCGGCTGTGCGGCGCACAGGCTTGCTGGACACCCCCGAAGACGCTATTTTTGATGACTTCACCGCCCTGGCGGCAGCCTTGGTCGAGGTGCCCATGGCCATGATTTCACTGATTGACGAAGACCGCCAATGGTTCAAATCACGCCATGGCATCAAACCCCGTGAAATGCCGCGCATCTGGTCGTTTTGTGCACACACCATCCTCACCCCCGGCACCGTGATGGAAGTGTCCAACGCGCTCACCGACACACGCTTTCAAGGCAACCCCTTGGTACAAAACGACCCCTATGTGCGTTTTTATGCAGGCGTTGCACTGCTTTCGCGCGACGGGTATGCGTTGGGAACCCTGTGCGTCATTGACCACCGTTTACGTCTGCTCACCACAGCCCAGCGTGAGGGCTTAACCCGCTTGGCACGTTTGGTCGCCCTGCATATGGATCCCTTGGCAATCTGAGCCAGGAATGCTATATTTTTTATAGCTCAATAAGGCCACCTGTACTGCACCAGCAGCCTATTTGACACAAACCTGGATATTGACAGACGTTACAGCGGTTACAGCGTCAAAATCGTGCATCCCGTGGTCTTGCGGGCCTCCAGCGCGGTATGCGCCTGCTGCACATCGGCCAAGGCAAAACGCTGGTCAATGCGAATTTTGACCTGCCCGCTGCTGACCACTGCAAACAAATCATCCGCCATCGCCTGCGTGTTGGCGCGTGAGGTGATGTGCGAAAACAGCGTTTGCCGCGTCACGTAAATGGAGCCTTTGGCCCCCAACAAACCAGGGGCGAACGGGGGTACCACGCCAGAGGCATTGCCAAAGCTGGCCATCAGACCGAAGGGGGCAAGGCAGTCCAGCGATTTGTCCCAGGTATCTTTGCCCACCGAGTCGTACACCACTTTCACGCCCTTGCCAGCGGTAATTTCTTTCACACGGGCGGCAAAATCCTCGGTCGCGTAATTGATGGTGTGGGCGGCACCATGCGCAGCGGCCAACGCGCATTTGGCGTCAGAGCCTGCAGTACCAATCAGCTGCAACCCCATCACCTTGGCCCACTGGCAGGCAATCAAACCCACGCCCCCGGCTGCCGCATGGAACAGCACAAAGTCCCCTGCATTCAGACCACCTTGCGGCAAGGTGCGCTTCAACAGGTACTGCGCAGTCAAGCCCTTCAACATCATGGCTGCACCGGTCTCAAAGCTGATAGCGTCGGGCAGCTTGCACACATTCATCGCAGGCATCACCCGCAGTTCACAGTAGGAACCTGGCGGCTGGCTGGCGTAGGCGGCACGGTCACCCACTTGCAGATGCGTAACGCCCTCGCCCACAGCGTCCACCACACCCGCCGCTTCCATGCCGAGTTGGAGCGGCATGGGCAGGGTGTAGACACCAGAGCGCTGGTACACGTCGATAAAGTTCAGGCCAATCGCGTGGTGGCGAATGCGGATTTGGCCTGGGCCAGGGTCACCCACGCTCACATCGACCAGCTTAAGCTGCTCTGGGCCACCGTGTTGCTCGATACGCACTGCTTTAGTCATAAGGCTCATAAGATGTCCTGGGTTATCTGGAGTTAGGAAAGGAAAAGGAGGAAAGAAAACCTGACGAAATTCGGCTTTACGCAGTTTACTGAGACCTGCACATTCGTGCTCTAGCCTCAGTTTGTGATAATCGCAACCATGAGCAAGCCCCAGGTCAAATCAACACGTCAGCGGTCCCCGTCAGCCCTCAGTTGGGCCATCGGTTTGTCCATGGGGTTCGCTTCGGCAAGTGCGGTATTGCCCAGTCTGGCGCAAAGCGTGCCAAGCCTGCCAAGCGAACAGCTGGTACGCACCCGCAACAACGTAGCCCTGCGTTCCTCACCCGACAGTGCAGGCCGTATTGTGATGATGGTTCCCCCGCAAACCGCCCTGGAAACACTGCCAGGCCGCTTTGGCCCCTGGTTGCAAGTGCGCACAGCCCAGGGCGTGGTGGGGTGGTTGCTGTCGCTGGACGTGAACGCACAAACCCGACCCATCGCAGGCTTCATTCGCCCGGCACCCGATCCGGTCAGCCCCGCGCCCATCAAAGGCACGGTGCGCTCAGACCGCGCGCTGGACACGCTGCGTGCCGTCAACGCCGCAGAAAGTGCGCCCAGCCGAGTCATCAGCGCAGCCAGCACGTCAGCTGATTCAGTCCCCATGACCGACAGGGGGCCTGAAGGCATGGCAGAGGTAGTGACGGTCACAGCCCCCGTGCCTGTGGATGACGGCATGGGCAGGGCTCGCATGCGCCTGCTGGAAAGCGAAACTTACCGTACCAGCTCGGAAAACGCCCGTCAATTTGCTTTCAACGCGGGTTTGGAGCGGGTCAAACTCAACCCTCCCGTGCCGGACACTGGGCCGACAGACACCACCGGTGCAACGACCGATGGTGAAGCCCTGACCCTGCTGACCAGCACAGCGTTAAGCAACAACATCAGTTTGCAGGTTTACATGAACCAACTGGGCCGCTGGCTCAGCCTGGAATCAACTCAGCCCGACTTGCTGTGGACGTTTGCCGTGTTGGACAATGCCATGCCCAAAGCCTACGCCCTGCCGGGGGGCTATGTGTTCATTACCCAGGGTCTGCTGGACACACTGCGCACCGAAGCCGAGTTGGCCAGCGTGCTCGCGCATGAGATCGCCCACGTCACGCTGGGGCACTCAACACAAGCCCTGCGAACAGACGATGAATTGGCCGCTGACCGCAGCGCGGTAGTGCTGCTTGCCCGCAGTGGCTTCAACCCCAACGCGGTGGTAAGTACGGTCAAAATGACCAGCGCCCGCGCGCAAGGCAAAACACTGTGGACTGCATTGACAGGCCCAGATGCGTTAACCCGGCAGCGTCTTGCGGGACTGAAGACGTTCATGGGCACACGGTTTGACGAGATCGCCAAGCAATTTACCCAACCCAGTGTGCGTATTGCCCAGCGCTTGAGCGAAATCAACATACCCGACAACCTGTCGGCCAGCGCACCTGCCACCCTGGCGCAAGCCTTGCAACCCGCTCTACAGCCAGTACGCCCAGGCGCGGGCAAACCACTCCTTGACGCGCAAGTCAAGGGTGCGGCGCTCCCACTCCGCTAACGCCACCTCGTCAGACTCGGCCAGATCCTTGTTGAACATGGCCTGGATTTGGCGGCCAAACTCTGCACCCAGCACCACCGCATTCAACTCTTGGTTGTGTAAAAAACTGCGCCAATCCAGGTTCGTAGAGCCCACCGTCGACCATACGCCATCGATCAGCGCCGTCTTGGAATGCAAGATCACACCACGCCGCTGAAAAATTTTCACACCCGCACGCAGCAACCCGTCGTAATAGCCACGGCCAGCGTGGAAGACCAGCCATGAGTCGGTTTGCCCCGGCAAAATCAACTTCACATCCACACCCCGCTGGGCTGCCGCAGCCAGCGCTGCAAGCAACTGTGGGTCGGGCACGAAGTAGGCATTGGTCAGGTAAACACTGGTTTCGGCACTGCTGATGGCCGACAGCAGCGTGGCATAAATCAGGCTGTAAGGCTCTTCGGGCGAACTGCCAATGGCACGTACCACCTGCGGCCCCTTGCTGCTCAAAGGTGGGAAGTAATTTCGGGTCGCGAGGGGTTCACCCTTTTGCTTTTCCCAGGTACCAATAAATAATTTTTGGAACTCAGCTACCACGGGGCCTTGGAGGCGTAAATCGGTATCACGCCATGCCAAACTGCCGTCTGGCTTGGGGCGTGCACTCCGACTGAATGAGCCCCCGGCATACACGCTGCTGATATTGATGCCCCCGAGGAACGCCGTGCTACCGTCCACAATAAGCAACTTGCGGTGATCCCGCTGGTTCAACTCCCATTCTTTACGCACCACCAAGGGGTTAAGCGGGTTGAACTCCAGCACATGGACACCGCTGGCGGTCAGCCGCTCAAAAAAGGCCGCTGGCGTACCAAAGGTTCCCGCACTGTCACGGATCAGATTGACCTGCACACCTTGTTGCTGCTTGTCGATCAGCGCCTGTGCAAAGCGCTGACCCACCTCATCGTCTTCGAGGATGTAGGTTTCCATGTTGATATGGTCTTGCGCTGCCAAGATGGATGCGAACATGGCGGTGTACGTCGCAGGCCCATCTTGCAACAAATCCACCTGATTGCCAGTGGTCAGCGGACTGCCCACGATGGCCTCTTCAAGCGCAAGATGACGCTCAAAGATACTGGTTTCGGCACTGCGGCTCTGGAGTCGCTCAAGAACCGCCTTGCTCTGTGCTGCCGACAACGGCCCCCCTGCACCTTCCAACTGCACGGGCGGGCCACTGCGCCGTGACAAGTCCGGGACAAAGGTGGGCAAACTGCTACAGCCCGCCATACCCAGTATGCCCAGCAGCCCGAGTGCACACAGCAGTGGTGAGGTGAATTTAAACAAGTGGAAGCCCTCCATGAACAGAGGTCACAGGGTAGCGGAACGGCGGTAAAGCCCATGGACAAGGCCAAAATTCCCTGCATATCCATTCGCGTAGGTGTAAGCTTACAGCGATGCCCCTCTTTCGCCGACAGACACCGTGCATCAGACTGTGGATAATTGATCGATCACCCTACCCACTGGAACCCCATGAACCACCTTCGCACTGCCACCAACACCGGTTTACTTGCACTTGTCTTGGCACTGGGGGCTTGCAGCTCGCAGCCGATGCAAACGACAGCAGGTGAAACTGCAACGTCACTGAACGTGGCACTGAGCTCAAGCCTCTTTGCACAGAACGAAGTCCCTCCTGTGATGAGTACCGCCAGCGGCACAGTGGAAGCCTATTTGAACAAGCGCACCAATTTGCTGAGCTGGACCGTAAACTACGCCGGCTTAAGCGGCCCCGTGACTGCCGCGCATTTCCACGGCCCTGCGGTAGCGGGGCAAAATGCAGGGGTGGTTGTGCCGATGACGGGCAGCTTGGTGAACCCCATCGTGGGTTCAGCCACTATCACCGCTGCCCAGCTGCCCGATTTGATGGCAGGCAAGTGGTATGTGAATTTGCACACCGCAGTCAGCCCGGGCGGTGAAATCCGGGGTCAGGTCATCGTCAAGCCTTAAGCTTAACGCTAACCACAGCGGTCAGTACGTACCGGGGTAAGCCCCACCGTCCAACAGCATGTTTTGGCCGGTGATGTAACCCGCTTGCTGGCTGCACAAAAACGCACAGGCCGCACCAAACTCTTCAGGCGTACCAAAACGCTGTGCGGGAATCGTCTTTTTGCGCGCTTCAAAAATCACGTCAATGCTTTGTCCTGATTTTTGAGCTGCGCCCTTCATGGTGGTTTTAAGGCGATCGGTGTCAAAAGCGCCGGGCAGCAGGTTGTTCAACGTGACATTCGCCGCTGCCAGCTTGGGATTGCGCGCCACACCGGCGACAAAGCCCGTCAAACCACTGCGTGCACCATTCGAGAGGCCCAAAATATCAATCGGTGCCTTCACCGAGCTGGACGTGATATTGACAATGCGCCCAAAGCCCCGCGCTACCATGCCGTCCACCGTAGCTTTAATCAGCTCAATCGGCGTCAGCATGTTCGCATCCACCGCTTTGAGCCATGCCTCACGGTCCCAATCGCGAAAATCACCGGGCGGCGGGCCGCCAGCGTTCGTCACCACAATATCGAAGTCTTGGCGCACAGCGAATACAGCAGCACGCCCTTCTGCTGTGGTGATGTCAGCAGCCACGAAAAGTACGTTTGCGCTTTTTCCACTGGCATTGTTTGCTCTCATTTTTAAAGCAGCAGCCTCCAGTGCTTCGGCGCCGCGCGCGACCAGCAACACGTGAACGCCTTCCGCCGACAGCGCCTGCGCACAGCCCCAGCCCAAGCCTTTGCTGGCCCCACACATCAACGCCCATTTGCCTGCAATTCCGAGATCCATGTGTGTCCTTAACGGTAAAAATGTTTGGTGGCTATGATACGTTCAGGCTGAACCTTACGTTCTGCCAACGCCCCAATGAACCTGCTTCCCTGGCGCATGACGCTCGCAGCGCTCACGCTGCCCCCGCTTTTGATGGCATTCACACTGCCTGCGACAGCACAAATTGCATGGACGCAAGGTGAGTCCATCATCACCAAACGGTCTACCGAACTGCGTGATGCCCCTGACACCCATGCTCACACCGTGGTGCAACTGTCGGCCAAAACCACCTTGACACGGCTTGCTGAGCGCTCAGGCCCTTGGGTTCAGGTGCAAACCCAGACCACCAGCAAAACCCAAGGTATTCCTGGCTGGGTACATATGTTTGACGTGAGCAGCCCTAAAGCCATCCGCTCAGGTGGAAATATAGCCACGGGTGCTATGCGCAACATGAGCAATTTTTTCAACCGACCAGAACAACCTGGTCAGAACACAGCCTCAACCCCCACCACCGCAATCCTGGGCGTTCGAGGTTTGGGTGGCTATGAATTGCCACGGCCTCAACCCGACATGGCCGCCGTCGACCAGACGGCATTGCTGTGCACCGAAGCACAGTCCCCGAGTTTCAACTTCCGGGGCGCAGCGCTGATACCCTTGCTGGCCCTGCCACTGAACCAAATTGACGAGCCTCACGAAATAGAGATGGGTCGACAACTCTGCGCCGTGGTGCTGGGCAGCCAACCACTGCACCCCGACAAAGTCTTGCAGCGTTACGTGAACCAGCTCGGCCGCTGGATCAGTCAGCAATCCACCAGACCGGATTTACCCTGGACTTTTGCCGTGCTTGATGACAGCAGCGTCAATGCCTTGTCCGCACCGGGTGGCTATGTGTTCGTTACCAAGGGGCTGATGGATGAAGTGACCAGCGAGGCGGAACTGGCAGGCCTGTTGGCACGTGAAATCACGCATGTGACGGAAAAACACCACATCAAAGCCCTTCAAAGGGGTGTCAACACAGAGGCAACGCCCTCAACCAAAACCGAAATGGTGCGCAAAATGTACATCCGTGGTTTTGATAGCGACGAAACGTCAGGCACTGCGCGCACGGCTGCGGCACTGGCCGCCCGTGCGGGCTTTGAGAGCACCAATAAGTAAAAACTAACCCTTTTCAGCCAGGAAAATCTCTACGCGACGGTTCTTGGCACGACCTGCTTCGCTGGTGTTGTCGCTGATGGGGTCTTTGTCACCACGACCATCAATCAGAATTCTTTGCGATGCCACGCCCTTGCTCACCAGGTAATCCCGTGCACTGGCAGCACGGTTGACTGACAGCGGCTGGTTAACCGCATCGGAACCCACGTTATCGGTGTAGCCCACAATGCGCACTTCCGTCTTGGGCTGGGTCGCCAGACCGTTGGCGAATTGGTCAAGAATGGGGCGCAAATTGGACTTGATGTCTGAGCGGCCCGTGTCAAAGGAAATGTCGCTGGGAATTGCCAGCTTGAGCTGGTTGTCTGCCGTCTGCGTGACCTGTACGCCTGTGCCCGCAGTGGCCTGTTCCATCGCTGCTTTTTTGTCCTGCATATGGCGGCTCCAGATATAGCCACCAGCCCCACCAACAGCAGCCCCGAGCAAGGCACCTTTTTCCCCGCCAATCAAGGCACCCGCCACAGCGCCTACGCCCGCACCAATGCCAGACCCTTTTTGCGTCTCGCTGATATTGGCACAGCCCGTGGTCAAGAGAGCGATAGCACTGGCACCGATCACAACACGGGCCTTGGAAGACAAACTTTTCATACGAACTCCGGTAGGAATGCCAAAAATGGCAGGAACTGCATTAACGCACTCGCCACGCCTGAGGTTGGCCTGGAAAGCGTAAAGGGCGTGAACTTCTGCACAAACCAAGAGGATCACTTGCGCGCTCCGCCCCGTGTCAGCACAAACACCCCCGTCACCACCAGCGCTGTACCTGCTGCAATCCAGACGGTAAACGGCTCGCCCAGAATCACCACGCCCATCAAAATAGTCGACAGTGGCCCAATCATGCCCGTCTGTGCAGCCACACCCGCCCCAACCCGCTCAATGGCCATCATCACCATCAGCACAGGTGCTGCAGTACACAGCAAGGCGTTCATAACGGACAACCAGATCACCTCAGGTGCTACCACCAGCGCAGAAGACAAAGGCCGCAGCAGCATAAATTGAGCGATACAGCACAGGCAAGCCACACTGGTGGCCAGACCGACCAAACGCATGGAACCCAGGCGTTTGACCAGTTCACCGCTATAAACCAGGTACACCGCATAACTTACGGCACTCAAAAACACCAGGAGCGTGCCCCAAGCGGTGTTGTCACCTACCAGCGTGACTTCATGGCCAAACACCACAAGCACACCGCAGTAGCTCACGGCCATCGCCACCAGTTGGACACGGCTGGCAGGTCGCTTGTAAAGCAGCCAAGTGAGCAACAACACCAGCGTAGGGTTGAGGTACAGAATCAAACGCTCCAGACTGGCGCTGATGTAAGCCAAGCCAGCAAAATCAAGAAAACTGGCAAGGTAATAGCCTGTGACGCCCAGCCCTAGAACGCCCAACATGTCGCGCCGTGTGAGCGGTGGCTTGTCACGGCTGGCCCACCACGCCATGAGGGCAAAGATGGGCAAGGCGAACACCATGCGGTACATGATGAGCGTGACAGCGTCCACACCGTGGCGATAGGCCAGCTTGACGATGATGGCTTTGCCGCTGAAAGCGATGGCACCCAGCACGGCCAGGGCGATCCCAATAGCTCTATTTTTAGGAGCATCCGTCGCTGTACTGGAATACGTCATGGTTGGTTTTCTTTAAAAATAAGGTGCCATAAAAAACGGCACCCGAAGGTGCCGCTTTGCATGACCGTTAAACGGAGCTTACTCTTCGACGAAGGCCTCTTCGCGCTTGGACTTCACCGCAGGCAGCAACACGCTGGTCAGCAACAAAGCAGCCACAACCAGCAAGCCAGCCGACAAAGGACGCGTCACAAACACAGACCAGTCACCGCGTGACAGCAGCAGTGCACGGCGCAGATTTTCTTCCATCATCGGGCCCAGGATGAAACCCAGCAGCAGCGGTGCAGCTTCCACGCCCAGCTTGTTGAACAGGTAACCGATGAAGCCGAAGCCCGCAACCAGCCAAATGTCAAACGTGTTGTTATTGGTGGAGTACACGCCAATCGCACAGAACAGCACGATGGACGGGAACAGGAAGTGGTAAGGCACGCTCAAGAGCTTGATCCACACGCCAATCAGTGGCAAGTTCAAAATCACCAGCATCAAGTTACCGATCCACATCGAAGCGATCAAACCCCAGAACAACTCGGGATTGCTGGTCATCACCTGTGGGCCAGGTTGGATGTTGTGAATGGTCATCGCGCCCACCATCAGTGCCATCACGGCGTTAGGCGGGATGCCCAGCGTCAGCAAAGGAATGAAAGAAGTCTGCGCACCGGCGTTGTTGGCGGCTTCAGGGCCTGCTACACCACGGATGTTGCCTTGACCCAAGGGGATTTCACCGGGCTTGAGTTTGATTTTCTTCTCGATCGTGTAAGCCGCAAACGCTGCCAACAAAGCGCCGCCACCAGGCAAGATACCCAGCAGCGAACCGATGGTGGTGCCGCGCAAGACAGCAGGCATCATGTGCTTGAAATCCTCAGCTGTAGGCATCAGGCCTGACACACCCGCAGTGAACACTTCACGCTCGTCCTCGGGCTGGGCCAGATTGGTAATGATTTCACCGTAGCCGAACACACCCATGGCGATAGCCACAAAGCCCAGACCGTCGGTCAATTCGGGAATATCAAAGCTGAAGCGCGCGACACCCGAATTCACATCGGTGCCGACCAAGCCGAGCAACAAGCCCAACACGATCATGGCAACGGCTTTGAGCAGCGAGCCAGAAGCCAGCACCACCGCACCGATCAAGCCCAAAATCATCAGTGAGAAGTATTCGGCAGGGCCAAACTTGAACGCCAGCTCAGTCAGAGGAGGTGCGAAGGCGGCCAGGATCAAGGTACCGACCGAACCCGCAAAGAAGGAGCCTAAGCCGGCAGCGGCCAGCGCAGGCCCCGCTCGTCCTTTGCGTGCCATCTGGTAGCCGTCCAGCGTCGTCACCACCGAAGAAGACTCACCGGGCAAGTTGACCAAAATAGCCGTGGTGGAACCACCGTACTGTGCGCCGTAATAAATACCCGCCAGCATGATGAGCGCCGACACGGGAGGCAGTGCGTAGGTGGCAGGCAGCAACATGGCGATGGTCGCCACAGGGCCAATACCAGGCAACACACCAATCAGCGTACCAAGCACGCAGCCAATGAACGCATAAAGCAAATTGATGGGCGTGAACGCCACGCCAAAGCCGAGAGAAAGGTTTTGTAGAAGTTCCATTGTGTGCGTCCTTTTAGCCTGTAATGAACGTAGGCCAGACCTGAATCTGAAGCTTCAAAAGCATGATGAAGGCGAGGTAACTGCCCACTGCCAAGACGGTCGCCAAAATAAACACGTTTCTGGCTTTGAAATGAGAATCGGCCAAACTGGCGATGAAGGTCAGCGCGTAAATGGCAACGATCATGCCCATCGCAGGCACCTTGATGCTGGGCAAACCGCCCAGCATCACACCGAAGGCCAAATTGGCCCCCAAAATCAGCGCCAGAGGCTTCCAGGCCCACTTGCCAATCGGATCCCCACCAACCACCTTGGAGCGGAAGGCATTGAAAACAATCAGCGCGCCTAAAAAGGTCAACACCATACCCAGCATGAGCGGGAAGTACCCTGGCCCCATGCGTGCGCCATCACCCACGTTGTAGGTTTTGGCACCTACAGCAAAGGCAACGCCTACACCGGTAAACATAAGCCCGGCGTAAAAGTCTTTTTGACTTTTGATTTCCACTGGTAATCTCCTAGAAATGTTGGTTTGTGCGCATTCTGCCCGGCAAACGCCCATTGCCCCCATGTGGATTCCACCTATTACACGGTAAAGGACACTCGGGATTACCCTTGCCTTATGCTTGTCAACTTTGTGCATCAGCACCTGCCTCAACCCGTTATATTTGTGAATGAACCTTGCTGAAAACCTGATTTGGACGGCTCACGCTGGCGCGTATGGGATGCTCATCCTGTGCTGCATCGTGATCGCAGTCCGACACCGCACAGCGTCGGCGGCACAGCATGTGATTTGGGCGGGCAGTTGTGGCCTGGGCATCCTGACACTCAACGGTCTGCTGATGGTGATAGCACCTGATATCACCCCTGCAGACTTCCATATTCTGCGTGTGCTCTCAGGTCCATCGTGTGTGGCGTTATCAGCCCTGTCCATACGGGATTGGCTGGGAGCCCGCCAGCGTAATCGGGTAATTGACCTGAGCGTCATGGGTATCACACCCACCTGCATTCTGGCAAGTGTGGGTTGTTTGTGGCTGCCTGAGCCCTACCCGCTGTTGGCCGCCGGTGTTTTGGCCATACTGGGTATTTTGGCCATTTGCGGGCTGTGCCTGTGGGCCGCACTGTTGGGCGACCGCTTGGCGTGGTTAGCGGCACTGGGCGCTTTCGTCTTTGCGTGGGTGGTCGCCGGACATTATGGCCTGGCCCTGGGCTGTTTGTACGGGTTGAAAGCACACATGCTGGTCGCCGCTGCCAGTGCGGCGATAGCGTTGTTCATGAGCATTTTGGTCTGGACACGCAGCCGCAAAAAATCGGACGCCCTGCGCGGCACACAATCGTCTACCAGCGACCCTATGACCGGTTTGGACAACGGTATCACCATCATCAAAAAAATCATTGCCGCGCAAAAACGCCTGCAATTGCGCGGTGCCAAGGGTGAGGTTTTGGCCGTGATGGTGTTTAACTTTGAAGCTTTGGTGCGCCACATTGGCCCTGGCGGTGCGCAGGAGCTGCTCGTGCGCCTGGGGGCCAGAGTAAGCCGCGAAATCGGGCTCATCAACCCCGTAGGCCGCTATTACGATCGCTGCTACATCGTGTTGCTTGAAACAGCTGTGTCGTCCGAAGAGACCAACCACCAGATCGCATTGCTGACCGAAAAGCTGAGCTACCCCATGGACATCATGGGCATACATGGCGAAGACCACGCCATCGTTCTGAATGTGGGTGTAGGGCGCGCCAGCCTGACGCACCAAGTGGATGTGGCGAATGTACTGGACCGGGCGCAACGCTCTGCCCGCACAGCCGCCTATGCGAGACAACCCCTCACCGAAAACTCGCAGCCAATACCTTTTGCCGATTCAGCCAGCGATCTGGAAAACGAATCAGCGAATGGATTACTCTAGCGGTGGCGTTGCCGTCAGCACCTCGTCGAGCGTGGTCAGCCCCTCGGCCACGCGCAAAGCCCCAGCCAGCCGCAGCGGCCGCATGCCATCGGCCACCGCCTGCTTGCGCAACGCATCGTTGCTGGGACTGCGGTTCACCTTGTCCTTGAAGCCGTCTGTCACCGTCATCAGCTCGTACAGGCCCATGCGGCCCATGAAACCTGTCATGCGGCAATCAACGCAACCCACAGGCTTGTAAGGCCGGTAGCCACCATTGAGCTTCCAGGGTTTGACGGCCTCGGCCAGCGCATCTGCGGTGGAGTTTTCATCACGCACCCGGCACTGCTTGCACAGCGTGCGCACCAGCCGCTGCGCCAGCACACCCAGCACTGTGGCATTGATGAGGTAAGGCGGTATGCCCAACTCCATCATGCGGGTGATGGCTGAAGGCGCGTCATTGGTGTGCAGGGTGGAAAACACCAAGTGCCCCGTCAGCGCTGCCTGCACGGCCATCTCAGCCGTAGGCAAATCGCGGATTTCACCCACCATGATGATGTCTGGGTCTTGCCGCATCAACGCCCGCAGCCCCTCGGGAAAGCCAAAGTCCAGATGCGTCTGCACCTGGGTTTGGTTGAAGGCAGGCTCAATCATTTCAATCGGGTCTTCCACCGTGCTGACGTTTACTTCCTCCGTCGCCACCCGCTTGAGCGTGGCGTAGAGCGTGGTGGTTTTGCCCGAACCTGTAGGCCCTGTCACCAAAATAATGCCGTAGGGGCGCTTCACCAGGCCCTGCCAGCGGTCGGCATCGTGCGGCGCAAAACCCAAGGCATCCAGGTCTTTGACCGTGTTGTCCGGGTCAAAAATCCGCATCACCATCTTTTCACCGAACGCTGTAGGCAACGTAGACAAGCGCATTTCCACCTCGTCACCGCGCGGGTTGCGGGTTTTGATACGGCCATCCTGTGGGCGGCGTTTTTCCATCACGTCCATGCGCCCCAGCAACTTGATGCGTGCCGTCATGGCGTTCAGCACACCCATCGGCATCTGGTAGACACGGTGCAGCACGCCATCAATGCGAAAACGGATCACACCCTGGTCACGGCGTGGCTCCAGGTGAATGTCACTGGCACGCTGGTCAAACGCGTACTGCCACAGCCAATCCACCACCTGCACTACGCCTTGGTCATTGGCATCCAGGGCTTTGCTGGTCTTGCCCAACTCCACCAGCTGCTCAAAACTCGCGCCCTGGTTGCCCCCCGCTTTGATCGCAGCTCGCACTGATTTAGCAAGCGCAAAAAACTCCACGGTGTAGCGGTGAATGTCCAGCGGGTTGACCACCACACGCCGAACCGATCGGCGCGACTGGCGCTCCACCTCACTCACCCAATCGGTGATGAACGGGTCAGCCGTCGCTACCGTCACCTCTGTCGCGCTGACCTGCACCGGCAGTACCTTGTGCCGCTCTGCATAAGCCGCACTCATGGTATCGGCCACCTTGCCCACATCCACCTTGAGCGGGTCAATGCGCACATAGTCCAACCCGGCACGGCCTGCCAGCCATTGGGTCAACAGCTCAATGTCCAGCGGCTTGCCATCACTGGCACGGGTCATGGCCACGCTGGCCAGACGCACCAGCGGATGCTGCGCACTTTCGGCCTGAGAGCAACGGGCAATGGTGCGGCTGACTTCTTCAGTAGAAACCAAACCGTCTTCCCCCATCCACTCCACCATGCGCCGCCAGTCGAGCGGGCCTTGGTAGCTTGGGCGAGGAAGTTTGATGGGGTTAGAGGAATGCAGCGCAGCGTGGTGAGACTTCATGCTGCGATGGTAACGAAGACACCCCCCTCCGCAACGCAGCAAGGGTCAAACTTTGGCAGGCTTGAACACCCGCAGCCACTTGGGTGCAGGCAACGCCCATCTTGAAAAAATCGTCTGTGCCCGCTCTGTCAGCACGGCCTTGGTGGGGCGCACTGGCGTGCGTTGGGCCAGTACCACGGTGTTGCCTTCGCGCGTGGGTTTGAAGGCCCACACGGCATCGGCGCCGAACACGGCGGTGATCTTCTCCAGACTCATCGGGTAGCTGGAGGCCAAGCCGAACAGGTTCACCGTCATGCAGCCGTCTTCAGTGAGCAAACGGCGGCAGTCGGCGTAGAAATCTTCACTGTCCAGCACGGGGGCGGCGGCGTCTTGGTCGTACAAATCAACTTGCAGCGCGTCCACGGTACCGTGCCACATGGGGTCTTGAATTTCTGTGGCGGCATTGGCCAGCACCACGCGCTGGCGAGGTTCGTCCTGGGGGAGTTTGAACCAGCCTCGGCAGGCGATCACCACCTGCGGGTTCAGCTCGATGGCAGTCACAGTCATGCGCAGGGTTTTGCGGCAGAACTTGGTGATGCTGGCTGCGCCCAAACCCAGCTGCATCGCGTGGCGTTTGCTGACGCTGGTGGGCTCGACAAACAGCAACCACGCCATCATGCGCTGCACGTATTCCAGCTCCAGCGCGTAAGGGTCGTCCATGCGCATGGAGCCTTGAATCCATGGCGTTCCCAGGTGCAGGCTGCGCACGCCGTCGTAATCGGAAAAATTGACTTCGGGCAGTTCGGCAGGCAGGTTGGCTTTCACGACTTTGGCCTTTTTGGTAGCTTTGGCAGCTCTTGCAGCGGCAAGCACAGTGGAAGGTGGCGTGGCGGTGGAGGGCAATTCGGCCATCGGAATCCTAAGTGGGGTTGCAGGGCGTCGCGCCAAGCGCTCAGTTTGCGCTCGAACGACCATGATGCGTTAGCGGGACTGGTGGAGGGGAGTTTGTAAACAGGCACACCCGAGGCCTCGGTGTGGCAGCGGTGTTTATAGCTCTCGGTGCCATTGTGGGCGATGGCCTGAAGCTGCGGACAGCTTTGGCGCAGCGCTGACACATCGTTGACCTGCGCGTTGCGTATGGCGGTATCCAGACTGCCCTCGCGCTCGCAGGCGGCGTACACGTCCCACAGACCTATGTGGTTCGCCAGCAACCATTCACTTCGTTTTTGATAGCTGCTCACGCCCATCAGTTCTGCACTAGAGGGCAATAAAGCCAGCATAATTGGCCAAAAATGGTTGCGCGGGTGCCCATAGTACTGCTGCGCTGCCAGCGAGGCCACACCAGGGAAGCTGCCCAGGATGAGCACACGGCAGGTGGATGCGATCAGCGGGGGCAGACCGGTCTTAAGCGTCAATGCGCAGACCTTTGGGCAGCGGGAATTTCACCGTTTCTTCAATGCCGTCCATCTTGCGCACAGCCACGGCACCCAGTGCTTTCACGCGGTCAATCACCTGCTGCACCAGCACTTCTGGGGCAGAGGCACCAGCGGTCAGGCCGACGCGCACGGTGCCCTCAAACCATTGCGCTTGCAGCTCCTCCGCGCTGTCCACCATGTAGCTAGGCGTGCCCAGCTTGACAGCCAACTCACGCAAGCGGTTGCTGTTGGAGCTGGTGGGGCTGCCCACCACGATCACGATATCCACCTGCGGGCTCATGATTTTGATGGCATCTTGCCGGTTTTGCGTGGCGTAGCAGATGTCTTGCATCTTGGGCTGGCGGGCGTTGGGGAAGCGCGCCTTGATGGCTGCAGCGATCTCGGCCGCATCGTCCACGCTGAGGGTGGTTTGCGTCACCACGGCCAATTTTGCAGTTTGACGCGGTGCAGCACGGGCGACATCGGCCACGTCTTCGACCAGATGAATACCGTCTTCCAGCTGCCCCATCGTGCCTTCCACTTCCGGGTGGCCCTTGTGGCCAATCATGATGAACTCAAAACCTTCTTTGTACAGCTTGGCGACTTCCACGTGCACTTTGGTGACGAGGGGGCAGGTGGCGTCAAAAATCTGGAAACCCCGGTCGCGTGCCTCTTGCTGCACGGCTTTGCTCACACCATGTGCACTGAAAACCAGTGTAGCGCCCGGTGGTACGTCTTCGAGCGCTTCGATAAAGACAGCACCTTTGGTTTTCAAATCATTCACCACATAGGTGTTGTGAACGATTTCATGGCGCACATAGATGGGGGCACCGAACTTGACCAAAGCACGCTCCACAATTTCAATAGCCCGGTCAACGCCCGCACAGAAGCCACGCGGTTCCGCCAGCAGGATTTCTTCAGGCATTTTTTTGTCAGGCGTTGGTGACATCACAGCACCCCGATCAACTGCACTTCAAACGTCACCGGCTGGCCTGCCAAGGGGTGGTTGAAGTCAAACTGCACCGATTGACCGTCTTCCCCCTCTCGCACCTGCTGCACGGCACCGGCATAGCTGCCAAGGCCATCAGGTGTCGGGAACTGCACCACATCACCCACGGCGTACTGCTCGTTTGGGTCCCCCAGTTGCTTGAGCAGCTTGCGCGCCACCCACTGCACCATATCGGCATTGCGCGGGCCAAACGCTTCGCCCGCAGGAATGTCAAAGGCGGTGCGCGTGCCCTCGGCCAACCCCAGCAAGCGCTGCTCCACCGCAGGCGACAACTCCCCCGTGCCCAGCGAGAGCGTGGCGGGTTTGCCGCCAAAGGTGTTGATGATCTCGCCCGCCGGGCCAGCAAGGCGGTAGTGCAGGGTCAAAAAAGAGCCTTCCACGACGATGGGGGCGACGACTGGAACGGCGGTGGCGGCGGATGCGGGGGAAGGTACAACGGTGGACATAAAACTCTCGATAAACTGCCCTCCATTGTAGAAAGCCCCGCTGATGTTGCTTAAAGACCTTCCCGCTGATGCCCGCCCCCGGGAAAAATTGCTCGCACGCGGTGCCGGGGCGCTGAGCGACAGCGAGCTGCTGGCCCTGTTGCTGCGCACGGGCATCGTGGGTAAAAGCGTGCTGCACCTGGCCGATGAACTGCTGGCCGACCCCAAAGACAACCCCAACGGTTTTGGGGGTATCGCCGGTTTGCTCAACGCCAGCATGACCGACTTGCAACGCATCAAAGGCATAGGCCCGGCCAAACAAGCCGAACTCATAGCGGTGCTGGAACTGGCCCGCCGCGCCCTGGCCCAGCAGCTCAAGACCAAAACCATCTTCGCCACGCCAGACACGGTGACGCAGTACCTGCAACTGCACCTGTCCAACCGGCCTTACGAGGTGTTTGCCGTGCTGTTTGTCGATGCGCACCACCGTATGCTGGCGCTGGAGGAGATGTTTCGCGGCAGCCTGACGCAAAGCAGCGTCTACCCGCGTGAAGTGGTGCTGCGTGCCCTGCACCACCAAGCGACGGCGGTGGTACTGGCCCATAACCACCCCAGCGGCTCGGTGCAACCGTCCCGCGCCGATGAGGCGATCACGCAGACACTGAAAGCCGCCCTGGCGCTGCTCGACATCCGCGTGCTTGACCACGTCATCGTGGCACCTGGGGAATCTTTGTCGATGGCTGAGCGGGGGTTGATGTAATGGCTGCCAAACCCCTCAAAGCCAGTTCGCTGCAAGACCTCAAGCAGATTCAAACCTCGTTAGCCCTTGCCCAGGCCAAAGCCGCTGCGGCAGAAGTCGTCCGCGCAACGCTGGCCCGCAAGGCTGAGGCTAACCAAAACCTCTTTGTTTTGGCTGCTGGAGCAGTGCAGCGCTTACCTGACAAGCGTAACGCGCTATTGAAAGCAGAGCAACCCGAGCCCACACCCAAACAAAAGCTGAAGGATGAACAGGCGGTGATGCAAGAAGCCATCAGCGACGAGTTCGACATCACCACCCTGCTGGAAGTGGATGAAACCTTGAGCTTTCGCCGCCCCGGCATCGGCACCGACGTGACACGCAAGCTGCGCCGGGGCGACTGGTCGATCCAGCGCGAACTCGATCTGCACGGCCTGCGCCGCGAAGAAGCCCGTGATGCGCTCTCCCGCTTTGTACGCGAAGCCGCCAAACTCGGCCTGCGCTGCGTGCGCATCGTCCACGGCAAGGGCCTGGGTTCGCCGGGCAAGGCCCCGGTGCTCAAAAGCAAGGTGCAAAGCTGGCTGGTGCAAAAAGAAGAGGTGCTGGCCTACGTGCAGGCCAAACCGTCGGATGGCGGCGCGGGGGCGCTGGTGGTGCTGTTACAAGGCAGCCCCGTACGGCAGCACTAGCCCGGTGTGCTGTGGCCCACCAAGTCCAGCGCATCAAAACACCCCTGCAGGTACTCGACACAGACACGGACTTTCGCTGAAGTGGTCAGGCGCGAGGGGTAGACCGCCCACACATTGGCTTCTTGCTGGTAATCCGGCAACACCTGCACCAATTTGCCTGCACGCAACAGCAACCCCACGTCCCACATGGAGCGCAGGATGATGCCGCGCCCATCCACCGCCCACTGCACAGCAATCTCGCCGTTGTTGGTGGACAGCGGGCCCGTTACTTTGGCCACCTCCTCTGGCCCGCCCACCCGTGACGCACTGCGCAAGCGCCAGACACCGAAAGGATGGTCGCGCTCTTTGATGACCAGGCAGTCATGGCCCGCCAGATCAACCAAGGTACGGGGCGTACCGCGCTTCGCCACATACGACGGGGCAGCGCACAGCACACGGTGGTTGGTGGCAAGGCGCCGCGCAATCAGGTGGGGCGCGATGTCATCCCCCACCCGCACGTCCACATCAAAGCCCTCGGTCGCCACGTCCACGATGCGGTCAAACACCTCAAGGCGCACCTGTAACGCGGGGTAGCGCGCCACCATGTTGGAGATCATCGGGGCGACGATATTGCGGCCAAAGCCAAAACTGGTGCTGATACGCAAAGAGCCGCGTGGCGAGCCTTTGGTGATGGCCACCTCTTGCAGCAGCTGGTCAACCTCATCCAGAATGCGCTCCGCCCAGTGGAACACCCGCTCGCCCTCCTCCGTCACCACCACACGCCTCGTGGTGCGTTGCAGCAGCCTGACGGACAACGCCTCTTCCAACAGCCGGATGCGCTTGCTGACATAGGCGACCGAGCTGCCCAGCTCATCCGCAGCGGCGGCAAAGCTGGCTTTGCGCGCCACCACGGTAAAGACCCGAAGGTCATCATTGTTCAATGATTTATTCACACTTCGTTAACAATGATTTCACAGGTAACGGATTGTATATTTTCTGTGATTTATCAAAAATAGCGAATTCACCCTTTTCTACCCCTTTGACCCCCTTAATCTCTTTAACCGCAGAAAGCACACCATGTCCAAACCTTTCCAAATCGCTGTGATCGCCGGAGACGGCATTGGCCAGGAAGTCATGCCCGAAGGCCTGCGTGTGCTGCAAGCCGCCGCCAAGCGCTTCGACATCCCCTTGCAGTTCAACCATTTCGAGTGGGCCAACTGCGACTACTACACCCAAACCGGCCAGATGATGCCGGACGATTGGAAGACCCAACTGGCGGATCAGGACGCGATTTTCTTTGGCGCAGTGGGCTGGCCCGCCACCGTGCCTGACCATATTTCACTGTGGGGTTCGCTGCTGAAATTCCGCCGCGAGTTTGACCAGTACATCAACCTGCGGCCCGTGCGTTTGTTTGAGGGCGTGCCCTGTCCGCTGGCAGGACGCAAACCCGGCGACATTGATTTCTTCGTGGTGCGCGAGAACACCGAAGGCGAGTACACCAACCTGGGCGGCATCATGTACGCGGGCACCGACCGGGAAATCGTGATTCAGGAATCGGTCTATTCACGCCACGGCACCGACCGGGTGCTGAAGTTTGCATTTGAGTTGGCCCAAAGCCGCCCACGCAAGCATTTGACCGTGGCCACCAAATCCAACGGCATCGCCATCAGCATGCCCTGGTGGGATGGCCGGGCTGATGCCGTTGCGCAAGGCTACCCAGAGATCACCGTGGACAAGCAGCACATCGACATCCTCAGCGCACGCTTTGTGTTGCAACCGAACCGCTTTGATGTGGTGGTGGCGTCCAACCTGTTTGGCGATATCTTGTCGGATCTGGGGCCAGCGTGTACCGGCACGATCGGGCTGGCCCCTTCGGCCAATTTGAACCCTGAGCGCAACTTTCCTTCGCTGTTTGAGCCGGTACATGGCTCCGCACCGGATATTTTTGGCAAGAACATCGCCAACCCGGTGGCCATGATCTGGTCGGGCGCACTGATGCTGGATTTCCTGGGGCACAGCACCGGCCCTTGCCGTGCGGCACACGACGCTATCGTCAAAGCCATTGAAAAAGTGCTCGTGGAAGGCCCACGTACCGGCGACCTGGATGGCCAAGCGTCCACCACAGAAATGGGGCAAGCCATTGCGGCCTGCCTGGCCTGAAGCAAGACGGCCCCGCTGGAGACATCCCCCATGCACAACCCTCTTGACGCCTGATTGCGTCACCGCCAACTCCTGCTGGGCGCCGCCGCCAGCCTTCTGCCTGCAGCTCCGGTGTGGGCGGCGGAATACCCTGAGCGGGCCATCAGTTTTATCTGCCCATGGCCCGCTGGCGGCACCGCCGACCAGACCATGCGCACGCTGTGCCAAGTCGCCTCGCGTGTACTGGGGCAAGCGATTGCCGTATGTTGGCAACCTGGGGCGAGCAACGCACCCAGCGTTTCAAAGACACCCCCACCTTGAAAGAGCTGGGCTACAACGTGGTGGTGGATGCCCCCCTGCTCTACCTGGACGGTGCAGACTACGAGAAATACGTGGCAGCGGTCTATAAAAAAGAAACTGCACTGATTGAACGCCTCAAGCTGCGTGAACTCATGAAAGGCTGACCGTGAACGCCTCTTTACCTTCTCCTTCAGCACCGCCTGCAACCACCCCGTTGATTCGACTGCACCCCCAGGACAACGTGCTCATTGCCCGCGAAGCCTTGACGCTGGGACAGACCATCCCCTCATTGGGTCTGCGCGTGCGTGCCCAGGTGCCCGCAGGCCACAAAATTGCCGCCTGCGACCTGCCCGAAGGCACACCTGTCCTGAAGTACAACACCGTCATCGGCAACGCCGCGCGGGCCATTGAAGCCGGGGAGCATGTCCACACCCACAACCTGCGGCTGGTGGATTTTGAGCGCGACCCGGGCTTTTGCCTGGATGTACGGCCTGTGGACTACGTGCCAGTTGACCAGCGCGCTACCTTCATGGGCATCGTGCGGGCAGATGGACGGGTAGCCACGCGCAACTTCATCGGCATTTTGGGTTCGGTGAACTGTTCATCCAGCGCCATCAAAAATATCGCAGCATGGTTTACCCCCGAACGGCTGGCCGAGAGCCGGGGTGAAGTGCTGTACGGCGCGTCCTACGTCGAATGGTTTGCTGAAGAAGCCACACGCAGCTATGGCGATGTGATTCCTGAACCGGTTCGCGGGCGCAAGATGATGGTGCTCAAAGAGCCTGTCGGCGTGGTCGCGGCGATCACGCCGTGGAATTTGCCCCTCGCCATGATTGCCCGCAAGATTGCCCCGGCGCTGGCTGCAGGCTGTACCGTGGTGGCCAAACCCGCCGAAGACACCCCGCTGACCGCACTCGCCCTGGTCGCACTGGCGCAAGAAGCGGGGCTGCCCGCAGGGGTGCTCAATATCGTCACCGCCTCGCGCGAGCACACGCCTGCGCTGGTCGATGCCTGGCTGCAAGACCCCCGGGTGCGCAAAATCACATTCACCGGCTCTACGCCAGTGGGCAAGCATTTGGCCCGTGAATCAGCAGGTACGCTCAAAAAACTCTCGCTGGAACTCGGTGGCAATGCCCCCTTCATCGTGTTTGACGATGCCGATCTGGACGCTGCGGTGAACGGCCTGATGGCCTCCAAATTCCGCAACGGAGGGCAAACCTGCGTCTGCCCCAACCGCGTGTACGTGCAAGACGGCGTCCATGACGCCTTTGTGGCGAAACTGGCTACCCGTGTCGCTGCGCTGCACGTGGGGCCAGCCACCGATGACAAAGCGCAAATCGGCCCCATGATCAATGCCCGCGCTGTGGACAAAATTGCACATCACGTAGACGACGCCATTGCCAAAGGGGCCATACGGGTCACGGGCGGCCAGCGGCTCACCGCCCTGGGAGAACATTACTACGCCCCCACCGTGCTCAGCAACGCCACGACCGACATGGTGCTCGCGCAAGAAGAAACCTTTGGCCCCGTGGCCCCGGTGTTTCGCTTCACGTCCGAACAGGACGTGGTGCAGCACGCCAACGACACGCCGTTCGGTCTGGCAGCCTATTTTTACGCCAATGACACCCGCCGCATCTGGCGCATGGCGCAAGCGCTGGAAAGCGGCATCGTCGGCATCAACGAAGGCGCGATCTCCTCAGAAGCCGCACCGTTTGGCGGCGTCAAGGAATCGGGCTATGGCCGCGAAGGCTCACGCTATGGGCTTGACGACTACATGCATACCAAATACCTCTGCCAAGGAAACCTTTCATGAGCAACCCCTTCAAAACCGCCTTGACCGAACGCCGCGCCCAGGTGGGCCTGTGGCTCTCCATGGCCAGCCCTTACCTGTCGGAAGTGGCCGCCACGGCCAACTTCGACTGGTTGCTGATCGACGGAGAACATGCCCCTAATGACCTGCAAAGCACGCTACAGCAATTGCAGGCCGTGGCCGCTTACCGGGCACAGCCCGTGGTGCGCGCCGTGTGCGGCGATGTGGCCCTGGTCAAACAGCTGCTCGACATTGGCGCACAAAACCTGCTGATTCCCATGGTGGATACCGCTGAGCAAGCCCGCACCATGGTGTCTGCCGTGCGCTATCCACCTCACGGCATACGCGGCGTGGGCAGTGCCGTAGGTCGGGCATCACGCTGGAGCGCACGTGGTGATTACCTGGACGTAGCGGACGCTGAGGTGTGCCTGCTGGTGCAGGCAGAAACCGTGACCGCCCTGAACAACCTGGAAGCCATTTGTGCGGTAGATGGTGTGGACGGCGTCTTCATCGGCCCCGCCGACTTGGCCGCCTCCATGGGCCACCGGGGCAACCATAGTCACCCTGAGGTACAGGCAGCCATTGAGGCCGCCATGCGAACCATCATCGCATCGGGCAAAGCCGCAGGTACCTTGACCTCTGACCTGCAATTGGCACGGCGCTATCTGGCGCTGGGATGCACCTTTGTCGCGGTGGGCGTGGATGTGCTGCTGTTTGCCAAGGCTGCACGTGCGTTAGCCACAGAATTTCTGGGTGGCACACCACCCGCGACAACTGCACCGGGTGCCGCTTACTGACGAAGCCCCGAGGTCGCGCCTAGGCGCATGGAGCCATCAGGCAGCCACACCCACCTGTAACGCAATCGCATAGCCTGCCGAGACGCTGCCCGTGATACTGGGCGTTTCCAGGGTGGCGCCATCGCTGAAAACACCATCGGTTGCCAGACTGACCTTGGCATAGTTGGCGGCACTGGCGGTGTAATTAGAGGTGGCGAACACCGCACTGTTGGCCGATGCAGGCATGGCAATCTGCGAGGTTTTGATGGCGTTGCGCCCTGTGGTGGCCGATGCCGTGCTGGCATACACCTCAAAATGGATGTGTGGCCAGCGCCCGTCGTAGCAAGCGGGGTAAATCGAGGTGAAGGTAACCGAGCCCGAGCTGTCCGTCACCTGCACGCCACGCAGGTAGTTCTCCCCCGTCACACCGCTGGAATACAGCGAATAGCGACCCTGTTGGTCGCAATGCCAGAGGTAAACCGCAAAGCCGGCCAAATTGGCGCAGCTGGCGCTGGTGTTGACGACTTTCAGCGTGATCGTCAAAGGCACGCCCACCGCTGAGCCTGAGCTGGAGCCGATGCTGCTGACGATGTTAGAGCGCACGATGCCCGAGAGCGTCAGCACATTGGACGTACTACCGCTGCTGGTGTTGGTGCCATCGGCGGGATAAGGGCCTCCGGTTTCTTCGGGGATGGTGCTGCAACTGGTGCTTGTGGCTTTTGTGCTGGTGCCCGTGCTGGTGATGGCAGAACCACCACCGCCGCAATCCAGGAGAGGTAACGGCGCCATCGCCCCAACCACCAGGCGACCCAGCATCTGGCGACGCCCGGCGGTTTGGCGCATCAGAGCGTCAAGGTCGTGCGCAAGGCCGTGGTCATGATCATGCACATCGGTGCAGGCATGGGCGGGACTGAGGTTGTAGCTGAGATCGTGGCTGGGCATGGTGTTTCTCCGGTAACAGTGTGGGTGGGTTGAATTCGCTGGTTTTTCAGGGAGCGTCAGGGTTTGGCTCCAGGGGGAATGGTCAAACTGCACAGCATTTGGGATGCGGACACCACGTCGCCCACCGCCAACAGGTTGCCGCGCACCTGCACGTAGACCGTGCTGGTAAGTACCGTGGCAGCGATGCGCTTGCAGCGGCTTTCAATGGCGCTGCTGCTGGCCTGGATAGCAGTACCACGCAAGGTGAAGCGCACGCTTGCAGCCGTCCAGTCAATCCCGCTGGCACTGCCTTTGAGCTCGGTCACGCCGCCCAAATCAGCATCACTGCCATTGGCGGGTAAGCCGGGGCTGGCGGTACGCACCGTGGCACTGCTGGCCACCAGTCCGGCACCGTGCCGTTCGTACCAGTACCGGCACCAGTGTTGATTTGCAAGCTGACAAATTCGCCGCGCGCCAAAGCACCCACATCCACCTTGGCACTGGCATCAATCGTGACGCGCACACCCTGAACCTGTACCGTACGGGTGGCGGGGTCGTAGCCTGTGGCGAGGCCGCTGAGGGTCAGCTGCTGCAAGCTGGCCAGAGTGGCGGCGCTCAGGCTGCCACTCAAAATGGGAAATTTACCCATTTATACAAAATTACTGTGGTTTACCTCCGCTTTGCAACAGCGTGCAGCACCCCATCACGCAGGCTCACACGCCTTGGTTACGCATCCAGTCTGCTGTTTTGAAGAACGATTCCCGCAGCCGCGCACGCAACGCTTCATCCACCCCCACATCGCCCATCGCCTGATCCATGCAGGCCAGCCATTGGTCGCGCTCCAGGATGCCAATTTTGAAAGGCATGTGGCGAGCGCGCAGCTGCGGGTGGCCAAAACGCTCGGTGTAGTGCTGTGGCCCACCCAACCAGCCACACAGGAACCAGAACAAGCGCTGGCGCCCATTCTCCAGCGTGCTGCCGTGGGCCGCACGCAAGGCGGCGTAGCCGGGTTCCAAGTCCATCAGGTCGTAAAAACGCTCGACCAAGGCTTTGACTTGGGGCTCGCCCCCTATCCACTCAAAGGGAGAACTGAAAGCAGGTTTTTCTTCGATATTCATGATCATAATGGGTCGTAGTGCTTACCCGTTGGGCTATAGCAGCTATTAAAAAAGTAGCAATTTCGTGTGCAGGACATCAAGCCACGGCACTGCGCAGCGTCTCCACCACGGGCCGTCGCAGCACCTCGCGCAAACTCCACCAGCCGGCACCCAGCGCTAAACCGGCACCGGCCAGCGCACCACCCAGCGGTACCCAGGGCGAGGCCGTCCAGGTAAACTCGAACACATAGCGCGCCAAGGCCCAGCCTACGCCCACGCCAGCAGTGGACGCCAACGCTCCCGCCAGAAAGCCCACCCCGGCCAGCTCGGCCCGTTGCACTTGCCGCAGCAAGCGGCTGGGTGCCCCTAGCGCTCGCATGATGGCAAATTCACGGGCACGCTCTTCACGCGTCGCGCTGACGGCAGCCACCAACACCACCAGACCCGCCGCCAAGGCAAAACCAAACAGGAATTCCACAGCACGTATTACCTGCTCCAGCACCCGCTGCACTTGGGCCAGGGTGCTGCCCATGTCCACATTCGTCACGTTGGGGAATTGGCGCACCAGTTGGTTGTCAAACCCTTTGTGATCGGGGGCACGGAACGCTGTCATATACGTTGCAGGCACGTCGGCGAGCTGACTGACGGGGTACATCACGAAGAAGTTGGCCCGCATGGAACCCCAGTCCACCTTACGCAGGCTGGTGATTTTGGCTTCGGACTCCACGCCACCCATGTCGAACCGCAGGCTGTCACCGAGCTTCAGGTTCAGGGTTTTGGCGATGCCTTCTTCCACACTCAATGCACCCTGCTCCTGCGCCACCCACTTGCCCGCGACCAGCAGGTTGTGTGCAGGCAAGTCGGCGCTGTGCGACACGTTGAACTCGCGGTCAATCAGGCGTTTGGCACGGTCGTCGGTGAAGCTCTCGGGCGTCGTGGCGACACCGTTGATCGCGATCAAACGGCCTCGAATCATGGGGTACCAGTCATAGTGCGGAACACCAGCGTCTTTGAGCGTGCGCTGAAAGGCGGCACCCTGCTCGGGCATGATGTTGATGACAAAGCGGTTGGGAGCATCGGGTGGTGTGGCCTTGCGCCAGCTGCTGATCAGATCGGTGCGCAGCAACACCAGCAGCACCAGCGCCAGCAAACCTACCGCCAGCGCACTGGTTTGCACCACGGTATAGGCAGGCCGGGCAGAGACTTGACGGGTAGCGAGCACCAACCAACGCGGCGCGGTATCTTCATTCACCACGCGACGCAAGGCCATGACGGCGAGCCAACTTAAACCCGCAAACACCACCACGGCAGCGGCAAAGCCCCCCACAGCAATCAGACCCAGCGTGCGGTCTGAGCTGACAGCCAGCAGCAGCGCTGCAAAACCGGCCACACCGATGCCCAGCACGGCCATGGAGGCCGGTTTCAGTCCCCCCACATCACGCCGAATCACACGCAGGGGTGGCACCTGCGCCAGTTGCAGCACGGGCGGCAAGCCAAATGCGAGCAACAGCGTAAGACCTACCCCCACGCCCAGCAGCACTGGCCAGCCACTGGCAGCGGGCAATGAAGCCTCCACCAAACCGGCCAGCAGAAGCACAAACACATGGTGAACCGCATACCCGATCAGTACGCCCAAAGCACTGGCCATCAACCCAACCAAGGCGAATTCCAGCGCATAGCTGGCCGCAATGGTGCGCTGGCTTAAACCCAGCACACGCAGCATGGCGCAGTTGTCCAGGTGCTTGGCGGCAAAACTGCGGGCTGCCAGCGCAACAGCCACAGCGCTGAGCAAGGCCGACAGCAGAGCGACGAGGTTGAGGAATTTTTCGGCACGGTCCAGCGTTTGACGCATTTCGGGGCGACCTGAATCCAGCGATTCGATGCGCACACCCCGTAAACCCGTGGCCTCGCCTTGAGACGCCTTGATCGCGGCTTGCGCCCAGGTGATAAAACGGGCAACACCAGCGTCGTCACCAGGTCGGGCCGCCACCGCAAACCGGTAGCTGATTCGGCTGGCAGGTTGGATCAACTGGGTCGCCGCAATGTCGCTTTGGTTGACCATCACACGCGGGGCAAAACTCATGAAACCTGCCCCCCTGTCCGGTTCGACCACGATGATGCGGGTAATGCGCAGCGCGGCATCACCCAGCAGCAGGGCGTCGCCCATGTGTAGACCCAAAGTGTCCAGCAGCGGGGCATCGACCCAGGCTTGACCGGCGGTAGGCACATCGCGCGTGACTTGGTCAGCGGTGTCAGGTTGCGCCGCAGTACGCAGGCTTCCCCGCAGTGGGTAGCCCGCCGTTACGGCTTTGAGCGCTACCAATTTTGCAGCGCCACCTTGGGCTTCGGTGGCGCGGGCCATGGTGGGAAAACTCAGGTTGACGGTGGTTTGCAAACCCAGCGCCACCGCTTTGTCGATGAAGGCTTGCGGCGTGGGCTGGTCACTCGACACCACGGCATCGCCCCCCAGCAGCTGGCGCGCATCGCGTTGCAAACCATTTTTAAGCCGGTCGGCAAAGAAGCCCACCGCCGTGAGTGCCGCCACCGCGAGGGTAACAGCGACGATCAGCAAGCGCAAATCCCCGGCGCGCAGATCACGCCACAGGGTACGCCAGGCCAAGCGCATGAAGGGGGAAATTGACATGGTGAACATCCTTGAATCCCCACATTATTCCCGGCTGGCCTATCGGCACGCAGATCGCATGTATGGGCAGCCAAAACCTGTGAATAGAGTGACAATGTTTGACCAAGCCCATCACCCAACAGGGAGCAGAGACAAACCATGCGTATGACGGTGCTCACCCGGCTTCTGAGTATGAAGCGTTGGCAGCAGGGGCTGCTGGCGGTGACCACGTCTGTGCTGTTTGCAGAGGCGGGTGTTTGCACCATGGCATGGCTGAAGTTTGGCCATGTTCCCAGCCATTACCTGCTGACGGGTCTGGTGATAAGCACGATGGTGACCACGGTGGTGCTGGGGGTGGTGGACTATGTGCTGCGGGCGGTGGCTGACCGGCATTTGCAACAGCAGCTCCAGCTGCAAAACATTATTTTTGAAACTACGCCCTTGGGTGTGCTGACGCTGGACACCAGGCTGCGTATCAACCGTGCCAACCCCGTATTGAGGCAATGGCTGGGCAGCACAGCACAGCAACTCACTGAACATTGTTTCGGCAACCGCCTGCACCCCGACGACCGGGATGTCACTTTGGCAGAACTGCATCGGCTGAACCGGCGCAACCGACCAGGCAGCGAGGCGGAGCATGTCATCTTGCACGACAAGCGCATGCTCCGCTTTGATGGCAGCGCATTCTGGGTGGATTTGGCCCTGAGCAGTTTGACCAACCCACAAAAAGAACCCGATGGCGTGCTGGCCATCGTGAGCGACGTGACCCAGCGCAAAGCGGCTGAACACGCCATCAACCAGCTGGCCTACTACGACCCACTGACAGGTCTGCCCAACCGGCGGTTGATGGCAGACCGGCTAAAGCACGCACGCGCCTCCAGCCACCACAGCCAACAGTTTGGCGCCGTAGTGTTTATTGACCTTGACCATTTCAAGACCATCAACGACACCCAGGGCCATGACGCAGGGGACGCTTTGCTGCAACAGGTTGCGGCAAGGTTAAGCGCCTGCCTGCTGCCCAAAGACACACTGGCACGACAAGGCGGTGACGAATTCATCCTTGTGCTTGAAAACCTGGGCCAAAGCCTGGATGTGGCGGCCCGGCAAGCGCAAACGAGGAGTGAGGCCATGTTGATGGCCCTGAGTCACCCCTACCAACTGGGTGCCAGCGTCTACCGCAGCAGCGCGAGCTTGGGGCTGACTTTGTTCTGTGGCAACACGGAACCCGATGATGAACTGCTCAAACGCGCCGACATCGCCATGTACCAAGCCAAAGCCACCGGGCGCAACACCCTGCGGTTTTTTGAACCTGAAATGCAGCAGGTGATCGTGCACCAAGCTGCACTGGAGGCCGATTTGCACCATGCTCTGGCGCAACAGCAGTTTGAGTGCTATTTCCAAGTGCAGGCGCGGCATGACCTGGACATCATTGGTGCGGAGGTGCTGTTGCGGTGGAACCACCCTGAGCATGGCCTGATTCAGCCCGAAACCTTTATTCCCATGGCCGAGCAAATTGGGCTGATCGTACCTATCGGGCAATGGGTTCTGGAAGCAGCCTGCACACAACTCAACCTTTGGAGCGGCAGCCCCACCACGAGCAGGTTGCAACTGGCCATCAACGTCAGCCCACGCCAGTTCCACCAGATCGACTTTGTGGCACAGGTGATGGCTACCTTGGTACGCCATCACGTCAATCCCAGCCGCCTCAAGCTGGAGTTGACCGAAAGCTTGGTGCTGCATGACATGGCAGATACCGTGGCCAAAATGCAGTGCCTGCGAGATGCAGGCGTGTGCTTTGCGATGGACGATTTTGGTACTGGCTACTCGTCACTGGCCTACCTGACACAGCTGCCACTGGAGCAGCTCAAGATCGACAAATCCTTTGTGCAGAGCATAGGCTTCGCACGTGGCAATGCGGTGATCGTGCAGACCATCATCAGCATGGGGCACAACCTAGGACTGGAAGTGATTGCCGAGGGCGTAGAAACAGAAACCCAGCGCGCTTTCCTGGAAGCGAATGGCTGCGCCGTGTTCCAAGGCTATTTGGTCGGCAAGCCGGTTACGCTCACGGCGTTTGAGGCGCAGATTTTGAATTCACGCAGTCAGCCTTCAACATGAACCGGTGCCTCAGGCTATACGTGGGGTTGTGCATGGGCTTGAGCTTGAGCTTGCAAAACCAAGCGTTCAGCAGCGCTGTAGCACAGGAAATGGCGGTTCGTCGCCCGGCCTACCGTGCACAAGCCCAGCGCCTGGGCCACTTGGTAACCCATTTGCGTGATCCCACTGCGCGACACCACCAGCGGCACGCCCATTTGCGCTGATTTGATGACCATCTCGCTGGTCAAACGGCCTGTGGTGTAGAAAAGCTTGTCTGCACCGCTGCCTTGGGATGGCGCCTGCATCCACAGCCACCCGGCGATAGTGTCGATGGCGTTGTGGCGGCCTACATCCTCAACAAACATCAGAATCTCCGGGGCATCCCCTGCCGGCACCCCCACAGCAAACAGGGCGCAGGCGTGGACGGAACCGGCAGATTTGTAAGTCGTCTCCTTCAAGCGTATGGTGTTGACCACGCTGTAAAGTTGAGACTGGGTGATTCGCGCATCGCTAAGGGGGGGCAGCTGCACCGCATCAATCTCGTCCAGCAACTCACCAAAAATACTGCCCTGACCGCAGCCGGTAGTGACCACTTTTTTAGCAGTCCGTGCTTCGATTTCGGCAATGCCAGAACGGGTTTTGACAGCGGCAACCCCTGCGCCCTCCATCAAACCTTCGCCCAAATCCCAGTCCACGGTGATGGATTCGATATCGTCCACTGAACGCACCAAGCGTTGGTTGCGCAAATAGCCCAGCACCAGCAATTCAGGTTGCGCGCCCAGCGTCATCAGCGTGACGAGTTCACGCTTGTCGACATAGACTGTCAACGGTCGCTCTGCGGGGATAGAGATGCTGCGTATCTCGCCAAATTCGTCGATGGCGGGGATGGTTTGCGTCAGCGGTGCGCGGGCCTGCGTGAGGTAGGGAAGCACACTCACGCGGGTTTAGCTGGCACAGGTGCAGCGGTGGTTACCGGGGTATAAACAAACACCCCAGGATCGGCACAAGCAGGCGTTTCAGCAGCAGGTTTGGTGTCTTTGCCTGCGGCTTTGGCAGACTTGAAGTAAACCACTGCGGTTTGGTTTTGCGCTTTGCAAAGCTGGAAGGCATCCACCTTGCCTGACCACGCTGTCTTGGCGGCGGTTTCAGCAGCTTTGGCCTTGGCTTCGTCCGTCAATACAGGTGCAGGCAATTTAGCTACTGCGCTGATGGACAGTGCTACACCAGCTATCAAAATAAGAGTTTTAGATAACATCGTCTTGGCCTCAAACAGATTGGGTCACATGCTCAGCACGGGTGGCCGTGGCAGCACCCGTGGATGCCGCAGGCAACACACTGCGCTGCGCTGGAATTTTGCCAGCCTGGATGTCGTCGTACCACAACCCATGGTGGTCTTTGGCCCAGGCCTCGTCCACATAGCCGGTGCGCATGGCGCTGTAAGCGCCTTCCATGCCAACCGTGCCAATGTAAATATGGCCGATGAACATCGCCATCATCAGCACCGTAGCGACCACGTGAACCATATTGGCCATCTGCATGGTGCTGCGCAGGTAGACGATGTTCGGAATCAGCTTGTCAAGCACCAAGCCAGAGCCCACCACGACCAACCCCAATGCAAACACACCGCCCCAGAATACAATTTTTTCACCCGCATTGAAGCGGTTTGAGGGGGGCTCGCCACCGCCGAAAAACCCACCGCCCTTGAGCAACCACGCGATATCGCTTTTGTCAAGCCAGTTATCTTTCAAAAATGTGAAAAATACGATCACCAAAGACACCGTAAACAACGGCCCGGCAAAGTTATGGACATTCTTCAGCACGTAAGCCAACCAGCCGAACAGCGTGGTGCCAATCACCGGCAAGATCAACGATTTGCCAAACGCCATCACCACGCCTGAGATCGCCAGGGCACAGAACGCGATGGCGTTAGCCCAGTGGGCAGAGCGCTCAAACGGGGTGAAGCGCTCAATCTTGCGGCCTGTTTCTTTGCCGTGCAGCTTGATGGGGCCAAAGCCAAAGAAGAACAGCGCCACAGCCCCCAGCACGATCACCAGCAACGCGCCACCGTAGGGCAGCAGCCACTGGTTGCGCACTTGCCGCCACGCTTCACCCGCGTTCGTCAGGCGCGAACCGGGGTACTGCACAAACGGCTGGATCAGGTTCCCTGCCTCAGGCGCTTCAGACAACGGCAAACTGCTGTAGCCAGTGGTGCCCTGGCCAACCTGACGCCATATCGGCGCGTTGTTGCCGGGCTGCACCTTCATACGCTCGCCGTTGCTTTGGCTAGCGTAGTTGGGGTCTTGGCTGGCCTCGGGCTTCACGTCCATGATGTTGGCGCTTTGGATGCCGGGCGCGGTGCCGGTATCTGCTGCATCCGCTGCGATGGCTGTCATACCCACTGCACCTAACGCTGCGAATAACGCAGCTAACAATGCACGTTTCATATGCACTCCCCGTTAATTGGTGCTGGGTTTAGCCGATGGAACCGCTGGAACTGCGGGCGCCATCACCGCAGACACAGCGGTCGTACGGCTGTACTCATTCTGGCCGTACTGTTGACGGGCTTTTTGCGCGCTGGCCCAGCTGGTTTTGTCGCCTGGCGTCCAGCCTGGGGCGGTGAAGACAACGACACCCGTACCTGCGTAAGCCTGCTGGTCTTGTTTGGGCGTACCGGCAGTTTGGGGCTTTTCGCTGCACGCCGCCAACATCAGCACCAGGCCAGCGGCACAGACCGTGAGCGCCAGCCGCGTCATGATTTGGCTCCCGCAGCAGCAGGCGCTTGACCGGCTTGCTTGGCACCGTAGGCCGTGCCCCAGCCCCATACTTCAGCACCCTTTCCGCGCTGCACCACGCGGTTACGGAAGATGTCAGCAACCACGTCGCCATCCCCCGCGAGCAGGGCTTTGGTGGAACACATTTCAGCGCACGCAGGCAGCTTGCCTTCTGCGAGGCGGTTACGGCCGTATTTTTCAAACTCGGCTTCACTGCCGTTTTCTTCGGGGCCACCAGCGCAAAAAGTGCATTTGTCCATCTTGCCACGCACACCAAACGTGCCCTGACTGGGAAACTGCGGTGCACCGAAGGGACAGGCGTATGAGCAGTAACCGCAACCGATGCACACGTCTTTGTCGTGCAGCACAACGCCTTCGTCGGTGCGGTAGAAGCAATTGACGGGGCACACCGCCATGCAAGGCGCATCGGAGCAGTGCATACAGGCGACAGAGATGGATTTTTCACCGGGCACGCCGTCGTTCAGCGTGACCACGCGGCGGCGGTTCACACCCCAAGGCACTTCGTTTTCGTTTTTACAGGCGGTAACGCAGCCATTGCACTCGATGCAACGCTCGGCGTCGCAAACAAATTTCATTCTTGCCATGGTGTTTCCTTATGCCCGCTCTACATTGCAGACCGTGGTTTTTGTCTCTTGCATCATCGTCACGCTGTCATAGCCATACGTGGTGCCGGTATTGATCGCCTCGCCACGCACGATGGGTGCCGCGCCTGCGGGGTAGTAGGCCAGCATGTCCTGCCCTTGCCAGCGGCCAGAGAAGTGGAACGGCATGAACACCGTGTCTGGCCCAACGCGCTCTGTCACCAAAGCCTGCACGTTCAAGCGAGCGCCTGTGGGCGTGGAGACCCAGGCGCGCTCGCCGTTGCGTATGCCTTTGTCAGCAGCCACTTTGGGGTTGATCTCGATGAACATCTCTTGCTGCAACTCGGCCAACCAGGGATTGGAGCGGGTTTCTTCGCCACCACCTTCGTATTCCACCAAGCGACCCGAAGTCATCACGAACGGAAACTTCTCATGCACCTTGTCGGCGATGTTTTTTTGCTGAATGGTTTTGTACAGCGTGGGCAAACGCCAAAAGCTCTTTTTATCGTCGTGTGTGGGGTATTTGGCTTGGAGATCGGCACGGTTGCCATAGAGTGGTTCGCGGTGTTGGGGGATGGCATCGGGGAAATTCCAGACCACAGCGCGGGCTTTAGCATTGCCAAACACATGGCAGCCGTGGTTTTGCATCACCACGCGGATGATGCCGCCGGAGTTGTCCGTTTTCCAGTTTTTGCCTTCAGCCGCTTTTTGCTCAGCCTCGGTCAATTCGCCCCACCAGCCTAGTTTTTTGACCAGCACATGGTCAAACTCGGGGTAGCCGGTAGTAATGTCGGCCCCCACGGAATGGGAGCCATCTTCGGCCAGCAAGCTCTTGCCTTCGCGCTCCACACCAAAGTTGGCGCGGAAGTTACCCCCACCGTCCATCACATGCTTGTCGGTTTGGTACAGGTTCGGGCTGCCGGGGTGCTTCAATTCGGGCGTGCCGTAGCAGGGCCAAGGCAGACCAAAGTAATCGCCAGTGAAGTCATAGCCAGTTTCTTTGTCACGTCCGCCCTTGGCTTTCAGGGTTTTCACATCAAACAAATGCATGTTGCGCATGTGGGCCTTGAGGCGCTCAGGGCTTTGGCCGGTGTAGCCAATGCTCCAACACGATTTATTGATCTCACGCAGGATGTCTTCAGGCACAGGCTCTTCCAGGCCTTTGACGATTTGCATTTTGTAGTTCTTGGACAGCTCAGTCGCAAAGCCTAGTTTTTGTGCGAACTGGTGCATGATCATGTGGTCGCTGCGGCTTTCCCACAGCGGCTCGATGACCTTTTCACGCCACTGCAAAGAGCGGTTGGATGCAGTACACGAACCACTGGTTTCAAACTGCGTTGCCGCAGGCAGCAGGTAGACGGCGCGGTTGGGGTTCTGGTCTTCTGGCTTGCCGGGCATCGCAGCCATCGCCGCCGTAGCTGACGGGTAGGGGTCTACCACCACCAGCAAATCCAGCTTGTCCATAGCGCGCTTCATCTCCAAACCCCGGGTTTGCGAGTTGGGCGAATGGCCCCAGAAGAAGAGCGCGCGCAGGTTACTGTCCTGGTCAATCAGTTCGTTTTTCTCCAGCACACCATCAATCCAGCGCGACACGGTGATGCCGGGCTTGGTCATCATGGCGGGACTGGCGTATTGCTTTTTGATCCACTCGTAATCCACACCCCAGGCCTTGGCAAAGTGCTTCCAGCTGCCTTCGACCAAGCCGTAGTAGCCAGGCAGCGAATCGGGGTTCGGCCCCACGTCGGTCGCACCTTGCACGTTGTCATGACCTCGGAAAATATTGGTACCACCACCACTTTTACCGATGTTGCCCAGGGCCAGTTGCAAGATGCACGAAGCACGCACGATGGCGTTGCCGATGGTGTGCTGGGTTTGACCCATGCACCAGACTACGGTGCCAGGGCGGCTCTCGTTCAGCATGGTCGCCACTTTAAGCACTTGCGCTTCTTTCACGCCGCAGGCTTCTTCGACCTTGTCAGGCGTCCATTTGGCCAGCACTTCTTCTTTGATCTTGTCCATGCCATAGACACGGTCGTTGATGTACTGCTTGTCTTCCCAGCCGTTTTTAAAGATGTGGTGCAGCAGCCCAAACAGGAAAGCAATGTCAGAGCCAGAGCGAATACGCACGTACTCGTCGGCTTTGGCTGCCGTACGGGTGAAACGCGGGTCCACCACGATCATCTTGCAGCCGGTTTCCTTGGCATGCAGCATGTGCAACATGCTGACGGGGTGCGCCTCGGCGGCGTTGGAGCCGATGTACATCGCGACCTTGCTGTTTTGCATGTCGTTGTACGAATTGGTCATCGCCCCATAGCCCCAGGTGTTGGCCACGCCAGCAACGGTGGTGCTGTGGCAAATGCGGGCCTGGTGGTCACAGTTGTTGCTGCCCCAGAAACTAACGAATTTGCGTAACAAATAGGCTTGTTCGTTGTTGTGTTTGCTAGAACCGACGAAGTACACGCTGTCTGGCCCGCTGGCCTTTTTCAACTCCAGCATCTTGGCGCTGATTTCATTCAGTGCGGTGTCCCAGCTGATGCGCTCGTACTTGCCATTCACCAGTTTCATGGGGTAACGCAAACGGAATTCGCCGTGCCCGTGTTCGCGCAGCGCAGCCCCTTTGGCGCAATGTGCACCGAGGTTGATGGGCGAATCAAACACCGCCTCTTGGCGCACCCAAACGCCGTTTTCTACAACGGCATCCACAGCGCAGCCAACCGAACAGTGGGTACACACGGTGCGCTTGACCTCGATCTTGCCTTTGCCAAAACCATTCGGTTTGCCATCCGACGCTTTGGCTTTTTTCACCAGTGCAAGCTGCGACGCTGCCAGCCCCACGCCCACCCCCAAGCCAGAACGGCGCAAAAAACCACGCCGATCCATGGTGGGCAAAGCCTGCGACAAACCACGGTGCAGGCGATGGATAAAGGGGGAGGCAGCAGCAGGCATTGCACCGCCCGACGCGTGAGAACTCGTTTTTTTAGTCAACAACATAAGCTGCTCCAAAGGATGAGCAAAGGGATTCAGACGCGGGCGGTTGTGTAATAGCGCTGGACGTGGACGGATGCGGTGTAACCGCCACCTTTTTCAGGTGGGGGGGGCAGTACTTCAGCCGCAACGGGCATGGGGGTTTGCAGGTGAGGCAGCGTGGTCACGGCTGCGGCTGCGACACCTGCGGTCGCTGCACCGAAGAAAAACCCTCGGCGCGAGGGTGCTGTGGCAGGTTGCTCGGTCGAGCGAAGAGAAGCTGCTGGCATGGAATGTCTCCAAAGCTGGCTTGAGGCGGGATAGCGGATATACAGGCCAATGCACCACGAAAACGCGTGGTTACAAGCCTCCAAATTCTGACTGAATTTACGGTGCCATGGGGGCTGCCAGCCCTTCAAATAGGTAAATATTCACTTCAAAAACCTAAGTGTAAATACGGATTACGTCAGCATGACGTAAGCATTACTTCAGCGACATTGGCATCACGCCGTGTGGAGCATTTCTACCGCTTGCAAACCCGCTACCGTCTGCAAACAAGCCCGCGCAGCCTCGGTGCCCTTTTTGACAAAGTGCGCGGCAAAGAACTGCACATGGTCATCGCTTTCCTGGAAATCCTTGGGCGTGAGCACCACGGAAAACACCGGCACTTCCGTGTCCAGCTGCACACGCATCAGGCCGTCGATCACAGCAGCGGTGACAAACTCATGTCGGTAGATGCCACCGTCCACCACCAAGGCACAGGCGATGATGGCGTCATAGCGCTTTGTCTTCGCCAGTTTTTGAGCATGCAAGGGAATTTCCAGTGCACCAGGCACCGCGAGCAGGTCAATCTGGTCGCTGGGCCAACCTTGGCGGGCCAGCTCGGCAACGCAGGCGTCCCGCGCCTGCTGGACGATGTCGGTGTGCCACGAGGCAGACACGATGGCGATACGGCTGCGCAAAGTGATGCGGGGTTTGGCAACGGAAATGGAAACTGCAGCGGAGTTGGACGACGGGTTCATGGATTACCTCAAGTTGGCGAATTTTAGCCAACCGCACCAGCCACCGTTGGCATGGCCTGTCACCCTGGCGCAATGCCCCACGCCACGTCACATCAGCATGTCAAACCCTTGCGCCTCGACTTGCACAAAAGCGCGCGTCAGTTCTGCCGCAGCAGCATAAAACTGGGCTTTGGGGTGCGCAGCCAACGCATCGCACAGCTTGTCCACCCAAGGCTGCAGATGCTTGGTGAAAAACACTTGCTGCGCGGTGAGATTGGCCACGCCCACATCGTCCCCGGCAATCAGGTAGCGCATCACTTCGCACAGGTAGGCGATGTGGTCTTCGGTGTCGGCGGAGTCTTCGTCCCGCCCTAGCCCCAACACCGCCAAATCGGTGCGTAACTGGGCCAATGGCTTTTCATTCAAAAATCCGCTGAGGTAGTGCGAAGCGAACAGGTAGACCTCGGGTTTGCCTATGCCACCGAACAAGGCGTCGTATTCACGCTGGATGGCGGTGTCGCTCATCTCACGCGCAGCAGCCACCAGCGAGCGCCAGGGCGCCTCCAAATGGCCGCCCTGGGCAGGGGCATCGGTCACGGCAACGCACAGAGATGCTATGAAATCCGTAGCTGGTGCAGCACTGTAGATAAGCGCCAGCAGGCCATACAGCTCTGCACGGGCAGTTTCTTCGTCAAAGCCGACTGTGGCGCTGAGTTGCAGGTCTTCAGAGGTCGGATCAAAGGTCGGTGATACGGGTTTCATTGTCGGCAGAGTAAAGGTCAATCACGCGGCAGTCCCCGCACATTTTGAGGCGCTCCAGCGCGGCACCTTGAAACATCGCGTGACCCGCCAGTTTGCCCAACATCCCCTCAATGGCCTTGAGCGTACCAAAAGGCTTGCTACAACGCACACAGGCGTAGGGGCGCATCTCGTTCAACACACGGATGTCTTTGCGCTGTGGCGTCAACAGCAGGCGGGGCATCAGCGCGATGGCGTCTTCAGGGCAGGTTTGCGCGCACAAGCCGCACTGGACGCAGTTCTTTTCGGTGAAGCGCAGTTGCGGTGAATTCGGGTTGTCGGCCAAGGCACTGGCCGGGCAGGCGCTGACGCAGGCAAGGCACAGGGTGCATTTTTCTTTGTTCACGACGACGCTGCCGAAAGGCGAACCCGCAGACGGCAAGGCAATCGCTTCGGGCAAGGCCGCCACAGGCGCTGGCGCCTGGGTGATGAGGTGGTCCAGCGCCAACTCCAAAGTGCTTCGCTTTTCGGCAGTAACCGCAAAGCGGGCAGGCTGACCCACCGCTTGGGCTGTGGCACTGGCGAGGGCTTGCAGGCAAGCATCCAGAGCGGTCACGCTTTGTTCGTTATTTTGTCCGTTCGTTACGCCGTCCAACAGATGCAAATGCACGCCGCTGTAGCCCAACCCGTTCAGCAAGGCTTGGCCCACGGCCATTTGCTCGCGCAAGCCTTGCACATACTGCGGCGCTTCCTCGTCGGTCAGCAGCACAGCCACGCTGCGCGCACCGAAGGCGATGGCGCTGAGCCACAAGTCCAGTCCCGTGCTGGCGGTGTGCCACAGCGCAACGGGGATCACATTGGCAGGAACACCACGGGCTTGTCTGAGCTGGGCGGCACGGCCCAGCTGTTCGATGCGCGTTTGCCCTGCACCTTGGCTGTGCAGCAGCAGCACAGCGTCTTGGCCACCAGCTGCGGTGTACGTTGTCAGCAGGGTTTTGAGCTTCAGGCCCTGCTCATGGGTGCGCGGGTAAGCGAAACCCAGTGCACCTGTCGGGCACACCGTGGTGCAGGCACCGCAGCCTACGCACAGGTTGGGATTGACACTGATTTGCTGGCGCTTGGGTTCCGAGCTGATGGCTTTTGCCGAACAGATGTCGATGCACGCATTGCAACCGACCGTGGTGTTACGGCTGTGGGCGCAGAGTTTTTGTTTGTAGGAGAAGAACTTGGCTTTCTCAAACTCACCGATCAAGCCACGCAAAGCGATCAACGTTTTAGCATCCGCACCCATAGCCCCCGTTCGAAAGTAGCCTTGGGGTGGCGCGTGCTGGAGAAAGGTGCTGTGGGGTGATGGGTTGGTACGTAAATCCAGCACCAGGTCAAACGCTTGCGATTCCGACTCTGGCTCACGGGTGAAATCAATCGCTCCAGCCACGCCACAAACGGACACACAGGCCCGGTGAGATTGGCACAGTGCGCTATCAATTTGGTAGTCCAAGCCAATCGCGCCCTCGGGGCAAGCACTCAGGCAGGCGTTACAACGGGTGCATACGTCCAGGTCAATCGGGTTATCACGCCGCCATGTGAACGCAAAAGCCCCCAACCAGCCGGTCAAACTGACAGCAGAACCGGCCAGAACGGGGTAGCGGCGCTCTTGGGCACCACCTGCCATGCTGTCGCCCTGCCCGACAACACCACCGGTACTGAAAATACTGACCTCCAGCACATCGTCCAGCAAGGCTGCCACCGCTTCGGCCGCGCCTAAAGGGCCAAGGATGAGCAAGCGGCCTGCGCTGGTGTAAGTGATGGTGGGCACCGGCTCGGGGTCTGGCAAATGGGCCACCGCCAAGAGCGCTGCGATTTTGGGCATGGCTTTGGCGGCTTCCCACCCCCAGCCCCCGGTTTCACGGATGTTCACGAATTTGATCGGTGAAACAGAGGAAGTGGCCGATGCCTGCTGGGCCAAATCCACGAACAAACGGCTTTCCTGGGTGCAGGCCACGACAAGCTGCTCACCTCCAGCCGTACTGACTTCCAGTGCTTTCACAAACGCCCCTGCCTCACGGCGGCACAGGGTGCTGTGGCGTGTCAGGTCTTCATGCAGCACGGTCCCGAGGAGTTTCGGGTTCAATGGCATGGTCTGGTTGCAGTCGCAAATGAGGGTCGGCATTGTGGAAGTGGCTAGGCTGAGCGGCAGGTTCAGACGGGCTAAAGGATTCAGGAACAGAGGTGGAATGTGCCACGTCAGCGGGCACAAAGCCATCGGCATCATCCCGAGGAAGGGCGGCATTCTCGGCCAGCACTTTTTCAGTGTCTTCAGTTTCGTCAAACAGCTTGAGGAACTTGGCGCTGGCCATTTGGCGCAATATCGATTCGGGCAGCGGGTCAGACCGCGAGTAATCGTCGATGTAGATGTCCAACCTGTCCATCACGTTGTAGTGCGGATCGGTAAAAAGTTTTTTCATCGCCGCGTTCTTGACTTCGGGCGTGACACTGCGGGCCATGAATGGGACGAAATCGGACTCGGCCGTCAGCAGCTTCACGTCGTCCAAAGTCAGGGGTGGTGGCAGCTCAACAGGCGCAGGCGGCACCGGTTCTGGATGGGCTTGGAGCGCATTCGGTAAAACGGGCGGCGCAAGGGGCGTCAAGGGTGAGAGGGGCACAGGTGGCAGCGGCTCCGTCAACACCTCCCCCTTGGCCAAAGCGACTTTGCGCTGCGACCAGCGGCTGAGAAAGCCACGCGCCTCAGCCACGCCCACCACCGCGCGGCTTATCGGTCGAAACCGATGCTGGGTTACCAAAGCGGTCTGTCAGTGTTTTGAAGCTCTCGGGCCGCTTGCGGCGCTTGGGTTCAGGCAGGTAGTGCTCGTCCACGTAGGCTTGCAACCATTCAATGACGGCGGGCGGCGCGGGTATTTGCTCGACCGTTTCTTGCGCATCGAGCCAGCGCCCAGCGTCGTGGTAACTCAGGCTGACGGCTTGGGGCTGGGCAAAACCCTCGGTGCCAAATTCATGGGTAAGCGCTGCAACATCCCGCAGCGGCAGCGTGGACGGCACCTCTTCCATACGCCACAGCACGAACCAGCACGGCGCGGCGGTGGTGATGTTCAGTTGGTAGCCTTCGGCATCGTCCGGGAACAACTCCACGCTGTAGCGCACATGCATCCAGCGTTGGCCGCTGTCGTTTTTATACAGCAACCGAGGTTGCTCGCCAAAGCTGGGTTCGTACAGCAGCACGTCGTCCAATATCCAGCGCCAGGTCTGCCAGCGGCTCATGGGGCCAACAATGCGCTCACGGCGCATGATGACAGCGACGTCTAAGGCGGGGCGAATGGCATCGGCAAGGGTCATGGGGTAACTGTAACTGCACGTATCAAGAATGAAGCGGAGGCACATAGGCTTTGCCTAACCCTACGGCCAATGCCTGTAGCCGCAAATCCAGAGTCCAGAGCACCGTTTCTGGCGTGATGCAGACAGAGGCGAGCAAAGACAGATCGACCAGCCCACAGCCTCGGCCATAAAGCCTGTGGGCTTCAATGAACACCGCCACATCCTCCAAAGTCGCCGTATGGCTCAATTCCAGCGCCTTGAAAAACTGCAAGGTGACGCTGCGCGGCGCGGGGGGCGTGCCGCAAGCTATTTCGCCCACGACCCAAGGATGGCAAAGCACCCGCCCCGCGTGCAGCAAAGCGATCAAACGCGCATCAGCCTGTCGAAAATGGGCGCTCCAAACGGAGGTATCTACCAGCACATTCATGCTGTTATCGAATCCTCGCGTCGACGTGGAATGTCTGCCATGTCAGGGGCCATACCGCCCAGTGCTGCCAAGCGTTTGGCGCTTTGCAGCTGCACAAACGCTTTCATCGCAATGCGAAAAATATCCGCTTTGTCGGTGCCGGGGTCAGCAAGGGACAGCGCTTTGTCGTACAACGGGTCTTCGATAGTGACAGTGGTTCGCATGATTGGGTTTCTTGAGACTCAAAAATGATGTTATTTTGAATCAAATTTCACATCAAAACAAGTTGAAATCTATAAACTGCGACCGGTTGCCACACAAGCACAATGCCAACACCACTGCCCCAACCCACCATGACACAGACTTCCAGCCCTCATACCCAAGCCCTGCTGACCTTGCTCGGCACCACTTACCCCTTGATCCAAGCCCCTATGGCCGGTGTGCAAAACCATGCCCTGGCGGCAGCCGTTTGCAACGCCGGTGGATTAGGGTCACTGCCCTGCGCCATGCTCAGTCTGGATGCCTTGCACGCTGAATTAACGGCGCTGCGGGCTGCGACAGACAAGCCGTTTAACGTCAATTTCTTTTGCCACACTCCGCCCACGCCAGACGCCCTGCACGAACAGCAGTGGCGCGCAGCCTTGACCCCGTACTACGCTGAATTCGGCATAGCCCCTGAGGACATCACAGCCGGCCCAGGACGCGCACCGTTCACGGCAGAGGCGGCTGAGCTGTTGGCTGAATTCAAACCCACCGTTGTGAGTTTTCACTTCGGCTTGCCATCGACCACCTTACTGGCACAGGTGCGCCGCTGGAGCGCGGTGGTACTGTCCTCGGCCACCACCGTGGCAGAGGCGCGCTGGCTGGAGGCGAACGGGGTTGACGCCATCATCGCCCAAGGGTTGGAAGCCGGAGGGCACCGGGGCATGTTTTTGACCAATGACGTGACGACGCAACTCGGTACCTTCGCGCTGCTCCCACGCATCGTGCAAGCGGTGAACTTGCCTGTGATTGCTGCAGGCGGCATTGCGGATGCCCAAGGCGTAGCGGCAGCCGTGGCTTTGGGTGCAGCGGGGGTGCAGGTCGGCACGGCCTACATGCTGTGCCCTGAAGCCACCACCAGCGCCATTCACCGTGCTGCGTTGGCCAGCGATGCCGCCAACCACACGGCCTTGACACGCCTGTTCACAGGCCGCCCGGCACGCGGCATCGTCAACCGGGTCATGCGTGAATTGGGGCCGCTGAGCCCCATCGCACCGGCGTTTCCGCTGGCCACCACCGCCATAACGCCGCTTCGGTCCAAAGCCGAGGCACTGGGCAGTGGGGATTTTTCACCGCTGTGGGCGGGACAAAACGCGAGCGGGTGCCGGGCTACAGGTGCAGCGGAAATCACCCAAACTCTTGCGTCAGGCTTCCACAGCCTCTGACACGGCGGAAAGCGCCACGGCGCAATGTTTGAACCCCGGAATCTTCCCAAACGGGTCTAAGGCCGCGTTGGTCAGCAAATTCGCCGCCGCTTCCGCGTAGGCAAACGGGATGAACACCGAGCCTTCGGGTGTGCCGTTATCTAAACGGGCCAACAGCGTGACACTGCCGCGACGCGAACGCACGGCAATATGGCCACCCGCAGGTATACCCAAGCGCGCCATGTCTTTGGCACACAGGCTGGCAGTGGCTTCGGACTCGATGGCGTCCAGCACGGTGGCCCGCCGCGTCATGCTGCCAGTGTGCCAGTGCTCCAGCTGTCGGCCGGTGATGAGGACAAACGGGTAGTCCGTATCAGGACGTTCGTCGGCAGGGATGAGGCCAGCGGGAACCAGCTTCAAACGGCCATCAGCCGTAGCGAACTGGTCGATGAAAACGGTAGGCTGACCTGGGTCTTCGGCACTTAGGCAAGGGTAGGTGACACTGCCTTCACGCTCCAGACGCTCCCAGGTGATGCCAGCGATAGCGGTATGCATGGCCAGTCGCATTTCCTCGTACACAGCGGCCACGCCATCGTGTTCGCCAGCATAGTTCCACTGCAAGCCCAAGCCCGCAGCGAGCTGCTGGATGATCCACAAATCAGGCCGTGCATCGCCGGGGGCATCAATGGCTTTGCGGCCCATTTGCACCATGCGGTCGGTGTTGCTGACGGTACCGGTTTTCTCAGGCCAAGCCGTCGCGGGCAGCACCACGTCGGCGAGCCACGCGGTCTCGGTCATGAAGATGTCTTGCACCACCAAATGCTCCAGGTTGGCCAGCGCATGGCGAGCATGGTTCAGGTCGGGGTCGCTCATGGCCGGGTTTTCGCCCATCACGTACATGCCGCGTATTTTGTGCGGATCACTGTCGTCAGCGAGCGCTTTGTGCATGATTTCAACCACCGTGTAGCCGGGGGTCTTGTCTAAAGGTGTTTTCCAGAAATCTTCAAACCAAGCGTGGGCTGCCGCGTTGTCCACGCGCTGGTAGTTGGGGAACATCATCGGGATCAACCCCGCGTCGCTGGCACCTTGCACGTTGTTTTGTCCGCGCAGAGGGTGCAAGCCGCTGCCGGGTTTGCCGATTTGGCCGGTGACGGCGCACAGCGCAATCAGGCAACGGGCGTTGTCGGTGCCATGCACGTGCTGGCTGATACCCATACCCCACAGGATCATCGCGCTTTTGGCGGTGGCAAAGGCGCGGGCCACCTCGCGGATGGTTTCAGCCGGGATGCCGCAGACCGGGGCCATCGCTTCGGGACTGAAATGGGCTACGTTTTCGGCCAGCGCGCTGAAATTATCAGCACGATCAGCTATGAATTGCGTAGCAACCAGGCCTTCGTCAATCACCGTGTGGATCATGGCGTTGAGCAAGGCGACATCGCTGTCAGGCTTGAACTGCAGGGTGCGCCACGCATGGCGGCCAATGTCGGTGATGCGCGGGTCGGCCAGGACGATTTTGGCGCCGCGCTGGGAAGCGTTTTTCATCCAGGTGGCGGCAACAGGGTGGTTGGCCGTGGGGTTGGAGCCGATCACCATGATGAGCTCGGCGTGCTCGACGTCATTCACCTGGTTGCTGACCGCCCCTGAGCCCACGCCCTCCAGCAGCGCAGCCACGCTGGACGCATGGCACAGGCGGGTGCAGTGGTCTACGTTGTTCGAGCCGAAGCCGGTGCGCACCAGTTTTTGGAACAGGTAGGCTTCTTCATTGGTGCCCTTGGCGCTGCCAAAACCGGCGAGCGATTTGGGGCCATAGCCGTCGCGCAGGCCCGTCAACTTGCCCGTGGTCAGGGCCAGCGCCTCTTCCCAGGTGGCTTCGCGGAAGACTTCGTGCCAATCGGCATCGCGCACCGAGATGCGGGCGTTGAGGGCCTCTGCATCTTTGGGCACATCGCTGCGGCGAATCAAGGGCACGGTGAGACGGCCCGCATGGTGAACGTAGTCGAAGCCGAACCGGCCTTTGACGCACAAGCGGCTTTGGTTGGCCGGGCCATCGCGGCCATCCACACCGACGATTTTTTCATCGCGCACTTTGTAGGTCAGCAAGCAGCCCACGCCGCAGAAAGGGCACACGGAATCGACGGCTTTGTCGACAACTTGCGGGCCGATGAGTGTCTTGGGGCTGAGTGCGCCGGTGGGACAGGCTTGGACGCATTCCCCGCAGGCCACACAGCTGCTTTCGCCCATCGCATCGTTCAAGTCGAACACGATCTCGCTGTGCGCACCGCGTTTGGCGTAGCCAATCACATCGTTAACCTGCTCTTCGCGGCACGCACGCACGCAGCGGTTGCACTGGATGCAGGCGTCCAAGTTGACAGCCATCGCAGGATGCGTCGCATCGGCTTTGGGCTGCTCACGGCGCAGCGCCTTGAGCGCGGGGCGCACCGTGACCTCCAGCGCGGTAGCCCAGGCGCTGAGTTCGCCATGCTGCTGGGTGGCATCGTCTTTGCCACGCGCATCGGCCAGCCATTTGTGCCCGGTATCCGGCATGTCGGACAGCAGCATCTCCAGCACCATCTGCTGGCTTTTGACAGCGCGAGGGCTGTCGGTTTGAACCTTCATCCCCGCTGTAGCCACACGGCAGCAGCTGGGGGCCAGCGTGCGCTCACCCGCCACTTCGACGACACAAGCGCGGCAGTTGCCATCGGGGCGGTAGCCGTCTTTGTAACAAAGGTGGGGAATACCAATGCCGTGGCGCTGGGCAGCTTTGAAGAGGGTTTCGCCCTCGTAGGCCTGGATAGCGAGGTTATTGAGTTGCAAGTCCACCATGATGGGGGTGACTTCGGCGCGTGTGGCTGGTGCGTTCATGCTGCGCTCCCGATTTCTTGAGGAAAGTATTTCTGAATGCTGCGAATCGGATTCGGCGCGGCCTGACCTAGTCCACAGATGGAGGCGTCGCCCATGACCTGGCTCAAGTCCTCCAGCGTGTCGTTGTCCCACACGGGAGCCTGCATCAGTTGGGCGGCTTTGGCGGTGCCGACGCGACAAGGCGTGCATTGGCCACAGCTCTCGTGTTCGAAAAAGCGCATCACGTTCAGTGCGGCGTCACGGGCTTGGTCGTGCTGGCTGAGCACCATCACGGCGGCGGAGCCTATGAAGCAGCCGTAAGGTTGCAGGGTGTCGAAATCCAACGGGATGTTGCTCAGGCTGGCGGGCAGGATACCGCCGCTGGCGCCTCCCGGCAGGTAGGCGTAGAGCTGGTGGCCAGCTTGCATGCCGCCGCAGTGCTCGTCAATCAGCTCTTGCAACGTGATGCCTGCGGGAGCGATTTTGACGCCGGGGTGCTTGACGCGGCCACTGACGCTGAAGGATCGAAAGCCTTTGCGGCCATGGCGGCCCTGTTCGTTGAACCACTGGGGGCCGTGCTCGATGAGGTCACGCACCCAATACAGGGTTTCAAAGTTGTGCTCCAGCGTGGGACGGCCAAACAGACCGACCTGGGCGATGTAGGGCGGACGCATGCGAGGCTCGCCACGTTTGCCCTCGATACTTTCGATCATGGCGGACTCTTCGCCGCAGATGTAGGCACCGGCACCGCGACGCAGCTCAATCAGGGGCAGCGGGATGTGAACGGGGTACGGCGGATCGGCACGCAGCTTGGCCAATTCAGCGGTCAGCATGGCGCGGCAGTCGTGGTATTCGTCGCGCAGGTAGATGTAAATGGCGCTGATACCCACCACCTGGGCAGCAATCAACATGCCCTCCAAAAAACGATGCGGGTCGCGCTCCAGGTAGAAGCGGTCCTTGAAGGTGCCGGGCTCACCTTCGTCGATGTTGACGGCCATGAGCTTGGGGGCAGACTCGCCGCGCACAATGCGCCACTTGCGCCCTGCCGGAAAGCCCGCACCGCCCAGTCCACGCAGACCGGAATCTTCCATCGTTTTAAGGACAGCTTCGGGGTCTTGGGTGCCGGTGGCCAGGGCTGTGGCAAGGGCATAGCCACCCGCAGCACGGTAGGTGGCGTAATCTAAATTGATAGCTTCCCTAGCATACTGGTATTGCTCTGAAGGTATTTTTAATGCTGAAATTTCACTCAACACAGCCGCTTGAAGGCTGTCCAGGCCAGCTTGAGGCACCGCACGCTGGCCCACCAGCGCAGCGGGGGCTTGCTCGCAGCGGCCTATGCAGGGGGCAGCTATCACACGGACATCGCGGATGTCCGTGTGGCCCAAGATAGCAGGCAAACGCGCCAACAAATCCTGTGCCCCCGCCAGCGAACAGGCCAAGCCGTCGCACACCCGCACGGTCAGGCTGGGGGCGTGTCCGTCGCCCTGCTCATTGCCTTTGACCACTTCAAAGTGGTGGTAGAACGTAGCCACCTCGTATACCTCCGCCATAGAGAGCTTCATGGTTTTTGCCAGCGCTACCAGATGGCGCTCGTGCAGACAGCGGTAGGCGTCGTTCAGACTGTGCAGGTACTCGATAAGCAAATCACGCCGGTAGCCCGTAGCAGGCTTTTCGCCGATCAACGCCCGCACCTCGGCCAGTGACACGTCGTCAGGCTGGCGGCCTTTGAGTTTGCTTTTGCGGTTGTTCTCACGCCGCAAGCGTTCGCGCAGCTCATCGGCAGTGGCCAGCAGGACGACGTTATCAACAGCTTGGGGGGCAGTGCGTGGGGCGGAAAGGTTCATGGCAACTTGGGGCGACTTTAAAAAGCAACTTCAGAGATTCAGACGATCAATTGAAAAATTTGGCAACGCTTTGCAATGTACGGTAGACACCCCAAGCCAGCGGAATACCCACGGCCATCCAGGCAATCACCACCACGGCGGGGCTGACGGCATCGCTGGCGCTGCCACTGCCCTGCACTTCAGAGGCAGCAGCCTTTTCGTGCGCAAGACGTTTCTCAGCGGCCAACTCGGTGTCCGTCATGAACCATTTATCGGCCAGCGGGCGCACCATCAGATTGCACACCAAGCCAATCACCAGCATCCCGACCAGGATGTACATGGTTTGGTTGTACACCTGCTCACGCGGGATGCCCAAACCCAGTTGGTATTCGCGCATGTAGTTCACGACGACCGGGCCCAGCACACCGGCGGTGGCCCAGGCGGTCAGCAAACGGCCATGGATAGCGCCCACCATTTGCGTACCAAAGATATCAGCCAAGTAGGCGGGCACCGTGGCAAAACCACCGCCGTACATGCTCAAAATCACGCAGAATGCGCCCACAAACAGGGCCACGCTGCCCGCAGCGGCACTGCCGGGGATGCTGAAATACATCACGCCGCCCAGCACAAAAAAGACGATGTAGGTGACTTTGCGACCCAGTTTGTCAGACAAGCTGGCCCAGAAGAAGCGCCCACCGATGTTGAACAGGCTCAGCAACGCGGTAAAGCCTGCGGCCACAGTTGCAATAGCCGCCAGTTGGGTTTTGTCCAACTCGCCAAACTTCTTGGCCACGCCAATCAGTGAACCACCAAACACCTCTTGCAGCATGGGGGAAGCCATGCCGATCACACCGATACCGGCGCTGACGTTCATGCACAGCACCATCCAGATCAACCAAAACTGCGGAATGCCCCAGACCTTGCTGACATGCACATGGCGCTGGGTAATCATGGTGTTATTGGCCTGGGCTGGGGGTGGCGTCCAGCCTGCAGGCTTCCAACCGGTCTCGGGGATGCGGTAGCCAAAGGCACCGAACATCATGAACACAAAGTAAATCAGCGCCATCACCACAAAGGTTTGCGCCACGCCCACGCTGGTGGGGCTGGCGAAGTATTTCATCAGGTCAGCGGCCAAGGGTGAGCCGATCATGGCCCCGCCGCCAAAGCCCATGATGGCCATGCCTGTGGCCATGCCCCGGCGGTCGGGGAACCATTTGATGAGGGTAGAGACGGGTGAGATGTAGCCCAAGCCCAGACCAATGCCGCCAATAACGCCAGAGCCCAGAATCATCAACCAGAACTGGTGCAGGTAAACGCCCAGGGCAGAGATCAACATGCCACCACACCAGCACACCGCCGACACCACACCCGCCTTGCGCGGGCCAGCGCGCTCCAGCCAGCCGCCCCAAGTGGCAGCGGACGAACCCAGCAGCACAAAGAACAGGGTGTACATCCAACCGAGGGTGGAGATTTTCCAGTCGCAGCTGCTGGTGAACAGCTCGGCAAAAAAGCCCACATCCGGGCCGCATTTGATGGCGTCCTTGATGCCCAGCGCTTTTGAGAGCGGCAGCCAAAACACTGAAAAACCATACGCCATGCCAATGCACAGGTGAATCGCCAATGCGGCAGGGGGCACCAGCCAGCGGTTGAAACCCGGCCCCGCGATGATCCGCTCTTTGTCCAAAATTCCAGTCATGCCTGTCTCCGATAGGGTGTTATTGCGCCCGCAGATCTGGACGATCTTTTGAGCGTGCGGAGTGTTACCGGGGATGACACAGGGCGCAAATTCTTTCGAAACATGCGGTGATTCAAAAACTAAATGTTGCAGCGCACTTTTGGTTGAATTTATTCGCGCAGTAAACCGCTGTGGGCTGCCGCGTGGTGTAACCAGGTGCTGTCTTGTGCAAGCACCATGGCCGCTTGCAGGGCGCGCGAAGCCTGCGCAGTGCCGTGCAGCATGAACCCAATCGGTGTGCGCAACTCGGAGCCAATGAGGGGCAATGCCTCCAGCTCACGGTAGCCACGCACCGTGCCCACCAGGGCACCGGGCATCACGCTGCACACGTTGCCCGCCACCACGCTGAGCGCCATGGTGAGGATGGAATTGGTCTCAATGGCGGGCTTGACGGGGGTACCGGCCGTGGTGAAAGCGGCATCCACCAAGGCACGGTTGTGCATGTCGAGCGTCAGCAAACACAGCGGATACACAGCGGCTTCGGCCCAGGTGATGGGTGGGCCAAATTGCAACTGCATGGTGCCCGGAGGTAACGGCAGAGCAGCGCGGCGCAACAAAAAGTAATGCTCGACGTACTGGGGCCAAGCGGCCAGCTTGGCGTCACGCAGGCGCATCCGCTCGGTATAGCCCAGCGCCAAATCGATGGACAGGTTTTCGAGACCGGTTTCAAGTTCTGCTGAACTCATGGACAGCACCACGGGCACGATGCCAGGATGGCGCGCTTGCAGCATCGCCGAAAAGCGTGCTGCAATCGGAATAGCAGTGGGGATCGTGCCTATGCGCAGTGTCCCAGCAGGGCTGTGTGCCTCGCTGGCCAGCTCTTCTTGCAGCACCCGGTGCTCGTGCAACATGCGCTGAGCAGAGGCCAGCACACGCTCACCCTCGGGCGTCAGACCCGCGTAGGTGCGGCTGCGCTTGATGATGACTACGCCAAAATCCTGCTCCAGTGCCCGCAAGGCGTTGGATAGCGCTGGCTGGGTGATGTGGCACGACAGCGCGGCACGGGCAAAGTGCCGGTGCTCGCTCAACGCCACCAAATAGCGCATGGAAGCGAGCAAATTCATAAAGCGTTACCCCAATTACCCCAACATCAGCTGCGCATGGTGAAACCGCAGGTGGTCTTCCATGAAGCTGCTGATGAAGTAATAGCCGTGGTCGTACCCGGCATGGCGGCGCAGGGTGAGGGGCTGGTTCGCGCTGGCACAGGCTTGCTCGAAGCGCTCAGGCCGCAGTTGATCCGCCAGGAATTTATCGCCCAGCCCTTGGTCAATCAGGATGCCCTGGGGAAAAGGTGTCAGAGAAGCCGCCATCAAGGCGCTGGCGTCGTGTTGCGCCCAGGCAGCGCGGTCTTCCCCCAGATAGCCGGTGAAGGCTTTGTGGCCCCAAGGGCATTCGGAGGGTGCACAAATGGGGGCAAAGGCCGAGACGGACTTGAACAAAGCAGGGTGGCGCAATGCCAAAGTCAGCGCGCCATGCCCGCCCATCGAATGGCCAAAGATGCCGATCTGGTCACCCAACAAGGGCAAAGTATCAATCACCAGGGGCAGCAGCTCTTGCGTCAGGTAGCTTTCCATGCGGTAGTGCGTGGCCCAGGGCGCACGGGTCGCGTCCAGGTAAAACCCCGCCGCCACACCGAAATCCCAAGCGTCCGACTCACCGGGAACCTGCGCCCCGCGTGGGCTGGTGTCGGGTGCAATCAACGCCACACCCAACTCAGCCGCCACGCGCTGCGCACCGGCCTTGGCCATGAAGGTTTCTTCGTTGCACGTCAGCCCGGCAAGGTAGAGCAAAGCGGGCACTTTGCCTTGGGCAGCTTGGGGTGGCAAGAAAACCGAAAACCGCATGGGCAAGCCGATTTCACGCGAATCGTGCGCGTAAAAGCGCTGCACACCGCCAAAGCAGGCGTGCTCGGAGAGGGTTTTAAGGGGCACCGTCATGGTCATGGAGCGCGGGTGGATTAAAAGAGAACCACGCCGCGAATCGACTCACCGCGTTTCATCAGCTCAAAGCCCTTGTTGATGTCTTCCAGCGGCATGGTGTGGGTGATGAGCGGGTCAATGCTGATCTTGCCTTCCATGTACCAGTCCACAATCTTTGGCACATCGGTGCGACCCCGTGCGCCACCAAAGGCTGAGCCTTCCCATTTGCGGCCTGTGACGAGTTGAAACGGACGGGTGCTGATTTCGGCACCGGCTTCGGCCACGCCGATGATGATGCTGCGGCCCCAGCCTTTGTGGGTGCATTCCAGCGCCTGGCGCATCACCTTGGTGTTGCCGATGCACTCGAAACTGTAATCCGCACCGCCATCGGTCAACTGGACGATGGCATCCACAATGTTGCCGCCTGCGGCTTCAATCGCTTTGGGGTTCAGGAAGTGCGTCATGCCGAACTGGCGGGCCATGGCTTCGCGCTCGGGGTTCAGATCGACACCAATGATTTTGTCGGCACCGACCATCTTGGCACCCTGAATCACGTTAAGACCAATACCACCCAGGCCAAACACGACCACGTTGGCACCGGCTTCGACCTTGGCGGTGAACAGCACCGCACCAATGCCGGTGGTAACGCCGCAGCCGATGTAGCACACCTTGTCAAACGGCGCGTCCTTGCGTATTTTGGCAAGCGAAATCTCAGGCGCTACGGTGTAGTTACTGAAAGTGCTGGTGCCCATGTAATGAAAAATCGGCTTGCCGTCCAGGCTGAAGCGGCTGGTGGCGTCGGGCATCAGGCCCTTGCCCTGGGTGCCGCGAATCAGCTGGCAGAGATTGGTCTTGCGGGAGAGGCAAAATTTGCACTGACGGCATTCGGGCGTGTAGAGCGGGATCACATGATCGCCCTTTTGCAACGTGGTCACGCCGGGGCCCACGTCCACCACAATGCCGGCGCCTTCGTGGCCCAAAATTGCGGGGAAGATGCCTTCCGGGTCAGCGCCGGAGAGGGTGTAGTAGTCGGTATGGCAAATACCAGTGGCTTTGATCTCCACCAGCACTTCGCCGAATTTCGGGCCTTGCAGGTCTACGGTTTCGATCGTGAGGGGCTCGCCAGCTTTCCAGGCAACAGCAGCTTTGGTTTTCATGTGTCGTTTGAGATTTTGATGGAAGGAAATTTCGACGAAAAATCTTTCGCCTTGGATGCAATTTTGACCGCGACTTGGCGGGCTACCGCCTTATAGATGGCAGACACGTTCCCGTCAGGGTCGGCCACCACCGTGGGTTTACCGCTGTCAGCTTGCAAGCGGATGTTGATGTCAAGAGGTAGCGCACCCAGGTAATCCATACCGTATTCTGCCGCCATGTTTTTACCGCCATCGACACCAAAAATATGCTCGGTGTGGCCGCAATTACTGCACACATGGACGGCCATGTTCTCAACGATACCGAGGATGGGCACACCCACCTTTTCGAACATCTTGATGCCTTTTTTGGCGTCCAGCAGCGCAATATCTTGCGGCGTGGTGACGATCACCGCACCGGTCATGGGCACGCGCTGGCTGAGCGTGAGCTGAATATCACCTGTGCCGGGGGGCATGTCGATGATGAGGTAGTCCAGATCGCGCCAGTTGGTTTGGCGCAGCAGCTGCTCCAGCGCCTGGGTGGCCATGGGGCCGCGCCAGATCATGGCTTCGTCCTTGTCCACCAGGAAACCGATGGACATGACCTGCACGCCGTAGTTTTCCAGCGGCTCCATGGTCTTACCGTCTTCGCTCTCAGGACGGCCTTCCACGCCCATCATCGTGGGTTGGCTGGGGCCGTAGATGTCGGCATCAAGCAGACCCACCGACGCACCTTCAGCCGCCAGCGCCAGCGCCAGATTGGCAGCGGTGGTGCTTTTACCCACACCGCCCTTGCCCGAGGCCACAGCGATGATGTTTTTGACATTGGGCAGCAGCGCCACTCCACGCTGGGCAGCATGGGAGACGACTTTGCTGCTGAGGTTGACGGACACGTTGTCCACACCAGCCACAGTTTTGGCGGCGGCCACCAGCGCTTTGCGCAAAGCGGGGAATTGGCTCTTGGCGGGGTAGCCCAGTTCCACATCAAACGACACATCGCCCTCGGTGACGCTTAAGTTTTTGAGTGCTTTGGTGGTGACGAAATCTTTGCCCGTGTGGGGGTCAAGGACGGTTTGCAAGGCTTGCAGTATTTGATCTGAGGAAGGCATAAAAAGGGTGCTCCGGGTTGACTTGGAGTGTAGCGAACACGGCTAAACCTAAAATTGCACCTTTGACCCCTTTGTATTAGAAAAACGGCACCATGACCACGCGCAAATTCTTCGTCACCACCGCCCTCCCCTACGCCAACGGTAATTTCCATATCGGTCACATCATGGAATACATCCAGGCCGATATTTGGGTGCGCTTTCAACGGATGCAGGGCCACAGCGTGAACTTCGTTGGGGCGGACGACACCCATGGTGCCCCCATCATGATTGCCGCTGAAAAAGCCGGCAAGACGCCACAGCAGTTCGTGGCCGATATCGCGGCCGGGCGCAAACCCTACCTGGAAGGCTTTCATATCGCGTTTGACAACTGGCACAGCACCGATGCGCCTGAGAACCACGCGATGGCGCAACAAATCTACCGCGACCTGAAAGCCAACGGCCTGATCGCCAGCAAGGTGATCGAACAGTTCTTTGACCCCGAGAAGAACATGTTCCTGCCCGACCGTTTCATCAAAGGTGAATGCCCCAAATGCCACAGCCTTGACCAGTACGGGGACAACTGCGAAAACTGTGGTGCAGTCTATGCCCCTACGGACTTGATCAACCCCTTCTCTGCGCTGAGCGGTGCCAAGCCGGTACTCAAGTCTTCAGAGCACCTGTTTTTCACCCTGTCTGACCCGCGCTGCGTGGAGTTTCTGGAGAAGTGGACACAAGACGGCAGGCTGCAACCCGAAGTCGCCAACAAGGTCAAAGAATGGTTCTCCGTGCGCACCAACCCCGACGGCAGCACCAGCGAAGGCCTGGGCGACTGGGACATCAGCCGCGATGCGCCCTACTTCGGCATTGAAATCCCCGATGCACCGGGCAAGTATTTCTACGTCTGGCTGGACGCACCCGTGGGCTACCTCGCCTCGCTGAAGAATTTGCTCGACAAGCGCGGCGAAGACTTTGACGCCTACATGGCCGACCCGGCACTGGAGCAGTACCACTTCATTGGCAAGGACATCGTCACCTTCCACACCCTGTTTTGGCCCGCGATGCTGCATTTCAGTGGCCGCAAGACGCCCAACTCGGTGTTTGTGCATGGCTTTTTGACGGTGAACAACGGTGAAAAGATGAGCAAGAGCCGAGGCACCGGGCTGGATCCGCTCAAATACCTGAGCCTGGGGATGAACCCCGAGTGGCTGCGCTACTACATCGCCGCCAAGCTCTCAGCGCGCAACGAGGATATCGACTTCAACGCCGACGACTTCATGGCACGCGTGAACAGCGATTTGATTGGTAAGTACGTGAACATTGCCAGCCGCGCAGCCGGCTTCCTAGTCAAGCACTTCGCTGGACAGCTTTCCACAACCAACACGACTTCAGAAACATGGACAACCGAAAGTCCGGTACTGATAGCACTTGGCTCATCCGGCGAAATACTCGAATCTTTTGAATCCCGCGAGTTCTCCAAAGCCACGCGGGAAATCATGCGAGTGGCAGATATCGTAAACAGCTACTTTGATCGTTTCAAGCCATGGCAACTTGCCAAAGATTTGTCAAAACACACTGAACTCCAAGAGGTTTGCTCCAACTGCGTTAGAGCATTTCAGATCCTCACCGTGTACTTGTCCCCAATCCTGCCAGAGTTGGCGCAACAAGCATATAAAACAATGTTTGGCATTGCTCGCGAACCTAAGTGGGAAGATTTAAGGAATCTGGCCGACCACGTCGCGCCTTACCAACACCTGATGCAGCGTGTAACGCCCGAACAACTTGATGCATTGTTTGAGCCCCCAGCGCTCGCCGAACCAGCACAAGCAGCTACAGAAAACGTAGCGCCCGGCGGCGAAGCTATCGCCCCCACCATCAACATCGACGACTTCGCCAAAATCGACCTGCGCATCGCCAAAATCGTCAACTGCGAAGCAGTGACGGGCAGCACCAAGCTGCTTCGTCTGACGCTGGACGTGGGTGAAGCCCAGCACCGCAACGTCTTCAGCGGCATCGCCAGCGCCTACAAGCCGGAAGACCTGATCGGGCAACTCACCGTGATGGTGGCGAACTTGGCACCGCGCAAGATGAAGTTTGGCGTGTCCGAGGGCATGGTGCTGGCGGGTAGCCACGGGGACGAAAAGGCCAACCCTGGCATCTACGTGCTGACGCCGTGGCCGGGTGCTGTGCCGGGCATGCGGGTGCGTTAACACGTCCACCTTGAACCTCGTTCAGGCCTGAATGTTGCTCACAGTCATGCCATGTTTCCCTTGATTCACGGCTGGGTCGATGTTCAACGTACCCAGCGTACCAATACACGCCTGGGGGCGACACTTTGCTTTGTGGCTGGTGCCGCCAATGCAGGCGGATTTTTAGCCGTCGGGCAGTACACCTCGCACATGACGGGCGTGGTCTCGTCTATCGCAGACCACTTGGTGCTGGGTAATGTGACACTGGCACTGGCTGGCCTGGGCACCTTGGTGGCTTTTGTCCTGGGGGCGATGACCACGGCATGGCTGGTGAACTGGGGCTTGCGCCACCACCTGCACAGCAGCTACGGCCTGCCCTTGCTGGTGGAAGCTGTGGCGCTGCTGGTGTTTGGCCTCTTTGGTGCCGCCATCAAGCTGTTTGCACTGGTTTTTTTACCCCTCACGGTGTTGGTGCTGTGCTTCATCATGGGGCTGCAAAACGCGGTGATTACCAAAATATCCAAGTCAGAAATCCGCACCACCCATATCACGGGGCTGGTGACGGATTTGGGCATTGAACTGGGGCGGTTGCTCTACATCAACCGCACAGGGTTGGGCGACAAAGTGTTGGCTCGCCGCGACAAGCTGCGGATTCAAAGCCTGCTGATTGCCAGCTTCTTTACGGGTGGCGTGGTGGGCGCACTGGGGTTCAAGCACCTGGGGTACATCTCAGCACTGCCGCTGGCGTTGGTATTGCTGGTGCTGGTCGTGCGGTCGGTGCTGGAAGATGTGCAGCAGTGGCTCTATGGGCCACCATGATGCGGCTATAAAAATCATTGAATTACAATTGAATTACATTTTTGGAGCCCGCTTTATGAAAACCGCCACCCTCCCAGCCGTGCGCGTCCAGCCTGAAATGCGCGCTCTCGCCGAATCGGTGCTGAACGAAGGCGAATCGCTGTCGATGTTCATTGAAGACAGCCTGAAGAAGCAAATCGCCTTTCGCAAAAGCGAGCGGGACTTCATCGCACGCGGCATGGCTTCTGCGGCGCGGGCCAAGGAAACGGGGATTTACTACGGTGGTGAATCGGTATTGGCAGAGCTGCGTGAGATGCTGAACCGCAAAAAGCAAGCGCTTAAAACATGAGCGGTTTTCAACTGGAATTCACCGCTGATGCCCGCGACGACATCAAGCGGCTCTACGAGTTTTTGATCGACATCGACGCTGCTGTGGCCGAGCGGGCGATGGAAGTGATGGAGTCGGCTTTTGACACCGTATGCCGAAACCCGTTCATTTGCCGCAAAGCCGCCGACGGCGAACTGGGCCCACGTTGGCGCGAGCTGCTCATCAACTTCGGCGCTTCAGGCTACGTGGCGCTGTTTGAGATTGAAAACGACACCACCGTGACGATCACGGCGCTGCGGCACCAGCGCGAAAGTGATTACCACTGACGCGCTGGTGAAAAAGCCAACCCAAGCCTGAAACTACGCTCTCGGCAACGTCACCCCAACCTGCCCCTGGTACTTCCCACCTCGGTCTTTGTACGAAACCTCGCACACATCGTCCGGGTCGCTCTCGAAAAACAGCACCTGGGCGCACCCCTCACCAGCGTAGATTTTGGCAGGCAGGGGCGTGGTGTTGGAGAACTCCAACGTCACATAACCTTCCCATTCTGGCTCGAAGGGCGTCACATTGACGATGATGCCGCAGCGAGCGTAGGTGCTTTTACCCAGGCAAATCGTCAGCACATTGCGCGGAATACGGAAGTACTCCAGCGTGCGGGCCAGGGCAAAGCTGTTGGGCGGGATGATGCAGCTGTCGCCTGAAAAATCGACAAAGCTTTTTTCATCAAAGTTCTTCGGGTCGACCACAGTACTGTGGATGTTGGTGAAGACTTTGAATTCTGGCGCGCAACGGATGTCGTAGCCATAGCTGCTGGTGCCGTAGGAGATGATTTTGTTCCCGTCGCGCTGCCGGATCTGGCCGGGCTCGAAGGGTTCAATCATGCCGGTTTGTTCGGCCATGCGCCGAATCCATTTGTCGCTTTTGATACTCATACGGCGGATTGTAGGCAAGCATGGCCTTCATCCACCACATGAAGTTTCAGTAATTACTGAAATTTCATGTGAATATGGCTAAAATTAGCGCTATGTCATTGCAAGATCACCTCCCCCCCCTCAACCGCGAATTCGTTGCCCACTTTGGCGAAATGGGTAGCCGCTGGGGCATCAACCGAACCGTTGGTCAAATTTACGCGCTGATTTTTATCTCACAGCGTGGCCTTCATGCCGATGAGATTGCTGAAACCCTTGAGTTTTCGCGCTCCAACGTCAGCATGGGCTTGAAGGAGCTGCAAGCGTGGCGTTTGGTACGACTGCGCCACCAGCCTGGCGACCGGCGTGAGTATTTTGAAGCGCCAGGGGATGTATGGGAAATCTTCCGCGTGCTGGCCGAGGAGCGGCGCCGCCGCGAAGTGGAGCCTACGCTGTCGATGCTGCGCACCGCACTGTTAGAACACCCCGCAACAGAAGCTGAAATCTTCGCCCAGGGCCGCATGCGCGAAATGCACGATCTGATTGACCGGCTGATGACCTGGTTTGATGATGTGCAAAAGCTCGCACCCGAAACGGCCAAGCAGCTGATGGGCATGGGCGCCAAAGTCACCAAAGTGCTGGAATTCAAAGACCGCTTGAAAGGTCAGCTGTCCGGCAAAGCGCAATCCTGCGCGGTAAGTAGAGACACTGACACCGACAGCGCTGACCAGCGCTTAGGCTAGTCGGTATAGACCTGACGATCTGACTGGAAAACACACCATGGACACCCTGATTCTGTCGCGCTTGCAGTTTGCAGCCAACATCAGCTTTCACATCCTCTTCCCCACTATCACGATTGCCTTGTGCTGGTTTTTGCTGTTCTTTCGCGTGCGCTTCATGCAAACGAAAGACCCGGCATGGGATGAAGCCCACTACTTCTGGACCAAGGTCTTCGCGTTGACGTTTGCGCTGGGTGTGGTGTCCGGCATCGTGATGAGCTTTCAGTTCGGCACCAATTGGCCGGGCTTCATGCAAAAGACGGGCAATATATCGGGGCCACTCTTGGGCTACGAGGTGCTGACAGCGTTCTTTTTGGAGGCCACCTTCCTGGGCATTATGCTGTTTGGCCGAGGGCGGGTTTCTGAGCGGGTGCATGTGATGGCGACGGCATTGGTCACGTTTGGCACCACCATGTCGGCGTTTTGGATTTTGAGTTTGAACTCGTGGATGCAAACGCCCGCAGGCTATGAGATCGCCTTTGGCAAGTTTTACGCCAAAGACTGGCTGGCCGTGGTGTTCAACCCATCTTTTCCCTACCGTTTCGCGCATGTGCTGATTGCGTCTACGTTAACTGCTTCTTTTTTAATAGCAGGTCTGTCCGCATGGCAGTTGCTGAAAAACAGTGCCACGGCAGGTACCCACAAGGCGATGCGCACGGCCCTCATCGCGGCGGCCATTGCCATGCCCTTGCAGTTTTTGGTGGGTGATGCGCATGGCCTGAACACCTTGCACCACCAGCCCGCCAAGATCGCGGCCATTGAAGGCATTTGGCACACCGAGAAAGGCGCACCGTTGACGCTGTTTGGCTGGCCTGACGAAAAGCAGGGTAAAACGCTGTATGCGGTACAAATCCCCAAGCTGGCGAGCCTGATTTTGGCGCACGACATAGATGCTGAACTGAAGGGTTTGAACGAGTTTGAGGGCAAGCACCCCCCTGTGGCCCCGGTGTTCTGGGCTTTTCGGGTGATGGTAGGTGTGGGCAGCCTGATGCTGGCGGTAGCGTGGTTCAGTATGTTGATGCTGTGGCGCTCGCGCGGTACCCAACACGCAGGGCAAAGCGTGGTCAGCCTGCCCAAGCCCTTGCTGATCGTGCTGTCGTGCATGACGTTTGCGGGCTGGGTTGCCACCCTGGCGGGCTGGTACGTGACAGAAATTGGTCGTCAGCCGTTCATTGTGTATGGCTTGGTCAGAACGAGTGAAGTCGTCGCGCAAACTGCGCCGCCCCTGGTCGCCTTCACGCTGGCGGCCTATGTGATCGTCTATGGATTGCTGCTGGTGACGTATGCCGGGGTGCTCAAGTACATGGCAGAAAACCCGCACAAGCATGCACACCACAACACAGGAATAGGCAGCGAGACGCCCCATGCTGTGGTCGGCGTATCCACCCCTGTCGTCGTCAACTGAAAGAAACACCATGAACACGATGCCCTGGAACATGCCTTGGAGCACTCTGCTGCCGCTGATTTTTTTGGCGGTGATGGGGCTCGCCCTGCTGGCCTACGTGATTTTGGACGGCTTTGATTTGGGCTTGGGCCTGCTGTTGCCTCTGGCCACTGATGACCAAAAAGACCTGATGATCGCCAGCATTGGCCCCTTTTGGGACGCGAATGAAACTTGGCTGGTGTTGGGTGTGGGCGTGCTGCTGGTGGCCTTTCCCATGGCACACGGCATCGTGCTGCAAGCGCTGTATTTGCCGGTTGCAGTGATGCTGATTGGGCTGATCTTGCGTGGTGTGTCGTTTGATTTTCGCGTCAAAGCACCAGCGCAGTACAAGCCCTTTTGGAACCGTGCGTTCTTTGCCGGTTCACTGCTCGCCAGCGTGGCGCAAGGTTGGATGTTGGGCAGTTACATCACGGGATTTGACAACAACACACTGGGTTTGGCCTTTAGCTTGGGCATCGCGCTGACCCTGCCTGCGGCTTACGTTCTGCTGGGTGCGGGCTGGCTCATCATGAAGACCGACGGCCCACTGCAAGCTTTGGCCATCACCAGCGCACGCCGCGTGCTGTGGCCCATGGGTATTGCGCTGGTAGCGATTTCTGCGGCCACGCCACTGGTGAACGCTGCCGTGGTCGCCAAATGGTTCACGCTGCCCGCCATGTTCTGGCTGATGCCTATCCCGCTGACCTGCTTGGTGGCCTTCTTTGCGCTGCGGCGGGTGCTGATGCGGCCTGATTTGGTGCAAAAAGGCCAAGGTTGGGTGGTGTTTGCAGCCACCGTGGTGATTTTCATCATGGCATTTTGTGGCCTGTCGTACAGCATCTACCCAGACATCGTGATCGGCCGGATGACGGTGTGGGACGCAGCCATTTCCACCGAAGCGCTGAACGTGATTTTTGTGGGCGTCGCAATCACGCTGCCCGTCATCATTGTGTACACGGTCTTCATGTACCGGGTGTTCTGGGGCAAGGCGCGGGAGTTGAATTACGGGACTTGACGACTACCCCTGTGCAATGACAGTACGCTCCACCAGTCGGTCATCGCCCAGCACGATCATTGCAAACAGCAGCTCATCCAAACTGCGGGCTTGGGCTGTTTTACGGGCCAGCAAAGGTGTGGCCTCGGGGTTCAACACGATAAAGTCCGCCTCGCAGCCCACCGCCAAGTTGCCCACCACGCCACCCAAGCCCAGCGCGGCTGCCGCACCGGCCGTGTGCTGCCACCACAGATTCTGGGGGCTTAAAGACAAGCCCGGTTTGGTTTGCCCTTCTCGGCCAACGTAATACGCCGCCAGCATGGTGTGAAACGGGCTGAAGCTGGTGCCACCGCCCACGTCACTGGCCAAGCCATAGCGGTGGCCCACGCGGTCTGCTGCCTCATAGTCAAAAAACCCACTGCCCAGGAACAAATTGCTGGTGGGACTCACGGCAGCGGCGGCACCGCTGTCTCGCATCAACGCACGATCGTGATCGTCAAAGTGGATGCAGTGGGCATAGAGGGCACGCTCGCGCAGCAACCCAAAGTCACTGTAAACACCCAAGTAGCTGTGGGATGTGGGAAACAGTTCGCGCACCCAGGCCACCTCGTCTTTGTTCTCGGCCACATGGGATTGAATCCACACATCGGGGTATTTGGCGGCCAGCTCGCCCGCGCCCTTCAGTTGAGCCTCTGTGGAAGTGGGCGCAAAGCGCGGCGTGATAGCGTAGCCCAGGCGACCCAGGCCGTGCCATTGCTGGATCAGCGCTTCGGTGTCGATCAGGCTTTGCTCCGTCTCGTCCCGCACCCCGTCAGGCGAATTGCGGTCTTGCAGCACCTTGCCTGTGATGAGACGCAGATTGTGCTTCTGTGCTTCGGTGAACAGCGCCTGCACCGACGTGGGGTGTGAAGTCGCGAAGGTAAGCGACGTGGTGACGCCGTTGCGCAACAATTCCGCTATAAAAAACTGAGCTACTTCAGCAGCATAGTCCGGCGCTGAGAAGCGTTTTTCATGCGGAAAGGTGTAGTTTTCAAGCCAAGGCAGCAAGCCAGCGGCAGGGGCGCCGATCACATCGGTTTGCGGGTAATGGATGTGCAAATCCACAAAACCTGGCGCAATCAGCCGACCCGGCAAATGCGCTGTGGCAATGCCCGGAAACTGGGCACTCAGCGGGCCGTAGGCACCCACCGCCTTGACCACCTCACGTCCAGTGGCATCCTGCCCTGTTACCAGCAGGCCATCGGCTTCATAGACCGCTGTACGGTCATCAGTGAAACGAAGTACAGCAGCGCGGTAAGCCTTCAAAAGCTCTCCCAGTCAGAATCATTGGACTTGGTGGCCATAGCGAGTGAAGCAGATGGCGATGCGGCAGTGGGTCTGGCCAGTTTTGCAGTTGCGGGCTTGGCGGCAGTGGGCTTGGCAGATGAAGCCGCAAGTTGCGGTGCGGCCACAGACTTCACACTAGGGCGTGACGATGCCAGCGCTTTGGACGCAGGGCCACGGGCCACAGCCGGGGGTGAAGACACCCTGGCGCGAGGCACCGGGGCATGTGCCACCAGCCCACCGCTGCTTCGTACAGCGCCCACAGACGTACCGACATTGAAGACCGAAACCACCTGGGCCAGGTACTGCGCTTGGTCACGCAGTCCTGTGGCGGCGGCAGCGGACTCTTCAACCAGCGCGGCATTTTGCTGCGTCATCTGGTCCAGATTGGCCACGGCCGAGTTGACATGGCTGATGCCGTCACGCTGCTCGTTGGAGGCGGCACTGATTTCACCAATCAGATCACTCACCCGACGCACACTGCTGACGATTTCTGCCATCGCCGCGCCTGCCTGCGTGACCTGCTGCGAGCCGGATTGCACAGTTTCTTCGGATGCGGTGATCAGTATTTTGATTTCTTTGGCAGCCTCTGCGGACCGCTTGGCCAAGCTGCGCACCTCAGCAGCGACCACCGCAAAGCCACGGCCTTGTTCGCCAGCACGCGCGGCTTCAACCGCTGCATTCAATGCCAGGATGTTGGTCTGGAAAGCAATACCGTCAATGGTGCCGATGATGTCGGCAATTTTGCGCGAGGCATTGCTGATATTTTGCATGCTCACCACCACCTGCCCGACGACTTCACCGCCGTGGGTAGCGGCTTGTGCAGCAGTGGACGCCAACTGGCTGGCCTGGCGCGCCGTGTCAGCCGACTGGGTGACCGTGCTGGTCAGCTCCTCCATGCTGGAGGCTGTCTGTTGCAGGTTGGAGGCCGTTTGCTCGGTGCGGTTAGAGAGATCCTGGTTGCCGTTGGCAATTTCATTGGACGCCGTGGACACCGACTCCGTACCGGTACGCACCTCGGCGACCAGCGTGCGCAGTTTGACGGCCATGCTGGACAGAGAACGCAGCAGGTGGCCGAACTCATCACCCCGGGACTCGGGGACTTCCTGCGTCAAATCTCCCGCCGCAATGGCCTCGGCCACCGCCATGGCACGCGCCAGCGGACGGTTGATGGAGCGCACCAGCATGGCGGCCAGGAACATGCCAAAACCAAAAACGACCGCAGCCACCAAGGCAGCCACCATCATCATTTGACGGCGGGCATCCATGGCAGCGGCCCGGGTAGCATCCCGCTCGCGCGCTTGTACCGCCACATACTTGTCAATCGCGTCCAAATAAACTTTGGTGCCGGGTTTGTAAACCGTATCCGAGAAGGCCTGCCGCGCAGCCGCATCGCCTGTGGTCTTGAGCTGTTTCACCGCTTCAGCCTGACCCCGGAGGAAAGCCCGTGCTGTCGCAATTTTCTCAAGCGCCGCTTTGTCGTCAGCTGTGATCGCAGTAGTGACAATCCCTTCTTGAATGGGCGTTATTTCAGCGGTAATCGCCGCAACGCGCTCGTCAAAATCTTTGCGTATGCCTTCATCTGTGGTGACAAGGCTGGACATCGCCAAAGTCGTGGCAGTGCCGGCCAGCCCCCGCCATTGGACGGAGGCGGTGATATGTTGCTCACTCGCATCAACCAGCCGTTCAGCCACATCGATCGTGTTCAGCAAGCGCACTTGCAAAGCCATCGCGACCAACAGTACCGCGACCATCAAACCGATGATCGACACCCACAGTTTGTGAGCCACTTTCAGGTTGTTGAATTTCATACGCAGAGTCTCTTCGTTGTTTTACAGGAAAGGAAAATAGGGAAAACAATCTACAGGCAGCAATCTATATGCCATTAAGCGCCGAATATAGGCACATGGCATAAACCCCGTGCCTAACTTGGGTACAGCGGGGACGTGCAGACGCACGGCACCCCAGAATAAACACTAGGACACGCTGGCAGAGGGGAGATCGGCTGGCAGCGTCAACCCCAGCTCTTGCGCCAGATAAGCGACAGCGCTGCGCAGCTGAGCCACTTCCTGCTCCAGAGCCAGCACACGGGCTTGCAAGGTGGGGTCATTGGCACTGTCCACCGCACCCCACCGGGACAAAGCTGTGGCGTCTACCGGGCCACCCAGCAAATGCGCCCACCGCTGTTCACGGGCACCCGGCGCACGCGGCAGGCAGACGACCAAAGGCCCCCCTTTTTCAGCAGAGCGCTCTTGCAGCTCATCTAAAAAGGCTTCTACCGATGAAATGTCAGCAAACTTGTACCAGCGCTCGGTGTTGATGCGCAGCTCACCCGCCGTTTGCGGGCCACGCAAGATCAGCAGCCCCAAGATCACCGCCGATTGCTCTGGCACACCCACACCACGCTGAAAATTGTGTTCATAACGGGCAACACGGCCACCGCTGGACTCGTTCACCAGGTGCAGCAGCTTCAGGTCGTCCAGTGCCTCTTGGGCCTGGGCGTCGGCGATGTTCATCACCACATCACGGCTCGTTTTTTGGTTGCAACCACTGACCAACGCGTTAAGTGTCAGCGGGTAGGTATCGGGCACCGTGCGGGCCTTTTCCATCAAGGTGGCGAGCACGCGGGCTTCAATGGCGGTGAGGGGTCTTATCGTAGGCATGGCAATCCAGGGTCAAGGTCAGCGGCGTTAATGACGCAGGTTTTATTCGGTGGGTTGATTCAGTGCGTTTTAGGCATTTGCCCTACTGCACGCGCAATGGCTTCGCCCCAAAGCTTGTAGCCTGCCGGGGTGAAGTGCATGCCGTCAAGCGTAGGCCATTCTCCGGGTTTGGCCATTTTGAGCGAGTTGATGTAGGTACAAGGCTGCACATTGACAGCCAAAAAATCGGACGTCAACTTCACCCTTTCATAGGTCTTACCCGAGCCCCCCCCTTCAGCCCCCCAGGGTGGCCCCACCCAAGCGCAAACGGTGTTCGTTTTGGCAATCGCCCCAGTGAGTTTCCACACCTCTTGCGACGCCCATTGCTTGGGCAAATACGGCTCGGCATAGCCCGCCAGCGTGTCGCCCATGACAATAAGCACCAACTGCGGATGCTCGGCTTCAATCATTTGCGTGATGGGCCTGGTTTTGCTGGCGCGGTTAAGGCTGATGCGCAACGGGCCTTTGCCCACGCGCTCAGCCCCGCCACAATCGCCATGCGTCACCTCTAACCAGGCACTGGGGGTGAGTCCGCACACACCGATTGAATGTACCTGTGCCCCGGCATTGACCAGACTGTCATGCAGGCTGGACACCAAATACCCCGGTGCCGCCATGTGGCTGGCACCGATGATCAAAATACTGAGGCCTGCAAGCATATTTCCTTTATGTTGTCGTTGTATATGTTCGGCGCCAGCTCAGCGTGTGCCGTAAACACCGCCCAAGCCGGTACTGCCCAGTGCCAAGGTCACCACCAAGAGGGCCAGTGTGACCCCGCGCTTGCGCCAGAGGCGGTAAGCGCCGCACTGCCGTGGCAACAGCACTTCGGCCCCCAGGGCCAACGCAGCGACCCACAGGGTCACAGCTGTTCTGGCGTCCATTTCCAAATGTAGCAGCCATGCGTCGCGCCCCCCTTCAAAGTACAGCACTTGGCGGAACTTGAACAGCAAGGTGGGCATGTCCAGCTCCGAGAAAATCAAACGCCCGAACACCACGATGACGGGAAACAGCAGCAGACTGACCCAGCGCCCCCAGTCTGCGCCAGGCCAGCGGGCCAGCCGGTACGTCAGTAACCAGCCCATGGCGTGGAATACCCCCCACAGCATGAAATTGAGCGACACCCCATGCCACAGCGCAGAGCAGACAAACACCCCCAATACCGCAGCGCTCAGCCCCCACCGGGCTTTGATGGGGTTGAAAAACAAGGGTTTAAACACGGCACCCAAGCTGGTGTGCCAGCGTTGCCAATAGCCAATCACGTCGCGGGCTGAAAAAGGGCTTTTGAAATTCACATTGGTCTTGCTGCCCACCAGGTTCAGCATGCCAAACACCATGAACGAGATGCCACTGAAATTAAAGTACACATAGGCCTCAAAAATCACCGCAAACGCCAGAATATCCAGTGCATGCGTGGATTCCTTGAGTACCAGCAAGGGCGCCAAACCGGCTGCAAGTACGCCATAAAAGAAGGCACCCAACACCACCCAGGCACCATAGAACTGGGCACGACGCAAACTCAAAGACCGGCGGACAGTGTTGGTGGGCAACGCACAAGGCCCAGAATTCCAGCGCAGCGGGTGCAAAATGCGCCAGACCAAACTGGCAGAACTCAAGGTGCCGGTGAACACATGCAACGCCAGCGCTGCCGTCACAAACGACACACCCAGCCACGGCAATGCAGCCGCCCTCAGGCTATGGCCTGCTACAAACCCCGTTAACACCCCGATATGGCCAGTGAAGGTCAACACAGGGGTGATAAAAAACACCGCATAGGCCAGGCAGCGCCGCAGCGCTGGCCACTTGTAAAGCGCGCAGTACAGCAGCCCAACCCCTCCACCCAAAGCCACCGTGTAGACCCCAGCCCACAGGCCATTACCGGGGAGAGCGTAAGGGTGGGTACAGACGATCAGCGCGTAAGAGGCAACAAAAACGACGATCGCAGGCAGATGTCGCATACACCGCGCTACGTGGCAAAGCTCGCAAACACCGCATCCAGCTGATCACGCCATACCTGCTTGACAGCGGCGTCTACAAAGCTGGCCTCAAAGCTGTTGGTGGCTAACTGGTAGGCGTGCTCTGCAGTCAACCCCGTGGCGGCGAAAGTCTGGGTGAAGTTTTCGTTCATGTAGCCACCGAAGTAGGCCGGGTCGTCCGAGTTGATGGTGGCGACCAACCCGGCATCCAGCAGCGCGCCCAGGTTGTGCTGCGCCAAATCAGGGAATACGCAGAGTTTCAAATTGGACAACGGGCACACCGTCAGTGGTATGCGGTCCCGGGCCAAACGCTGCATCAAATCAGGGTCTTTGACAGCCTGCACGCCGTGGTCGATGCGCTCGACCTGAAGCACATCCAGCGCACTCCAGATATAGGCTGGCGGCCCCTCTTCGCCGGCATGCGCGACAAGGTGCAAGCCCAGTTCACGGGCCTGGGTGAATACGCGGGCAAACTTCTCAGGGGAGTGGCCCAATTCGCTCGAATCCAGCCCCACCCCGATGAATTTGTCACGAAAGGGCAGCGCCTGTGCCAGTGTGGCTAAGGCATCTTCCTCGCTCAAATGGCGTAAAAAACACAGGATCAGCGAAGCACTTACCCCGAGCGTCGCCTTGGCGTCCTCACACGCCCGGTGCAAACCGTTGATGACTGCGGCCATGCTGACACCACGTGCCGTGTGGGTTTGCGGATCGAAGAACAGCTCAGCGTGGACAACGTTATCGGCAGCCGCCCTCACAAAGTAGGCCTGCGCCATGTCGTAAAAATCTTGCTCATGCAGCAGCACGCTGGCCCCAGCGTAATAGATGTCCAGAAAACTTTGCAGGTTGGTGAACGCATAGGCGCGCTTCAGGTCTTCCACACTGGCATAGAGAATTTGCACGTTGTTGCGCTGGGCCAATGCGAAGATCAATTCAGGCTCCAGCGAGCCTTCGATGTGGATATGCAACTCAGCCTTGGGCATAGCACGCAGCAGGTCGGGCAAGCGCTCAAGGGAAACCGTCGGTACGTTACCGGGCAAGGTGGTGGTCATGTCAGCACACTCCAAAAGTAAGGCGCCATTCTTGCAGACGGCACCACGTCATGTCCCAGCAGGCGCACGGCAACAAGGTGCCAAAGAGTTTTTTCAATCATGAGGTACAGGACTTCCCAAACAAAAAGAGCCACCCGAAGGCGGCTCTTGCAGTGCTCAGAGAGCGGGAGTCTTATTTCTTGTCGCCGCCGGGGACTTTACCGTCTACGCCTTTAACGTAGAACTTGACGCCGCCCAAGAATTCATCGTCAGCCACTTTGTCTTTTTCAACAACCACTTTGCCCGTGGTGTCCATGATCGGGCCTTTCCAGATCGAGAAGCTGCCGTCTTTCAGACCAGCTTTGATCTCGTCGATCTTCTTCTTGGCGTCTTCTGGCACGTCAGCTGCCAGGGACACCATGTCGATCGCACCTTCTTTCACGCCCCACCAAGCTTTGCCAGTCGCCCATTTGCCTTCCAACGCGTCTTTGGTCGCTGCGATGTAGTACGGTGCCCAGTTGATGACAGCAGAACCCAAATGCGCTTTGGGGCCGTAGGCGGTCATGTCGCTGTCCCAACCGAAAGCACGCTTGCCTTTGGATTCAGCGGTTTGCAGCACGGCCGACGAATCGGTGTTTTGCATCAGCACGTCAGCGCCACCGTTGATGAGAGAAGTAGCGGCTTCGGTTTCTTTCGGTGGGTTAAACCACTCATTCACCCAAACCACCTTGGTCTTGATTTTGGGGTTGACGGATTGCGCACCCAGCGTGAAGCTGTTGATGTTGCGGATAACTTCAGGAATAGGCACCGAACCCACATAGCCCAACACGTTGGACTTGGTCATCTTGCCCGCAATCACGCCCGCCATGTACGCACCTTCGTAAGTGCGGCTGTCATACGTACGCAGGTTTTCGGCGGTTTTGTAGCCAGTGGCGTGTTCGAACTTCACGTCCTTCAGGTCAGCAGCGGCTTTGAGCATCGGCTCCATGTAACCAAAGGTGGTGCCAAAAATCAGCTTGTTACCTTGGCTGGCCATGTCACGGAATACGCGCTCAGCGTCAGCAGACTCTGGCACTTTTTCAACAAAGCTGGTAACGATCTTGTCACCGAATTCTTTCTCTAAGGCCTTGCGGGCGTTGTCGTGCGCGAACGTCCAGCCACCATCACCGACCGGGCCGACGTACGCGAAGCCAATTTTGAGTGGCTCAGGCTTGGGCGCCGGTGCGGGTGCCGCTGCGGCAGGCTCAGGTGCTGGGGGAGGAGGTGGTGGTGGCGGAGGAGAGCAAGCCACCAAGGCGGCAGTGGCGGCGGCAGCGGCGGCAAGCGCGCTCAGTCTCAGCAGGGAACGTTTTTGCAAATCTGTCATGGAGAAATCCTTCTTGGTGGTTAGGGAGGGGACTGCGAAAAAATAAAGATTATGGGTGAAGCGAAGTGGGGGTTAACCAGCGTTATGAAGACAATTGACCGCCAAACGTCATCAAGACCCCGCATAAAACGGCTTGCCAATGCTGGCGGGCATGTTGATGCGTATCCACTGTGGATTACGCGAAATCAAGGCCAGCACCACAATGGTGGACATGTAGGGCAGCATCGACAAAAACTGGCTGGGAATTTCAACACCCAGGCCTTGCAGGTAAAAATCAAGTTGCGTCATGCCGCCGAACAAGTAGGCCCCCAACAGTACCCGCACAGGCCGCCACGTGGCAAAGGTGGTGAGCGCCAAAGCGATCCAGCCCTTGCCAGACACCATGCCCTCCACCCACAGCGGTGCGTAAACCACCGACAAATAAGCCCCAGCCAGCCCGCACAGCGCACCGCCCGCCACCACCGCCATCATGCGAATACGGCGCACCGGGTAACCCAGCGCATGAGCAGACTCCGGGGACTCCCCCACCGAGCGCAGCACCAGACCTGCACGGGTTTTGTACAGGAAGCCCATCAGTGCCAGCATGAACAGCACCGTCAAATACACCAGCGGATGGTGCTGAAACAGTGCAGGGCCAAAGAAGGGAATATCGGCCAAGCCAGGAATAGCGTAATGCACCTGTTCAGGCAACTTTTCCTGAACATACCGGATACCTGCAAACGCTGAAAATCCCGTCCCAAACAGGCTGAGCGCCAAGCCGGTGGCGTACTGGTTGGTGTTGAGCCAAATCACCAGCACGCCAAAAATGGTGGCCAACACGGCCCCTGCGGCCATGCCCGCCAGAAAGCCGATCCAAGGGTTGCCCGTGTGGACAACAGCGGCAAACCCGGCAATGGCCGCGCACAGCATCATGCCCTCGGCCCCCAGGTTAACGATGCCTGCCTTTTCGTTGATGAGCAGCCCTAAAGCCGCAATCGCCAAAACGGTGCCGGCATTGAAGGTGGCGGCGAGTAAAAGTGCGAAAGATTCCATGTGCTGACCTTGTGTTCTTGGGTTCTTGTTCGGTGCTTGTTCAGTTTTTCTTGTTAGCGATGTAAACCACGCGGTAAGCCATCAGCGTGTCCGCCGCCAACAGCGTGAACAGCAGCAACCCCTGGAACACACCCGTCAGCGATTTGGGCAGGCCCATGCGCGATTGGGCCATCTCGCCACCAATGTAGAACAGGCTCATCAGCAGGGACGAGAACACGATACCGACCGGGTGCAGGCGCCCCACAAAAGCCACGATGATGGCCGCAAAGCCATAGCCCGCAGGCACATAAGGCGTGAGCTGGCCAATCGGCCCAGCCACTTCCAGCGCACCGGCCAAGCCCGCCGCACCGCCTGAAGTCAGCAAGGCGATGTACAGCGCACGGCGGGACGAAAACCCGGCATACCGCGCAGCAGCCGGGGCCAAGCCGCCCACCTGCTGCGCAAAACCGGCGCGGGTGCGGAACAAAAACACCCACATCAAAGCCGAGCCTGCCAACCCTATCAGCAACCCAATGGACACGCGTGAGCCGGCCATCAAGCGCGGAATTTGCGTGGCTTTTTCAAAGGTTTGGGTTTGCGGAAAGTTGTAGCCATTGGGGTCTTTCCAAGGGCCTTCCACCATGTAGCCCAGCAGCAAGATAGCCACGTACACCAACATCAGGCTGACCAAAATCTCACTGGCGTTGAACTTGTCACGCAGCACCGCCGTCAGCCCGGCCCACACCATGCCACCCGCTACGCCAGCAAGCAGGATGGGCAGAACGATCCAGCCACCCGTCGTCTTGTCCGCCATCAGTGCCACACCGCTGGCGAACACGGCACCGATCACGTACTGCCCCTCGGCACCAATGTTCCACACATTCGAGCGAAAGCACACCCCCAGCCCCAACGCGATCACCAACAGCGGTGTGGCCTTGACCATCAATTCGCCTATACCTCGTGCTGTTTTGACCGGCTCCCAAAAAAACACCTGCAAACCTTTCACCGGGTCTTTGCCCAAGGCCGCAAACAGCAGCACGCCAATCACGACGGTAACGAGCAATGCAAGCACAGGCGCTGCATAAGTCCAAAATTTCGACGGCTGAGGCCGCGCTTCGAGCTTAAACATGGGCCACCTCCACAGCCTTGGTTTGCCACAGCCCCGACATCCATTCCCCAATCTGCGGCACCGTGGCCTTGTCCCGTGCCACCGAGGGCGATAACTGCCCCTTGGCGATCACGTACAAGCGGTCGGACACCTCAAACAACTCGTCCAACTCTTCGCTGACCACCAGCACGGCGCAGCCTGCATCCCGCAGTGCCAAAATCGCACCACGAATCTGCGCTGCAGCACCCACATCCACACCCCAGGTGGGCTGCGAGACGATCAACAGCTTGGGGCTTGCATCCATCTCGCGCCCCACAATGAACTTTTGCAGATTGCCGCCTGACAGCGATTTGGCTGGCGCATTCGGCCCACCCGCCTTCACGTTGAAACGCTGAATGATGGCTGCGGCCTGGGCCTCCATCGCTTTGACATCCAGCCACCCCCCCTTGCCGACTGCGTTGTCACGCGTCAGCAGCAGGTTGTGCGCGAGGCCAAGCAACGGCACAGCCCCCCGGCCCAAGCGCTCTTCAGGCACAAACTGCAAACCCAAGTCCCGCCGTGCGCGTGGCCCCAACTTGCCCACAGGTTGGTCAAAAATCTGCACCATACCGGGCTGTGCACGGGTGTCCTCCCCGGACAGGCTATAGAGCAGCTCGCGCTGGCCGTTACCCGATACCCCGGCAATACCCACCACCTCGCCAGCCCGCACGTCCAGCGTGATGCCATCCAGCGTGACGCCAAACTGGTCTTCCTTGGTCAACGACAAACCCTGCACACGGAGCACCACATCACCCGCTTGTGCGGCCTTGTGAACAAGCGCAGGCGGCTCGGCACCGATCATCAGGCGGCTGAGCGAGGCATTGGTTTCTTCGCGTGGATCGCACACACCAGTGAGTTTGCCTGCACGCAGCACCGTGCAAGCGCTGCACAGCTCGCGGATTTCATGCAGTTTGTGGCTGATGTAGAGGATGCTGCAGCCTTCGCTGACCAGCTGTTTCAGCACGATGAAAAGCTTATCCACCGCCTGCGGCGTCAGCACCGAGGTGGGCTCGTCCAGAATCAGCAGCTTGGGGTTGGTCAGCAAGGCGCGGATGATCTCGACCCGCTGCATCTCGCCCACACTCAGGGTGTGCACCGGACGGCTGGGGTCAATGTCCAGCCCGTACTGGGTGGCTTTGGCGATGATGCTTTGGGTGACGTGGGGCAAGCTCAATGACTTGTCCAGCCCCAGCCACACGTTTTCAGCCACGGTAAGCGTGTCAAACAGGCTGAAATGCTGGAACACCATGCTGATGCCCAGTGCCCGCGCCTCTTGCGGGTTGCGGATAGCCACAGGCTGGCCGTTGTAGCGCACTGTGCCCTCGTCAGGCTTGACCGAGCCGTAGATGATTTTCATCAGCGTCGATTTACCCGCGCCGTTTTCACCCAACACGGCATGGGCCTCGCCGGGGGCAACGGTGAGGGAGACATTGCTGTTCGCGATGACCGAGGGGTAACGCTTGGTGATGCCACTCAATTGCAAGCGGGGATGCAGGGCGGGAGCGTTCATGTCGGGCGGGTCTCTTTTCTGATGTGGTTATGTGGGCATGTATGAAAGTACTACAGCGCTGCCGCCACGGCCTTGATGCGTTCGCGCAACCACCGCGCGGCACTCGAGGTGTGCGTGCGCTCGTGCCAGAGCTGGTAGTAGCGCATTCGGGGAAATTCGACGGGGCATTTCAAAATCCTTAAAGCACTGAGGTCGGTACCCGCTGGCGTACTTGGTGGGGTCAGCGCGTGCACATAACGCGCACAAAACTGGCTGCTTGTGGTGAGTACCAGCAAGCTCGATGCCACCATGGCGGGCATCAGTCCAAAATGGGCACAACGGGCCGTGATATTGCGCTTCAAACCCATGGATTCCAGGTGGTCATCAATCACCCCACGGGCACCTGGGTGCGTGGGCGTGGGGGCAATGTGCTCAGCCTCCAGCCACCCTGCCACGTCCCAGCCCCGCCGTACCGCCGGGTGTTCGCGGCTGAGCAGGCTGACGATGTCGTCTTCAAACAAACGCCCCAGGTGCAAGTCCCCTGCGGCCTGGAGCCAATTGCCAATGACCACATCGACATCGCCTTGCGCCAGACGCGCTTGGTAGTCGGAATTGGCCGAAAGAGGGTGAATTTCAATCTGGCACAGCGGCGCCATGGTTTTGATCTGGCTGACCAGCTGCGGCAAAAACAGCGGATCGAGATAATCGGCAGCGGCCACCCGAAAGGTCTGGCGTGAAGTTTTGGCGTCAAACCCCCTGGCGTCAGAAAACAGCACTTCAGCGGCACGAAGAATGCTGGCAGCAGGCTCTACCATCTGCAAGGCAGCCTCGGTGGGCACCATACTGGAACCTGAGCGCACCAAAAGTGGGTCGCCCGCCAAGTCGCGCAATCGCTTGAGAGAAGCGGACACGGCGGGTTGGTGCATCCCTAGGCGGATGGCGGCACGAGAGACACTGCGTTCAGTCAACACGGTATGCAAGACCCTGATTAAGTGGAGGTCTATCTTGTCGAAAAGCGCTTGGTCTCTCATACCGGTAGTTGCATTCTTGTTATAGGCAGATGCTTATGCTGCAAAGCCCCTGTGGGCTTTAGGCTGTAGAAATCTAAAAATTGCAGAAGATTGAATTTCAAATTAAGCCACGCGTTCATGAACACACAAACTCTCAGCTTCATCCGACGCGGCGAGCGGATCTCGCTTTCCAATGTACCACCCGAGCGCACTTTGCTGGAGGTTTTGCGTGAAGACCTCGGCTGCACAGGCACCAAGGAAGGCTGCGGCGAAGGCGACTGCGGCGCGTGCACCGTGGTGCTGGGCGAGGCACAGGCGGACGGTGGCCACCTCAGCTACCGCGCCATCAACAGCTGCATCCGCTTGGCCCACTCGATCAACGGCATGGCGCTTTGGACTGTCGAAGATATAGCCCCCACGCTGCGCACTGACGTGTCTTCACTGCCCCCCGAGGGGGCCGTGCCTTGCTTGGGGCGGCCCGGCGCGGCGGCAACCACAGCACAAGCCCCCTTACTCCACCCGGTACAGCAAGCGATGGTGCAGTGCCACGCGAGTCAATGCGGTTTTTGCACACCTGGCTTTGTGATGAGCCTGTTCGGCATCTACCAAAACCACGTCTGCCAAGGCCAGCCTGTGACGCGCGAACTGGCACAAGCCGAGCTTTCAGGCAATCTGTGCCGCTGCACGGGTTACCGGCCGATTTTTGACGCAGCACAAGCCATGGGATCCCTGCCACGGGTAGAGATTGATGAAGCCGAATTGCTACAAAAACTGAAGCTACCCAAGCCCATCGGAAGCCCCCAACAGACTGATTCCATTCAAAAACTGCCCTACCAAGCCCCGACCACCCTGCCCGACTTGCTGGCCGCCCGCGCCGCCCACCCCGAGGCCCAACTGGTCGCCGGTTGCACCGATGTGGGCCTGTGGGTGACCAAGCAGCACAAGCAGTTCGCCCACGTGCTGGACGTGACCCGTGTCGCCGAGCTGCGCCGCGTCGAGCAGTATCCGCACCACATCGCCATCGGCGCTGCGGTCACACTGAGCGATGCGTTCGCCGCACTGGTCGCGGATCGCCCGCAGCTCCAAACCTTCGCGCGCCGTTTCGCTGGCCTGCCAGTGCGCAACTCAGGTACGCTGGGCGGCAACGTGGCGAACGGCTCACCGATTGGTGACTCCATGCCACTGCTGATCGCGCTGGGGGCGAATGTGGTGCTGATGAGCACGCGCGGACACCGGGAAATGCCGCTAGAAAACCTCTATACCGGCTACCGGCAAAACGTGATGGCCAAAGACGAGGTGCTGGCATGGATCAAAGTCCCCAAGCCCCAGCCGGGTGAAAACCTCAAGGTCTACAAAATCTCCAAACGCTTCGACGACGACATCTCCGCCGTCTGCCTCGCCATCCGCTTGCACATCCACGACGGCAAAGTCACCACCGCATCAATAGGTGCAGGCGGTGTAGCAGCAGTGCCTGCACGCGCTATCAAAACAGAAGCTTCCCTAGCACACCAGATCTACTCTAAAGCCACAATAGATGCTGCAATGCAGGTGCTGCGCGCTGAATTCCACCCGCTCTCCGACATGCGTGCCTCTGCTGCTTACCGCACGCAGGTGCTGGGCAACTTGCTGCAACGCTACTGGCTGGAAAGCCAAGGCGTCACACAGATCAATCTGGACAACTTCACGCTGAAGGAGCTGGCATGAACACAACGGCCCTCTCGGCAGCCCCTGCCGTAGCCCCCTCAGCAGGCCAATCCCGCCCACACGAAAGCGCCCGCGCCCAAGTCGCCGGTGCGGCTACCTACATCGACGATATCCCCGAAATCAAAGGCACACTGTACGCCGCGCCCATCCTCTCCACCGTTGCCCACGGACGGCTGCTGAGCGTGGACGCCAGCGCCGCGCGGGCCATGCCCGGTGTACGCGGCGTGATCGTGGCCAACGACATCCCTGGTGACCCCATCCTGGCCAGCTTCTCGCACGACGAACCCATCTTTGCCACCACGTTGGTCGAACACATTGGCCAGGTCATCGGCGTGGTGGTAGCCACTTCGGTGATGGCCGCGCGACGGGCAGCGCGGCAAGTCCAATTGACCTTCGAAGAACTCCCCGCCATCCTCACCGTGCAGGATGCGCTGGCCGCCAAAAACTACGTGCTGCCGCCCGTCACCGTCACCCGTGGCGACGCCGCCAAAGCGCTGAGCGTGGCCCCCCATACGCTCAGCGGCACGCTGGAAGTCGGTGGCCAGGAGCATTTCTACCTGGAAGGCCAAGTCGCCTACGTGGTGCCCAAAGAGCAAAACCAGTGGCTGGTCTACAGCAGTACCCAGCACCCCGGCGAAATCCAGCACTGGGTGGCGCACGCACTGCACTTGGAAGTCAACGCCATCACCGTCGAATGCCGCCGCATGGGCGGTGGTTTTGGTGGCAAAGAAACCCAAAGCGGCCACATGGCGGTGTGGGCAGCGGTGGCGGCGAACAAGCTGAAGTGCCCCATCAAGTTGCGCATGGACCGCGACGACGATTTCATGGTCACGGGCAAGCGCCATCCCTTCCATTACGGCTACACCGTCGGCTTTGACGCCACAGGCCGCATCACCGGCCTGCAACTGATGATGGCGGCCAACTGCGGCTTCAGCGCCGACCTGAGTGGCCCGGTCGCCGACCGTGCCATCTTCCACGCCGACAATGCCTACCACCTGAGCGATGTGGCCATCACCTCGTACCGCTGCAAACTCAACACCCAAAGCCACACCGCCTTCCGTGGCTTCGGCGGGCCACAGGGCATGATCGTCACCGAAGCCATCCTGGGCGACATTGCACGCGACCTTGGCCTGGACGCGCTGGACGTGCGACTGCGCAACCTCTACGGCACACCTGAGCACGAACCGAGCCGGAACACCACGCACTACGGCATGGTGGTAGAAGACAACATTCTGGCCCCTTTGCTCTTGAAACTAGAGCAAACTTCGAGCTACAGAGCGCGCAAACAGCAGATTGCAGCCTGGAATGCCACCAGCCCGGTGATCCAGCGCGGCATCGCCCTCACCCCGGTGAAATTCGGTATCAGTTTCACCGCCACGCTGTTCAACCAGGCCGGTGCACTGGTGCATGTCTACACCGATGGCAGCGTGCAGGTGAACCACGGCGGCACCGAAATGGGCCAGGGCCTGAACACCAAGATCGCGCAAATCGTGGCTGATGAACTGGGTGTGCCCTTCGAGCGCGTGCAGTCCACCGCCAGCGACACCAGCAAAATCCCCAACGCCTCAGCCACCGCCGCGTCAGCAGGCACCGACTTGAACGGCCGCGCCGCCCAGTTCGCCGCCCGCCATGTGCGTGACAACCTCGCCGCGTTCGTCTGCGGCCTGGACGGCTGCGGTGCAGGTGCCGTGCGCTTTGCAGGCGGGCAAGTCATCACACCCACCCAAAGTCGCAGCTTCACCGACGTGGTGGCGGCAGCCTACGCCAACCGCATCCAGCTGTGGAGCGATGGCTTTTACCGCACGCCCAAAATCCACTACGACAAAACCACGCTGACTGGCCGCCCGTTCTACTACTTCGCCTACGGCGCCGCCTGCACCGAAGTCGCCATCGACACACTGACCGGCGAAAGCCGGGTGCTGAAAGTGGACATCCTGCACGACGTGGGAACCAGCATCAACCCCGCCATCGACATCGGCCAAATCGAAGGCGGCTTCGTGCAAGGCATGGGCTGGTTAACCACCGAAGAACTGGTCTGGAATGCCAAAGGTCACTTGTCCACCCACGCCCCCAGCACCTACAAAATCCCAGCTACAGGGGATATTCCCGCGCACTTTAAGGTCGATTTATGGCCCGAGCCGAACCGGGAAGACAACGTCTTCGGCTCCAAAGCCGTGGGCGAGCCCCCCTTCATGCTGGCCATCAGCGTGTTCGAGGCGCTGCGAGACGCGGTGGCGGGGGTGACGGGGGAGGTACAGCCTAGGCTAAATGCGCCGGCTACGGGGGAGCGGGTATTGGGGGCGTTGGGACAATCGGACAAGATTTGAGTTAGGGCCGCGCCCTTGCCATCAGCGCTGGAGGATGCACTGAACCTCAGCCTGTGACAGTTGAGCAATGGCGGCGATCTGCTCCGTCGGCATACCGCTAGTGTGCAGGGCTTTGATCATGTCTGCTTTGCCTTCTGCTCTGCCCATTTCTTTGCCCATTGCTTTGCCCATTGCAACCCCCTCTTCCCTAGCATCCTCCATGACGCTTATTTCAATGCGTGCACGGTCTAGGTCGGCATGGTACGCATCGAGCTGCTGGGTGTTGAGGCGACTCACCTCCATCAGTGCCAACGCCTCCGCGATCTCTGCGCTCGCCAGCATCTCGGCGTCCGGCTCCACGCCGTCTTGCCCAATCTCTTTGAGAAACCTCAGCCACAGCACCTGCATCCGTCTGTTGCTGAAGTTGGCTGCTTTGAATTTGGGCAGCTCAATCAACACAAACTGCAAGCCTTCCAGGGTGGCCCCGGTGTTCTGCACGTTGGTGATTTTGAAGTGATGGTAGAACTCAGGCACGGCACGGTTGTACCAGTCATTGATCAACGCCAGGGCATACACGGGCTGCAAGGCGCGGTAGCCCTCCCCCGCTTTGAGTTGTTTCACAAAAGCCTGCGAAGCGCCGAACACCAAGCGACTCTCAAACGATGGCTTCCACATCATTTGCATCTCAACAATGAAAATCCGCCCTTGAGCATCCACACACTTGACATCCACAATGCTGTTCTTGAAGCCCGGAATCTCAGGCGTCTGCTCTGTATTGAGGTACTCCAGACGCTCTATCAGGGCATCTTCAGGCAGCGGCAACATCGCATTCAAAAAGCTGCGCAGCAAATGCTCATGCTCGCCAAACACACGCTTGAAAGCGAGGTCTACTTTGGGATCGAGGTAGCGGCTTGACATGGCAAAGGGGTGGGCACGTTGGGGGATAGGGCGATTATCGGGGGTTGTGAGCACAGGCGTGGGCTCCATCACTGGTGGCACGCCATTGGCGAACCCACTAATGCTATTAAATTAATAGCTTACCATGCTTTATTTACATGCTCTGAGGATAGATTTGGTCTGAATTTCTGTCAGATCCTTTCTTTTCTTGCATAGACCGTGCATCCTCACCGAATAAATCTGATCCGTTGAGCGCACGGCACCCTCCCTCAAACCGTAACCGGCACCACCTCAGCCAGCGCCCGTTCCAGTTGCTCAATCGTGCGTCCCACGTTGTGCCATTTCTCCAGTCCGAACAAGCCCAGGCGGAAGGTGCGGAAGTCTGCCGGTTCGTCGCATTGCAGGGGTACGCCAGCGGCAGTTTGCAAACCGGCAGCGAGGAATTTCTTGCTGGACTGGATGTCGGCGTCGTCGGTGTAGCTCACCACCACGCCGGGGGCTTGGAACCCTGGGGCGGCAACGCTGGCAAAGCCGTGGCTTTCAAGCAGGGCTCGCACTTGGCGGCCTAATTCGATTTGTTCATCACGTACCTTGGCGAAGCCATAGGCTTGGGTTTCTTTCATGGTGTCGCGCAGCCGCAGCAAGGCATCTGTCGGCAAAGTCGTGTGGTAGGCATGGCCACCTTGTTCGTAGGTCTCCATAATTTGCAGCCACTTGCGCAAATCCATGGCGAAGGTGCTGCTTTGGGTGCTGTCGATAGCTTTGCGGGCGCGCTCGCTGAGCATCACCATCGCGCAGCAGGGTGAGCTGCTCCAGCCTTTTTGGGGGGCACTGATCAGAATATCCACGCCCGTTGCGCGCATGTCCACCCATACGGCACCGGACGCAATGCAATCGAGCACCAGCAGGCCACCCACCGCATGCACGGCGTCGGCCAGGGCTAAGAGGTAGCCATCGGGCAAGATCATGCCTGCCGCTGTTTCCACATGGGGAGCGAACACGGCGGCGGGGCGCTCGCGGGCAATGGTGGCGACGGCTTCTTCGATAGGCACAGGTGTCCAAGGGGCCGTAGCGTTAGAGGTCGTGCTGGCATCCGTACGGCGAGCCTTCAGGACAGTGTGCGAACTGGGAATCTTGCCCAGCTCGAAAATCTGCGTCCAGCGGTAGCTGAACCAGCCATTGCGGATCACCAGCACATGCTTGCCCCCTGCGAATTGGCGCGCCACGGACTCCATGCCAAACGTGCCGCTGCCCGGAATCAGCGCGACGGAATGGGCGGCGTAAACGGTTTTGAGCATGGCGGAGATGTCCGTCATCACGCCCTGAAAGCGTTTGGACATGTGGTTCAGCGCGCGGTCGGTGTAAACCACCGAAAACTCAAGCAGGCCATCGGGATCGATGTGGGGAAGTAATCCAGGCATGGTGTCTCCTTATCAAACCGCCAAACGCTGACGGAAAGAAAGAATAGCATGTACAGGCCAAACGGGATGCCCCTGCGACGTCAGAACACGCCACTGTCGGCCGTGAAATCAACCGCCTGACCGTCATGGCCCGCAAGGTTTCCACCAGAGGGCGCAGGTCATTGCGCCGGGTGTGCAACGCATAGTCCAGGGCGTCTAATGGGTACGGGCTGTGCAGGCGCACCAGCACACCACGCAAACTCGGCCTGCGCCAGCGGAGTGCTCTGCAAAGCACTGCGGCGCGACTGTCCGGCAATCAGGGCCACGTCCAGCTCACCCCGGTCCAGCCTGTCGGCCAGGGTCTCGCCAATGTCCACATGCACCGTCACGTCAAGTTGTGGGTGGGCCCGGCCCACAGCGACCACCAGACGCGGCAACCAAGTGAGTGCGCTGAGCTCGCCTGCGCCGATGTGGCACGAACCGCGCAAACCCGTCACCGCGCCAATGTCCTGGCGCAAGCGATCGGCCTGTTGCAGCAAAGCCCCAGCCAAGGGCAGCAGCTGCGTGCCCGCCTCGGTCAACTCGGCGCGGTGTCCTGCCCGGTCAAAGAGCGACTGGCCCAGTGACGCCTCCAGCTCGGTAATGCGCTTGGACAGCGAGGACACCGACAGGTGCACACGCTCGGCCGCCATGGCAAAGGTGCTACAACTTGCCGCCCAGTAAAAACCGCGCTGACTGGCAGGAACGGTGTTGCGCACACTCGTCCACCACGGTATGCCATACTTTGAAAACTCGTTCGCCGAGCGCGGCGCACCTGTTTTGTCTTCCCGTGTGCAGCGCGACTTTGCAGCGCGAGATCACTTTGACTGGAGCCACATCGCCCATATCCGCCGCCAATGGAAAGGCGCATTGGTGGTCAAAGGCATTCTCAGCCCGCTGGACGCTACGCTGGCCCGCCAGCACGGTGCCGATGGCATCATCGTCAGCAACCACGGAGGCCGCCAACTGGACGGTGCCATTGCGCTGCTGCGCGCCGAGATTGACCGCAATCTGGCCATGCTGGGTGCCACGGCATGCACAGAGCTCGGGCCAGCGCACCTGATGAACAGAACATCGCCCTTGCGACACCCCTGAGAACGCACGGGCGCCACATGGGCGCTTGGGGTGCCGTGCCTACTGGCGAATCTTGCCGTCAACGGTGATGATGGACAGCTCGACAAACTTGGAGCCTGCCCGCATTCCGGGCTTAAAACTGACGTTGTAGCCCCCCATGTCGAATGCAGACATGGTGTCCAGCGTGGCAGCGATGCCCTGGCGCGTTGGGCGGGCCCCCAAGCGACGTACGGCCTCCACAATGACCTTGGCATTGATATAGCCTTCCATCATGGCGTAGCTCACCGGCACGTTGAGGTCTTTGGCTTTGGCCACGGTATCTGCAAAATCTTTCGTCAGCCGGTTGGTGATCTTGTAGGGGCTGGGGGTTACCTGGGCAATGGCAACCCCCTTCATGTGGTCTTCTCCCAGACGCTTTGAGAGCTGCTCAATATCGGCCCCCGAATGGGCGAACAACTGTGCCGCGCCCCCTTCAGAACGGTACTGCTCAATAAAACCAGCAGCGGCAGCGCCACTGGTGATAAGGAGCACCGTTTGAGGTTTGGCGGTCAACATGGTGGCTATGGCGGGCGCTACGCGTGTGGTGCCCTCCGGGTACGTCGCGCTGACAACAATCTGGGCATGGGATTTTTTGGCAGCTTCTTCGGCAGCCGCCATCAGACCTGCGCCGCCTGGCCCGTCTTCATAGACAAAGCCCAGACGGGTAATGCCCACAGTAACGAGGTGCTCGATAAGCTTGGCGATTTCGTCACGCACACCTGCGCGAATGCTGTACAGCAATGGGGTTTCCGCACGGACATCCGTGGTTCGGTAGCCGACCAGGGCAATCTGCTCTTTCTCAAGCACGCCCGACGCAACCAACTCGGCTATGTTGCGGTTGCCAAAGTACCCGCCCAACACGGTGGGGCTGTCTTCCAGCAGCATCTGCTTGGTCTTGCTGACCGTGGTTTCAGGAAACCCACGGTCATCCTTGCTCACGAGCACAAAAGTGTGCCCGTTCACGCCACCGTATTTGTTGACCTGGTTGAAATAAAGCTGCATACCTGCAGCGTAAGTACGGCCTTGGGTACCGTCCAGCCCCGACAAAGGGCCAACTTGCCCTACCACGATCGGCAGAGCGGCCGCCCACGGGGCGGCCATCAAACTGCCACACAATGCGGCAATCCGCATGAAATTGCTTATCTTTTTCACAATGTCTCCTTCAGTGCCCCGCACTGTACTGATTTCTACCGCAGGTCGCGTAGAGGGTCTGTACTTAAGGAGTTTATGCAAGTGATCAGCAATGCCCTGTGGATCGCGGTAGGGCTGGATTGAAAAACGAGACAGGCTAGAAGTGGTAATCCGCCCGCAGCATCGGTGTCTTGGCCAACGAACCCGACACATTGGACGGGTTGCCGAACTTGTTGCGCCAGTACTGGTAGCCCACGCCTACGCGGAAGGTGTTTTTGCCAGCCCCCATCAGCGTGCCCACGTCGTAAAACAAGGTAGCGTCGATGTTGGTCTCAGGCGAAGTGCCACCACCGAATTCGTTCGAGCCTTTGGCTGCGATGTAATTCATGTACCCCTCGAACGAGAGACCCGGCACTGCACTGACAGGGATACCCCAGGCCGCCGTCAACATGGGGTGGGTTTTGTAGGTGTAGCGGCTGGTGATGCTTTTAGGCATATTGCTTTCTTGCAATACCAGCAGGCTGACGTTCAAAAAGCCGGGCACGTCGAGCATCAACGTAGGGCCGATCACCAGCATGCGTTTTTTGGACGCATAGCCCGTGTCGTTTTTGGTGTTCCAGTCAAAGCCTGCGGTGAGACCGACGCCGCGCACAGGGCCAAACGCATAGGTTTTACCGGTGACTTTGCCCAAATCCAGCGTGTTGCGGTAGACCACGTAGGCCTCTTGCGCGCTGCTGTCCACAGCATCGGACTGCAACAAGTCCACGTTCAGGTAATTGCTGCCGTACTTGTAGCCGCTGGCATGGGTGATATTGAAAATGTCTTTGGCAATTTTCTTACCGTTGAAGGGCTCTTGAAAATTGCTGCCGTAGCGGTAGCCGATGGAGGTGTCGCTCCATTCCGCTGCTTGCGCAGAGGGGCTGGCGGCCAAAGCGGAAACGGCTGCGATAAGCGCTGCGCCTGTCGTTTTGAAATTCATCGGGTGCCCTTTGAGGTTGATATGAAAAGCAGGAACTCCAGGAATTGCAAGCATCATGCCAATCCCTGGGAACGCTTTCACATCAAAAATCAGAGCACGCTACGCCTGTCTGGTGCGCGCTGCACCAGCAGCATCAGGGTATGCACCAAGTCGGTTGCCACTGATAAGCCGTAACCCGTTAAAAGCTTACTTCCCTGGTTTCTTCAGCCCGGCCAACGCGGCAAACGGGTTTTCTTTGGCCGCGTTGGCTTCTTCAAAACCTTCGTCTGCCACCTGCAGCTTGACCTTGACCGGGCACACGTCATGCACCGGCACCATGGGCAGCGACATCAGCAGCTCGTCTTCCACCAACGCTTGCACATCGAACGTGTGGCTGGTGACGAGCAAATCCTCTTCAGCATCGTCGTCTTGCGCCTCAGCGGTGGCTTCATCCGCGACAAAACGGAACCAGCGGTCAGCGTATAAATCAGCGTCCATGCGGGTCAGACAGCGTTGGCAGGTCAGCGGCACACAGGCCTCTGCGGTGATGTGCAACCAGGCCTGCGAAGCCTCGCCATGCTTTTCGCGCCATTCACAATGGGCCGACCAAGTGACAAGGGAATCAGTGGTCGAATCAGCTTCAGGAGCAAGTCCCTCATGCGTAAGACGCTCATATTTTGAGAGCGAATCGGTGGCAGAAAGCGTGGCATTAGCCAGTGCGAAGGCCTGAACATCAAGGCGTAGGGGGTCAAACTCTGTAGTCATAGGGGCAGTGTAAAAGAAAGCTGGAACGCATACGGCGGCAAGCGTCGCCGAATCCGCGAAAATCAGTGGATGACCTCTGCGCCTCTCCCCTTGATTTCCGCCTCGCCCCGCCGCCTGATCCTCGGCTCCAGTTCGCGCTACCGGCGTGAGCTGCTCCAGCGCCTGCGGCTGCCGTTTGACGTGCATTCGCCGGATGTGGACGAAACCCCACTGCCCGGCGAAGCCCCCGCCGCCCTCGCCTGCCGTCTCGCCATCGCCAAAGCCCGTGCTGTGGCGGCGCTGTACCCCGATGCGGTGGTGATTGGCTCTGATCAAGTGGCTGATTTGAATGGCGAGCCGCTGGGCAAACCGGGCAACCACGCACGGGCGGTCGCGCAGTTGCGGCAGATGCGCGGGCAATCGGTGGTGTTTCAAACGGCGGTGGCGGTGGCTTGTCTGGCGACAGGCTTCGAGCAGATGCTGCTGGCCCCGGTGCGGGTGCAGTTCCGAGATCTGGACAACGCGGAAATCGAAAGCTATTTGCGCGCCGAAGAACCCTATGACTGTGCCGGCAGCGCCAAAAGTGAAGGCCTGGGCATTGCACTGCTGTCTTGCATCGACAACGACGACCCGAGCGCGTTGGTGGGCCTGCCGCTGATCCGCACATGCGCCCTGCTGCGCGCCGCTGGCGTGAAGGTGCTGTGATGGGTAACGGTCGCCTCTATCTCGTCCCCGCGCCCTTGGATTTCGGCTGCAACACACAGGCCCCGCTGGACGATGTGATCCCCCGTGGCACGCTGGTCGTTGCGGCACGTTTGCAGCACTGGGTGTGCGAAAACGCCAAAACCACACGGGCTTATTTAAAGCGTGTTAATGCCTTGCAGCCCTTGTCCAGTGAGCTACAGGCGCTACACATTCAGGAATTGCCGCGTGAAGTCCACAAGAAGGGCGACCACCAACCCCACAGCTTTGACGCCAAGCCGCTGCTGGCAGCTGCACTGGCGACGAACGGTGGGCATGACATCGGGCTGGTCAGCGAGGCGGGAATGCCTGCCGTGGCAGACCCAGGTTCGTCTGTGGTGCGGGCCGCCCACGAACTGGGGCTGACGGTGGTGCCACTGGTCGGGCCGGTGTCGCTGCTGCTGGCCTTGGCGGCAAGCGGCTTGAACGGTCAAAACTTTGCCTTTGTCGGCTACCTGCCGCAAGAAGGAGACGCCCGAACCGCACGCATCCGCGAGCTGGAGTCCCTGGCGCTGAAAACTGGCCAAGCGCAGTTGTTCATCGAAACACCCTACCGCAATGCCCAACTGCTGCAAGCGCTGGTGCAGACGCTGCAAGCCAACACGCGGCTGGCGGTCAGCAGCGGGTTGACGTTGGCAACGGCGGCCACCTGTAGCCAAGGCGTGAAAGCGTGGAAACAGAACCTCAACGCCGCTGGTGCGCCGAACAATTCGACACCAGCAGTGTTTGCTATCGGGCGGTAGGTGAGCTGGTGAATTAACCGCGCCGCGTCTTCACCGCCTGCGCCAACACACCCAGCGTCGCCACAGAATCATCCCAACCAATGCAGGCATCGGTGATGCTGGTGCCGTAGGTCAGCTTGCTGACGTCGTCTTTGCCGGGTGTGAATTTCTGTGCCCCGGCATTGATGTGGCTTTCAATCATCACGCCAAAGATGCTGTGCGAGCCGCCGGCAATCTGCGCGGCAATATCACCCGCCACTTCAATTTGCTTTTGGTGCTGCTTGCTGCTGTTGGCATGGCTGCAATCGACCATCAATGATGCGGGCAATTTGGCGGCAACCAAGTCTTTGCAGGCGGCAGCCACGCTGACGGCGTCGTAGTTCGGTGCTTTGCCACCACGCAGGATGACGTGGCAGTCTTTGTTGCCGTTGGTTTGCACGATGGCGACCTGGCCGTTTTTATGGATCGACAAAAAGTGGTGCCCACCCGCTGCAGCCTGGATGGCGTCGGTCGCGATTTTGATGTTGCCATCGGTGCCGTTTTTGAAGCCAATAGGGGCTGACAAGCCCGAGGCCAGTTCGCGGTGAACCTGGCTTTCGGTGGTACGCGCACCGATAGCGCCCCAGGAGATCAAATCGCCGATGTACTGGGGCGAGATCACGTCCAGGAACTCGCTGCCTGCGGGCAAGCCAATGCGGTTGATCTCGATCAGCAACTGGCGGGCAATGCGCAGACCTTCGTCGATGCGGCAGCTCTCGTCGAGGTACGGGTCGTTGATGAGACCCTTCCAACCCACCGTGGTGCGGGGCTTCTCGAAGTACACGCGCATCACGATTTCCAGCGTGTCGGCGTACTGCTCGCGCAGCGGCTTCAGGCGGCGGGCGTAGTCAATGGCGGCAGCCGGGTCATGGATGGAGCAAGGGCCAATCACCACCAGCAAGCGGTCGTCCTTGCCCGTCATGATGTTGTGGATGCGCTTGCGCGTGCCGTCAATCAGCTGCTCGGTGGCGGTGCCCCGGATGGGGAAGAAGCGGATGAGATGTTCTGGAGGGGGCAACACGGTGATGTCCTTGATACGCTCGTCGTCGGTCTGGCTGGTGCGGTCGATGGGTTGCGTGCCGGGTGGATACCAGGTGTCGGCATCGGTGGAACTGGCGGGGGCTTGTTTCAAGGCGGTCATCGTGGTTTCCTCAAGGTGAAATCAAAAAATCAACAAAATACAAGGGGCAAAAAAAAACCGCCTGAGTTGTGAAACTCTGGCGGTTGTCGTGAGGTGTGCAGGTCTACAGTTGCGCCTCTCGTCCGCCGGGGACTGAGAACCAAAAGTAAAAATAGGCAAATTTGCGAAGCTGCATAGTTGTGAAATGTAGCACAGGCGCCTGAGCACCTGGGTAAACCAAGTGATTGAGAAGAGGCCTAAGCCGTCCCGCCCACGGTCAATCCATCAATCCGCAGCGTAGGCTGCCCCACGCCCACGGGCACGCTCTGGCCTTCTTTGCCGCAGGTACCGACACCGGGGTCAAGCTTCATGTCATTGCCGATGAGGCTGACTTTCTTCAGGCATTCAGGGCCGCTGCCCACAATCGTGGCGCCTTTGACAGGGTACTGGATCTTGCCGTTTTCCACCCAAAACGCTTCGCTCGCCGAGAAGACAAACTTGCCAGAAGTAATGTCCACTTGACCGCCACCAAAATTGCTGGCGTATAGGCCTTTTTTGATGCTGGCGATGACTTCTTGCGGGTCTTTGTCGCCGCCCAGCATGTAGGTGTTGGTCATGCGTGGCATAGGAACGTGAGCGTAGCTTTCGCGACGGCCATTGCCGGTGGGCTTGACACCCATCAGGCGGGCGTTCATGGCGTCCTGGATGTAGCTTTTCAGGATGCCGTCTTCGATCAGCACGTTACGCTGGCTGACATGGCCTTCGTCGTCCACATTGAGGGAACCCCGGCGGTCGCTGATGGTGCCGTCATCCAGCACCGTCACGCCCTTGGCGGCGACGCGTTGGCCGATGCGGCCTGCGAAGGCGCTGGAGCCTTTGCGGTTGAAGTCCCCTTCCAGGCCGTGACCAATGGCTTCGTGCAGCAAGATACCGGGCCAGCCCGAGCCCAGCACCACGGTCATCTCGCCTGCGGGGGCGGGGCGAGCTTCCAGGTTGGTCAAAGCAGCGTTCACAGCGTCACTCACGTACTCTTCGATCTTGGCGTCGTCAAAGTAGGCGAAGCCAAAACGGCCACCGCCGCCACCGGAGCCGGTTTCGCGGCGACCATTTTGCTCGGCCATCACCGTGACGGACAGGCGCACCAGCGGGCGCACATCGGCGGCCAGGGTGCCGTCCATGCGGGCAACCATCACCACGTCGTACTCGCTGGCCAAACTGGCCATCACTTGCATGATGCGGGGGTCTTTGGCGCGGGCGAGTTTTTCGACGCGGCCCAACAGCTCGACTTTGGCAGTGCTGTCCATCGAGGCGATAGGATCAAGGCCACTGTAGAGCGAGCGGCTTTTTGCTATCTTTTGAGTAGCTACCTTCGCTTTTCTGTTCTGCGCTGCAGCCGAAATGGTGCGCACTGTGCGTGCCGCATCGAGCAACGAAGCCTCGGAGATGTCGTCGGAGTAAGCGAACGCGGTTTTTTCACCGCTGACGGCCCGCACGCCCACGCCTTGGTCGATGCTGAAGGAGCCGGTTTTAACGATGCCTTCCTCGAGACTCCAACCTTCGCTGCGGGTGTATTGAAAGTAAAGATCAGCATCGTCCACCTTGTGGGCGGTGATCTCGGCCAGTGCACGGGTCAGGTGCGACTCATCGAGGCCAAAAGGTTGCAGCAACAGGCCTTGGGCAATAGCCAGACGTTCGAGGGTGGGTTCGCGTGAAATCATGATGGAATTGTAGGTAAGACGGTCGAAAGAGGGGGGCGATCAGGACTGAACCAGTCTTTTCGATTTCGCAATGGACATCAAAATCCCAATCCCCAGCCCCAGCGTCACCATCGCGGTGCCGCCGTAGCTGATAAAGGGCAAGGGTACACCCACCACAGGCAAGATGCCACTGACCATGCCCATGTTGACGAAAGCATAGGTGAAGAAAATCAGCGACACGCTACCCGCCAGCAAGCGGGTGAACAGCGTGGAGGCGTAAAGCGCGATCATCAGGCCGCGTACCAGCAAGAAGATGAAGCCCGCAATCAGCAGCAGGTTACCCACCAAACCGTACTCCTCAGAAAACGCGGCAAAGATGAAATCGGTGGTGCGCTCGGGGATGAACTCCAGGTGCGTTTGCGTGCCCTGCATAAAGCCCTTGCCCCAGGTGCCACCCGAGCCAATGGCGATCATGCCCTGAATGATGTGGAAACCCTTGCCCAAGGGGTCGCGCGAGGGGTCCAGCAAGGTGCAAATGCGCTGCTGCTGGTAATCGTGCAGCACGGGCCAGCGAAAACCATCAGCGCACAGTTCAGGCTCAAACCACACAATAGCGGCCATGCCGCACAGGCCAATCAGCAAGGGCGGCAAGATCAGCTTCCAGCTCAAGCCGGCAAAGAAGATCACCGAAAGCCCTGCCGACAGCACCAGAATGCCAGTGCCCAAGTCCGGCTGCTTGACGATCAGGCCCACAGGTACCGCCAGCAGCACCAGCGCCACAGCGAAGTCCAGCGGACGCAGCAGGCCTTCACGCTTTTGAAACCACCAGGCCAGCATCAAAGGCATGGCAATTTTGAGGATTTCACTGGGCTGGATCGTGACGCCCAAATTCAGCCAGCGGCGGGCCCCCTTTTTGGTGACGCCAAACACTGCCACAGCCACCAGCAACGTCACCCCCAGCACATACAGTGGCACAGCCAGGGACATCAGGCGCTGCGGGGGGATTTGCGCGACAAGAAACAAAATGGTGCCGGCAATCAGCATGTTGCGGCCATGATCCACAAAGCGGGCACCGTGGTCGTACCCGGAGGAATACATGGTCAGCAGACCAGCACACCCGAGCAGGAACACCGCAAAGGCCAGCGGCCCATCAAAGCCCTGAAACAAGGGGGCGATTCGCTGAAACAGCGAGGGTTTCTCAAATACAAAAGCCATGCAGGGGATTATCCCGCAGCCGTGCGTGCCTGCTCATCCAGCGGGCAGCATGCCTTCTATCAGCGCCAGCACGGCAAGTGCTTCTTGAAACTCAAACGCCTGTACGTACGCAGACAGTGTGGCAAACAGACGCTGTGTCACTGCGCTGGTCTGGCTGAAATTCATAGCCTCCAGAACATCGAGCACTTCTGCGTCGCTGTCTTCCAGCAAACCACGCAAAGTTGTGAGGTGCTGCGAGGTGAGCATGTTGACACCAGAAAAATGCGTGTGCTCGGGGTCTTTTGCAGGGGGTGTCGCCAGGGCAGTTGCAATGTTGAGGGTCAGTGCGCGCAATAAAGGCGTTAATTCAGCCAGGGTGTTGATGGCATCCATCGCCTGATCAGGGTTACTTTGGGCCTCAAGCCGGGCGGCAACGGCTTGCAGCGCGAGGGCACCCAAAGTGCCAGCCAAGCCTTTGAGCGTGTGGGCTGCGCGCTGCGCTCCAGCCCAATCTGAGGCCTGGGCCAGCACCGTAAAGCGCTCAGGAAAATCGTGTTCATGGTCTAAGAAGCTCTTCAGCAACTTCAGGTAGAGCCAGGCATTACCCGCCACATGGCTCAGGCCACGCAGCACGTCCACCCCTGTGAGCTGGGGCAAATCGTTGGACGGTGGCGGTGGCAGTGGTGGTGCAATGCTGACTACGGCGGTCTGTAACGTGACCGGTTGCGTGGTCTCTTGCGCAAGGTGTCGGGTGGACGGTGAAGGGGCGCAAACGAGCGCCCCAGCCCGCTTTTCTTGCGCCCTGGCACCCAGCCATTGGTTGAGGGTGGCATACAGCTTGTCCACGTTGATCGGCTTGGCCACATGGTCGTTCATACCTGCCGCCGTGCAACGCGCCAGATCGTTTGGCATGGCATTGGCGGTCAGCGCGATGATGATGGTGTCTTTGAATTGAGGCTGCTGGCGAATGGCGCGGGCCGTTTGGTAGCCATCCATGATGGGCATCTGGATATCCGACAAAATGCCATCAAACGACTCGGCCGCCAACATGCTCAAGGCTTCTTGCCCGTGGTTGGCCACGGCGGCGGTGATGCCCACATTGGTCAACAGGGCCAACGCCACCTCCTGGTTCATCAGGTTGTCTTCAATCAGCAGCAGGTGCAAACCGGCAAGATCGGCACGGTGAGCACCACCAGCATCGTGCTGTGTGGCCATGTCCAGCACCAAAGGTTCGGCAAGGGCCGTGCCTTCACCCAGCCAAACACTGAAGTGGAACACCGAGCCCTGCCCCAACGTGCTTTCAACCTGCAGTACGCCTTCCATCTGCGTCACCAGCTGGTGTGCAATCACCAAGCCCAAGCCGGTGCCACCAAACTGGCGGGTGGTGGAGCTGTCGGCCTGGCTGAAAGGCTGGAAAATTTTGCGCAGCTGGTCAGGCGACATGCCAATACCGGTATCCCGAACGAAAAACAACAGCTCTGTGCGTGCGTTATCAGCCACCCGTCCCTGCCGCACCGTCAGCACCACCTCGCCGGTTGCTGTAAATTTGATGGCGTTGCTCAACAGGTTCACCAGCACCTGGCTAAGGCGGAAAGCGTCCCCCACAAAATGCATGGGCATGCTGCGGGGTACATCCATATCCAGGCTCAAGGCCTTTTCTTTCGCCCGCTCACCCACCAGATCGAACACCTCGGTCAGCATGCCCCGCAGCGGGAAAGGGGCCGCTTCCAGTGTCATCTTGCCGGCGTCAATTTTGGCGAAATCCAGAATGTCGTTGATGATGCGCAGCAGCGACTGCGAAGCGCTGGTGATTTTTTGCAGGTAATTGGTTTGCTGGGGCGTGAGTGCCGTTTTAAGCACCAAATGGCCTATACCGATGATGGCGTTCATGGGGGTGCGTATCTCATGGCTCATGTTGGCCAGGAAATCCGTACGCATGCGGGTGACCTCTTCGGCCAGCTCCTTGGCGCGCCTGAGTTCAGTCACGTCAAAAAACCAGGCGATCACGCAAGGCGAGTTGTCGTATGTGATGTGGATGAACGAGGCCATCACCTGCAGCACGGTGTTGTTCTTGGTGCGGATAGCCAACGGCAGGTTCAGGATGTTTTCGCCACGCCGCAGCACTTCACCAATGTAGAGGTCGTCGTCCGGGTTGTCGTAGGTCGTCCAGGTACTCAGCTCGGCAAGGTTGGTTTTAGGCTGCTGAAACAAGTCGGCACAGGCCTGGTTCACAAACAACAAGCCACGGTCTTTCAACACCGACACCCGCAAAGCCACCGGGCTTTGCTCCAGCATGTCGCGGATTTGCCCCTCACGCTGCACCATGGCGGCGGTGCGTTCTGCCACATCGCGCTCCAGGTTGGCTTTGTGCTGCTCCAGCTCAACGATCAGCTGCTCGCGGGTTTTGACGCTCAGCACCTCACGCAAATGCGCCACGGCATGCTGCGGCGAGGTAGCCAGCGCCACATCCACCACCACATGCACCGATTCCCCCGACCGCAGCGCAAAAAAGACAGCCGCGCTGGGCAAATGGGGGCACGTTGCACAGGTGGCTTGCAGCCGCAGGGCTTGGGGCCCCAGCAAAATGTCCATGCGCCGCGCACCAGCGGCTTGCAAGCCACGGCACAGGGTGGTAAAGCCGCTCAGCAGATAGTCCATGCGGTCAGCGGCCACAGCGCAGGTGTGCAGCATTGTTCGCATTTTGGCGCAGGCCTGGTGGATATGGGCGGTGTCCACCAGTTCCAGGGTGCCCAGTTGCTCAAGGGCCATGGCGCAGCACCGCACAAGCGGCGTCATCATGGACTTTGCCGTACACCCGCAACACCTCGTTGGCAATGCGCCTGAGGGGCCAGTTTTTCAGCGACAACAGCTGCCGGCTGTCCACCCGCTCCGACATACCGTCCGTGGTCAGCAGCAGCACATCCCCCGCCTCAAGCGGCAGCACCATGGGCCGCAACCGGGGCATATTGCCCCCCAGCGTGCCAGGCTGCGCGCTGATGGGCGTGACCTTGTCTTGCAGGGCATAAAGCAGGGTATTGCCCACCCCGACCACCGTCACCTGCTGCGGTCTGTTGGACGAAATCCAGGCCAAGCTGATGGCAGCACCCCGGCTGCCTTTGATGTCACGGTGCAGAGCGTAGAGCAAATCCTCCACCGCACCAGAGGCCTGCGCCATCAGCAAGCGCTCGCAGTGCAGCGCCAGTTGATGCGCCTCAGGGCCGTGGCCCAGCACGTCAACCATACCGATCAGCACACCGGTAGGCAGCACCAGCACAATCGGGCGGTCGCCACTGAGCACTTCGCCAAAGCAGGGGCGGTTTACCGTGGCATAAATGTCTTGGTGAGGCTTGGTGTCACGAGCCAACTGGGGCGACTCATGCGCCAAGACTGAAGGCGAACGCGGCATGCGGCGCTGGTCCATCGACACCGTTGAACAAGGGCTGAGCCATTTTTTCACCCGTACCGAGGTGCCTATACCGGGCACGGAGTGCAGCTCAAACTCGTCCACCATGCGCTTCACGCCAGGCAGACCGACACCCAGTGTGCCGTTGCTGCTGAAATGGTCTTGCAAGGCCAGCCCCACATCAAAAATACCGGGGCCACTGTCTTCAGCCCACACCTCAATGGCGGTACGTCCCGTGGTCGTCAACGCAATGCGCAGGCTGCCGCCGCTGTTGGCGTATTTCACGATGTTCATGGCCAACTCAGACACCACTGTGGCGACGACGGTGACCAGCGCGGACGAGACCAGCATGGTGTGGAGCAGGCTGTAGGCGTACATCACCACGCCATGCACATCGGCCTCATGGGCAATTGCTATACGCTGCCCGGGGGTACCCAGCGCGGCTTCAAGGTGCGGGGGCATGGGGGCGGTCCAGCAGTTGCAGGGCTTGCTCAATGTCCACAGCACCCCTGATTTGGGTCAGGTCCACGTCCAGCACGGACAGCGCCGCCACAATGCCAGGCCGCATACCGGCCAGCACGCAAGTCACCCCCAGCAGCGCCAGCATCCGCACGGTGTATTCCAGCTGCTGGTAGACCACGCCGTCCATACCGGCAATGCCTGAAATATCCAGCACAGCACCGCGTGCACGGTGATGGTGAGCCGCTGCCAGCAGGTCTTCACGCAGCTGCTGCATCAGTTCAGGCTGTGGGTCGACTTGCAGGGACGCAAACAAAGCGCCGCCAATGCGGCTGACAGGAATACGGCGGTCTTCACTGGGCTGCGGCATGGCGATCTATTGGATGCTGCGCCCGATCAAGCGAAAGGCGTGCTCAAGGGCATCACGCAGGGTGGCGCTGGTGGCAATTTCTTTCACGTCAAACCCCAAATTCACCATGGTTTGCGCGATGGCGGGGGAAATGCCGGACACCAAGCTGGTGCAACCCATGAGGCCCGTGGATTTGGTGATTTTTATCAGGTGGTTGGCCACCGCTGAATCCACCACCGCCACGCCCGAAATATCCATGATGAAGACTTTGGCCCGCGTCTCGGCGATGCGGTTCAGCACGTTCATCATCACATCCTGGGCACGGCGCGAGTCAATGATGCCGACCATGGGCAGCATCAGAATATCTTGCCAAATTTGTGTCACGGGCGTGGACATTTCCATCAACGCCTTGCTTTGCTGGGCAATGCGCTCATTGACCGCACGGGCGTAGGTGTCGGACACCACGGTGATGTCCATGTACACCAGCTTGTTGAGCGCTTGCTTGCAGGTCAAAAACTCCTCAATGGGCAGCTCACCCTGGTAAAGCTGCTCGGTGAGGATGGTCATGGAGCGGTTCATGGCCGAGAGGTAGCTGGGCAGCGAGAGGCCAATGCGCGAATGGGTGTGGCCGATAACGCGGCGGTTTTGTAGGTAGCTCTCGTCCACCACACCGTCAAAGCAGCGCCGCCAGTAGTTGATTTGCTCCGCGCGGGCGTGGGCCATGATTTCCGGGCGGCTGAACACGATTTGGTACTCAGGCAAACACACCACCCACTCATAGAACGTGTTGGCGTAGTCTTCCAGACGCGGCACGATGATGCGCCCCAACTTGCGAATATTGGCCAAATTCTCATCAGAGAGGCCAAAAAGGGTCATGAACTGGCTGGCACTTAACTCGCTGATGTCGTTGTACATGGCGGGTCTTCCTTCTTTCTTGTTGAACAAGCATTCCCCACCATTTTTGCCGGTTTCCTTGAACTGTGCACAGCGGCAAAACCCATTGCCCGCTCGAACAAGGGGCTTACCCACCCCGTGCTGAACCAGCTTCTGAATCAGGCGCTCACAATCCAGCCCTCCAGCGGGTCCAGGTCGGCGGGCAAACCATAGCGAACATCCCCTTTTTGCGCACAATTCAGCGCCCATCCGGCTTGTAACAGGCACAGCACGGCGTCCAGGCTGTCACCGCTGGCATCGTCTGCCAGCGCATCGCGTTGGGCGTGGCTGAGCTTGAGGGCCAAACCCAGGCGAGTCTGGCCGTGCTCCAGGGCCGTGATGAGGTCTTTGCGGGCAATCAGGCGCTCGGGCGTTTGCGCTTTGGGGTCATCACTTTTGTAGCTGGTGCGGCCCAGCACCTCACGGGCGAGCAGACCAGGATAAGCCTCCAGGGCGGTACGGTGCGCAAAACCCTGTGCGTCCCGGCTCACGGGTTGTGCAAGCGTGCCAGTGTGCAAGCCGGGCAATTCCGCCCCCGCTTGCAGCAGCAGCGGCACCCCGGCATGCAGCATGTAGGCCACAGGTGGGTTCACCCATTTCATGGAAGGACTGGAGCCTGCCGGAATATCCGTCTTGCGGTGGGCAAACTTGCCCCCCACGGGACGGGCACCACAAAAAGCCTTGAAATGGTCGCGAATCTCGGCACGGCTGAGCGCCGCGTAGTGCTGAATGCAACCCAGCCAATCGGTAGGCCAGCCCAGCGTTTCAACCAGCTCACGGGGTAACCCAAAGGGTAAATCGAAGGCCCCCAGCCAAGCAGGCGGTGCAGCAGTGGAGGCGGAGGCGGCACCCGAGCCCGCGCCGCTGAGCCAGTCGCCAAACGCCTTTAAACTTTCAAATCGCTCTAATTTTGATAGCTGAATACGCCCACCCAATGCGCATCCCAGTGCCACAACAACAGGTTTTCGCTTGCTGGGGCTGCTGGAAAAGTCGCAGCCCAGCAGCAGACGGGGTGGAACTGCCGCTTTAGGCACGGCCCACGATGGAGGCCGTAGCCATCAGCTCTTCCAACAGCGCCAGCGACACCTTGCCCGACACGGCATACGGGTCCAACTCAGGCGTTTCCGAGTATTTCAACAAAATCGAGTGGTTGAGTTTGGCCAGGTTGACCTTGCCCATCGTCCACCCGCCAAAACGGCGCTCGGTGATTTCCTCGTAGTGCAGCAGCACCACTTCCTTGTGGCGCACGTCCTTTTGAATATGGCCATAAAGGTCGCTCACCGGGTTACGGCCCCCTTCGATGGCTTGCAAAAAGATGCCTCCACCGTAGCAAAGAATGCCGGTGATGCCCAAAGCCGGGTTGTAGTGACGTGAACGGATGAGGATGTCGTCGATCGCTTCAGGGCTGCAATCGACGGCGCGGCTGGCGTAAAGCAGGCGTACAAGCATGGTCAGACTTTCTTGGGGATAAGGGATAAAAACTCGCGGCGCAGCGTGGAATCTTTCAAAAACACACCACGCATGACTGAATTAATCATCTTGCTGTCCATGTCTTTCACGCCTCGCCAGGCCATGCAGTAATGGCTGGCTTCCATGACGATGGCCAACCCGTCAGGCTGGGTTTTTTCCATGATCAAATCGGCGAGTTGCACCACAGCTTCTTCCTGAATTTGCGGGCGGCCCATCACCCACTCGGCAAGGCGGGCGTATTTTGAAAGGCCGATCACATTGGTGTGCTCGTTGGGCATCACGCCAATCCAGATTTTGCCGATCACCGGGCAAAAGTGGTGACTGCATGCGCTGCGCACGGTGATAGGGCCAACGATCATCAGTTCGTTCAAATGGCCGACGTTGGGAAATTCGGTGATGGTGGGTGGCTCTACATAGCGCCCCCGGAACACCTCGTTCACGTACATCTTGGCCACACGGCGAGCGGTGTCGCCGGTGTTGTGGTCGTTCTCGGTGTCGATCACCATGCTGCTGAGCACGCCTTTCATCTTGTCGGCGACTTCATCCAGCAGCTTTTCAAGTTCTCCAGGTTGGATAAATTCAGCAATGTTGTCGTTGGCGAAATAGCGCTTTCGTGACGCTGCGATGCGTTCCCGAATCTTGACGGATACGGGCGTGCCTTCGTTGTCTGGGTTCATAGGGTGCGTAGCTTTGAGGATCAGTGTGCGGATAGCCTCTTATCGTAACCGTTAGCGACCCTACAGGTACTTGCGCCCCTGAAACAGCAGCGCTACACGCATTGCAGCGTACGCCACAACCTCCATGCAGCGCTCGCGCAGCGGGCGGCGGGCATACTCGACCGCGTCCATGCGCTGGCCTTCATGCGTGATGGCGTGCAGGAGCTGGGTGCGCAGCAGGGCTGCAAAATCTTTGCTTTGTGCGGTGACATTCGCTTCGCGGGCCAGCAAGAGGCTAAGCGGATCGAGGTTGGATGACCCCACTGTGGCCCACCTTCCATCCACCACCGCCACTTTGGCATGCAAAAAACTGGCTGAATACTCGTGAATCTCCACGCCCGCCTTCAACAGGGCCCCATACACCGGACGGGCCGCGTAGTACTGCATGAAATACTCGTACTTGCCTTGCAACAGCAAACGCACCTTCACGCCACGCCGCGCCGCATGAATGAGCGACAGGCGCAACTTGCGCCCCGGCACAAAGTAAGCGTTCGCAATGATGACTTCCTGCTGTGCATGGCCAATGGCGCGGCGGTAAGCCTGCTCAATACTGGCGCGATGACGCACGTTATCGCGCAACACCAGAGCCGCTTTCACCGGCGGCCCCGCTGGGGCAGAAACGCTCGATACCGCGTTATGCAGCACCGTACGTGCCTCTTGGGTCGCCCCCATGATCGCCGTCAAAGCCAGCCTGAGGTGCCGTGTTCGCAAACCCGAACGCAAACCCAAACCACGCTGTGTGCGCTCCCAGAGTTGCAGCATCGCCGCGTGCACCTCGGCCACCAGAGGGCCAGTCAGGCGCACCGAAAAATCAAACCGGGGGCTGGTCAGCGTGCCGAAATTCGGGTCATGGAAATCATCCAGAATGTTGATGCCACCACAAAACGCCACCTGCTGGTCAATGCAGCACAGCTTGCGGTGCAAGCGCCGCCAGTGCGTAGGCCGCAACATGCCCCACGTGCCCAGCGGCGCAAACACCTGCCACTGCACACCGGCGGCAGCCATGCGTGCCTGCCATTCCGCAGTCAAGGGCGCGCTGCCCACGCCGTCCACCAGCACCTCGGTTTTCACGCCCCGCCGCGCAGCGCGCTCCAGGGCCAGTGCAACGTCAGTGCCCCCCGCAGCCAGGTCAAAAATATAGGTTTCCAGCCGCACCTCGGTGTGCGCGGCGTCCATCGCAGCAATCAGTGCAGGAAAGAACGCTCGGCTGCCCAGCAGCAAGACGACCTCGTGCGGTTCGTGGGCCTCATGCACGCCATGCGACGGAGAGGGGAGGGGATTGGCGTCCTGCATCTCAAAACCCGAATTCCGCAATCAGTGGTAAATGGTCGGACATGCGCCCCCAAATGCGCCCACGTGGCACCTCCAGCGACAGGGGGCGCAGCCCTCGGGCGTAGATGCAGTCCAGCTGCACCACAGGCAGGCGCGACGGGTAGGTGAGCGCTTGTGGCGTTTTGACGGCTACCAAATTAACAGCGCTGAAGGCTTTATCGACGCGCGCACCCCAGTCGTTGAAGTCCCCAGCAACAAGCAGATGCGCGTCATCGGGTATCTCACGCGTCACGAACTGGCACAGCTGCTCGGCCTGGCGACGGCGGCTGGCCGGTATCAGCCCCAAATGCACCACCACAACGTGAACCACCCGGCCCTGCACCAGCAACTCCACATGCAGCAGGCCGCGCTGCTCAAAGCGGTGATCCGAGATGTCTTCATGTTGGTGGCGCACCACCGGCCAGCGCGACAGCAAGGCATTGCCATGCTCGCCATGCCGGGTAATGGCATTGGTGCGGTAGACGGCCTCGTAACCCTCAGGCGCCAGAAAATCCGCCTGCGGTAGCGCTGGCCAGTGGGTGAAATGCAGCGCCTCGCGCTGGTGCGATTTGCGCACCTCTTGCAGACACACGATATCGGCATCAAACTGCTCTACCGCATGGCCCAGATTGTGAATCTCCAGCCGCCGTGCCGCACCCAAGCCCTGCACCCCTTTATGGATGTTGTAGGTGGCCACACGCAAAATATCTGGGGAATGGGTCATGGTGTCCAGTGGGAGGTATCAAACAGCCCCAAGCTTAGGCGCAAATTGCGGCAACAGTAACACCGCCTCCGCGTTCGAGGGCGAATACGCCCTGTCTGCCGCAGCCCGGTAAGGCCACCACTGGTGGTGCGTGTGCTCCAGCGGACTGAGTGTGATGGGTGTACCTGCCGACACACACAGGCTGAACAAATGCTCGGTGTTGTGTGTCACGCCCGGTGCATAGCGGTGCAACCACTGCGGGTAAATGGTGTAAACATTTTCCAGCTGCCAGTCGTGCAGCGCTGAAGCCAAGGGCGTGCCAGGGCGGCAGTCAATACCCGTTTCTTCCCACACTTCACGGCGGGCAGTATCGGCATAGCTTTCATCGGCAAAGTCTTTGGAACCGGTGACGGACTGCCAGAAATCGTCAACGGTATCCGCACGGCGAATCAGCAAAACATCCAAGGCCGGGGTGTGAATGACCACCAGCACAGATTGGGGGATTTTGGGGGGCTTGGGGACAGGCGTGGAGATCACACGTTCAACTTACACGCCGCTGAGCACCACGTCCATGGCAGCAACAATGTCATGGCTGGCCTCGTGCAACGAGGTAATTTTGCCGTGAAGACTGCGGGCATCTACAGGAGCTGCTGCATACGCGAGCAGAAACAAGCTCTCGCTATTCACGGCAAATTGCTTGACCAAATTGCGGGCTATCGGAGCATTTAAACCAATGCGCGACAAAGGTATCACCAAGCGGGTAGGCAGTACGGAAAGCAAGTTGCTCTGCACATCAACCACATAAGGCACCGTCGCTTTGGAACGTGGGCTGGGATTGGGATAAACATCAAACTGCGCCATAACTGCACTCACCACGTTCTGATGTCATCGCACCAAATGCCATTTTCTTCAAAGTCACGGTGTTGCGCTGCGATCCACTCCGGGTAAGCCGCACCAAACTCCTCCGCTGTCATTTTGGGTTTAGCGCCCGCAGCGCGCCGCTCCAGATCCGCATACTGCTCAGCCGACACAATCAGCGCCTCCAGCCTTCCGTTTTTTTCAATGCGAACAGGGCTGATTTTGGCCTGCGAGAGGCAATGGCCAAAACGGTTTTTGGCTTCGGTGGCGGTGAGTTGCATGGCACAAGCTCCTGGGGTTGAATGGCTATTTTAGCCATTCAACCCCCATCATGGCATCAAATCACGCCGTGAACACCGTCAGCACCCCCGTGTACCCGTACACCTGCTGCCGCGCGATCTCGCCACCGGCAAAAAAGCCCACCAGCGGCACATCGCCCAGGGCGCGGCGGACGGTTTGGAGTTCGGCGCTGGGCGCACCGAAATGCGGCCCACCGCGACCGGAGCAGCTGACGTAGATGGCACCAACGATGCGCTGGGCAGGTTGAAAGGGGGTGGATTCTGCGGCTTTGGAGGCTTTCGCATCGCCTTGGGCATCAGGCTCAGTCAAAGCGGGTTGTGGGCTGAACGCCAATTCAGCCGGCTCCAGCTCTTCACGGATCTCGGCGCAAATACGGGTCAAATCGGCTTTGGCGGCAGCGGCATTGCGCTGGCAGAACGACAGCTGATCGCCTTCCACGACCACTTCGGCAATCGCCACACCTTTGCGCCTGGGATCCAGGCCGATGATGTGGCGCACGCGGGTGTCGGCACCGAAATTACCGGTACGCTTCACCGCATCGCTGCCCGCGCTGGTGATGCCCACCAGCGTGGCGCGCACGGCGGTGAGGGCTTTTTGGGGTTCATCGAGCGACACATTCAAATCGCTCAGCAACACGTCCAGCGCAGGTTGACCGTCCAGCGTCAGCACCAAGTTGCCATCGGCTTCGGTGATGCGGCGCACCGGCACGCCTGCCAAGGGCTGGCACCCCTGGGTGACGCGCGATACCAAGGTCACGCCATCGCTGAAGGCCACGCCGCTCAAACCGCCCTGGAATACCCCACGCGCCGCGCCCTGCCCTTTGATATTGCCGTTCCCACCTACCGCAAACTGGGCAGACAGGGTGCGGCTGGCCGTCAAACCACCGAACAAATAGCCCGTTTGGGTGCGCCCAGCCAACTCCGCAATCAGCTCGGCCATGTCGGGGGTGCTGGCATCCGCGTGAACCAGCGCAGTGTGCGGCTCGAAACCCATGCCGTCGCCCACACCGAGCGGGGCAACGCCTGAGAACACGCGGTACTGGTCGCTGGGAATGTCGCACAGCATTACTGCCAAGGCGGGTTCATCGAAGTATTCAGCGTTATTGACGGCCACACCGACACCGACGGTGCCAGTCCAGTCGGTTACCTCGGGCAATTCAGCGGCGAGGTAGTCCAGAATGTCTTGCGAAGCATTGGCGTAATGGTCGGTGATGTAGAGCACCGCCAAGCTGGGGGCATCGGCGTACTCGGGTGAGGCGATTTGGGCACGCAACTGGGCGAGCACCAACGCACCCGCCATTTGCCATTGCGGATGGGTGGCGTGGCCGTAGGGAAAAAGCTTCATGCAACGAACTTAAAACTTAGAACTTATTTAGCGGATTTCTTAGCGACTTTCTTTGCCGCTGCTTTCACCACGGTTTTCACCGCAGCTTTGGCTGCTTTTTTAGCAGGAGCACTTGCTGTGCGGGCTGTACCAGCTACTGTTTTAGTAGCAAGTGCAGCCATGTCTGTGGCCGCCTTGATGGCGTCTTTGGCCATGTTTTCTTTGGCGAGGTTGGCCGTTGCCGTTTTGTCGGCCACGTCTTTCATCACGGTGGTGGCAATCTGCTGAAACTGCTGGGTAAGCGAGCCCCACCATTGCATAGGGTCAATTTTGCCCTCGGTACTGGCGATGTCTGCTTCTGGCGCTGGGACCGGGGCAGCTGCTTTGGGCGCAGCCGGGGCGGGTGCCGGGGCCGCTGCTTCGGCAGGTTTTTGCGCAGGGGTGGTGTTCAGGGTGAACGCTTTGGCCAAGTCGGTCATGCTGACGTTCATGCCTTTGAGGGTGGCAAGCGTCATTTTTTGCACCTCCAGCGCCTGGATGGTAGCTTTGAGCGCCACGGCGTTTTGATCAAGCCAAAACTGCACGGCCTTGAGTTCTTCAATGCGCTTGTCCAGGTCTTCCACGTTCATCGTGGGGGCAACCCAACCGCCCATGCTGGGCAGTTTAGGAATGGCACTGGAAGCACTGGCGGATTTGGTCAGGTTTTGCAAAAAATCAAAACCCGGTACAAATTTACCAAAGCCGAAGTTTTCGGTGTCGCTCATGGGGGTCTCCTGTCATTATGGGGTGTAGAGACTGACAGCTTACCCCAATGCGGCACGGCGAGAACCCCGGTTAGTACGTGGTTAATACGTGGTCAGTGGCTGTGCGCTTTCGCCGGCATGGCCCCGTTGGCTGAGGTGTTCACAGGCACCTTCAGTTCCATGCGGCTTTCCGCGCCCTTGGCATCCTTGAACACCAAGGTCATGGGCACGTTGCTGCCCAGGGCCAGTGGCGTTTTCAAGTCCATCAGCATGATGTGGTAGCTGCCGGGTCGCAGTTCCACGGGCTTGCCCGCAGGCAAATCCAGAATGGGCAGGGCACGCATCGTCATCACATTGCCCAAGGACTTGACTTTCATCTCATGCACCTCGGCCACATCAGCGGCGGGTGTGGAGACACCCACCAGCTGCGTACTGTCTTTGGCCGTGAGCGTCATGAACACGCCCGTGGCCATTTGACCGGGCACCGTGGCACGCGCCCAGGCGTCTTTCACGGCCACAGCTTGGGCATGGACATTGGCGGTGAGAAACAAAGTAGAAGTGACTGTAGCGCAAGTCAGCAGCGCTTGAATAGCTCTTGATTTCATAGCAAATCTTTCAATGGTGGGCATGGGGATCAGCACCAGGCTCGACTTGCAGCAGTGCAGCGGGAGATTTCAGACCTTTGGCGGACACGCCCTCGGCGGGGATTTGCGTCCACTCATTGCGGCCTTGGCGGCTGCCGTCGTCACAGGTTTGCACGATTTTGAACCACAGCGGGCCAGCCGTAGCGGGCAGCGTGGCACGCAGGATGAACTCGTCGTAATGGGCTTCAGGCAAAGCTGCGTCTTTGCTTTGTGCTGTCCAGCGGATCTCGGTCACGTCCTCTGACACGGTTTTGCCGTGGCTGGTGTAGGGCACCGCCAGCTTGTCGGTACGCACAGCCAAGGCCCAACCGGGTTTGGGCATGGGCTTGGCCCCTTGCACACCAGCGGGAATCAGCACAGCCAGCCCCGTGGTAGGCAGGCCTTCGCAGCCGTGGGCGACTTTGAAGACGGCGCGGTAGCTGCTGCCGGCCATGGCCATGGGTTGGTCAAGCACCACATGGGCGAACGTGCTTGCTGTGCAAGCCAGCAGGGCACTGGCAGCTATGAATTTGATAGTTTTCATGGTGTGTTGTCGTTTTTTACAGGTCAAATTTCAACTCAGCCACCAAGGTGCGCTGCGTGTACGGGTGGAACGCCCAGTATTTGGCGTTGTTCAGGTTGTCGATGCCCACGCTCGCCGTCCACTGTTTGGCGATGCGGTAACGCGCCCGCACGTCGGCCACGAGGTAGCTGCTGACACCTTGGTAGGTCATGCCGTTGGTGTCGCTGTTGTCCAGCTGGCTGTACTGCGTGCCGCTGTAGCGCAGCCCGAAAGTGGTGCTCCAAGTTTCGGTAGGCTTGTAGGTGGCGACGAAGCTGGCACGCCAGTCGGGCACGCGGGGGGCGCGTTTGCCCACGCTCGCGGGGTTTTTGGCGTTGGCGGTGATTTTGGCGTCGGCGTAGGTCAGGCTGCTGCTGAGGTCCAAGCCCCGCACACCCCACGCGGTGCCCACATCGGTCGCCGAATACGCCAGTTCCAGGCCCACCGTGCGGATGCGGTCGATGTTCTGGATGTTGGTGACGGTGGGCAGCACGCTGACATTGGTCTGCGAATACAGCGCGTCGCGGGTGTCCTCATGGAACACCGTGGTTCTGAGCAAGCCATTGCCCAGGTCACGCTCAGCGCTGAACTCGGTAGACCACGAGCGCTCTGGTTTCAGGTTGGGGTCGTTGTTGACGATGGCGTTCGCCGTCACCGAGCCCTGGTACAGCTCAGCCACGGTGGGCATACGCACGGCACGGCCCGTGGCGGCTTTCAAGGCCCACACGGGGGTCAGCTGGTGGGCGATGGCGGCTTTGGGCGAGAAGTGCGTTTCTTTGCGCGCGGCCAAACCCAGCAGGCTGGATGCGCTGCCCAGTTCACCGCCATAAGCACGCCATTGCTCGAAGCGCCCCCCCAGGGTGGTGCTCCAGTCGCGGGCAAACTTCCAGCTGTCTTGGGCATACAGGCTTTGCAGGCTGGTGTTGCCGTTGAAGGCTGAAAAGCGGGCAGCAGGCGCACCGTTGATCCAGTCGGCCGTGTCGGATACCGTGGTGCGCAGCTGGTAGGCCTCGCGCTGGTAGCCAAAATCGACGACGTGAGCACGGCTGGTGTCTACGTCAGGCCGCCATGTGCCTTTGAGGGCCAGCGTGTTCCAGCCGGTGCCGGCCATATCGGTGGTGCGGCCTGCACCACCGTTCAGCGCAGCAGGCAAAGCAACGGTGGGCGCACGGGATTCGTCTTTGGCGTAGTTGTAAAGGCTGGCTGCGACTTCATAGTCAAACACACCCTTGGTGTTGGACTTGAGGCTCAGGCCATGGATGACATGTTCCAGCCGGGCACGGTTGGTGGAAATATCGGTGTTCGCCAGCGTGTACTGGCGGCCATTGATGTTGACGTTGCCGCTGTACACCGGCTTGCCCGCTGCATCGCGCAGGTAGCTCTCGCCGGTGCTCGTCGAGGTGTTGCCCCACCAGCCCAGGGTGTAGCTGGCGCGCACAGTGGGCGAGAAGTCATACGCCACCTTGGCCTTCACATGCTCTTGTACGGTGTGGTACTGGGTGGTGGAACCCAGCACCAGCCAGTCGGCGTTCTGCGGGTTTTTGTCCAGAATCGCCCCGGTGACAGGCGTGCCAGCGGCACTGACAGTGCCCGCGCTTACCAGTTTGGCAGGGAAGACCAGAGGCTGGCCATTGCTGTCGAGGCGGTTCATGTTCAAAAACCACGACCAGTCGCCGTTTTTGTTGCCCACAGAGGCACTGGCTTGGTTGCCCGAGAAATTGCCGTTGCTGCCGTACTGCGAAAAATCCGAGCTGGCAAAGCCGATTTTGGCGTGCGCCTCAAACTGGGTCGGCATACGGGTTTGGAAATCGACCACCGCACCCACAGAGTTTCCCGCGTACGCGGCGGAATACGGGCCGTAGAGCACATCCACCCGCTCGATCTCTTCCGGCGTCACCAAGCCCCAGCGCGGCGTGTAGCCTGCCCCGTTGCCCAGCAGATTCGCCAGCGCAATACCGTCGGCATAGACCAGCGAGCGGGCACTGCGGTCGGTGCCCGTGGCGCGGGAGGCCAGCACAGCGTGGTTGTAATCGCCGATGTAGCGTTTGCGCACGTTCAGGCTGGGCAGGTACTTGAGCGCGTCTTCGGCATCGGTGGCATTGACAGTTTGCTCGATCTGCGCCCCGGTGATGCCCTCGATGGTGGTGGGAATCTGTGCAGGCAACGAGGTCGGACGGCCACTGTTGACCGTGACGCTGCCTAGGCTTTTGACGGGCACGTCAGCCGAAGATGTCGATGAGGTGGCGGATGTTGTGGTCTGTGCTTGGGCTGCAGACGCGAAAAAAGGAACGATGAGAAAAGGCGCAAAGGGAAACGCCATGGCAACAGCCACAGCAACACGGTTCTTCCGCATGGGGACACTCCAAAATCTAAAGGAAATCAGCCTCTGCAGCACACTGGATGTGCTGGAGGCGCTATCAATTCAATAGTTCAGGAGAAAACCGGTGGCCCACGGCCCGGAGGAGGGGCCGCCGTGCGGGCCGCGATGATGGCGCTCGGCAGGCTGCCCAGCGCATACGACAACGGCTGAAAAGGCTCAGCCGTGTGTTTGACCACAGGAGGCGGTGCACCGATGGCCGCGCACATGGGGCAATCCAGCGTGTGGCTAACGCCAGTGCCCGAAACCTCTTTGACCCCATCGTCCGTCTTGATGAGCACCTTCATGCCGCCAGAGCCTGAGCAAATCAGCTCCACCGCCTGTGGGTTGACCATGGGGGACGCGACGGCAACACCGATGGCCAGCATGAACCACACGAGCATCAGGCGTGCAATGTGGTGGGCTTGGCGCAGGGATTGCAGGGGGGACATGGGTCGAATTATGGCAGGGTGGATCACGCGTACCCCTCCTCTGAATGCAAAATAGCCCTCATACCAGAAAGCCCCCATGAAAAGCCTCTTCCATCTCGCCTTCCACGTGACTGATCTTGCCACCGCACGCCGCTTTTATGGCGACACCCTGGGCTGCGCAGAAGGGCGCAGCACCGACACCTGGGTGGATTTTGATTTCTTCAGCCACCAGATTTCGCTGCACCTGGGCGAGCCATTCAAAACAACACGCACAGGCCGTGTCGGCGAACACCTTGTACCCATGCCGCATTTCGGGCTGGTGCTGCAACTCGCCGATTGGCAAGCGCTGGCGGTGCGGCTACAGGCGGCCGGGACTGTATTTGTACTGCCACCGCAAGTGCGCTACCCCGGTGAGCCCGCAGAGCAGTGGACGATGTTTTTTTGTGATCCGTTTGGCAACCCGATTGAGATCAAGGGGTTGGCGTCGATGGCGAGCTTGTACGCCTCGTAACACCGCGCCATAGCGGCCTCAGCTCAACGCCACCACCTCTTGGTCAATCGCGCCGAACACGCTCATCCCATCGCGCCCCTTCACCTCGATACGGATGGTGTCGCCGTACTTCATGAACGCAGTTTTGGGCTTGCCGTCCTGGATGGTTTCAATCGCCCGCTTCTCGGCGATGCAGCTGTAGCCCTTGGGCCAGTCGGTTTTACCCTTGGTCTCAATGCCCTTGTTGCTGACCGTGCCGCTGCCGACGATGCTGCCTGCACGCACATTGCGGGTTTTACAGATGTGGGCAATGAGTTGGCCGAAGTGGAAAGTCATCTCGGGGCCAGCGTCGCACATGCCGACTTTGCGGCCATTCCAGGTGCTCTGCACGGTGAGGTGCAGGCGGCCTTTGTCCCAAGCGCTTTCGCCGCTGAAGACGAATTCATCCAGGGTAACGGCGACCGGGCTGAAAGCGGTGGCGGGTTTGCTCTGGAAGAAGCCAAAACCTTTGGCGAGTTCATTCGGGATCAAGTTGCGCAGGCTCACATCGTTGGCCAGCATCACCAAACGGATGCCGTCCAGCGCTTGCTCGGGGCTGCTGTTCATGCGCACGTCACCGGTGATGACGGCGATTTCGGCTTCAAAGTCAATGCCAAAGGCCTCACTGGCGCAAACGATGTTGTCGCGCGGGCCGATGAAATCATCGCTGCCTCCCTGGTACATCAGCGGGTCGGCGTAAAAGCTCTGCGGCACTTCGCTGTCACGGGCAGCACGCACCAGCTCGACGTGGTTCAGGTAGGCCGAGCCATCAGCCCATTGGTAGGCACGGGGCAGCGGGGCCATGCATTGCTGGGGGTCGAACGGGAAGGCGTGGCGGACTTTGCTGGCACTGGAAGTGCCGTCCACAGCACGGTTCAGGGTCTCGTACAGGTCTTGCAGCTGCGGGCTGATGAAGCCCCAATCGTCCAACAACTGCTGCATCTTGGTAGCGATGCCCGTGGCGTAGTGCGCGGTACTGAGGTCGCGTGAGACGACAATCAGTTGGCCGTCGCGGGAACCGTCTTTGTAGGTAGCAAGTTTCATGGTGTCTCCATCTTGAGGGGCAGGCGCGTTGACAAACAAAATCTTCAAAAAACCGAGTCGAGGAAAAACTTCTTTTAATTTCTCTAAATTTCGTTTAGTTAAATTAATTCCTCTAATCGAAATTTTAACAGAACACCGACAATCACACCTATGGAAAAAACACGCGCAGGCATTCAATCGGTCGAAGTCGGCTTCACGCTGTTAGAGGTTTTGGCACAAGCACACGGGCCACTGATGTTGCGCGACCTGGCCGCCACAGCGGGCATGAGCGCGGCCAAAGCGCACCGCTATCTGGTGAGTTTTCAGCGCTTAGGCTTGGTGGTGCAAGACAGTGGCAACACCCGGTATGACCTGGGGCCAGCCGCACTCAAGTTAGGGCTTGCTTCTCTTGCGAGGCTTGACAGCATGAAAATGGCCCGCGAACGGGTGCCTGCTTTGCTGGAGCAAGTCGGCCACCACACGCTGGCGCTGGCGGTCTGGGGCAACCACGGGCCCACCATTGTGCATTGGGAAGAATCGCAGCTCGCTGTCACGGTCAGCTTGCGTCTGGGTGACGTGATGCCCCTGTTGTCGTCGGCCACAGGCCGCTGCTTTGCCGCCTACGCGCTGCCCGAGGCCATCGCGGCGATGCTGCACACCGAGCTGGCACAAGCTCAAAAATCGGCACGCCGTGATCTGCCCAACACCCCAGAACAGGTGCAAGCCGTGCTGGCGGATGTGCGCGCGCGCGGTATGGCACGGGTGGTGGACACCCTGTTGCCGGGCATTGTGGGGTTTTGTGCCCCGGTGTTTGATGCCGACCAGCACATGGCACTGGGCTTGGTCGTGCTGGGTTCGGCGGCGACATTGGATGTGGACTGGGACGCCAGTGTGGCCACGGCCTTGCGTACGGCGGCTGCGCAACTGTCTGCGGATTTGGGGTACATGCCTTGACAAACCGCCCCCCACCGCTGCTGTCCCGCACCACGCTGGCGGCGTTAGTCGCTACCGTAGTGATAGCACATGCAGCGCTGCTGATGGGCGCACCCAGCGGATTTCGCACCAAACCTGTACCTCTGACGGCGTTCACGACACGGGCCATCGCAGCGCCGTCTGCCCCCACCACCGCTGTTGAAGAAGCCCCTGCGTCCCAGCCCAGCACGCAGGCACGAGCCCCTCAGCACGCAACGCGACCTTTGATGCAGCCTGCCACAGCCCACACCCCCTACAGCGATTCAGTTATCGAGACTGATCACGGTTTACAGCAGACAGACAGTTCGTATATAGCTACCAATTACGTAGCAGACAGCAGCAGCAGCAGCAACACCACCACAACCAAACCCAGCACCCCCGGCAGCCACACCGCCGCCGTGCGCCTTCCCGGCTCGCGGCATTTGCTGTTTGACGTGTCCGGCGAAGCCAAGAGATTCCCCTACAGCGCCAATGCCGATTTGCTGTGGACGCAAGACGGCAGCAGCTACAACGCCCGGCTGGCCATCACCGCGTTCTTGCTGGGTTCGCGCATCCAGACCAGTACCGGACAGCTGACGGCTGAAGGCCTGGCCCCCCAACGCTTCAGCGACAAGGTCAAAACCGAGGTCGCAGCACATTTCGAGCGCGACAAGGGCATCATCAGCTTCAGCGCCAACACACCAGACGCCGCCTTGCTGCCAGGTGCGCAAGACCGCCTGAGCGTGCTGCTGCAACTTGGCAGCCTGCTGGCCGGCGCCCCGCAGCGTTACCCCGTGGGCAGCAGCATCAGCATCCAGACCATAGGCCCCAAGGATGCCGACGACTGGCGCTTTACCGTGGGTGAAGAACAAACCCTGGCACTGCCCGAAGGCGACCACAAAGCCCGCAAACTCAGCCGCGTCCCGCAGCGCGAACACGATGTGCGGGTCGACGTGTGGCTGGCATCCGACCTCGCCTACCTGCCCGTGCAGCTGCGCTTGACACAAGATAACGGCGACTTTGTTCAATTGCGGCTCAAATCAGTGGCAACACCCTAGAAAGTTACGCTTCTTTACCGCTTAAGAGGTTCGGAAAGCCTGCATACTGAAGGCACGCATCCAACTTGAATTTCGACCTCGGCAGTCCATCTAACAAAGCAGAAAGAACAACACCATGCAAATGCTTTACGACTCTGAATCCTTTGTGGTTGTGCATGTGCAAACCGACCAGCCCTCACTGATGGGCAAAAACGACCTGCTTGAAGACAACGAAGGCCGCAAACTCCCCGCCATGGCGCGCCACGGCTTTGAGATTGTGGACAAACGCTCGGGCAAAGAGCTGTATCTGGATGGCTCATGGGCTGAACTGTTTCAAATGCAGATCCTCGCCTGGCAAAAAGACACCCCCACCCAAGAAGAGGTGGAAGACACGCTGGACCGCTACGCCGAGCTGGCACAAAACCCGGTAGTGATGCACTGAATTTACCGGTGCCCGTGCGCTTTTCCTCCGCATGAAACCCACCCCTGTTGCGCTGCTGGCCTGCGCCCTGCTCGCAGGCTGCTTGGCCTCACGCACGCCACGCCCCCTGCCCCCCCTGCAAAGACCAGCAGCCTTTTCGGCCACGCCCGATGAACAAGCCAGCAGCAACGCAGCCTTGCCCAGCGCTGAGTTGCTTTTGGCCCCCCTGATTTGGGGCAACGCCGCCGCCCCCATCCTGCTGCTGGGCGAACAACACGACGCCCCGCAGCACCAGCAGCTTGAGCGCGATGTGGTGCGCCTGCTGCTGCGCCATGGCCGCTTGGCTGCGCTGGCACTGGAAATGGCGGAACAAGGGCGCTCGACCGCAGGCCTGAACAGCGACGCCAGCGAAGTCGATGTGCAAGCCGCCTTGGGTTGGAACGACATCGGCTGGCCATGGGCAAGCTATGGCCCTGCCGTCATGCTGGCTGTGCGTGACGGGGTACCCGTGCTAGGTGCAAACCTGCCCCGAAATCAGCAGCGTGACGCTATGAAAAACGAAGCGCTCGATGCCCAACTGACAAGCTCAAGCCTACAAAAACAGCAAAATTTAATTGAAGCCAGCCACTGCGGCCTGCTGGCGGCAACCCAACTGCGACCGATGACGCGCATCCAGATCGCCCGCGACAGGGCCATGGCAGACACGCTGGTGCAAGCACTTGGCCGCACAGCCCCTCTCAGCCCCGAGCAGCGCAGTTCAGGTCGCCCTGTTGTGCTGTTGCTGGCAGGCAGCGGCCACGCCGACCGGGAATTGGGTGTGCCACAGCACCTGCCAGCGCAGGTCAAGGTGGCGTCGATCCGGCTGTTGGCAGACAACCCGGCGCAGCATTCGGCCAGCACACAGCCCTTCGATGCGGTCTGGCCGACACCGGCCTTGCCGCCCAAAGACTACTGCGCCGAATTCAGGGCCTCAATGCAGGCCAAGCCCCAACCCTAGCACCGCTGTCAGCACCACGACGGCGATAAAAACCGTCTCACCGAGCAGCATCGCCACAGGCTGCCAACCGAGCTTGAGCAACTCTTCAAACGAGGTTTTGACGCCAGCTGCGGCAATCGCCGTCACCAGCATCCAGCGCGAGGTGTCGCCTGCCAGTTGAATGATTTTGGGACTGAACACACCCACACTGGCCAGCAGCACCAGCACGATAAAGGCGAGCAAAAAGCCTGGTACCAGTGGCACGGCATCCCGGGTGGTTTTGCTGTCCGCATTCACATCAAACTGTGCTTCAGGGTCGGTGTTGGCGTGGTTGCGGTAAAGCATGGAAATCACAATCACCACCGGCATCAGCAGCATCACGCGGAACAGCTTGACCACGGTGGCGGTGTCGCCGGCCTCCGGCCCCAGCATCATCCCCGCCGCTACCACTTGCGCCACATCGTGGATGGTGCCGCCCAAAAAGATACCCGATTGCTCTGGCGTGGCCCCAATCACTTTGAGCACAAAGGGGTAAAGCACCATCGCCACGGTGGAGAGCACCGTTACACCCACCACCGTCAGCAGCGTAAAACGCTCGTTTTCTTTGGTTTGCGGCAGCACGGACGCCACAGCCAGCGCCGCTGAGGCACCGCAAATCGCCACCGCCCCGCCCGACAGCAGCCCCTCGTCACGCGGACGCTTGAACCAGCGGGCCAGCAAGGCCCCCACCACAATCGTGCACCCTGTAGCGCACACGATCAGCAAGGCGGAGCTCAAGCCCAGCTTCGCCACCTGCGACAGCGTGATGCGCGCACCCAGCAAAGCCACGCCAAAGCGCAGCACCGTGCGGCCACAAAAACCAATGCCAGGGCCAACTTGCGGGTTGGCAATCAAGAAATGAAAAGCCAACCCCATCAGCAGGGCATAAAGCAGCTGCGGACCACCATAATGCTCAGAAACGAAGGTGGCCGCCAGTGCGATGACGAGACAGACCAAGGTGCCGGGCAGGTTTTTGGCAATAAACGCACGCCAGCGTTGGAAGGTGGATTTCACAGCCAGCGTTCGAGGTCAGGTGGGGTTGGCCAGCGCCATCAGCGGGTTCAAGGTGGCAGGCGGTAATTCCACACCCTCGATCCGTGCTTTGGCAGCCAAGGTATTGCGTCGGTAGCCAGGGATGCGCACGCCGTCATCCGCCAGCATGGCGGCGATCAAGGCTTCAACGCGCTCTTCGTAGACGGCCGTGCCACCCAGCGCAGAGGGGTCAATCACGATGAATGCTTGACCGATGTGGGGCACGTTCCCCTCGTCTTCAAAAAAGGTATCCACTTCCAAGCCAAAACGCGCACCGGTGAGGGACACCACCATCAGCTCAATCATCAAAGCCAGCATCGCACCTTTGGAGCCTCCCGTAGAGCCGAAAGGCAACATCGAGCCTTCCATGCCGGCCTTGGGGTCGGTAGTGGGTTGACCGTCTTTGTCGAGTGCCCAGCCGAGAGGGATGGATTCGCCCTTTTTGGCAGCCACCATCAGCTTGCCACGCGCCACTTCCGAGAGCGACATGTCGATCATCACCGGCTCACCATTCGCGCGAGGGAAAGCGGCGGCCAGCGGGTTGGTGCCAAAGATCGCCCGTTTGCCACCTGCGGCAGGCATGGCGGCGGGAGAGTTCCCCATGGCGATACCGACCAGACCGGCTTGGGCCACGGCTTCCAGGTGGTAGGCCGCCACGCCGAAGTGGTGGCTGTTGGTAACGGCAGCGATGGCAATGCCGGTCACTTTGGCTGCGGCGATGGCTTCTTGAATCGCCAAGGCACAGGCTGGGAAGGCAAAGCCCTCACCCGCATCCACCAGGATCGCGCTGGGTTTTTGTGCGGCGATGCGGGGAACGGCTTGCCCGTTGACGCGGCCCGTGCGCAAGTGCCCGGTGTACATCGGAATGCGTGATACACCGTGTGAAGCCAAGCCTTGGGCATCGGCTGCCACCAGTGCGGTGGCGGTGCAGTCAGCCTGCATGGGGGAAGCGCCTGCGTTTTGCAAGGCACGGCTGGCAAGAGCGTGTATTTCCTGGAGGTTCATAACGGGTGTCTGTGGAGGTATAAAAGGCAGCAAAAAGGTCGTCAAGGAATCGCAATGGGATCGCAAAGCGGTGTCAGCCCAAAGCCTTGGCGACTTCAGCCGCGATCATGCTGGAAACGCGCTCGTTGGATTCAGCCGTCACGCCGGCCACATGCGGCGTCAGCACGACGTTGGGACAATTCTCCCAAGGGCTACCCGCTTTGAGCGGCTCAGGCTCGAAAACGTCAAACGCGGCACCGCCCAAATGTCCGGCACGCAAGGCATCAGCAACAGCCGCTTCGTCGGCAATATGACCACGTGCGGAATTGATGAGGATAGCCCCAGCCTTCATCTGCGCTACACGCTCTTTGGACAGCAGATTACGGGTTTCAGCCGTCAGCGGCACATGCAGGCTGACCACATCCGACTGGGCCAGCAAGGCGTCCAATGTGGCGGGTTTCACGCCAGTTTGCGCCCACACCGGCGCATCAACGGCCAGCATCGGGTCATAGGCCACCACAGCCATGCCCAAACCTTGAGCCAAGCCTGCAGTCAAGCGACCAATGCCACCAAAACCGATCAAACCCAAGGTTTTTCCGGCAATTTCACGGCCATTGGACAGGCGTGCACGCGGCCATTTACCACCGGCCACGGCAGCGCTGTCTTGGTACACGCCGCGCAGCAGCAGCATGGCCGTGCCAATAACGTATTCCGCCACGGCCAGCGCATTGGCACCGGTGGCAGGAATCACCTTCATACCGCGCGCTTCACAGGCCGGTACGTCGATATTGTCCAGCCCCACACCTAAGCGACCAATGACCGTGGCTTTTTTGCACGCCGCCAGCAGCTCGCCGCGCACCTGGGTGCGGTTGCGCACGATGACGGCATCAGCATCCGCCACCTCGCGCAGCAAGCGTGCTGCGTCGTCCACCAGCGTCGGCTCGTAGACCAAGGTGTAGCGGGCTTTCAGCGCCTCAACAGAGGGCGCATCCATGAATTCAGTAATGACGATTTTTTTCATGACAAAGGCAGTTTCGTTGTTACTTGTTTGAAAGATGGGCAGCACAGCAAACAGGTGAATTACTCCACCTTGATGCGCCGTACCTTGATGATCTCGCGCCACCGTGCGGTGTCTTTTTGCACAATAGCGGCAAACTCGGCTGGTCCCAAGCCCGTGACAGTGAAGCCCAAAGTGCCGATACGCGCCGCCACATCGGCCGTCCTGACGGTACGTACCGCCTCCAGCGCAATCCGGTCGATGATGGCTTTGGAGGTTCCCGCAGGCACCATCAGGCCAGTCCAGTTTTCAAGCTCCATATCGGTCATACCCTGCTCGGTGAAGGTAGACACATCGGGCAACAGCGCGTGGCGCTGCGCAGAGGTGACGGCCAAAGCCCGCAGCTTGCCGGATTTGATGAAAGCGACCGACTCGGGCAGGTTTGACACCACAAAATCAAGCTGGCCCCCCATCAAGTCGTTCATGGACGGCGCACCGCCTTTGTAGGGAATATGGGTCACGTCCAATTTGGCATTGCCTGCCAGCAACTCCAGACCCAAGTGAGGCGGCGTACCGTTGCCAGACGACCCGGCACTCAGCTGCTGGGTTTTGGCCCGCTCCAAGAATTCCTTCAAGGTTTTAGCCGGATTGCTGGCGTTGACCACCAGCACCAGAGGGCTGCTGGCTAATTGGACAACAGGCAGCAAATTTTTCTCAAGACTGTAGGTGAGTGTGTTGAACAGGGACTGGTTCACCGCGTGTGCCAGCGTCACGGCCAACCAAGTGTAGCCATCCGGCGGCGACTTGGCCACAAAGTCAGCACCCAAGTTCGCATTGCCACCGGGTTTGTTGTCAATGATCACCGGCTGCTTGAGCGACTCCGTCAGCTTTTGCCCCACCAAGCGGGCCATCACATCGGTCAATCCCCCTGCGGCAAAGGGCACGACATAGCGCAGAGGATGGTTGGGAAAATCGCTGGGACTGGAGCTGGGGCCTGTGTTCACACTGGACGACTGTGCCCAGACAGGCAGCAGGGCAACCGAGCCCAAGGTAGCCAGGGCGGTAGAAAAAGTACGGCGGGTAGCGGTCATCAGAGGAAACTCCTGGGAATGGCGCGCTAACAGGGCATGAACCCACAGCCCATGCGTGCCACCGCCAGCGTTAAAGAAAAAAGCCGCCGCACACGGCGTGTACAGCGGCAGACACTTTCAACCGAAAGGTTTAAGCGCTCTCAAACAAACGTGTCATCACGAACTCACGGTGACCTAGGGCCTCGGCAGCGGTATGGCGACCATTGATGGTGCGCATCATCATTTCCAACAGCTGATCGCCGGTTTCGTCCATGGTGCGCTCGCGTTGCAGCAGACCTGAGCAGTCCACGTCCACGTGTTCGCTCATGGTGCGCACGGTCCGGGGGTTGGCGCAAATTTTGATGACTGGCACGATGGCGTTGCCAATCACATTGCCTTGCCCTGTGGGGAAGAAATGCACCACAAAACCCGAGGCGGCGCACAGCGTGACCATTTCAGCCGCAGCAGAAGACGAATCCATGAACCACAGACCCGGATGCGCAGGCACTTCGGCTTTGTCGATCACGCCGTCTACCGTGCATTTTTTGCCGATTTTCTGGATGTTGCCCAGCGCCTTTTCTTCAATGGTGGTCAAGCCGCCTGCGATGTTGCCTTTGGTCGGCTGGGAGTCGGACAAATCGGTGGTCTTGTTGCGCTGGATCATGTCCTGGTAGCGGTTGAACATGGCCATGAACTGGTCGCGCACTTCAGGCGTTTTGCAACGTGCCGCCACGATCTGCTCACCGCCGGTGATTTCAGACGTTTCGCCGAACACCAGCGTAGTACCCAATGCGTGCAACGTGTCAAACGCGTTGCCCACCGTGGGGTTGGCACCGCAGCCGGAGGTGGTGTCGGATTCGCCGCATTTGGTGGACACCCACAACTCAGCAATCGGGCATTCCACGCGGTGCTGCTCGGTGGCGAATTGCACGTATTCTTTAGCGGCTTTAGAGGCCTTCATGATGGTTTCGTGGTCGCCATGGCCTTCGATGCCAAAGCCAACCACGGGCTTGCCAGTTTTGGCAATGCCATCCACCACTTTTTGCGTCCAGCTGTCTTCAATGCCGATCACCACCACCGCAGCGACGTTGGGGTTGGAACCCGCGCCAATGAGCGTAGCAAAGTGCAAATCCAGATCGGCACCAAACTGCAAGCGCCCGTAAGGGTGCGCAATCGCCATCGTGCCCTTGATGTTGTGGGCCACGGCTTCAGCAGCGGAATTGGAGAGGTCATCGAGCGGCAAAATAATGACGTGGTTGCGCACGCCGACACGGCCGTTTTCGCGGCGAAAACCCCAAAAGGTGGAGTCTTTGTTCAGAAATGACATGGGAAATCCTTGGCTTGTTTTGAGATCGTCAACGGAGAAAGCACAAGGCTTACCAGCGTTTCGTTTTGATGTTGTGAACGTGGGCGTGCTGACCGGTCTTGATGGCCGCAACCACCTTGCCAATGTCCACGCCGTATTTGATGACCGTATCGCCCACAGCCATATCTTTCATGGCAATTTTGTGGCCCAGCGGAATATCGGCCTGGCAAGGGATCTGAATGGTGCGGTCTTCATCAAGAATCAGCGCAGTGAGCGTTTGGCCCGCCTTGACGTTCTCAGTGACCACGACAGCCACGCTGTCTTGAGGGTCGTGCAAAACACAATGAATCATGGGGTCTCCTGTAGGTTTGAAATACTAAATTCAACTGTATCATCTATATGAATTTTGAACAAGGATTTTTGCTACCTTGTGCAAAATTCAAATGTAAAAAAACTTACGCAGGCCCAACCAAGCGGGCAGCGTAATCAAAATCCTGGGTGTTCACCACCGACACCCTGTACTCTGCGGGCTCTTGGGCAAAGGTGAAAGCGATACGCTCAATGCGCAGCACCGGTGCAGCTTCAGGAATGCCCAGCACAGCCGCATTGGCAGCGGAGGCAGACTCTGCTCGGATATGCTCATCCGCACCCACCACCGTCACCCCAAACGCCGTTTGGTACAGCTCGTAAATGGTGCCCTCGCGTGCGGTGAACTGCGCCTTGGTGAGACGGCTGAAGCGGGTAGCACTGATGACCAGCGCATCGTGGATCACCGTACGACCTTGGAGTGAGAGCGCGTTTTCAATGCGAAAAACAGCAGCACCCGCAGCCACATCCAGAATTTTGGCCTCGTGCTGGGTGGCACGTGAGCGCTCGAACGACAAGAGCTTGACCTGGGGGAACTCCCTGGAGCCGTCACGCCCCACGATCTTGAAAAACTGGAACATGAAACGCTCTTTGTCCAGTTTGCCGACAAAGGTGCCACGGCCTTGCTGGCGCACCAAAATATGGTCGGCAACCAGTTCATCAACAGCACGTCGCACGGTGCCAATCGACACCCCAAAGCGCTTGGCCAATTCGCTTTCGTTGGCCAGCCCCCCTCCGGGCGGCACCGCCCCCGAGACGATATCGGCGACCAATTTTTGTTTGACTTCACGGTAAAGCATGGCAAATGCTAGCAGACCGGTTTGTGGCACTGCGGCACAGAAGCTGACATACCGCCTGTTAGCCAAGCTTTACGCAGCCTGTAGCTATCCAACCACCGACACCTGTGCAAGCCCAGCGTCCACGATCAAGCTCTGCCCTGTCACCCCGGCACTCTCTTCACTCGCTAAAAACAGCGTCGGTCGGGCTACATGGGCCGATTCCAGGCGAAATTTGAGGCATTGCAAGTCTATGAATTTTTGGTCTTCTTCGGGGTTGCGCCACAGGGCGCTTTGGCGTTCGGTAACGATAGCACCAGGCACAAGAGCGTTCACGCGGATGCCAAACTCACCCAGTTCTCTGGCGAGGCTGCGGGTCATGCCGCTGATCGCTGCTTTGCTGGTGGTGTAGCCGATCAGATTGGGACGACCACGCATCCAGCTGATGCTACCCATGTTGATGATGCTGCCGGGGAGTTGGGCCGCGCGGAGTTGGCGTGCCACGGTTTGGGTGGCGAAGACGTGGTGGCGCAGGTTGAGGTTGAGGCAGTTGTCCCAGTAATCAGGCGTTAACTCGTCCAGGCTGTGGCGATCATCGCGCCCAGCGTTGTTGACCAGCACCTGGATGGGGCCGAAGTGCAGGCCTACACGCTCCAGCAGGGCTTGGACAGCGGGGACATCGCGCACATCGCAGGCTTCGTAGTACGGTGCGGGCTGACCTGCTTGGGTAATCGCGGCGATCAGCTCATCGCCGCCACCATCTTTGGTGCCACAAAATGCGACTTTCGCGCCTTGCGCAGCAAAAGACTTAACCAGCTCAGCACCTATGCCTGAGCTGCCGCCCGAGATAAAGACAGTTTTGCCGACCAACGTGGGGTAGCTTGCATTCATGAAAACTCCTGAATAAATAGCAGCTTACGCCCATTGGACGCGCTGAAAAAGGCTAAATAGGTTTGATTTTTAACTGCATCCAGGCTGCCGTGGTGGCCTGGGGTTGGAGAACGCGCATGCCCAGCACCGCCAACGCATCCCGTGAGCGCTCCACGCCCAGAGCGTTGTTCACATGGCTGACAGGTTCAATGGCGATGAAGTCTTTGCTGGGGTGGGTGAACACCACCAGATGGTTCAGCGACGAAGACAACTGGGTGTGAAATTGCCCATCACGCAGGTGCAGCATGCCTGCCCAGCCGTCAAAGCAATGGTCGGTTTCCAGCGCTTGGCAAGCACAGTCTAGCCCTGTGGAGGTTTGCCGCACAGTGGGTAATTTGTCTTGACCCATGACCCAACGGCCCGCAGCTTCAAACTGCACATGGCTAGCAGGACGTTTGACGAAAAACGGATGCCATCCCAAGCCTACAGGTGCCAGGTGAGAGGCCTCGTTGGTAACTTGCAAGCTCATGGTCACCCCTTGGTCGTCCAGCAGGAAAGTCTGCACACAGGTGAATGCGAACGGCCACGCGACATCAGGCAGGTGGGTGTAGCGCAATGTGGCAGCGGTGTTGCTCGCGGTGACCACCACCCAAGAACACTCCCAAACTGCACCGTGAATGGCGTGGGCTTCAGGGGCAAAATTCGGCGTCAAGGGGTAAACAGCGTTAGCCCAGTGCATTTGTGCGTTGCCAATGCGGTTGGAGAATGGCACCAGCGGGTAGCAGGCGCTAGTGCGCACGCTGTGCAACTGTGCTGCGGGCATGGAGCGCAGCACAGGCACTTCCCCGTACCACAAGCCAGCTATGCAGCCGCCTGAATCGGGCTGCAACACCATGCGCAAAGCACCATATTCCAGCACCACGCCGGCCATCAGTAGCCTGTAGGCAGCACATCACTCAAAGCCACGGGCAGGCCAGTCGCTATGCTGCGGTGAGCGGCCAAACCAGTAGCTACGCTGCGCATACCGTCTTCTAGGCTGACTTCGGGTGGTAAGCCTTGGCGGATGGCGTGGGCAAACTTTTGGTGTTCGATGTAGGACGCACCAAAGTGCTGTCCAGCATAGCGGATGTTGGTGTCCCATACCCGTCGCACCGCCACGCCTTTACCGCTACCCGAAGGTTGACCCCAAATTTCGCGCGTACCCCAGTCCTCACGGCGGCCGTGACGCAGTGTGAGCGAGGGAATCAATGATTCCAGCTTGCCTTCGTCGCCCACCACGGTGACATGCTCGTTGTCCACCGAGTTCTCAGCGAACATGCACAGATCAAGCATGGCGCGGGCACCGCTGCCATATTCGACGATGACGTAAGCGCTGTCCAGAATGTCGGGCTGCAGACCGTCGTAGCGCTCGTTGAGATGGTTGACACGTTGTGCGCCCGAGGCGAACACGCGCACGGGCTTTTCTTGCAAGATGAAATCCATCAGGTTGAAGTAGTGACAGCACTTCTCGACCAAGGTGCCGCCGGTATTGGCAGTAAAGCGGTTCCAGTCGTTCACCTTGGGATAAAACGGCTCGCGATGTTCACGGATCGCCACTTGGTGCAAGCGCCCTACCGCCCCGGCATGGGCCATGCGGATCATCTCGGCCACGGGCGGCATGTAGCGGTACTCTTGCGCCACCCACACCAACGGGCTGCGTCCTTGGGCTTTTTGCAGCAAATCCAGGCAATCAGCCACGGTGGTACAGAGCGGTTTTTCGATCAGCAAATGCGCTTTGGTGGGCAAGGCGAGCCGCATCACATCGGCGTGCGTGAAGTTGGGCGTGGCGATGACCACAGCATCGCACAGGTTGCTATCAAGCAAGTCTTCAAAGCGCTCAAACAGGCGTGGTGCGACGGCGGCGCCACTCAGCAGTGCGTGGGCGACTTGGCGGCTTGGCGCGTGCGGGTCGGCCAGAGCCACGACTTGCGCACCGTCCAGCGCCCTGATGTTTTCGATGTGCTCTCGGCCCATGCTGCCGCAACCAATGATGCCGTAGCGAATTTTCTGAATCATGATGTTGAGTTGAAAAGGAAAAAATAAGTGGCTGAATCACCCTTTAAGACCGCCTTGCGTCAGCCCTCCCACCACGCGCTCTTGGAAGATTGCAATCAGCACCGCGATCGGTACGATCGCCACAATCAACGCGGCAGAGATGATGGGCCAGGGGAAACTGAACTCGCCTTGGTACAGGCTGATGCCCACTGGCAAAGTGCGCATAGCGGCTCCAGAGTTGAGCGACAGGGCGAGTAAGAACTCATCCCAAGCGTTCACAAAGGCCAAAATGCCAGCGGTAAAGATGCCGGGTGCAGCCAGCGGTACTACCACCTGCCACAGGGCGCCCATGCGAGTGCAACCATCGATCATGGCGGCGTTTTCCAGGTCTTTGGGAATGCTCTGGAAGAAGCTCACCAGCACCAGCGTACACACCGGCAGATTCAGCACCACGTAGGGCAGCACCAGGGCGGTGTAGCTGTTGAGCAAACCCAGCGTGCGCATGGTCTCGAAAATAGGTACTAAAAGCGTGACCAGCGGGAACATGCTGGACGCGACGATAGCCGTCAAAATCATCTGCTTGTGTTTGAGGTTCAGCCGAGCGATGGCGTAAGCGGCAAAAGCAGCGACCAGCAGCGAAAGCGCGGTAGACACCAGCGCCACCCAAAGGCTGTTGCCCAAATAGCGCAGCAGCGGCTGATCCGTAAAGGCCTGCACATAGTTCTGAAACGTAGGGCTATGCGGAAACCAAGTGATAGGTTTTTGCACCAGCTCCACCTCCTTTTTCAAAGAGGTAAACAGAATCCACACTGCGGGGAAAAAACCGTTAAAGACCACCATCACCGCTGCGGCAACGCGCAAGTTGGTGGAAGACCATAAGTTGTTCATGCTGAGCGCCCGATCCGCTTGAGGTAAAAGCCCGTGACCACCAAAGAAAGCAAGAACATGCATACCGCCAAGGTTGAGCCATAGCCCACATCAAGATAATCAATGGTGGTTTTGTGGATGAGCATCGAGAGGGTTTCGGTCGCATTACCCGGCCCGCCCTTGGTCATGGTGTAGGGAATGTCAAAGGTTTGCAGCGCGGTGATGGTGCGAAAAATCAGCGCCACAATAATGCTGGGCATCAGCATGGGTATGGTGATTTGCCAAAACTGTTGCCAGCGGCTCGCGCCGTCCACCTCAGCGGCTTCGTACAGCGTTTTGGGGATCATCTGTAGACCGGCCAACAAAATTAACGCCATGAAAGACGATGTTTTCCAGATGATGGTGATACAAATCGCCGCAAACGCCCAGTTGGGTTTGAGCAACCACATGGTGGCGGATTCCCCCCCCAAGCGGCGCACAACGTCGTTGATGACACCGTATTCAGTGTGGAAAAACCACGCAAAAATCAGCCCACAAAAACTCAAAGGCAAAGCCCAGGGCAGCAGCAGCGCCAAGCGCACTGGCCACTTGCGCTTGAACGGCAGGTTCGCCAGCATGGCCAACCCCAGGCCCACCACCAAGGCACCAGGGACGGTGATGAAGGTGATGAGCAGGGTGTTTTTGGTTGCGTTCCAAAAATCGGCATCGTTGAAGACATCGGCGTAGTTGTCCCAGCCCACAAACTTGACAGCACCGGAACCACCCGACAGGCGCAGATCAAAAAAGCTGTTGAAAATCAACTTGCCGATCGGATACGCCACGATCATCGCCAGCAAGATGAAGGCCGGGGCCAGCAGCAAAATGCCCAGCGCCTTCTCAGACGGGTCGCGCAGTTTGGCAAACACGTGCATCCCCTCAGCGCATGATGCGGTTCAAGCGACCTTCGATCTCGCCCACACCTTCAGCAGCGGTTTTGGTACGGGCAAGCACTGCGCTGGTGGTGGTGCGAATCACATCACTCACCTCACCATACCTAGCGCTGATAGGGCGACTTTGCCCGGCCACCACAACGGCAGCAGCATCCTTGAACCACGGAACTTCTTTCACCACATCAGGGTCGGTGTAGACGCTTTGCACGGTAGGCAACAGCGAACCTTCTTTAGCCAAAAATTTAGATGATGTGGGCGAAGAGATGAATTGCACAATCTTGGCAGCTACAGCCTTGTTTTTGCTGAAGGCACTCACCGCCCACTGCCAACCACCCACGCAGGTGGCACTCTTGCCCCCGGCCATCGCAGGCAAGGGCATCACGCCGACTTTGCCTTTGACATTGCTGTCCGCATCGTCTTTGAACCGGTCCCACGCAAAGCCCCAGTTGATGCCGAATACCACTTGCCCGGCTTTGAACTCGTTCACGGTGTCTGGTGTTTTGACTTCAGCAATATTCTTCTTGGCAACGCCCTGGTCAACCAAATTCAGCCACATGTCCATGCCTTTGATGGCAGCGGCTTTGTCCAGCGTCATCTTGCCTGCGGCGTCGTTGAAGGCTTTACCTTGGCTCCAGTAGGGCAGCATGAAGGTGCAAACCGCGCCTTCAATCGGTGCTCCCTGGAAGCTCAAGCCTTGCAGGTTGGGGTTCTTTTCACCGGCCATGATGGTTTTGGAGGCAGCGGCCAGCTCGTCCCAGGTTTTGGGCTCCTTGAGTGCGTATTTCTCCAGCAAGTCTTTGCGGTAGTACATGAACATCGCATCGGCAAACGCGGGCATGGCGGCGAGCTTGCCGTTCACCACGTTAGCCGTGCTGTAAACGGGCAAATAGGGGGCCAACACGGCTGGGCCACCAAGGTAGGCGTCCAGTGGCTCCAGCCACCCGGCAGACATGTACTGCGCAGGGTTCACGATGTCAATCATGTACACGTCGATGGTGGCGTCTTTGGCGTTCAGCACCGTGCTGAGGTACTGGCGTTGCAGCTCCGACGTGGCACCGCCCGTTTCCATATCGATTTTGACGCTGGGGTTTTGCTTTTGGTATTCATCAAACAGCTTACGCATCAGATCAGGGCGCTGGTTTTGCCCACCCGAAAAGATACGTACTGTGGTTTGCTGGGCCAAGGCTATGTGGCTGGCCGAAGTGAAAGCCAAAGCAGCCAGGATCTGAAGTGCAGTGCGTTTTTGCATGGTTGTCTCTGTTGTGAACATCGTAGGGATGAAGCAAGCAGCAGTGCTGCGGAAATGATCTCAGTGCAGCGCCGCCCCAGTTTGGCTGTCAAACAAATGCATGTGCGCCTTACTCAGGTAAATCGGCACAGCGGTACCGGGGAGCAGATTGAAACTGGCAGCACAGCGCGCCACCAACTCAACCTCACCCAGGCTGAACGTGACCAGAGTCTCAGCCCCCAGCGGTTCGCTCAGCACGACTTTGGCGGGTAATTCAACAGTCCCCAAAGTGCTGGTAGGCGAGAGGCTAATGTTTTCCGGGCGAATGCCAAAGCTCATGGACTTGGGCGGTGCTACGGGAATCAAACCGGTAGGTGCGTCAAAAGAGGCTGAACCCACAGTGAGACGCTGGCCTTGGACGCCACAAGCTACCAAGTTCATCGCAGGCGAGCCTGTAAAACCAGCAACAAACACCGCTGCGGGCATGTTGTAAATGTCGTAAGGCGTGGCGTACTGCATTTTGTTACCCGCGCTCAGCACAGCAATACGATCAGCCAGCGTCATGGCTTCCACCTGATCGTGTGTCACGTAAATGATGGTGGCACCCAGGCGCTGGTGCAGTTTTTTGATTTCGGTGCGCATTTCACCTCGCAGTTGGGCGTCAAGGTTAGAAAGCGGTTCATCAAACAAGAACACCTTGGGTTGGCGCACGATGGCGCGGCCAATCGCCACCCGTTGGCGCTGCCCGCCCGACAGCGCACCAGGTTTGCGCTCCAGCATGTGGTCGATGCGCAGCAGCTTGGCCGCATCCATCACGCGGCGCCTGATTTCAGCCTCATCGGTACCGCGAATGCGCAGACCGAAGGCCATGTTGTCGTACAGACTTTTATGCGGGTACAGCGCATAGTCCTGGAACACCATGGCAATATCGCGGTTACGCGGAGGTTCATCATTGACACGCTTGCCGCCGATTAACACGTCCCCGCTGCTGATGGTCTCCAGACCAGCAATCATGCGCAGCAGCGTGGATTTGCCACAACCCGAAGGACCGACAAACACCACGAATTCACCGTCTTTGATCTGCAAATCAATGCCGTGAATGACTTTGGTTTTGCCGTCATACGATTTGGCAACCTGCTTGAGCTCTACGTTCGCCATGGTGTCTCCTGGTTTTTTGAGTTATGGAGTTAAAACTTCAATACCCTTGGCTGTGAATTTGAATGTCTTGCGAACGGATAGCCGACAGGGTGCTGGCACAGTTGCGCATCAGTAAACCCAAATCGGACGCGCAGGCCAGAAAATCAAACCCCATGGCGCGGTAAGTGGCCACAGCGTCAGGAGTCCCTCCCACAGTACCGATGGGTTTGCCAACAGCGTGACACCGACGCACAGCATCACCTATCGCCGCCAACACATCTGGGTGCATCAGATCGCCCACATGGCCCATGGCACCACTCAAATCGCCTGGCCCGATAAATAAGGCATCTACACCGGGGACGCTGGCAATCTCTTCCAGCCGCTCCAGCGCGTAGGGGGATTCGATTTGCACAATCACACCGATACCGTCATTGGCGACTTTGAAATAGTCTTTCACCGTACCAAAGCGCGAGCCCCGGCTCATGGCTGCCATACCGCGTACACCCTCGGGGGCATACTTGGTTGCGGCCACAGCGCGGCGAGCTTCATCGCCGTCTTGCACGAAAGGGAATAACACCGTCTGCACACCAGCATCGAGCACGCGCTTGACCATCACCGTGTCGTTCCACGGCACGCGGGTCACGGGCACCATGGGGGTGCCGGCGATGGCTTGCAACACATGCACCACCTCCATCTGGTCAAGCGGCGTGTGTTCCATATCGACCACAGCCCAGTCAAAACCCGCACAACCAACCGCTTCGGCAACAACCGGGCTGGCAGACATGATCCAGGTGCCTACGGGGTAGCCCACCGAAAAATCAGTACGGGCCAGCAGGGAAAAGAAAGGATTTTTCATCAAAATATCACTGGTTCAGGAAGGGCTTCAGCGCTTTGCAGAAAGTCGAAATCACAGCCTTCGTGGGCTTGCGTCACATGTTGCTGGTACAGGCGCAGGTAACCACGTGGGGCAATGGCAGCAGGCTTGGACAAGGCGTTTCGACGCTGCACCAATTCGTCATCGCTGACATGCAGGTGCAGCAGGCGACGCGCTAAATCCAACTCAATCACGTCACCATTGCGCACCAGAGCCAAGCAACCGCCAACGGCACTTTCAGGCGAGATATGCAGCACACAGGTACCGTAGTGGGTGCCACTCATTCGGGCGTCTGAGAGACGCAGCATGTCACGTACACCGGCTTGCAGCAGCTTTTTAGGAATAGGCAAGTTGCCCCACTCGGGCATCCCTGGCCCGCCCACGGGGCCAGCATTGCGCAGCACCAACACGGTATTGGCATCGCAGTCCAGCTCAGGGTCAGCCATGGCCGCCAGCATGGCGGGCGGGTTGTCAAAGACCAGGGCACGACCTTGGTGTTGCAGCAAGCTGGGCGTGGCAGCGCTGGGTTTGATGACGGCCCCTTCGGGTGCCAGATTGCCGTGTAGCACAGCCAATGCGATGCGCGCCACGGGCTTGTCCAGTGAGCGAATAACGGCATCATCGTGCACTTGGGCCGTGGCGATTTGCTCGCCCAGGGTGATACCACTGATAGTCAACTCGTCCAGAGACAAGTGCTCTCGGATCACGTTCATCAGCGCAGGCAGGCCACCTGCGTAGTAGAAATCTTCCATCAGCTTGTCGCCATTGGGAAAAAGGTTGGCGATGACAGGTACCTTACGACCCATCGCGTCCAAATCGCTCAAACTCAGTTCCACACCAGCACGGCGAGCCATCGCAATGAGGTGTACGCAGGCGTTGGTCGATCCCCCTAAGGCCATTTGTATGGCCAGTGCATTCTGAAAAGCGCCATGCGTCAGGATGCGTTTCGGGGTTAAATCTTCCCAGACCATTTCCACAATCCGCTGGCCACAATCCGTCGCCATGCGGGTGTGGGCCGAGTCCATCGCCGGAATAGAACTGGCACCTGGCAGCGTCAAGCCCAGCGCCTCGACGATGCTGGTCATCGTTGAGGCCGTGCCCATGGTGTTGCAGGTGCCGGGTGCGCGGGTCATGCGACCTTCCAAGGATTGCAACTCTTTGGCGTCGATTTTTCCGGCCTGGAATTCATCCCAAAACATGCGGGTGTGGGTACCTGCTCCCACGGTTTTAGAGACACCATTCTTGACATAACGGTCGTTCAACATGAAACCTGCGGGGCAAAACAGCATAGGAATACCGGCACTGCACGCGCCCATCACGGTGCCGGGCGTGGTTTTGTCACAGCCGGCCAAAATCACCACGCCGTCGCAAGGCAGGCTGCGCAGCAGCTCCTCAACTTCCATCGCTAAAAAATTGCGATACAGCATGCTGGTGGGCTTGACCATCACTTCGCCCAAGCTCATCGCGGGCAGCTCTACCGGAAAAGCACCGGCCAACAAGATGCCGCGTTTCACCGCTTCGGCCCGCTCGCGCAAGTGCGCATGACAGGGCGACAAATCACTCCAGGTGTTCAGCACAGCGATAAGAGGGCGTTCCATCACGTCCTCACGCCGGATGCCCTGCTGTTGCATACGTTGGCGGTGCGCAAAGCCCCGCATACCAGCGTCTGAAAACCAGAGGCGGCTGCGCAATTCAGACAAAGTTTTTTTAATCACAAGAGTTCAATGCTTTGAGTTGCGTGTTACCGCTAACATTAACCGCTGTTGGCTACACTGTCATAGTGATAAACCCTAGCCTTCCAAAAAAATTATTCAACAGCCGCGCCACAGGTCGAAGCACCTTGGTGGACGTGGCGGCCATTGCAGGCGTCACGACCATGACGATCTCACGCTACTTGCGTGAACCTGAGCGCGTGTCGCCCCTCACCTCTGCCAAAATCAAGGAAGCACTGGACTCCACAGGCTACACACCGAACAAGCAGGCGGGGGGTCTGGCCAGCGGCAAATCCCCGGTAATTGCAGCAGTGATCCCGAATGTGGGCAATACTTTGTTCGCAGAAACAGTGCAAGCCCTGTGTGACGTATTCCATGGCTCGGGCTACGAGCTGCTATTGTCAGCCACCAATTACGACTTGGAACGCGAAGAAGAGCAAGTGCGTGCCATGCTGGGCTGGCTGCCAGCAGCGCTCATCATCACCGGTCGACGCCATACCGATGCCACCTTGCAAATGATGCGCAATGCCCGTGACCGTGGCATGCCTATTGTCGAAATCTGGGACAAAACAACCCGCCCGTCCGAATTCATCCAAGTGGGATTCAACCACCAAGAGGCTGGTGTTCTCATGGCAAAACACCTGATAGAGCGCGGCTACACCGATTTGGCCTATGTGGACAGTGGTGTGCCCGACGATTTCCGCGCCCATGAACGTGGTCTGAGCTTTGTACGCCACGCCAAAGCGGCTGGCTGCACAGCCACCACGATAATCGCCCCGCGTGGCGAACCCATGGCCGCTGGTCGCGCCACACTGCGCACCCTGTGCGGGGGTAGCCTGCCAAGGGCACTGGCTTTTGCCAACGACCACTTGGCAGTAGGGGCCTACCTCCATGCTCAGTCGGTGGGCTTAGCCGTGCCCGACACCGTAGCAATGCTGGGTTTTGGCGATATTGCCCTCGCCACCGAATTGGGCTCAGGCATCAGCAGCGTTGCCACCCAGCGACACCAGATCGGGTTTGCTACAGCTACGCGCATTTTGCAAGAGCTGAGCGGTGCAGCGGCCAGCACAGCAAGTCTTCCGCCCGAGTTGCGCCCCGAGGTAATTCACCGTTCCAGCACCTGAATGACCAGCTTAAGTGGGTTGTGACCGTGGTATATGAACAGGTAGGTAGCGGGTTACCTGCGTGCCATCACGCATGTTTTGAATTTGCAACACTTCATCGAAATTTGAAGATTGAACCCACGACCGCGGGTTAACCCGCCTACACGCTGCTGTATTTAGCGCGAGACTTCACACCGTTAAATGTTAGCGATAACATTTAACGGTCACGCGGTACACAAAATTTCTCTATCGAAATTTTGTGTACCGCCGAGTTTCAGATCTTTTTTCGGAGATACAACATGTTTCAACGCAAATGGGTGTCAGCCGCTGTGCTGACACTGCTCAGCGGCGCAGCCGCAGCACAGTCCAGCGTCACGATTTACGGTCGTGTGGACACCGGTATCGTTACCGGTAAATTTGATTCCACAGGCAACCGCACCTTGGTACAAAGCGGGCCGTACACCGCGTCCCGCCTGGGCTTTCGGGGCACCGAAGATTTGGGTGGTGGACTGCGTGCCAGCTTCGGCCTGGAAGCTGGTCTGAACATTGACACTGGCACCGGTGGAGCTACCGGCGGCGGCCTTAACTTCAATCGGGGCTCACAAGTGGCACTGGCCAGCGACAGCTGGGGTGAGTTCGCTTTAGGCAAGATGTACATGCCTACCTTCTGGGTGTACTTGGCTGCAGACCCTGGCATTGGCGGGCTGGGCTTGGGTTCGATGGGGGCGTCCATCACGCAACAGCACACGGCACTGACTGGCAAAACCGGCTGGGGTGGTTTTTATGACAACACCGTGCGCTACCGTACGCCCAATATGTCAGGCCTGAAGGGCGAGATTGCCTACAGCTTGGGTTCAGAAAATGCGAGCAACAGCGCAGCCAAAAATGATGGGAAAACCGCTGGCCTGAACGTACAGTACGAACAAGGCGCGATGTACTTGGGCGGTGCCTACCAAAAATACACCGCGTCTATAGCGGGCACCACCGCTGGCACGTACATCGGTGACGCAAACCAAACAACATGGATGCTGGCAGGCCGTTACAAAATCGCTCCCGCCACGGTGGGCGTGAACTATGGTCGTACCAAAAACTCTACTGCCTGCCAAGCCACGGGTAATGCAGTGGGTTGCGACATGAGCACTTTCGCCATCAATTCGCGTTTTGATTTGACAGGGCAAAGCTCCATGGATTTGAGCTGGTCACAACTGAAAGCCGACTCGGGTAATTTGAGCGGTGCAAAGGCCAATACCCTGGCCATCGGCTACACCTATTACCTATCCAAGCGCACCTGGGTTTATGGCCAAGCGGTGAAGATGAACAATAACAGCCTGTCTAAATGGGGTCTGAACGGCGGTTTAGGCATTGCCAACGACACCAAAGGACTTAGCCCGCAAGCCTTCTCCATCGGAGTGTTGCATATGTTTTAAGCGGCAAGCTTAAACCCAAGCATCGTACCGACCAAGGGGGAGCGAGCCCCATCAAGGCTTGGTTAGTGCAGCACCCGCGCTTGAAGCCTGAAAACATCAAGCGCCGGTAACATCCCTCAAGGCGCGGTGTCACCCCATGCTGCGACAATTCAGCCCTATGAGCCCCACCTATATTCTGACCCTCTCGTGCCCTGATCGCTCAGGCATCGTCCACGCTGTTTCTGGCTTTTTGTTTGAACACGGCGGCAACATCGAAGAAGCTGCCCAGTACAACGACCACGGCACTGGCCTGTTCTTCATGCGCGTGCAGTTCGCATGCAGCACGTTCACCCATGAAGAGTTGACGCAAAAAATTGGCGATTTTGCGCAAACTTTTGCAATGAACTGGAAGTTGCATGCCACTGCCCAGCCTATGCCCACGGTGCTTCTGGTCAGCAAGGAAGGCCACTGCCTGAACGACCTGCTGTTCCGCTGGAAAAGCGGCTTGCTGCCCGTGGACATCCGAGCCATCATCAGCAACCACCGCGATTTTTACCAACTGGCGGCCAGTTACAACGTGCCGTTCCACCACATCCCCGTGACCGCAGCCACCAAGGCGCAAGCCGAGGCGAAGCAGCTGGAGATCATCAACGGCGAAGGCGCAGAGCTGGTGGTGCTGGCGCGCTACATGCAAATTTTGTCGAACGACCTGTGCAAGCAGCTCGCTGGCCGCGCCATCAACATCCACCACAGCTTTTTACCCAGCTTCAAAGGCGCCAAGCCCTATTACCAAGCGCATGAACGCGGCGTGAAACTGATCGGAGCCACCGCCCATTACGTCACCGCCGACCTGGACGAAGGCCCCATCATCGAGCAAGACGTGGCACGCGCCGACCACAGCAAAACCGTGGAAGACCTCACCGCGATGGGCCGCGACACTGAAAGCCAGGTGCTCGCCCGCGCCGTGAAGTGGCACAGCGAGCACCGGGTGCTGCTGAACGGGCACAAGACTGTGATTTTCAAGTAAGGCTGATGAACACCCGTATCCCGCCCATCCAATGCCTGCTGACCTTCGAGGCCTTGGCCCGTCTGCGCTCGGGTACCCAAGCCGCCGAAGAGTTGTGTGTGACCCCCAGCGCCGTCAGCCACCGGGTCAAGCAACTGGAGCAACTGCTGGGCACGCGTCTGTTTGGCCGGGCGGATTTTTCACTCACCACCGAGGGTAGCGAATACCTCGCCCATGTGCGCGAAGGGCTGGCGATGCTTTCGCGCTTCCCCAGCAGCGAGGCGGTACCGGGCAAGCGCAAACTGCGTATCGCGGTCACCCCTACTTTCGCCCGCTCGATCCTGATGCCGCGCCTGCGGCAGTTCATGGAAGCCTACCCCGAGATTGACCTGACGCTGCAAGTCTCCATCCCCCTGTTGGATGTGGTGGCCGAGGATGCAGACTTGACCATCCGCTTTGGCACCGGACGCTATGCCGATGTGGAAAGTATTTGCCTTGTCAAAGACGATGTCACCCCCCTGGCCTCCCCCGCCTACGTGCGTGACCACGGCCCGTTTGACACGCCTGCCGATTTGCAACGCGCCAAGCTCTTGCGCAGCCCGCTGGAACCCTGGCGCACCTGGTTCGCAGCACACGAACTCGATTGGCCTGAACCCATAGACGGCTCCAGCTTCAACGACATTGGCCTGATGTGCGACGCTGCCGAGCAAGGTTTGGGCGTCGCGCTGGTACGACTCAAACTGGGCAAGCCATGGCTGGACAATGCGTCCCTGGTACGTCTCTACCCACGCAACGTCCCCTCGCCGCATGCCCACTACCTGTGCTGGCACACCGGTGCCATGGACCGCTGGGAATGTTCGGCATTTGCAGAATGGCTCAAGAAAAGCCTGGAGTGACCCGGTTCGCAGGGCATTTCAAAGCAAGCTCAAAAATTCATCAACTTGCGGCGCCCCGCCGAGCCTTAGAGTCGATAGCTTCAAACAGGACTCTCGAATGAACGCCCCCACCTCCTCCGTGACCTCTTCGGCCCCCTCTGCATCGCTACAAAAACAAGCGCTCAAGATGCACGTTATCCGCGCGTTGCAAGCTGTTTTACCGGCCCATGCTCTGCTGTGGAACACCGAAGACACCACGCCCTACGAATGCGACGGCCTCACCGCCTACCGCGAACGCCCACTGGCCGTCGCCCTGCCCGAAACCGATGTCCAGGTGCAAGCCGTTTTGCAAACCTGCCACCGCCTGAAAGTGCCTGTGGTCGCACGCGGCGCAGGCACAGGCCTTTCCGGCGGGGCCATGCCACACGCCTTGGGCGTCACGCTCAGCATGGCCAAGTTCAACCAGATCATCTCGCTGGACAAACTCAGCCGCACGGCCGTTGTGCAATGCGGTGTGCGCAACCTCGCCATCAGCGAAGCTGCATCCCCGCTGGGCCTGTACTACGCGCCCGACCCGTCCAGCCAAATCGCCTGCACCATAGGCGGCAACGTAGCCGAGAACTCCGGCGGCGTGCATTGCCTGAAATATGGCCTGACGCTGCACAACGTGTTCAAAGTCAAAGGCTTCACCATCGAAGGCGAGGCGGTGGAGTTCGGCTCTGACGCGCTGGACAACCCCGGCTTTGACCTGCTGTCCCTCATCATCGGCAGCGAAGGCATGCTGGCTGTGACCACCGAAGTCACCGTGAAACTCATCCCCAAGCCCCAATTGGCACGCTGCATCATGGCCAGCTTTGACGACATGCGCAAAGCTGGCGATGCCGTCGCCACCCTGATCGCTGAGGGCATCATCCCGGCAGGCCTGGAGATGATGGACAAACCGATGACCGCTGCCGTTGAAGACTTTGTGCACGCTGGATACGACCTTGATGCTGCCGCGATTCTGCTCTGCGAAAGCGATGGCACGCCCGAAGAAGTTGAAGAAGAAATCGGCCGTATGAGCGCCGTATTACGCCGCTGCGGTGCCACCGCCCTCACTGTCAGCCAAAACGAAGCTGAGCGCCTGCGCTTTTGGAGTGGCCGTAAAAACGCCTTCCCCGCCAGCGGCCGCATCAGTCCCGATTACATGTGCATGGACAGCACCATCCCACGTAAACGCTTGGCTGACATTCTGCTGGCGATTGCCGAGATGGAAAAGAAGTACCAACTCCGCTGCGCTAACGTCTTCCACGCTGGCGATGGCAACCTGCACCCCCTGATTTTGTTTGACGCGAACGACCCGGATCAACTCCACCGCTGCGAGCTGTTTGGTGCTGATATCCTGGAAACCAGCGTCGCCATGGGCGGCACAGTGACCGGCGAGCATGGCGTGGGTATCGAGAAGCTCAACAGCATGTGCGTGCAGTTCACCCCTGAAGAGCGCGAGCAGATGTTCGGCGTGAAGCGGGCATTTGATTACCATGGCCTGCTGAACCCCGGCAAAGTGATTCCCACGCTATCGCGCTGCGCCGAATACGGCAAGATGGTGGTTCGCGGTGGCGCGCTGGCTCACCCGGAACTGCCACGGTTTTAGTTTGAGGCCCGGCTCCGCTTCACACCCTGTCTTTTTGAGGCTCACTGCCATCCCTATGCAACGGTATCTGTTGGTTGATGTACTGCGTGGCTTTGCTGCGCTGCTGGTTGTTTTCTACCATGTGCTGGCCCACCGACCCTGGCCTGACTTTCCCACGACAGGGCTGGGTAAATTGGCGATGACGGGCTGGGTGGGCGTAGATCTGTTTTTCGTCATCAGCGGTTTTGTGATTGGCAAGACTGCACTGGACAGCCATCAACGTGGTGGCGGCTGGCGGCGGCCCTTTGGCGAACGCCGACTGCGCCGTATCGCACCGCTCTACCTCGCCACGCTGGCGCTCTACCTGTTTCTGGTCAACCCCGACCTGCTGCACCAAGGCTGGGCCTCGGTCTACCAGATAGGGATGCACCTGGGCTTTGTCCATAACCTGTGGCACCAAACGCACGGCACGATCAACCCACCCAACTGGTCGGTAGGGCTGGAAATGCAGTTTTACCTGCTCATGGCGTTATGCGCCCCCTGGCTGGCTCGCAGCGCATTATGGAAGGTCATGGCGGTTTGGGCGAGCATCGCCATCGCATGGCGCTTTGGCAGCACCTTGATCCTGCCACCGGGTGCCAGCCACCCCATGCTCCAGTTCATTTACGCATCCCAGTTACCGGGCGTGCTCGATGAATTCGTGTGCGGTATCGCTATTGCCAAGCTGGTGCAAGCCGACGCTTTGCAGTTTGCATGGCGGCGCTTCATCACCTGGGGCGTTGCCGCGTTGATTTTGCTGACGCTGGCCTGGATAACCGTGCCCGCAGAAGTGCAGTACTGGCAAAGCACCGCTGCCATCGTGCTCTGGCGCAGCCTGGTGTGTGCAGGCTTTGCGGCGCTGCTTGCCTGTACCGTGATGCTGCCCACTGGCGCAAGATGGGGGGCAGGGCTCGTCACCGCAACGCGCCCTTTGCGCTACCTGGGAGAAATCAGCTATGGCATTTACCTGTGGCACATGCCAGTGTTGCTGACACTGCTGGAAAAAACACCGTGGCAAGGTAGCCGTTTGCTGGGTGCAACTGTCCTCTGTACTGTGGCGCTTGCTGCGCTGTCCTGGCATGGGTTTGAAAAGCTGTGGTTGGTACAAAATTCACCGCAACGGGTAACCTGACACCACGGTACGGATTCCGAGCAGCCGTTACGATAGCCATGCCCTTACTTCCCCCTCAGATGCGCCATGCCTACCGCTCCCAAGCCACCGCCCGTGCTTGAAACGCGCGTCCTGCTCAACGACCCGGCCTTGTGCCTGCAAGCGGTGGTAGCCAACGGCCTGGATTTACGCCTGGTTGCAGCATCCCTCAAGACAGAAGCACTCTGCCGTACAGCCTGCCAACACAATGGCGGCGCATTGGCCTACGTGCCGACACACCTCAAAACCCGCGAGCTCTGCCTGCTGGCAGCGCGCCACAGAACCCCTGTCCATCATATTCCCGAAGCCCTCTGGGACACCGAGCTGATGGCCGTGCTGGTGCGCCACAATGGCCACGCATTTTCCAGCCTGCCACCGCGCTGGCAGACGGACAGTACGGTGGCCGCAGCCCTCAACGCAGGGCAAATTGACGGCGTTGAGCTGCACCTGCAAACCCCTGACGCCGCCCTGTTGGCGATCGTTGAAGACTTTAGCGCTTGCGCCAAAGTACCAGGCTACCTGTTCACCCAGGCAGTGTTTGACAAGGCCGAGGCGCTCTACCACCAGCACCCACAGTGGCCCGCACTGGTCGTGCAACGCAAGCCCCGTTTACGGATTGGGGATACGCGGCCCACGCTGGGCAGCGACACCTTCAAGACGATTTGGGCCTGCTACCTCAACGAAGACCTGTGCATCGCTGCCCTGCATGCGGGCGATGCGCTGTACCGCCTGCCCCGCCACCTGCTGACACGCCGGGTGTGTGATGCTGCGTTCGAATGGGCCCGCTTTAACTTCACCTGGATTCCCCCGTCCTACATGACACCGGCGATGTGCGCCCGTGCCGTGCAGACCGACTACGGCCAGCTGCTCAATGTGGTACCCGAACACCTGATGACGCCTGCGCTGTGCCTCAGCGCTGTGGAGGCCAACCAGGACGCCCTGGCCTGTGTGCCTGAAGCGCTACGCACACTGCCGTTGTATACCGCTGCCGTCCAAGCCTACAGCAGCACCCTGAACCAGGTGCCGCAAGCCCTGAGGCGCGAGGTATTGACCCAGCTGATCGCCCAAGACCCCAGCAACGCGCCCTACTACTTCAGCAAACGCGCCGAAGAAGCCGCCGCCCAGCGGGACTTTATGCAGGCCGTGGCGGACTGCGACGAAGTGCTTCGCCACCGCCCGCAATTGGCGCAAGCCTACTTTCAACGTGCGGATGCGCGGCATGCGCTGGGACAGTGGGCACACGCCTACCAAGACGTGCAAACGGCACTGGCGCTGGACGAAAAACTGCCGTGGGCCAACAGCCTGATGGGCGAGCTGGTGGAATGCGCAGGCACCCCTGACGACTTGCCGACAGCCCTTGCCGCCTATGGCCGTGAAGTCAAGCACCAACCTGCGGCACTGAAACCCTGGTTGAACCGCGCAGAGCTGTACCTGAAACAAGGTGATGGTGCCCGTGCCAATGCCGACATTGAGCAGGCCCTTCACCTGGAACCCGGCAACCAGCGGGCACTCTACCTGCGGGGCTATCTGGGGTACGAAGCAGGCGATATTGACGCATCACTGGCAGACTTCAACGCAGCAACCCAAACTAAAACCCAAACGCATGCCGCTGCCGGGGCCTCATCCCCCTGTCTGCCCTATGCCACCTTCAGGCCAGCTGCCACCTCGTGCAGTGCCACCGATCCGGCCACGCTGGGTGCACCCCGCAATGCCGCGCAGTGGGAAGCGGCCATCCGTGAGCGCCCTATCCTCATCACATGCTTGCCAGCCGCATTGCGCAGCCCGGCCATGGTGGCGTTGGCTGCAGAGCTCGAGGCGACACTCGCAGCGCTGGTTCCTCAAACGCTGCAAGCGCCCCAGCACAAGACAGCAGCACCCCATCCAAGCTGGCCTGAACGGGCATTGGACAAGCAGCTGCCCACCGGCAAAAGGCTGCGCTTTTGGGGGCAGGTGCATGAGGCCATCAAGGTGTTTGCCAAGTCGAGGTAGCAGCGCACAGAACATGAAGCGCGGCTGTACCTCAATGTCACAGTCACACCCGCGCCAGCACCGCAGCCAAAGCCTTGCCCGTGTGCGTGCCCAGGCGCACCACCTCTTCAGGCGTTGCGGCAGCCACCACACGGCCACCGCCATTGCCACCTTCGGGGCCAAGGTCAATCACCCAATCGGCTTCGGCGATCACGTCCAGATCATGCTCGATGACGACCACACTGTGGCCACCGCCCACCAAACGGTGCAGCACCTGGATAAGTTTTTCGACATCGGCCATGTGCAGTCCCACCGTGGGTTCGTCCAGCACATAAAGGGTATGCGGGGCTTTTTGGCCACGTCGGGTGATGTCATCACGGACCTTGCTCAGTTCTGTGACCAGCTTGATGCGCTGGGCTTCACCACCGCTCAGCGTGGGCGACGGCTGGCCCAGCGTCAAGTAGCCCAGGCCCACATCTTTCAGCAGTTGCAGGGGGTGGCTGATGTTGGGCATGGCTTTGAAAAACTCGACGGATTCGTCCACTTCCATTTGCAGCACGTCGCCAATGCTTTTGCCACGCCACGTCACCGCCAGGGTTTCGGGGTTGAAGCGTGCGCCGTGGCAGGTTTCGCAAGGCACTTTCACATCGGGCAGGAAGCTCATCTCGATGGTGCGTACGCCTTGGCCTTCACAGCTGGGGCAACGGCCTTCGCCGGTGTTGAAACTGAAGCGGCCTGCTGCGTAGCCCCGGGCTTTGGCTTCCAGAGTTTCAGCGAAGAGCTTGCGGATGGTGTCCCAAAAACCGATGTAGGTGGCGGGGCAGCTGCGGGGGGTTTTGCCGATGGGGGTTTGATCGACTTCGAGCACACGGTCTACGGATTCGTAGCCTTGGACGGCCACGCAGCCCGTCCAGGTGGGGAACTGACCCGCAGCCATGGCGTCACGACCGGCTTTGGTGCTGCGCTGAGCGACAGCAGCGTGCACGTTGGCCAGGAGAACATCCCGGGCCAGGGTGGATTTGCCGGAGCCCGAAACGCCAGTGATGGCAACGAGACGCTGGAGCGGAACGTGGAGATTGGCGTTATCAAGGTTATGAAGGTAAGCCCCTTTAACGGTGATCCAGTGCAGGGTATCGACAGTTGCTGCGGTTGAATGCTCTTTTTTTGATAGCTGCTGTAGCTTATCCACCTTTCGCCTGGGCATTAAAGGGTGCTTCATGGCGTGGAGCAGGTAGCGGCCGGTCACGCTGTCTGCGGCGGAGGAAATATCGCTGACCAGGCCCTCGGCGACCAGCCTACCACCGCGTTTGCCCGCGCTGGGGCCGATGTCGATGATGTGGTCGGCGCGGCGGATGGTGTCTTCGTCATGCTCGACCACCACCAGGGTATTACCTTTGTCACCCAGCTTGTGCAGGGCATTGAGCAGGATATGGTTGTCGCGGGCGTGCAGGCCGATGGTGGGTTCGTCCAGCACATAGCAAACGCCTTGCAGGTTGCTGCCGAGCTGGGCGGCGAGGCGGATGCGCTGGGCTTCGCCGCCGCTGAGCGTGGGTGCACCTCGGTCCAGCGTGAGGTAGCCCAGACCGACTTCTTCGAGGAAAGACAAGCGACCTTTGATTTCAGGAATCAGGTCGCGGGCGATGTCGGCATCGCGGCCTGTGAGAACGAGGGTTTCCATCCACCGGCGCAATTCTGTGACACTCAAACCGGCAAGATAGCTGATGGTGACAGCACTGCCAGCTACGAATTTTGTAGCACCGAACTGCACGGCACGGGCGGTCAGGTTTAGGCGCGTGCCGTGGCAAGTGGCGCAGGGCTTGTCGCTCAGGTCTTCCACTTCGGCTTCTGCGAAGGTTTGTTCACGACCTGATGTGTCGTCATCACGCACAGAGTCGTCCAGGGCTTTGCGCTGCTCTTTGGTCAGCCCGACACCGGTGCCCACGCAGTCGGGGCACCAGCCGTGTTTGCTGTTGTAGCTGAAGAGACGCGGGTCGAGCTCGGCGTAGCTGGTGGCGCAGACCGGACAGGCGCGTTTGCTTGAAAAGGCCGTGAGTTTGCCGATGCTGGCAGTAGGTGCATTGGCCTCCATCGCCACTCTCAAGCCACCCAAATCACTCAGGATATGAACCACGCCTTTGCCATGCTCCAGCGCTGTCGCCAAGCTCTGGCGCAGCAGCGCTTCATTCTCGGGCAGCACGTCCAGGCTCATCACCGGCAGCTCGATGGTGTGCTCTTTGAAGCGGTCAATGCGTGGGAAGCCGGTGGTAGGCAGGAAGTTACCGTCCACGCGCAAGTGGGTGTAGCCACGCGGGCGGGCCCAATCGGCCAACTCGGTGTAGACACCTTTGCGGTTCATCACCAAGGGGGCGAGCAGGCCGATGTGCTGGCCCCGGAAGGTTTTGAGCAGTTGGGCGGCGATGCTGTCGGGCGTTTGCGGCTGCACGGCCGTGCCGTCGTGGATGCAGTGCTGTACACCCAGTTTGACGTAGAGCAGGCGCAGGAAGTGCCAGACTTCGGTGGTGGTGCCCACGGTGCTTTTACGCCCGCCCCGGCTCAGGCGCTGCTCGATAGCGACAGTGGGTGGGATGCCGTAGACCGCGTCCACCTCAGGGCGGCCTGCGGGCTGGACGATGCTGCGGGCGTAGGCATTCAGGCTTTCCAGATAGCGGCGCTGGCCTTCGTTGAAAAGAATGTCAAAGGCGAGCGTGGACTTGCCAGAGCCACTGACGCCAGTCACAACGCTGAATTTGCCGTGCGGAATATTGACGCTGAGGGACTTGAGGTTGTGCTCTTTGGCATTGACGATCTGGATGGCGTCCAGCAACGGTGGTCGGACAACAGACGCCGCCAGCGCCCTTGCCTTGTCTTGCACCAGGTGCGAACCCATGCCCATCGCCCCCTCGTACTCGCGCAGCGCTTTGCCGGTGTGCGAACTGGGGTGCAGGCGCAGGTCTTCAGGCGTGCCCTCCGCCACGATCAAGCCACCGGTTTCGCCGCCTTCGGGGCCCAAATCAACCAGCCAATCGCTGGCCCGGATCACGTCGAGGTTGTGTTCGATGACGACCAGCGAATGGCCCGCGTCCAGCAGTTTACGCAGGGCGCGCATCAGCTTGGCAATGTCGTCGAAGTGCAAGCCGGTGGTGGGCTCATCGAACAGGAACAGCGTGCCCTTGGTGGCTTTGGCTTGACGGCTGGCGGTGGCGTTCTTGGCCGCTTCGGCCAAGAAACCTGCCAACTTCAGGCGCTGGGATTCGCCGCCGCTGAGTGTGGGCACGGGCTGGCCGAGTTTCACGTACTCCAAACCCACGTCCACAATGGGCTGCAGCGCCCGCAGCACGTCACGATCCGCTGCAAATAACATAGCAGCCTCGCTGACGGTGAGGTTCAAAATATCGGCCACATTCAGCAGCCGCCCACCGCGTTCCACGGTGACTTCCAAAATCTCAGGCCGATAGCGTTTGCCGTCGCAGTCTTGGCAGCGCAGGTAGACATCGCTCAAAAACTGCATTTCGACATGCTCAAAGCCCGAGCCACCACACAGCGCACAACGGCCATCGCCGCTGTTGAAGCTGAATTTGCTAGCGGTGTAGCCACGCTGGTTGGACAACGGTGCGGTGGCAAAAATCTCGCGCACCGCGTCCCATGCCCCCACGTAGCTCGCAGGGTTGGAGCGGGCGGTTTTGCCGATGGGTGACTGGTCCACAAAGACCACATCGCTCAGGTGATCGGCCCCCATCAGGCGGTCATGCAAGCCCGGGGATTCGGTAGCGCGGCCAAAATGCCGCATCAAGGCCGGGGCCAGCACGTCCTGAATCAGCGTGGATTTGCCCGAACCGCTGACCCCGGTGATACACACCAGCCGCTGCAAGGGAATATCGACGCTGACGTTGTGCAAGTTATGTTCGCGCACGCCTTCCAGCACGAGGCGCGGCGTGTTGTCCGTCACCATGCGCTTGAAGCCAAAGCCCACCTGCTTGCGGCCACCGAGGTAAGCCCCGGTGAGGGTATCGGCATGGCGCAAGTCCTCGGTGCTGCCATCGAACACTATCTGCCCGCCCTTCTCGCCCGGCCCTGGCCCCATGTCGATCATGCGGTCAGCGGCGAACATCACCGCCGGGTCATGCTCCACCACCACCAGGGTGTTACCCGCGTCGCGCAGGCGCTGCATGGCGACAATGATACGGCCCATGTCGCGCGGGTGCAGGCCAATGCTGGGCTCGTCCAGCACAAACAGGGTGTTCACCAGCGATGTGCCTAAAGCGGTGGTGAGGTTGATGCGCTGTACCTCGCCACCGCTCAAGGTACGGCTTTGGCGGTCCAGCGTGAGGTAGCCAATGCCCACGTCAGCCAGGTAGCGCAGGCGGGTGCGAATTTCATCGAAAAGCAGCGCCAGCGCCCGTGCGTCATGGTCAGTCGCTTCAAAATGGATAGCATCAAAAAACCTTCGAAGGCGCTCTATCGGCAACAGCATCAGATCGTGCAGGCACAGGCCGGGCAACGCTTCCAGTTCGGCGCGTGACCATGCAGCCCCCACAGGCAAGAACCGTTTGGCCGGTGGCAATACCGAATCAGCGTCTTCTTTTGTGCCTATGCGCCACAGTAAGCTCTCGGTTTTCAGGCGCGCACCGCCACAGGTCGGGCACGGCGTGTAACTGCGGTATTTGGACAGCAGCACCCGGATGTGCATCTTGTACGCCTTGGTCTCCAGGTACTCAAAGAAACGTTTGATGCCAAACCAGTGCTGGTTCCACTTACCGTTCCAGTTCGGCGAGCCGTTGATGACCCAGTGCTTTTGCTCTGCGGTGAGCTTGCTCCAGGGGGTGTCCCGAGGGATGCCTGCGGTCTCGGCATGGCGCATCAAATCATCCTGGCATTCCTTCCATGCGGGGGTCTGAATGGTTTTGATGGCCCCGGCACGCAACGTGAGTTTGTCGTTAGGGATGACGAGGCCGTAGTCCACACCAATCACACGGCCAAAACCCCGGCAGCTTTCGCAAGCACCGACAGCAGAATTGAACGAGAAAGCGGACGGAATCGGATCGGTATAGCGCAGATCGCTTTCGGGGCAATGCAGGCCGGTGGAAAACTTCCAGATGTCAGGCTCGGTAGCGTCGTTCAAGCAGTAGACATTGAGACGCCCCGCACCACGCTTGAGCGCGACTTCAATGGCTTCGACGACGCGGACTTTTTCCGTATTGCCCAAGCGAAAGCGGTCGGCCACCACATCCAGCACCTTGCGCGTAGCGTTGACCTCTTTGGCTGCTTTTTCCGCTTTTGCAGCTGCGTCCTTCTTTGCTATTTTTTCAGTAGCAGCCTTAGCAGATACAGCTTGCGCCACAGCCACTTCGCGTTCTGCTTGTACCTTGGTGAAGCCACTGGCCGACAGCCACTGCGCCACCTCATCCGCCGTGGTGTTGGCGGGCAACTCCACGGGAAACGTCAGCACCAAACGCGGATCGCCCAGTGCTGCGGCCCTGGCCTGCAACTGCGCATAAATCGTGTCAGGGGAATCGAGGCGCACCGGCAGTGCGGTGTCTTTGTCGAACAACTGGCCGGCACGGGCGAAGAGCAGTTTCAGGTGGTCGTTCAACTCCGTCATCGTGCCGACCGTGGACCGCGAGCTGCGCACCGGGTTGGTCTGGTCGATGGCAATGGCGGGCGGCACACCGTCCACCCGGTCTACGGCGGGCTTGTCCATGCGGTCAAGGAACTGGCGGGCGTAGGCCGAGAAGGTTTCCACATAGCGCCGCTGACCCTCAGCGAACAGGGTGTCAAACACCAGACTGGATTTACCCGAACCACTGGGGCCGGTAACCACCGTCAGCTCCCCGGTGCGGATGTCTAAATCCAGATTTTTAAGGTTGTGCTGACGTGCGCCGCGTATGCGGATAAGACCCTGGGGCATGGGAAGGCTTTCCTGAAAGAGACCCGAGCATTCTAGGGAGATGTGCAAAGTTGTGCCGCTCACAGTACAGTGCGCTTTCGGCCAACGTTTGGAGACAAACCCGTGATAAAACTGAACCGTTTGGGAATATGGGGTATCGGACTCGTTTGGGCGACTGTGGCGTCTGCGCAATTGTTGATTGGGCAAACAGCCGGCTTCAGTGGCGCCGTCAGCGTCGGTGTCACTGAAACCACTGACGGGGCCAAGTTGTACCTGGATGCGGTGAACAGCCAGGGCGGCATTGGCGGACAAAAAATTGAATTGATCTCGCTGGACGACAAGTTTGACCCCAAACTGGCCGCCGAAAACGCCCGCGTGCTGATCGAAGAACGCGGGGTACTGGCGATGTTCCTCAACCGGGGAACGCCGCACACCCAGGCCATCATGCCATTGCTGGACAAACACGGCGTGGCCTTGATTGCGCCGTCCTCGGGGGCCATGGTGCTGCACAAACCGGTGCAGAAATACATCTTCAATGTGCGGGCGACCTACCAGCGCGAGGCTGAAAAAGCAGTAGTCCACCTGAGCACGCTGGGAACCACCCGCATTGCGGTGATTCATGTGGACGACAGTTTTGGCACAGACGCGCTGGCGGGTGCCACCAAAGGCTTCGCTGCCGCCAAAATCACACCAGTCGCCCTGGAAAAATTTGACCGTGCCAAGCCTGATTTCAGCACCTTAATACCCACCGTTGTACGCGCCAATCCTCAAGCGGTGATGGTATTTGGCTCAGGGTCTGCTGTTGTGGACGCCATCAGCGCCTTGCGCGCTGCGGGCTCGAACGCCCAGGTGGTGACCTTGTCCAACAATGCCTCCAGCGGCTTCGTCAAATTGCTGGGCAGCAACGCCAGGGGTGTGGTGATTACCCAGGTCTTCCCCAACGAACGCGCCATCACCTTTCCACTGGTACGTGAAGCCCAAGCGCTGGCACGCGCCAAAGGCCTGCAAGAGGTCAGTCCCGCCATGCTGGAAGGCTTTGCCGCTGCCAAGGTGCTGGTTGAAGCGCTGCGAAGAGCCGGCAACAAACCCAGCCGAGACCGCATCGTGAGCGCACTGGAAAGCATGAAAAAATTCGACCTGGGTGGGCTGGAAATCAGCTACAGCCCAACCGACCATACTGGCTTGGATTTTGCAGACCTGTCCATCGTGGGTGCAGATGGCCGGTTTCAGCGTTAAGTACCCAGCGCCGAGCCTTCAAGCGCTCAACCTTTAACTTTTAACCCATAAAAAAGCCATGCCGACCTCATCACGAGGCGGGCATGGCTTTCAAGCTTCAGCGCTGGCTGTTTTACGCTTGCTTGATCGCGTCAGCGCTCAGTGGCAATTTACGCACACGTTTGCCTGTCAACGTCGCAATCGCGTTGGCCACCGCAGGTGCGACCAAAGCGGTGGCAGGTTCACCAATACCACCAGGCTTCTCGGTGCTCTTGACCAGCACGATGTCAATCACAGGCGCTTCGTGCATGCGCACCACGGGGAAGTTGTGGTAATTCGTCTGCTGCACACGGCCTTTCTCCATCGTGATTTCCTGCATCGTGGACGCGCCCAGGCCGAAGATGACGGCAGACTGGATTTGGGCTTCTACGGTGTCAGGGTTGATCATCTGACCGAGATCGGCGGCGACGGTCACTTTATGCACCTTGACAGCACCGTCCACCATGCTGATTTCAGCCACTTGGGCCATGTAGGTGTCGTAGCCTTCCATCAACGCAATGCCCCGCGCACGGCCTGCGGGCAGCGCACTGCCCCAACCGGCTTTGTCGGCAGCCAGCTTGAGCACATTGGCAAAGCGGGGCTTGTTGGCCAGCAAAGCCATGCGGTAAGCGTAGGGGTCTTTGCCCGCCGCAGCGGCCAGTTCGTCCATGAAGCTTTCATTGGCGAAGGCGTTCATGTTGTGGCTCACACCGCGCCAGTAGCCCACGCGCATCCCGGAGTCGTGGATCACCAGGTCATGCTGGGTGTTGGCAATCTCGTAAGCCGCCACGGAGGCTTCGGCCATGAACGGGTCCAGCGTGTCTTTGGGCAGACCAAAAGCGCGCTGTGTGACCGATTGCGAAGTGACTTTGTGGTGCAAAGCGATGGGCGTGCCTGCCGCGTCCAGCCCGGCCGCCAGTTGGTTGAAACCCAAAGGACGGTAGAAGTCGTGCGTCATGTCGTCTTCACGGCTCCAAACCATCTTGACGGGCTTACCCACTGCTTTGGAGATTTGCGCCGCTTGGGCGATGAAGTCCACTTCCAGACGACGGCCAAAGCCGCCACCGAGGAAGGTGGTCTGCACATCCACATCTTCAGGTTTGATGCCCAACACCGCCGCCACCACGCCTTGCGCACCCTGCTGGAACTGGGTGGAGCCGATCACCAAACATTTGCCGTCTTTGAAGCTGGCAGTGAAGTTGATAGGCTCCATGGCGGCGTGCGCCTGCATCGGGCTGATGTACTCGGCCTTGACGGTTTTGGCCGCCCCCTTCATGGCTTCAGCCAGATTGCCTGCGGGTTTGGTGATGGGGATGACCTTGCCGGTGTCCGCTGCAGCACGGGTGGTGGCAAGCACCACGTTCTGGTCAAGCTTGGCACCCGCACCTTCGTCCCACACCACGGTGAGGTTTTTGCGGGCTTTTTGCGCTTGCCAGTAGCTGGAAGCCACCACGGCCACGCCATCGGGAATTTGCACCACGTCGATCACGCCGGGCATCCCTTTAACCTTGGAGGCGTCAAAGCTAACCACCTTGCCACCGATGACAGGGCATTGCTCCAAGCTGGCGTAGACCATGCCGGGCAGCTTCACGTCGATACCGTACTGGGCTGTGCCATTGACCTTGGCAGAGGTATCGAGGCGCTTGGTGCGCTTGCCGATGAGGGTGAAGTCTTTCGGGTCTTTGAGGGCGACTTTTTCAGGCACAGGCAGTTTGGACGCGGCTTCAGCCAAGCTGCCGTAACTGGCTTTTTTGCCACCAGCACCGATGACCATGCCGTTTTCAGCGCGCAGGGTACTGCGGTCCACACTCCATTTTTCAGCGGCAGCGGTAATCAGCATTTCGCGCACTTGCGCACCGGCGGTACGCAGCTTTTCCCAGCCATCGCGCACGGAAGTGGAACCACCGGTGATTTGTGCCCCCAGCAGCGCGTTGGTGTAGACGGCTTTAGGTGGTGCGTTCACCACTTTGACCTGGCTCAGGGCGACGTTCAGCTCTTCAGCGATCAGCATGGGCATGGACGTGAACACACCCTGCCCCATCTCGGAACGTGCCGAGATCAAGGTGATGGTGTTGTCGTCCGCAATGTGAACCCAGGCATTGGGCGTGTACAGCGTGCCAGCAGCTTGAATGCCTGCGGGAATGGCGACACCGAGCAGCAGGCCACTGGCGGCGGCTGAAGTCTTGAGGAAGTTGCGACGAGAGGTTGAGGTGTTGAAGGTGGTCATGAAGGTTCTCCTCAAGCAGCGCGCATGGTGGAAGCCGCATCTTTGATTGCGGCCTTGATGCGAGGGTAGGTGCCACAGCGGCAAATGTTGCCGCTCATCGCCGCGTCAATATCAGCGTCTGAGGGGTTTTTGTTGGTTTGCAGCAAGGCAGCTGCGCTCATCAACTGGCCCGACTGGCAGTAGCCGCACTGGGGCACATCATGCTTGATCCACGCCACTTGCAAGGGGTGGGTGTTGTTGCGCGACAGGCTTTCGACAGTAGCGACTTTTTGGCCCGCCACAGCGGACAAAGGCGTCTGACAAGAGCGTACGGGTTTGCCGTTGACGTGAACGGTGCAGGCACCGCATAAGGCGAGGCCGCAACCGAATTTGGTGCCGGTCATGTTCAGCTCGTCCCGTATCACCCACAGCAACGGGGTATCGGGTTCCGCATTGGCGGTGACGGCTTTGCCGTTGACTTGAAATTTGACGCTCATCGTGGATGCTCCTGGTTTTAAACGGGGCGTGAATGCCCCGTCTTGCGGACTTGGTTTCGTGGAATATGCCGTTGAATAGCCCGCGTAGCCTAAGTCAGGAGACAAGAGAAACGCTGCGGGTTACTCCCAAGGGGTGCGAATACTCGCAATTTGAAACACTCTTGGGTTTCGCATGCCACGCAACGGGCAGGCACCACCGCCAGCATCAGTCCGCCAAGGCGGCGTCAAGCGGGCGACATTTTTCAGCACCCAAGGCTTCCCGTATTTTGGGCATCAAGGCCAGAAGCTGTTCATACCCATCAGCGGCTTCGACCGCCATGTGCAGGCGAAAACCGCGCAAACCCAAACTGGCGGTGAGTTGGGCTGCGAGGGGATAAGCGCGTTGGTAGCGCTGCTGAGCCGTACTGTGATTCAGCGCAGGCAGAGGGACGATGCCAGGCACTACAGAGGGCATGGCCGCTGCTGTGGTTGGTGCAGCCACCACATAACCTTGGCGCGACAAGGCGGTGATGTCGTCTGATTGCACGCCCAAACCGGCAGTGGCGCTCAGCACACTGGCTTCTGTGCGAACACCGTCAACCAATATGAAGGCGGCGCGTTGGCGCTGTGTCAAAGCCATTGAGCGGTCTTTGAACGCGTTGCGGCCCAGTTCGGTTTTGACGTAGATTGTGTCAGACATTTTACGTCTCGCAATGTACCTCCACAACTGTTTTCGCGCTGCCTTCTGATGGGCTGTTCCGCGCTAATCAAAGGGTTTCTATTTGGCCACGCTGCTGGCAGCGGCAGGTGCGGGTGCTGGGGCAGCAGCTTCATGCGGCGCCTCAGCGCCATGCTTTTCGCCGCTCATGTCAATGTCACCACCGCGCATCAGCACGAACATGGCGAGACCTGCAAAAACGATAAATCCAACAATGAGCTTCCACATAACTATCTCCTCAGTACAAAAATTTTAAGTTTCAAAAAAAAGCCCTTGCCAGGGTTGAACGGCAAGGGCTTTGGCAATGCAGATAACTTTAGTCGTTGGCAAAAATATCCACGTCTTTGGTTTCCTTGATGAACAGCATGCCGATCACAAAGGTCGCCGCAGCCACGATCACGGGGTACCACAGGCCGTAGAAGATGTCGCCGGTCGCAGCCACCATGGCAAAGGCCGTGGTAGGCAGCAAACCGCCGAACCAGCCGTTACCGATGTGGTACGGCAAGCTCATCGAGGTGTAGCGAATGCGGGTAGGGAACATCTCGACCAGCATGGCAGCGATCGGGCCGTAAACCATCGTAACCAAAATCACCAGGAACACCAAAATTGCCAGCACCATCGGGGTGTTCATGCCTGCGGGGTCGGCCTTGGCAGTCAAGCCACCGGCTTTGGCGGTATCAGCCACGGTCTTCTTGAATTCAGCAATCGCTTTGGCGCTTTCTGGTGAGAAAGCATCGCGCTTGTCGTTCAAAATGGCGGTCAACGAAGGGATGTCCTTGTCACCGATTTTGATGCTGGCGATAGTGCCTGCGGGTGCCACCACGTTTTTGTAAGGCACAGAGTTTTCCGTCAATGTGCGCTTGGCAATATCGCAAGAGCTGGTGAAGTCAATCGGACGCGCAATCGGGCTGCCTTGGAAAGAGCACTGTGCAGGGTCAGCCGTGACAATCACAGGCACGGTTTGCTGCGCCTTGACCAACGCAGGGTTGGCATAACCGAGCAACATGGGGAACACAGTGAAGTAAGTCAATGCGGCGATCAAGCAACCACCCATGATGATAGGTTTGCGGCCGATTTTGTCGGACAGTGCACCAAACACGATGAAGAACGGTGTACCGATGATCAGTGAGGCTGCGATCAACAAATTGGCTGTTTTAGCGTCCACCTTGGCAATCGAGGTCAAGAAGAACAGCGCGTAGAACTGACCGCTGTACCACACCACAGCCTGACCAGCCGTCAAACCAATCAGCGCCAAGATCACGACTTTCAGGTTTTTCCACTGGCCGAAAGCTTCGGTCAACGGGGCCTTGGAGGTCTTGCCTTCAGCCTTCATTTTTTGGAACGCGGGTGACTCGTTCATGCTCAAGCGGATGTACACCGACACCGCCAACAACAAGATGGACACCAGGAACGGAACGCGCCAACCCCAGACGTCAAAGTCAGCACCGGTCAATTCACGGGTGACCAAAATCACGATCAGCGACAAGAACAAACCCAGCGTCGCTGTGGTTTGAATCCATGCCGTGTACGCACCGCGTTTACCGTGTGGCGCGTGTTCTGCGACGTAAGTGGCGGCACCGCCGTATTCACCACCCAAAGCCAAACCTTGCAACATGCGCAATGCGACCAAGATGATGGGCGCGGCAATACCGATGTCTTTGTAGCTGGGCAGCAAACCCACCACGAAGGTGGCCGAACCCATGATAAGAATCGTCACCAAGAACGTGTATTTACGGCCAATCATGTCGCCCAGACGACCAAACACCAGCGCGCCAAAGGGGCGTACCAAGAAGCCTGCGGCAAACGCCAGCAGTGCAAAAATGTAAGCCGATGTGGGGTCCAGGCCACCAAAGAATTGCTTGGCGATAACGGCTGCGAGCGAGCCGTACAGGTAGAAGTCATACCATTCGAAAACGGTACCAAGCGATGAGGCGAAGATGACCTTCTTTTCCTCAGCGGTCATGGGCCGGTGTGCTGCTGCTGCAGTTGCCATGTTTTGTCTCCAAAAATGTGAATACACAGCTCTCGGTGTGAAAGCCCGACCGCATTGTTGAAGCCCGCACTGACCCTGCTCTGACGCGAAACCAACAGCGACTTACAAACTACGCAATTACCCTCGGACCGCATTCCACATGGTGATGAATTACCGGTTCACGCTGCTGTTTTTCTGACAACGCCTGTCGCAACCTGCGTTGCAGCCGTCCACGCTGGCCCCTCAAACCAGGCATCGCCCTGACACCAGGCACGCAGCATTGGCAGTGAATCCAGCCCCCAAAACACCTTGTCATCCACCGAAAAGGCGGGCACGCCAAACAGACCCAATGCCAACGCGGCTTCGGTCTCAGCTTTCAGATGCGCTTTGACTGCAGCCCCTGCCGGATCGCGCTGCGGGTTCAAGCCAGCCGCCAGCGCCGCGAGACGCGCAGGGTCAACCGCGTCGGCACCACCGCGCCAGACATGGCGAAACACGGTTTCCGCCACGTAGCGGTTGACTTCACCATCCTCGCGGCAGGCCAGCGCCAAACGCAATAAGACAAGCGGGTTGAAGGGGTGGGCCGCTGGCAAATCCAGTGGAATGCCTTCCGCGTGTGCCAGCCACTGCACTTGGCGGTAAGTCCAGTCGCGCTTAGGCGCAATTTCAGCAGGCCCAAGCTGACCGTGGTGCTGAAGGAAACTGGCGAACAGCACAGGTTTGTAAGCCACGCTGTAACTTAAGCCCTCCAGCGCCAAAGGCAGCTTCTCAAACGCGAGGTAGGCGTAAGGCGAAATGAAGTCGAGGTAGAAGGTGATGTGTTTCATGGTGCTTTTTTCAAACCAATGTCAAACCGATACCCCTGCACGCTCGGCAATGTCCTTCCAGATGCTGCGCTTGCCAGTATCGTCCAGGGTGCTCCAGGCACGAAGCTCGTCCAGAGTACGCAGACAGCCCAAACACAAACTTTGGTCGTCATTCATCTTGCACACCGAGATACACGGCGACGCGACTTTATCGCCATTAAAGGCTGTCTCGCTTGCCTGATGGGCACGGATAGCTATCGAATCAGTAGCACTCATGATACCGCAGTGGGCGCTGCCACATCCGCTACGGGAGCACCCGTCAAGCGCTCCAGGTCGCTGGGGACGAGTTTGAAAACCGCATGGGGATGGCCCGCCGCCGCCCAAATTTCAGGGAAGCGGAACAAATCACGGTCAATCAAGGTGACGGGTGGGTGCAAATGGCCTATAGGAGAGACACCGCCGATCGAGAAGCCCGTCTTGGCTTTGACGAAATCAGCATCGGCACGGCCCAGCTTGCCACCCTCGGCGCAGACCAGCGCCTCCACTTTCTTTTCATCGACACGCCGGTCACCCGAGGTGATAACCAGCACGGCCACATCGTCACCACCACCGCCACTTTTGCGGCGAAAGATGATGCTCTTGGCGATTTGGCCAACGACGATGCCCAAAGCGTCAGCGGCTTGCTGCGCGGTACGGGCGGCGTCGTCCAGCATCACAGGGGCATGGGGATGGTTTTTGTCCTGCAATTCACGGGCAATGCGCTGCACACCTTCCGGGAGGGTCTTCAATTCAGCACCACACATGGCTCAATTTTCCCGTTTGTTGAGGAGCGCCGTCGCCGCACGCGAATTCGGCTTGCGGCCCAGGAAATCGCTGATGAAGGCACCTGCGTCCACCAATTTATCGAGGTCAATACCGGTCTCAATGCCCATGCCGTGCAGCAGGTAGACCACATCCTCGGTCGCCACATTGCCTGTCGCTCCTTTGGCGTAGGGACAGCCGCCCAGTCCAGCCACCGACGTGTCGTACTGCCAGATGCCCAGTTCAAGACTGGCCAGGGTGTTGGCCAGTGCCTGCCCGTAGGTGTCGTGGAAGTGGCCGGAAATGTCGTCCACGCTGTAATGCTGCAAAGCGGCCTCCAGCGCCCGCTTCACTTTGAGCGGCGTGCCTACGCCAATCGTGTCTGCCACACCAATGTGCTGCACGCCGATGTCCCGCATCAAGCGCGCCACCATCGCCACACGTTCAGGGGCAATCTCGCCTTCATACGGGCACCCTACCGTGCAAGAAATCGCACCCCGCACATGAATGCCCTGTGCCCGCGCTGCCTCGGCGACAGGGCGAAAGCGCTCAATGCTCTGCGCAATGGAGCAATTGATGTTGCGTTGGCTGAAGGCCTCGCTGGCCGCGCCAAAGACGACGATTTCATCTGGCCATTGTTCGCGGGGTGCTGCGAGCGCCGCCTGCAAGCCCTGCATATTCGGTGTCAGTACAGCATAGCGCACACCGGTCTTGCGGATGAGGCCGGCCATCACCTGCGCGTTATCCGCCATTTGCGGCACCCACTTGGGCGACACGAAGCTGGTGGTTTCCAGGTGCTTTACACCAGCCTCTTGCAGGCGGTGGATCAGCTCAATTTTGATGGCAGCGGGGACGAGTTGCTTTTCGTTTTGCAGGCCATCACGCGGGCCTACATCGACGAGTTTGACGGTAGAGGGAAGGTTCATGGAAGGGTCTCTTCAATATTTTGGTATTTTTGATATTTTTGATGGCTGAAGGCTCAATACCCACGCGCACGCCCCACCACCCCAGCCACAGGCAAGCCCTGCGCCATCGCGGTGATCTTGCTGGCAATCTGCGCAATGCTTTCCTCCCGCAAGGTGCGGGCCGAGGTGTGCGGCGTGACCGTGATGTTGGGGTGCTGCCAAAACGGGTGGGCACTGGGCAAGGGCTCCTGGCGGAACACGTCCAGCGTAGCCCCAGCGAGATGACCGCTGTCCAACAGCGCAATCAAATCATCGTCCACCAGATGACCCCCGCGCGCCACGTTGATGACGTAACCCCCCGGTTGCAGCAAGGAGAGGTTACGGTGGTTCAGGATGTCTTGCGTCTCAGGCGTGAGCGGCATCAGGCAGACCAGCACTTTGGAAGCGGCCAGAAAGTCGTCCAGCTGCTCGGTGCCTGCAAAGCCGCGCACACCGTCCAGCGCCTTGGGGCTGCGGCTCCAGGCATTGACAGGGAAATCAAAACGCTTCAGCGCCTGCACCACCCGCGTACCCAACACGCCCAGCCCCATGACACCGACAGGGAAATCGGTACGCACGCGGGGCTTGCGGTACGACCATTTGCCCGCACGGGTATCGGCCTCGTAAGCATCAAGTTCACGGAAATGGCGAATGACGGCGTGGCACACGTATTCGGCCATCTGCACCGACATGCCCGCGTCGTCCAGGCGCACCACCTGGGTAAGCGCTGGAATGTTCAGCTTCATCAGTGCATCGACGCCCGCCCCCATGTTGAACACGGCTTTGAGCTGGGTTTGCTCGTCAAAAAAGGCTTGCGGGGGCGACCAAACCACGGCGTAATCCGCAGCGGGGGCACCGGGCACCCAAGGGGTGAATTCGGTACCGGGCAAAGCAGCGCGAAAGCCATCAAGCCAAGGCTCAGTGCGGCCATCTGTCCAGTAGAACGTGATTTTCATGGGTTCAGTTTCAATTTCAATGTCGCTTACAGCCTGTTCAGGCCTGTAATTTGAGGAGTTCCGAGCCTTCCGTCACCTGATCCCCCGGTGCGTACAGCAGCTCAGCCACCACGCCATCCATGGGCGCGGCGATGGTGTGCTCCATTTTCATCGCTTCCATGACTGCCAGCGCTTGGCCTTTGGTAACGGTATCGCCCACCTTGACCGAAAACGACACCACTTTGCCCGGCATGGGCGCGGTGAGACGGCCGCCTTCGGCGTGGGTCTCACCGGCATGGGCAAAGGCATCCAATACGGTGATTTTGGTAGCGCCATGAGCCGTATGGATGTGCGCATCCTCGCCATTGCGGTACACATGAGCCGTACAACGCAGGCCGTTGAAGTGCAATTCCAGCGCGGAATGGGCCGCGTCTGAATGCGACCAGGCCAGCGGGCCAGCAACGCCTCCCGCCTGAACATCGCCCACCTGAAGCACCAGCGCGCCATCGTGCAGGTAACGCAATTGCGCTTCTACCGCCTCGCCGTGGAATTCCAGGGCAAAGCGCCGGGTGCGGATGCCATGGGTGCTCCAGCCATCGCGGTGGCTGAAAGGGTCATTGCCCGCTTGGGCCTGCTCGGCTGCCAACGTATGCGCGATGACAGCCGCCGCCGCCAACGGCAAACCCACACGTTCTTGTTGGAACAGCACGGCCTCTTCACGGGGAATCAGCGCGGTGTCGAGCTGCGCGCCCGCAAACGAAGGGCTTTGGATAACGTGGCGCAGGAACTGCACGTTGGTGTTAAGACCCACGATATGGGTTTGCGACAGGGCCACGTCCAGCCGGGCCAGCGCCTCTGCCCGGGTTGCACCGTGGACGATGAGCTTGGCGACCATCGAATCGTAAAACGGGCTGATGGTGTCGCCTGGACGCACGCCATCGTCAATGCGCACGCGGCCTCTCTCGAAGCTCGCGGCTTGTGGCTTTTGGTAGACGTGCAACGTACCCGTTGCAGGCAAGAAGTTGTTGTCGGGGTTCTCGGCGCAAATACGCGCTTCGATGGCGTGGCCGGTGATGCGCAAATCGGACTGCTGGAGCGGCAAAGGCTCGCCTGACGCGACGCGCAACTGCCATTCGACCAAATCCAGGCCGGTGATGGCTTCGGTCACAGGGTGCTCGACTTGCAGACGGGTGTTCATCTCCATGAAGAAAAAGTTCATGGAACCATCAGCGCGTTGCTCGACGATGAACTCCACGGTGCCCGCACCCACGTAATTCACGACCCTGGCCGCTGCGACCGCCGCCTCACCCATCTGCTGGCGCATCGCATCCGTCATGCCAGGTGCAGGCGCTTCTTCCAGCACCTTTTGGTGGCGGCGCTGCACCGAGCAATCGCGCTCAAACAGATAAACGATATTGCCTTGTGTGTCGCCAAACACCTGAATTTCAATGTGGCGCGGACGCTGCACGTACTTTTCGATCAGCACCACGTCATTGCCAAAGCTGTTGATGGCTTCGCGCTGGCACGAGGCCAGGGCGGCGGCGAAATCTTCGGCTTTGTCCACCGCCCGCATCCCCTTGCCGCCACCGCCGGCACTGGCCTTGATGAGCACGGGGTAGCCGATGCGGTCAGCTTCGCGTTGCAGCAAGGCCGGGTCTTGGTCAGCGCCGTGGTAGCCGGGCACCAGGGGCACACCGGCGCGTTCCATCAGTTGCTTGGATTCGGCTTTCAAGCCCATCGCCTTGATGGCCGAAGGGGGCGGGCCGATGAAGACCAGTCCGGCATCAGCGCAAGCCTGGGCGAAGGCTTCGTTCTCACTCAAAAACCCGTAGCCGGGGTGGACAGCCTGCGCACCGGTCGCGATGGCGGCATCGAGGATGCGCTGCCACTGCAAATAGCTGTCTTTGGGGGCGCTGCCACCGATGTGGACGGCCTCATCGCACGCAGCCACATGCTTGGCGTTGGCATCGGCATCGGAATACACCGCTACGGTTTTGATAGCTAGCTTCGCACAACTGGCGGCTACACGGCAGGCAATTTCACCTCGGTTGGCGATGAGGATTTTGGTGAACATGGGGAGGGTTCCGGTCAGGGGGTTGGGGCCGTGGATGGCGGTGACGAGGGAAGGGGCGATGGCGGAGGTGCGCCCTTGAAAAAAGCAGAGACGCGGGCGATGGTGGCCTTCAGGAACTTCAGCAAAGACACCAGCAAGATGACCATCAACACCACCACCACCAGCAGCACGCCGCCAAACAGCAGTGGCTGGTTCGTCGCCAGCCACATCGCGCCCATCACCATGCCCTCTTCGGCAAAGCTGGCAGCGATGTTGGTGAACGGCTCAGGCGAGGTGTTGATCGCCGCCCGTGCGGTGGCTTTGGTGGCGAACGAGGTAGCCGCGAGCGTGCCGCCCAACAGACCGGCAACCGCACCCAGCGTCGCGCTAATTTTTATAGAAGGCGCAGCCAGGTATAATTGCGCCACTTCTTTGCCGGCTGTTTTGCCAGTATTGGTGATATCAACTGTTACGGTA